>JBQTGU010000175.1:0-26487 GCA_052390575.1 Actinomycetota bacterium | reverse complement strand
CCGCCTCTTCTGGTCGCGCTCGCTTCGCTCGCCGCTCCCGCACGCCGCTGGCGATCCGGCGGCCGGGGGACCCGGCCGCCTGTCCGAGGATGGCAGCTCCTATCTGCTGATTATGCCGACCCCGACTCCTTGCGTTTCCACTCCGACATCGCCCGGAGGACGAGCACGGCGATGATGCCGACCCCGACGGCGGCGACGGTGGCGCCCACGAGCGCGCCCGCGACCGTGGCGAGGCCGCAGCTTCCCTCGCAGCTGATGTCGACGAGCCCGTAGCCGATCGTCCCCCCGAAGAGCCCCGAGACGACGACCGCCAGGAACGCGAGCAGGTACGCGGTACGCGACGGGATGCCTCGCGGGATCTGCTCGTCCATCGAGACGAGCGTACGGGTGCCCTCGAAGCCCCGCCGAACCGGCGTGCCAAACTGACGACCATGGCGTCGGCGCACCGCGAATGGCTGGTCGCCGGCGCGCTCGTCGAAGTCGATGGCCGGCTCCTCATGGTGCGCAACCGCCGGCGCGGCGGGTTCTCCGACTGGAGCACGCCCGGCGGGGTCATCGACGCCGACGACGCGACACTCCTCGACGGCCTGGCGCGCGAAGTGGAGGAGGAGACCGGCATCCGCGTGCGTCGGTGGGAGGGACCGGTCTACGAGGTGCAGGCAGTGGCGCCGGATCTGGGCTGGACCATGCGCTGCGAGGTGCACCGCGCGGTCGAGTTCGACGGCGAGCTGCGGGTCGACGACCCCGACGGTATCGTGGTCGAGGCCGAGTTCTTCCCGCCCGGCGAATGCCACGCGCTCCTGGGCGAGTGCGCCCGCTGGGTCGCCGAGCCGCTGGGTGAGTGGCTGGCCGAGCGGTGGGGCCCGGGCGACATGCGCGGGTACCAGTACGAGGTGCGGGGCACGGCCCGGGCCGACCTGAAGGTGCGCCGCGCCGCCGTGTCCTGAAGTGGCGCCTCCCGAGTCGGGGACGTCGCATGCCTGATCGGCGCGAAGCCTCCATCCTGCACGTCGACCTGGACGCGTTCTACGCCTCGGTCGAGCAGCTCGCCGACCCGTCGATCCGGGGCCGGCCGGTCATCGTGGGCAGGCTCGGTCACCGCGGGGTCGTCGCCGCCGCCAGCTACGAGGCCCGCCGCTTCGGCGTGCACTCGGCCATGCCCATGGGTCGCGCCCGGCGCGCCTGTCCCGACGGCGTGTTCCTCGCTCCCCGCTTCGAGGAGTACGGCGACGCGTCCAAGTCGGTGATGGCGATCCTGCGGTCGTTCACGCCGCTGGTCGAGCCGCTGGCGCTCGACGAGGCGTTCCTCGACGTCGCCGGCGCCCGCCGGCTGCACGGGACCGGCCCCGAGGTCGCGGTGGCCATCCGGACACGCGTGCGCGCCGAGACCGGGCTCGTCGCGTCGGTCGGCGCCGCCACGACGAAGCACGTCGCCAAGCTCGCCAGCCAGGAGGCCAAGCCCGACGGGCTGTTCGTCGTCGAGCCCGGCGACGAGCTGGCCTTCCTTCATCCACTCGACGTCGGGCGGCTCTGGGGCGTCGGCCCCGCCACCCGCAAGCGGCTCGAGCAGCTCGGCGTCCACACCGTCGGCGAGCTCGCCGCGCTCTCCGAGGACACGCTCGTCCACGCGCTGGGCCCCGCCCAGGGAGGCGATCTCCACGCGCTGGCGTGGAACCGCGACGAGCGTCCGGTCGTGCCCCATCAGGAGGCGAAGTCGGTCGGGCACGAGGAGACGTTCGCCCGTGACATCGCCGACCGCTCGCAGCTGGAACGCGAGGCGCTGCGCATGGCGGAGCGGGTCGCGTCCCGGCTCCGAGCCGGCGGCCGCGCCGGACGGACGGTGCAGCTGAAGCTCCGCTACCGCGACTTCCGCACGATCACCCGATCCCGCACCGTCGTCGACGCGACCGCGGTCGGCGCCGAGATCGGCACGATCGCGCGCGAGCTGCTCGACGCGGTCGACATCGGCGACGGGATCCGTCTCCTCGGCGTCTCGGTGCAGCAGCTCGAGGAGGCGAAGGCGGTGCAGGAGCAGCTTCCGCTGGACGAGACCGCTTCGCCCGCCGACCGGCACGCCGCCGTCGAGCGCTCCGTCGACGCCCTGCGCGAGCGCTTCGGTGACGACGCGGTCGGCCTCGCCTCCCTCTCCGACCGGGGCCGCGATCCCCGGTACCCGACGAAGGAACAGGTCCAGGAGCCCGAGTGATCCGCATCGGGCTCATCGGATGCGGGTTCATCGGCACGGTGCACTCGTTCGCGCTGCGCCAGCTCGCCGACGCCGGGCTCGTGGACGCGCGCGTCACTGCCACCTTCGACCCCGACCATGACCGGGCCGTCACCCTTGCCGGCCACCACGACGCCCGCGCCTGCCCCGACCTCGACACCCTGCTCGGCGAAGTCGACGTCGCCTGGATCTGCACCTGGACCGCCGCCCACCGGGACGCGGTCGAGGCCGCCGTCGCCAGGGGGCTGCCCGTCTTCTGCGAGAAGCCGCTGGCGCCCACCCTCGCCGAGTGCGAGCGGATCGCGGTGGCCCTCGAGCGGGTCCCGCACCAGGTCGGTCTCGTGCTCCGGCACGCGCCGGTCTTCCGCGCCCTCGCCGCCGCGGTCACGGAGGGACGCTACGGACGCCCGATGGCAACGATCCTGCGCGACGACCAGTTCTTCCCGATCCAGGGCATGTACGCCTCGGAGTGGCGCGCCGATGTCGACCGCGCCGGCGGCGGCACGCTCATCGAGCACTCGATCCACGACGTCGATCTGCTGCGGTGGATCCTCGGCGACCCGACCGAGGTGGGTGCCCGCACCGCGTCGATGTTCGGCCATGCCGGCATCGACGACACGACGACGCTCACGTTCTCGTACCCGGGTGGGAGCACCGCGACGATCGTGAGCGTCTGGCACCAGGTCCTGACCCGCGGCTCGAGCCGCCGGCTCGAGGTGTTCTGCGAGGACGCCCTGCTGTGGACCGACGACGACTACCTCGGCCCCCTCCGCGTCGAGACTTCGGCCGGTGCCGAGGTGATCGACGCGCCGCCTCCGTCGTGGCTCGAGTGCCTCGACCTTCCCGAGGTGCTGGCCAAGCCGCTGGGCCAGTACGCCGAGCCGGCCAAGTTCTTCCTCGATGGGTTGGCCCACGATGGCTCGGCGGCCCGAGGCTCGCCGGGCGCGACCGAGGCGCTGGCCGCGCACCGCCTCGTCGACCTCGCGTACCGGTCCGCACGCGGCGGCGGCGCCCCGCTGCCGGTCGCGTAGCCTGACGCCCGGGCGTGCGCGAGAATGACGGGCACGTCCGCGGGCCCGGCCCGGGGCGAGTGAGCCCCCGGCGAGCCTGCGGAGGGACGACGAGAGGCGCCATGCCGCTTTCCGACGAAGAGCAGAAGATCCTCAAGGAGATCGAGGCGAACCTCTCGGCCTCCGACCCCCGGCTCGCCCAGCAGGTCTCCGAGACGACGCTCTACCGGCACGCGACCCGCGCCATCAAGTGGGCCGTCCTCGGTCTCGTGGCCGGGCTGGTGTTCCTGGTGATGACGTTCACCATCCACGTCGCCCTGGGCGTGGTCGGATTCGGCATCATGCTGTTCTCCGCGCTCGTGATCGAGCGCAACGTCCGCAAGATGGGCAAGGCCGGGTTCGAGAGCCTCACCGGCTCGGTGCGCGGGGGCGCGCTGAAGGGTCGGCTCGGCGAGGCCGGGAAGCGCTGGCGGGAGCGCTGGCGCCGCGACGAGGGTTCCTGACGGAACCTCCGTCACCGGTCGGGTACACCGCCGCTCAAGCGGCCCGCCTGACCGGCTGCACCGAGGCCCAGCTCCGGTACTGGCGGCGCATCCGCCTCGTCCGGCCCCAGGACCGCCGGTACTCGTTCCGTGACCTGGTGGCGCTGCGCATCGTCAGGTCGCTGCTCGAATCCGGGCTTCCCCTCGCTCGCATCCAACGGGCGCTGCGCTACCTGGTCGAGTCGGGGGAGGATGTGGCCGGGCTCCGGCTCGTGACCGACGGCGAGGCGGTCTGGGCGTGCCGCGACGACGGCCAGATCCTCGACGCGCTCCGGCAGGGCCAGCTCGCGCTGTTCGTCGCGGTCGATCGGATGGCGGCGGACGTGGAGACCGAGGTCCGCGCCTTCGACGCCGAGCGCCGGGAGTTCGTCGAGGGCCTCCAGGGCGGGAGCGAGTCCGAAACGGAGTCCGGTTAGCGCCGGAGCGGGGTCGGGTCGAGGCGGCGGCGGACTCGCGTCCGGAGTGGCGCGCCGTCGCGCAGCGCTCGTCCGATCTCGTCGACCCGCACCCACGCCTGCACCGCATCGTCGGGCTCGGGTCCGATCGGTCCGTAGCGCGTCGCGGTGTAGGTCTCGGCCAGCGAGCGCAGCGGCGCGGCGGTGTCGTCGGAGAGTCGGGCGCGGGCGCTCGACGCCAGCTCGAACGGCGTGAGCGACGAGCGGGCGGTCACTCCGGCTTCGCTCAGGCGGTCAAGGGCCTCCTCCCACGCGCCCGCGACGGCACCAGCCGGTTCGACGCGGTGATGCCTCCCGGCGCGCCGGCGCGCCTTGGCCACGACCACCGCGACCGCGCCCCCGATCGCGACGACGACGAGGGCGATGCCGGCGACGGCGAGGAGCGTCCAACTGAACGAGAGGAGCCCGTCGCGGCCGCCGCTCCCGGTGGCGGGAGCGTCGACGTTGACGTCGGGGACGTCGCCGGCATCGACGGTTGGCGGAGGACCGGAAGCAGTCGCCGGCGGCGCCGGAGACGCCGACGTGGTCGGCGTGGTCTCGAGACCGGCGTCGTCCTCGGCTCCCGGTACCGCGGCGCGGCCGGGCAGCGCGCTCCCGCCGGGCAGGCCGCTCGCGGGCGTGGGCTCGAACCGCGTCCAACCCAGGCCCGCGAGCCAGACCTCGGGCCAGGCATGGGCGTTGTGCGATGAGACGTGGTACACGTCGGCGTCGGGGTCGTACGTGCCCGTCGTGTAGCCGACCGCTACCCGCGCCGGGAGGCCGACGGCCCGGGCCATCGCCGCGTAGCTCCCTGCGAACTGCACGCAGAAGCCCTTGCGGGTGGTCACGACGAACTCCTCGATGGCGTCGGTGCTCTGCGCGTCGGGCCCGAGCTCGACGTCGGCGTCGAGCGAGTAGGTGAACCCGGCTTCCGGAGACAGGAAGAACTGCTCGAGCGCGAGGGCGCGGTCGTACGCCGTGGTCGCGTCGCCGGCGACGTCCAGCGCGAGCCGGCGGACGTTGTCGGGGAAGTCGCTGGGCAACTCGGTGAACTGGGCCAGCTCCTCGGGCGGCGGCGTCCCGGTTTCCGCACGCTGCGCGTCGGTGAGTGAGCCCGGACTCGGCGGGAGCTCCGACTGCACCGAGTACCGCAGGCCCCGCAGGCGGGTCCGCCCGCTGACGAGCGTGACCGACGCCTTGACCACGAGGGGCGCGCCGCCGTCGACGGCGACCGGCTCGTACGCCGCCGGCATCCACCGTCCGTTCAGCCCGACGATCTCGAACTCCTGGCGGACCGCGTCGTCGCCGACCGGGCCGTCGAGCCCCTCGGCGACCTCGTCGGCGCCGGCGGCGGCCAGCGTCCATTGGCCGCCGGCATCGGTCGAGTACTGATCGAGCGCGGCGATGCGCCAGTACTCGGGTACCGGGCTCCGGACGGTGAACACCTCCACCTTCTCGGGCGCGAGGAAGTTGTCCCCGATGCGCGCCAGGGGCGGCTCGGTCCGGTAGCTGCGGGCGCCGCCCTCGCTGCCGGCGCCCAGGCCGCGGACGTCGAGGAGCGCGTCGTCGCCCGCTCCCGGAAGCGCGGGGCCGACGACGACTCCGCTGAGCACGGCGACGAGGCCGGCGAGTGCGCCTGCGGTGAGCAACCCGCTCCCGGCACCGAGGCGACGGCCGGCGAACCAGGCCCGGCGCCGCTCGAGGAGGGCCTGGTGCTGAAGGAGGAGGAAGATGACGGTCGCGCCGGCGAACCCGACGGTGGTGCGGGCGCGCAGGTCGGTGGTGCCCAGGGTGGACGCCCAGATGAACAGCGAGAGCCCGGGGGCGACCGCGGCGATCGTCGCGTCGCGCCGGAACGCCAGCAGGTCGGCGGTCTGCGCCATCACCCACGTCACCGCCACCGCGAGCAACAGCGCGCCGTCGGTGACTGGCGCGGGCACGACCGCGGTGCGGAGCTCGTCGTAGCCCTGCTCGAGGTGCCGGCCGAGCGCCTCGAGCGTCGTCGCGGTCGGGACGCCCAGGCGGGTGGTCGACGGCTCGACCGCCCAGACGGCGTAGACCGCCAGGCCCACGAGCGACCACGCGACGGTGAGTCCGGTCGACCACCCCCGTCGCCGCGTCACGATCCCCAGCGCATGGGGGAGTACCGCCGCCCCGATGACAGGGAGCGCGAACTCGGCGGAGGCGAAGACCCGGCCCAGGCTGAGGGCCGCGGCCGCGCTCAGCGCGGCGAGGGCGAGGGCGGCGAGGTCGCGAGAGCGCTGAGTTGCCATCGGGTCATCGTCTCGTTCCAGGCGATCGGGAACGGCACGGCGTAGGTGTCGACCACGACGAGGGCCTGGGTGGACACTGCGGACGCGGGTGCCGGCGGCGCGATGCGGTCGCCGGGCAGGACGTCGAGGGGCGGTCGGGTCGCGACCACGGTCACCGAGCCGTGCGCGGTCAGGCCACCGAGCGCGTCGAGCTCGGCCGCGCTCATGGTTCCCATGACCGCCACGACCAGGGCAGCCCGGCCTCGGGCGCGCAGTGACGACAGCACCGAGCCGAGGCGGTCGGTCCCGCCGAGCTCGATGGTGGCCAGCTGGTCCATCACGTCCCCGCTCCGGGAGCGGCCCGAGCGGGTCTGGCCCAGCCGCTGCCCCGACCCGGTGACCACCTCGACCTGCCGGCGCATGCGCGTGAGCCGGTCGACCACCGACGCGGTCGCCTCGACTGCAACCTCGAACGAAGCATGATCGTGGGCGCCGGGCCGGACGTCGAGCACGACGACTGCCCGCGCCCGCCACTGCGCCTCGTCCTGGCGCACCATGAGCTCGCCGGTGCGGGCGGTGGAGCGCCAGTGGACCCGGCGCAGGTCGTCGCCGATCTCGTACTCGCGCAGGGTGAGGAACTCCTCGCCGCCTTCGCTCACGAGGGCACGCGCCCGCACGCTCTCGACCGAGGCCACCAGCCGCCCGCCGGGCTGGCTCGGGGCGAGGATCTCGTGCACCCGCGGGCACACCGTCACCTCGCTGAACGTGCCCAGGCCCCACGTGCGCCGGGCCAGGCCGAACGGGTCGGTCGCGGTGACGGCGAGAGGCCCGACGCGGTACCGGCCCCGGCGGGAGGTCGGGATGCGGTACGCGGCCCGGGCGCGCTCGTCCGGCGGCAGCGGCGGGAGCAGGACCCGGGCGGCGCGCCGCCCGTTGTCGAAGACGTCGGTCACCGAGAGCTGGGGCGTGCGACGCGCGCCCCGGTTCGAGATCGCGACGTCGACGCGCCCGTCGGCGCCGACGTGCAAGCGCGCCGGCCGCAACTCACGGGCAGCGACGAGCTCCCATGTCCGGGTGCGGGCCCAGACGAGCGCGCCGGCCAGCAGGGCGACGCCTCCGGTCGCCAGGATCGAGAGCTCGACCGTGCCGAGCAGCCGCCCGGCGACGAAGAGCCCCAGGCAGGCGCCGACCAGCGACCAGCCCCGTCGCGTCAGCAAGCGCCGGGCGGGCGGGTGTTCGGGCACACCCCTACCCGGTCGCGCCCGGGACGGGCACCGACGTGAGCAGCGATCGCACCACCGCGTCGGGTGTGACCCCGCGCAGCTGGGCATCGGGCGCGATGAGCATCCGGTGCTCCAGAACCGCCGGCGCGAGCCGCTTCACGTCGTCGGGCACGACGTACTCGCGGCCGAGGCTGGCAGCCAGCGCGCGCGCCGCCCGCTGGAGCGAGAGCGCGCCGCGCGGGCTCACCCCCAGCGCCAACTCGGCGTGGCGGCGGCTCGCCTCCACGAGGTCGACGATGTAGCCCTTGATGTTGGCGGCCACGTGCACGGTCGCGACGACGTCGGCCGCGCTGGTGATCTCCGCCGCCGATGCCACCGGCGCGAGCTCCTCGACCGCGGCGTGGCTCCCGTGGGTCTCGAGGATCGAGACCTCGGAGTCGCGGCTCGGGTAGCCCATCTGGATGCGCATGAGGAAACGGTCGAGCTGGGCCTCGGGCAGCGGGTAGGTCCCCTCGAGCTCGATCGGGTTCTGGGTCGCGATCACCATGAACGGGCGCTCGAGCCGGTAGGTGTGCGCGTCCACCGTGACCTGGCCCTCCTCCATGGCCTCGAGCAACGCCGACTGGGTCTTGGGCGACGCCCGGTTGATCTCGTCGGCGAGCAGGACGTTGGCGAAGACCCCACCGGGGCGGAACTCGAACTCGTTGGCCGCCCGGTTCCAGACCGAGACGCCGGTCACGTCCGACGGCAGCAGGTCAGGGGTGAACTGCACCCGGCGCCAGATACCGCTCATCGAGCGGGCGATCGCCTTCGCCATCGACGTCTTGCCCACGCCGGGGACGTCCTCGATGAGGAGGTGCCCCTCGGCGAACAGGCACACCAGCCCGAGACGGATCGCGTCCCGCTTGCCCTGGATGACCCGCTCGACATTGCCCAGCAGGGCGTCGAAGAGCTGGCCGAACGAGGCGTGGGACGCGGGCGCCGGTTGCACCACCGGAGGGCTCCTGCGTGGCTCGGGGATCTGCGCGAATCACCTTAGAAGGCGGCAGCGACGAGGTCGCCGCGCAGCATCGCCCGTTACGTTGGGGCGCGGTGGTCGGCTATTGGGCCCGGGCCTCGCTCCTCGTCGCCCTCCGGCCCCGGCTCTGGGGCACGGCGGCGGTCCAGACGCGGCGGTTCGTACCCCGGGGCTGGTGGCGGAGGCCGCCCTTCCTCCCGCTCCCGGCGCGCGACTACCTCCGCTTCCGCCTTCGGACCCAGTACGGCGCTGCCGGGAAGCCCCAGCCCGGCGACGTCGTCACCTACCTCGAGTGGTGCCGGCAGATGGGCCGCAACCGGCCCTGACCCCGCGACCCTCGCCGGTAGACTGCGGCCCGGCCGGGCCGGACCGGTGACGACGAAGGGGTGAGAACCCGTTGGGAAGAGCGCTGCTGCTCAACGCCAGCTTCGAGCCGCTCTGCGTCGTCCCGATGCGCCGGGCGGTCGTCCTCGTGCTCAAGGACAAGGCCGAGGTCATCTCGCGCAACGGCGGTGAGCTCCACTCCGAGCGGATGACCATGCCCATCCCGTCGGTGATCCGGCTCGTGCACTTCGTCCGGGTGCCGTTCCGCAGTCGGGTGCCCCTGTCACGCCGGGCGGTCTTCGCCCGCGACCGTCACCGCTGCCAGTACTGCAACCGCAGCGCCGAGAACATCGACCACGTCGTGCCGCGCTCGCGGGGCGGCGAGCACACCTGGGAGAACGTCGTCGCCTCCTGCCGGTCGTGCAACGCCCGCAAGGAGGACCGCCTCCTCACCGAGTGCGGGCTCGCCCTCCGCCGGCACCCGGTCGCGCCCCACGCCAGCCTCTGGGTCGTCGCCACCGCCGGCGCCATCGACCCCGAGTGGGAGCAGTGGCTCCCCACCAGCAACGGGAACGGCGCGCACGCCGCCGACGCGTCGACCGCCGTCCCGGCGTAGTTCTCACGCGCGTTCACCGCTAAGCCCGCACCCACCAGACCGCCGCCCGGACAAGTTCTCTCGGGCGTTCCCCGCGCTGGCCGCACGCGACCGGCCGAGTGCCGGACGTGCGCCGGGGCCCGGCGCCGAGCCCCTGCTCGCCGCCCTCCGGGCGGCTCGGGTCTCCGACCCGGGTCTCGGCGCGCCCGGCGCATTTGTCCGGCATCGCCCGGTCGCGTCCGGCCTTCCTGGTGGAGCGTCCGGGTGGAGGTTGTGTGGTTTGTGTGGCCCAAGTGGGTGGTGGGGGGTTGACTGGTGGGGGAGTGGGGTTTAGGGTGGCACGCAATGGAGTGAAGTGGAGTTGGCGTCCCGGCCACGTGGGGCCTGGTGCAGCGAGCGAGGGGATTCGATGTTCCTGGGGGAGGCCGAGCACTCCCTGGACGCCAAAGGCCGGGTGATCCTCCCGGTCAAGTACCGCGACCAGCTGAAGGAGGGGGCCTACATGGTGAAGGGCAAGGGTGGCTGCCTCTTCATCTACGCCTCGGAGGAGTTCGAGGGCGTGGCCCAGCAGGTGCGCGACCAGTCGAGGAGGGGGGAGACCGAGCTCCAGGCGGCCCGCACGTTCTTCGCCGGCGCCGAGCCGATCACCCCCGACAAGCAGGGGCGCGTGGCCATCCCGCAGCACCTGCGCACCTACGCCGACCTCGACCGCGACGTCGTGGTCGCGGGTGTGTTCTCACGGATCGAGGTCTGGGACCGCCAGCGCTGGCGCGAGCGCGACCAGCGCGGCGACCAGAGCCTGACCGAGTCGTCCAACCTGCCCGAGTTCGGGATCTAGCAGAGGAGCAGCACCGGCAGCAGTGAGCATTGACAGACGAGGCCCGTAGGGCCCGTCACCAGCCCCCCGGGTGGGCGCGGTTGAGAGCCCCTACTCCGCCCGCTTCCAACCGAGTCGATTCGGGGAGACATCCGAGCGGCACTCGTCCGTCCGGGGGGCTGGTGACGGGCCCGAAGGGCGCAGGTGACGGCCGCGCGACAGCACGGCCCGAGGGGGGCGACGAACGTGGGTCCGGAGTTCCTCCATCGCCCGGTCATGGGACCGGAGGTGGTCGAGCTGCTGGCATCGGTGCCTCCCGGGGTCGTGGTCGACGCGACCGTCGGTGGCGGCGGGCACGCCCGCCTGCTGCTCGAGTCTCGACCCGACCTGCGCATCCTCGGCATCGACCGGGACGGCGATGCGGTAGCGGCGGCGCGTGAGGCGCTCGCCGGCTACGGCGACCGCGCCCGGATCGTGCAGGGGAGCTTCGAGGAGCTGGCCTCCATCGTGGGGTCGGCATGGAGCGAGGGGAAGATCGTGGGGATCTTGTTCGACCTGGGCGTCAGCAGCCCGCAGCTGGACCGTGCCGAGCGCGGCTTCTCGTACTGGGGGGATGCGCCGCTCGACATGCGAATGGACAACTCGCAGCCGCTGACCGCGGCGCACGTCGTCAACGACTACTCGGAGGCCGAGCTGGCCCGGCTGATCCGGGCGAACGGGGAGGAGCGGTTCGCGGGGCGGATCGCCCGTCGCATCGTCGAGCGACGGCCGCTGCGGACGACCGGCGAGCTGGTCGACACGATCAAGGACGCGATCCCGGCGCGCTCGCGCCGCCGCGGTGGTCACCCGGCGCGCCGCACGTTCCAGGCGATCAGGATGGAGGTGAACCGGGAGCTGCCGTCGCTGTCGACCGCGCTCGACGAGTCGGTGCACCTGCTGACGCCCGGTGGGCGCGTGCTCGTCGTGGCCTACCACTCGCTCGAGGACCGCATGGTGAAGGAGCGCTTCCGGGCGTGGGCGGGCACCGGGCCGGTGGAGGCATACGTGCCCCCGCATCTCCCTCGTCCCGTGGTCACCCAAGAGCCCCTCGTACGCGTTCTCACCCGTCGCCCGCTGCGCCCGACCGACCGCGAGCTCGCCGACAACCCGCGCGCGGCCAGCGCCAAGCTCCGCGCCGCCGAGAAGCGGCCGGTCGAGCCCGCGCCGATCGAGAAGGAGGCGTCGTGAGCGCGACGGCCACGGCGCTGCGTGCCCCCGTCCGTACCCGCCCGGTCCGCCGTCCGACGCGGCCGCGGTCGGCGCCGCTGCGGGTCGTCGACGTCCAGTCGCGGCGGCGGGCGCGCCGTGTCCGGCGCCTGCTCTGGTGCTTCGGCGTGATGATCGTATGCTCGCTGGTCGCGGTGGTCGGCTTCCACGTCGTCCTGGCCCAGAGCCAGGTCCAGCTCGATCAGCTCGAGCAGCAGGTGGGCGAGGAGCAGCACCGCTACGAGCAGCTGCGGTTCGAGGTCTCGGCGCTGTCGTCGCCGGCTCGGATCGTCAGCCGGGCCGCCGAGCTCGGCATGGTCGCGCCGACGGGCGTTGCGACGGTGGTGCCGGTTCCCACCGACCCCGACGCGGCCGGGACCACGTCGGACTCGACCTCGACGACCCTGGCGGAGAGCTGGGAGAAGGTGAAGTCCTCGCTTGCCTGACTCGCTCGCTCGCTACGGGCGGGGATACCCCGCCCGTGGTCGCTCGCTCGCTGGCGAGCGCCCTCGCTCGCGTTCGCTCGCTCCGGGCGCCGCGCGGCGGCGAGCCCGTCCACGCGTTCGCCACTCTGGTCAGCGTCGCAAGCCAACCCGGGGCCGCACTGCTGCCAAGCGCCGCGATCGTAAGCCTGAGCCGTCGCGGCGAACGCGAAGCGCAGCTCGAAAGTCGAAGCCGGCGTCGCCGCGACACCGGCTGATCGGGCTGCTCTGCGTCACCCTCCTGGCGTTCGTCGCCATCGGCGCGCGGCTGGTCGAGGTGCAGGGACTGAGCCGGGACCGGTACTCGCGTCTCGGGCTGGACCAGCGCCTGCGCACGATCGAGCTGGCGGCCGAGCGGGGCAGCATCTTCGACCGCAACGGCAACGACCTGGCCGTGTCGGTGCAGCAACAGACCGTGTGGGCCGATCCTCGCGTCATCAAGGACCCCATCGGGTACGCCGCCAAGCTCGCGCCGATAGTGGGCGTCGACGAACCGGAGCTCCGGGTGAAGCTGGGCCAGAACGACAAGGCGTTCGTCTACGTCGCCCGCAAGGTCGACGACGACACGGCCGCCCGGGTCCGCGAGCTCGGGCTTCCGGGCGTCGACTTCGCCCCTGAGTCGGAGCGCTTCTACCCGTCGGAGACGCTGGCCGGACCCGTGCTCGGGTTCGTCGGCACCGACAACAACGGGCTCGGCGGCCTCGAATCGGCCTACGAGGACGCGCTCGCGGGCCACCCGGGGGAGGTCGTGGTCGAGCGCGACCCCCAGGGCCGGGAGATCCCGAACGGCGAGCGCCGGGTGGCGGAGTCCGAGCGGGGCAGCGACCTCGTGCTGACCATCGACCAGTCGTTGCAGTTCGAGGCCGAGCGGGTGCTGGTCGAGGAGGTCACCACGGCCAAGGCCAAGGGCGGGCTGGCGATCGTGGTCGACGTGCAGACCGGCGACGTCCTCGCGATGGCCAACGTCGAGGGCGCGACCGCCGAGCATCCCGCCCGCCCCGCGCCCGCGAGCACGCCGAACAAGCCGGTGACCGACGTGTACGAGCCGGGCTCGACCAACAAGGTCATCACGGTGTCGGCCGCGCTGGAGGAGGGCAACGTCACCCCCGGCACCTGGTACGAGGTGCCGGGCGAGCTGGTCTTCGAGGACGAGCAGACCGGCCGGCACGTCTTCGAGGACGTCGCCGAACATCCCACCGCCATGACCGTCGCCGACATCGTCCGGGAGTCGTCGAACGTCGGGACGATCCTGATCGCGAGGACGCTGGGCAAGGAGGCGTTCGACGGGTTCCTGCGGAACTTCGGGTTCGGGCAGCCGACCACGCTGGGGTTCCCGGGCGAGTCTCCCGGCATCCTGCTGCCGGTCTCCGACTACAACGACACCAGCATGGCGTCGATGCCCATCGGCAGCGGGATCGCGGTCACCGCCATGCAGATGCTCGACGTGTACACGACGCTGGCGAACGACGGCGTGACGCGCCCGCCCCGTCTCGTCGCCGCGACCATCGGGCCCGACGGGGCCCGCCAGGACCAGCCCGTTGCCGAGTCGCACCAGGTCGTCTCGCCCGAGACGGCGGCGGCGATGCGGCTCCTGCTGGAGTCGGTCGTCCTCGGCGGGACCGGCAGCAAGGCGGCGATCCCCGGTTACCGCGTCGCCGGCAAGACCGGCACTGCGCGGAAGCCGCCCTACGAGAAGCCGCCCTACAAGTACGTCGCGTCATTCGCCGGGTTCGCGCCGGCCGAGTCCCCCCGGCTCGCCGCCATCGTCGTCCTCGACGAGCCCCGTTCGTCGTACTACGGCGGGCAGGTGGCCGCCCCGATCTTCTCCCGGATCATGCAGTACGCCCTCCGGCTCGAGCGGGTCCCGCCGAGCACACCGGCGCCGGCGCCGGCCCCACCGGCGCCCGCCCCGGCGGCTAGCAAACCGGCCGACCCCGGTACCCTGAACGACTCGCAGTGACCGGCTCGCAATGACTGGCCAGCCATGAATGGGCGGACAACACCGGGTGTGCCCGTGCGAGAGCTCCTCATGGACGTGGACGTGCTGGAGTGGTCGGGAGACGCCCGCGTCGAGATCAACGCGATCGTCCACGACAGCCACCAGGTGTCGCCGGGTGCGTGCTTCGCGTGCATCCCCGGCGCCGTCACCGATGGTCACCAGCACGCCCCCGCCGCCGTCGCCGCCGGCGCGGTGGCCCTGCTGGTGGAGCGCCCCCTCGCCCTCGATGTCAGCCAGGCCCGGGTGGCCGCGGTCCGGCCGGCGCTGGGCCCGGCGGCGGCCCGCTTCTACGGCTTCCCGTCGCGGGCGCTGCGGTGCCTGGGCGTCACCGGCACCAATGGCAAGACGACGACGACCTACCTGCTCGAGGCGATCGCCCGGGCCGCGGGTGACCGCGCCGGCGTGATCGGCACGGTGGGTGCTCGCATCGCCGGCGAGGAGGTCCCGGAGGAGCGCACCACACCGGAGGCGACCGAGCTTCAGGCACTCCTGGCGCGGATGCGCGATGCCGGCGTCGCCACCGTCGCGATGGAGGTGTCGTCCCACGCGCTCGACCAGCACCGCGTCGACGGCACCCGGTTCGCGGCCGTGGGCTTCACCAACCTCTCGCACGAGCACCTCGATTACCACGGCACCGTGGGGGCGTACTTCGAGGCCAAGGCGGCGCTGTTCGACCCGGCGAGGGCGGGGGCGGCGGCGCTGAACGTCGACGATCCTCACGGCCGTGAGCTCGCGCAGCGGGCGCGCGCGGCCGGGATGCCGACGCTGACGTTCTCGTCGTCGGGCGACGAGGCCGACCTCGTCGCCGAGGACCTCGACCTCGGGTCGACCGGGAACCGGTTCGTGCTCGTCGACCGGCGCGCCGGAGACCCGGGCGAGCGCGTACCGGTCAGCAGCGGGCTGGTGGGACGGTTCAACGTCGACAACGCGCTTGCCGCCGCCGCCGTCGCGCTGGCCGGCGGGCTCGACCTCGACGACGTGGTCGCCGGCCTCGCCGCGCCCGACATCGTCGTCCCCGGCCGGCTCGAGCGGGTCGACGGCGGCCAGCCGTTCACGGTGCTCGTCGACTACGCCCACACGCCCGACGCGCTCGGGCGCGTGCTCAACGTGGCGCGGACCGTCACCGACGACGGGCGCGTCCTCGTCGTCTTCGGGTGTGGCGGCGACCGTGACCGCGAGAAGCGGCCGCTCATGGGCCGCGCCGCCGGTCGGAGTGCCGATCTCACCGTCCTCACCTCGGACAACCCCCGATCGGAGGACCCGGAGTCGATCGCGGCCGCGGTCGCAACCGGCCTGCGTGACGAGGGCGCTCGCTTCGTGCTCGAGCTCGACCGGCGAGCCGCGATCCGTTACGCGCTGTCGGAGGCGCGGGCAGGCGACGTGGTCGTGATCGCAGGCAAGGGCCACGAGGCCGGGCAGACCGCGCTGGGCGTCACCAACCCGTTCGACGACCGGGTGGTCGCCCGGGAAGAGCTCGAGGCGCTCGGATGCGCCTGACCGCGGCCGAGATCGCCGACGCGACCGAAGGCGAGATCGTCGCCGGTACGCCGGACGCGGTCGCGCAGTCGTTCACGATCGATTCCCGGACGCTCGAGCCGGGAGCCTGCTTCGTCGCGCTGGTTGCCGAGCGCGACGGGCACGACTTCGTCCCGGATGCCTTCGGGCGCGGCGCGACCGTGGCGATCGTCGCCCGGACCGTCGACCTCGGTGAGGGGGGCGAGTCGCGGGCGCTGATCCGGGTCGCCGACCCGCTGGTGGCCCTGGGTGCGCTCGGGCGGCTCGCTCGCGATCGCCTCAGCGGGGCGACCGTCGTGGGGATCACCGGCTCGGCGGGCAAGACCGCGACCAAGGACCTCGTCGCCGCGGCTGTGAGCCGGACCCGGCGCGTCACCGCCAGCCCGCTGTCGTTCAACAACGAGGCCGGGCTCCCGCTCACGCTCCTCGGCGCCGACGTCGACACCGAAGTCGTGGTGGCGGAGATGGGGGCACGGTTCCCCGGCAACATCGCCGATCTGTGCGCGATCGCCCGCCCGCGCGTGGGTGTCATCACCAACATCGGCCTCGCCCACGCCGGCCTGCTCGGCGGCCGCGCCGGCGTGACGGCCGTGAAGGGCGAGCTCCTCGAGGCCCTACCGCCGAACGGAGTCGCGATCCTCGACGCCGGCGACGAGCACACCCCCGACCTGGCCCGGCGCACGTCGGCTCGAGTGGTGCGGGTGGGCCTCGGTGCGGGCGCGACCTCCGACCCCAAGGCGATCGACGTGCGCGCAACCAACGTGGCGCTCGACGAGGAGCTCCGACCGTCGTTTCAGCTCGCGACGCCTGAGGGATCGGTCGCGGTCCGGTTGCGCGTGCGCGGCGAGCACCAGGTGCTCAACGCCGCAATGGCGGCGGCGGTCGCGCTCGAGGTGGGCGTCCCGCTCGACGAGATCGCGGCCGGGCTCGCCCAGGCCGAGAGCGCGCCCTGGCGCATGGACCTGACGCAGACGCCGAGCGGGGTCGCGATCCTCAACGACGCCTACAACGCCAGCCCGACGTCAGTCACAGCCGCACTGCGGGCGCTGGCCCGGCTCCCGGTCACCGGCCGGCGCATGGCCGTCCTGGGGGAGATGCGCGAGCTCGGTGCCGAGGCCGACTCCGCCCACGCCGACATCGGTCGGATCGCGGTCGAGTGCGGTGTCGACGTCATGGTCGTCGTGGGGGTCGAGGCGCGTCCCGTCGGGTCAGGCGCGCGGGCGGTCGCGCACGGCAGCGTGGAGGTCATCGAGGTACGCGACGCCGCCGCCGCCCTCGCCGCGGTGGCCCAGCGGGCCGAACCGGGTGACGCGGTCCTGATCAAGGCCAGCCGGGCGGTCGGGCTCGAGCGCGTCGCCGAGGCGCTGGCGGAAGAGCGGGCGTTCGCATGATCGCCCTGCTGCTCGCCGGATCGGTGGCGTTCGTCCTCAGCGTCTTCGGCACTCCGTTCCTGATCAAGATCCTGCGAGCGCGCGACATCGGGCAGGCGATCCGGGACGACGGCCCGTTCACCCACCCGCACGCCGAGAAGGCGGGGACGCCCACGATGGGCGGGGTCGCGATCGTGGTGAGCGCGGTGGCCGGCTACCTGGTCGCGCACGTCCGCACCGAGCAGATCAAGTTCGCCCGGACCGGCATCACGCTCCTGCTCCTCGTGATCGGGCTCGCGGCGGTGGGTTTCGTCGACGACTACCTGGGCGTGCGCAAAGGCCGGAACCTGGGCCTGCGCAAGCGGGGCAAGTCGAGCGGGCAACTTCTGGTCGGCACCGGCTTCGCGTTGCTTGCGCTGCACTGGGTGGACACGTCGACGCACCTGTCGTTCACCCGCGTGCTCGACCTCGAGCTCGGGACCTGGTTGTGGCTCGTGTGGGCGGTGCTGATCGTCACCGGGACGTCGAACGCGGTGAACATCACCGACGGCATGGATGGGCTCGCCGCCGGCTCGGCGACACTGGTGTTCGCCGCCTTCGTGGTCATCGCCTTCTGGCAGTTCCGCCACCCCGAGACCTACGGGTTCACGGCCGGGCAAGCCGGCCCCGCGCTCGACCTGGCGGTGGTGGCGGCAGCGATGATGGGAGCGTGCGCCGGGTTCCTGTGGTGGAACGCGGCGCCGGCACGCGTGTTCATGGGGGATACCGGGTCGCTCGCCCTCGGCGGGGCGATGGCGGGCCTGGCCCTGCTCACGAACACCAACCTCCTGCTCCCGATCCTCGGCGGCTTGTTCGTCGTCGAGACGCTCAGCGTCATCGCCCAGGTGGTCGCGTTCCGCGGCTTCGGTCGGCGCGTGCTGCGGATGGCCCCGATCCACCATCACTACGAGGTCGCGGGCTGGCACGAGTTCACGGTCATCGTGCGGTTCTGGCTGTTCGCGGGGCTGTGCGTCGCCCTCGGCCTCGGGCTGTTCTACGCCGACTTCATTCGCATCCCGGGAGCCATCGACTGATGTACGAACGTTTCCTTGTGCTCGGGCTCGGCGTCACGGGTGATGCGGTGGTGCGGTACGCGCGCGAGCTCGACGCCCAGATCACCGTGATCGAGGACGCGCCCGGCGGCGCCGCCTACGCCGAGCGGGTGGCCGACGCAGCAGCGCGGGGCGCAACGGTGGTGGAGGCGCCCGCGCCCGGTGTCATCGAGGATCTGGTGGCGGCGGCGGACGTGCTCGTGCCCAGCCCGGGCGTGCCCGCCCGCCACCCCGCCTTCGCCGCGGCGCGCGCCACGGGTGTTCCGGTACGGGCGGAGATCGACCTGGCGGCCGAGCGGCTCGGCTCCACTCCACTGGTCGCGGTCACCGGCACCAACGGCAAGACCACGGTCACCACGCTGGTTGCGGCGATGTTGGTCGCCTCGGGGATCGACGCCACCGCCGCCGGGAACATCGGCGTCCCTCTCCTCGACGCGGCCGCGGGCACGAGCGAGGTCGTCGTGGCGGAGGTCTCGTCGTTCCAGCTGGCGTTCACGACCGAGGCCTTCCGACCCCGGGTGGCTGTCCTGCTCAACCTGGCCGAGGACCACCTCGACTGGCACGACTCGTTCGCCGACTACACCGCCGCCAAGGCACGCGTCTTCGCCCACCAGTCGGGTGACGACGTCCTTGTCTTCAACGCCGACGACGCGCGCGTCGCCCGGCTGGCAACCGCCGCCCCGGCCCGACGGATGCCGTTCTCCGTAGCCGACGTGGACACCGGCGACACGCGCGGTCACGCCAACGCGCGCGCCGCGACCCTCGCCGCGGGTGAAGTCGGCGGGACCCCCGCCGGCACCGCCGCCGCGCTCGGAGATTTCGAGGGCCTGCCCCACCGGATGCAGTTGGTGGGGGAGCACGCCGGCGTGCACTACTTCGACGACTCGAAGGCAACCAACCCCCACGCAACCCTGGCCGGCGTCGAGGCCGCGGCCGGCCCGGTCGTCCTCATCGCCGGCGGTCGCAACAAGGGCCTCGACCTCTCGGTGCTGCGGAAACTGGCGCCCCGCCTCCGGGGGGTGGTCGCCATCGGTGATGCGCGGGGCGAGATCGCGGGAGTGTTCGCCGAACTCACTCCCGTGGTCGAGGCGGACGACATGCGGGCGGCCGTGACCCGTGCGGCAGAGCAGGCCGAGCCTGGCGATGTCGTGATCCTCTCGCCCGCGTGCGCATCGTTCGACTGGTACGCCAGTTACGGCGCTCGCGGCGACGACTTCGCCCGCGAGGTCGAGCGGCTGCGTGCGCGCGACGGTCCGCCGCTCGAACGGCAGGTGACCGAATGAGCGTGGCGGTCGAGCGCCTGCCGTCCCCGCTGACGCGGCCCTTCGCGCTGCTCTGGCGGCGGTGGTCGCTGGCGGGGCAGGCGCGGCCCTCCGTTTACGTCCTGTTGCTGGCCACGGTGGGCGTCCTCAACGTCGTCGGCGTGGTCATGGTGCTGTCGGCGTCGTCGGTGGCGTCCCTTACCAACTACGGGTCGGCCTGGTACTTCTTCGAGCGCCAGGTGCTGTGGACGCTGCTGGGCGTCCTCGTGTTCGCGGTCACCGCCCGCATCGACTACCACGTCTGGCGTCGGTGGGTGATCCCGATGCTGGTCGTGAGCGTGGCCCTCCTCGTCCTGGTGCTCGTGCCCGGGATCGGTGTGTACGTCGCCGGGTCACGGCGCTGGCTCGGCACCGGCGCGTGGCGCTTCCAGCCCACCGAGCCGGCCAAACTCGCGCTCCTCCTCTTCGCCGCGGACGTGCTGACACGGCGTGCTCGCGAGGTGCACGACTGGCGCCGGGTCATCCGGCCGGTCCTGCTCGTCTTCGCGCTCATCGGGCTGCTCGTCATGCGCCAGCCCGACATGGCCTCGACCGTCGTGCTCGCGCTGATCGTCGGCGCCGTGCTCGTCGTCGGGGGCGTGCGGCTCCGCCATCTGGCCGCGCTCGGAGGAGCCGGGCTGAGCCTGGCGGCGCTGCTGGCGGTGATCGAGCCCTACCGGCGCGCTCGCATCCTTTCGTTCCTGAATCCCTTGGCGGACCAGGGGAATACCGGCTACCAGCTCTCGCAGTCGCTGATCGCGCTCGGGAGCGGCGGCTGGACCGGGGTCGGCCTCGGCGCCGGCCGGTCCAAGTGGCTCTTCCTCCCTAACGCCCACACCGACTTCATCTTCGCCATCATCGGCGAGGAGGTCGGGCTGCTCGGCTGCCTGCTGGTCGTGGCGCTCTTCGCCGCCTTCGGCGTGCTCGGCACCCGGGTCGCGTTGCGGGCGCCCGACCGCTTTGGCACGCTCCTCGCCGCCGGCATCACCGTCTGGGTCGTGGGCCAGGCCGTCGTCAACATCGGCGGCGTCGTCGGATTGCTCCCGGTGTCGGGGGTCCCGTTGCCCTTCGTGTCGTTCGGCGGCTCCGCCCTCGTCTTCACGATGGCCGCCGCCGGGCTGCTGGGCTCGGTGGCGCGGCGGACGTCGTGAGCGCGGACGCGGAAGCGGAGTCGGACGTGTTCGCGCTGGTGACCGGGGGCGGTACCGGGGGCCACGTGTACCCGGCGCTGGCCCTCGCCGACGAGCTCGTCGGGCGCGGCCATCCCGTGCCCACCATCCGGTTCGTGGGTGCGCGCCGCGGGCTCGAGGCGCGCGTCGTGCCCGAGGCGGGATTCGAGATCGACCTCCTTCCCGGTCGTGGCCTCCAACGCCGGTTCACGCCGGCCAACCTGGCCGCGCTCTGGGAGAACCTGCGCGCGTTCGTGCGGTCCCGACGCATCGTCCGGCGGTTCCGGCCCCGGGTCGTCGTCGGCGTCGGTGGCTACGCCTCGCTCTCGTGCCTGCTGGCGGCGCGACTCCGGCGGGTTCCGGCGGTCGTGCACGAGCAGAACGCGGCTCCGGGGCTGGCGAACCGGCTGGCGGTTCGGATGGGTGCCCGCGCCGCGGTGTCGCTCCCGGGCACGCCGTTGCGCGACTCCGTACTGACCGGCAATCCCATCCGGCCCGAGATCGCCGCGGTACAGCGCGCGCCGGCGACCCCGCCGCTCGTCGCCGTGTTCGGGGGGAGCCTGGGCGCGGGGCGACTCAACGACGCCGCCATCGGGCTGTACGAGCGGTGGCGCGACCGGGAGGGCGTCGCGGTGCACCACGTCACCGGAGCGCGCAACTACGACCGGTGCCTTAGCGCGCTCGACGGCGTTCGCGAGCCCGGCGACCGCCTCGCGTACGAGCTGGTGCCGTACGAGAACCACATGGACGCGCTCTATGCCCGAACGACCCTCGCCATCTGCCGCGCCGGCGCGGTGACGGTGGCCGAGCTCGCGGCCGCGGGCGTTCCCTCGATCCTCGTGCCCCTGCCGGGAGCGCCCGGTGACCACCAGACGCGCAACGCGAGCGCGATGGTCGACGCGGGCGCGGCGGTGCTGGTGCCCGACGACGAGTGCGACGGGGCCCGCCTCGATGCGCTGACCGGCGAGCTCATTGCCGACCGGGGCCGGCTCGACGCCATGGAGAAGGCGGCCCGCACGCTGGCGCGTCCCGACGCCGCCGCCCGCCTGGCCGACCTGGTGGAGGAGGTGGCGCGTGACTGATCGCGCACTCGACCTGTCGCGGGCTCAACGGCTCCACATCGTCGGCATCGGCGGCGCGGGGATGAGCGCGATCGCCACCGTCCTGGCCCAGATGGGCCACCGGGTGAGCGGCTCCGACCTCAAGGAGTCGCGCACGGTGGCTCGGCTCCGGCTCGCGGGCGTGGCCGTGTCCATCGGCCACGACGCCGACCACGTGTCCGCCGAAGTCGACGCGGTGGTGGTCTCGACCGCCATCCCGCCGTCGAGCCCGGAGGTGCGGGCGGCGGAGGAGCGGGGGATTCCCGTGCTGCGGCGCGCCGAGGCGCTTCGAGCGATCGTGGCGACGCGCCGGACCGTGGCGGTGGCCGGAAGTCACGGCAAGACCACGACCGCGTCGATGCTCGCGCTCGTCCTGCGCGCCGCCGGCTGGCAACCCAGCTTCATCATCGGCGGCGACCTGAACGAAGTCGGGACCAACGCCGCCCTCGACGACGGGGAGTGGCTGGTGGTCGAGGCGGACGAGAGCGACGGGACGTTCCTGGAGCTCGCGCCCGAGGCCGCGATCGTCACCAACGTCGAACCCGATCACCTCGACCACTACGGCGACTTCGTCACCCTCGTCGATGCGTTCTACGACTTCCTCGCCCCGCTCTCCGGCGCGCGCGTGATCTGCGCCGACGACGCGGTGGCCCGCCGTCTCGGCGCCGCCCTCGAGGACGCCGCCACCTACGGCTGGTCGGAGGACGCGACCTACCGCATCGCGAACTACGAGGGTGGTCGAACCGGCAGCCGGGCGGAGCTCACGTGTCGCGGGGAGCCCCTGGGCGTCATCGAGTTGCCCGTGCCCGGATGGCACAACGCCCTCAACGCCGCCGGAGCGACCGCGCTCGCGCTCGAGTTGGGCGTGCCGTTCGCGGCCGCGGCCGAAGCGCTGCGGGGCTTCGGCGGTGTCGCCCGTCGCTTCCAGTTCCGGGGCGAGCTCGACGGCGCGACGTTGATCGACGACTACGCCCACATCCCGGGCGAGATCGCCGCCGTGATCCGCGCCGCCCGCGAGGGCGACTGGCGCCGGGTTATCGCCGTGTTCCAGCCCCACCGGTACACGCGCACCGCCCGCCTGTGGCGGGAGTTCGGCGACGCCTTCGCCGACGCCGACGCGGTCGTGCTCACCGACGTGTACTCGGCCGGTGAGGCGCCCCAGCCGGGCGTGTCGGGGCGGCTGATCCTCCGAGCCGTCCTCGACCGCCACCCCGCGCTCCCGGTCACGTACCTGCCCCGCCGGGCCGACCTCGTGGAGCACGTGCCCCGTCTCACCCGACCGGGTGACGTCGTGTTGACCCTGGGCGCCGGCGACCTCACCACGCTGCCGGACGAGTGGCTGCAGCCATTGGGCCCGTCGTGAGCACCGCCGTGCTCGCCGAGGAGCTCGCTGCCCGCCTGCCCGGCCGGGTGGGGCTCGACGTGCCGTTCGGCGACCTGTCGACCTATCGGGTGGGCGGGCCGGTGGCGGTCCTGGCCCGGGTGGCGAACACCGTCGAGCTCGAGGGCCTCGCCGAGGTCGTGGCCCGCCATCGGCCCTCGATCCTCGTGGTCGGGCGGGGCTCGAACCTGCTCGTCGGCGACCGCGGGTTCGCGGGTGTCGCGGTCGTGCTCGAGGGCGAATTCGAATCGGTCGAACTTCCGGTGCCGGATGCCGAGCCGGTGGTCCGCGCCGGCGGGGCCGTGCCGCTCCCGGTCCTGGCCCGCCGGGCCGCCGACGCCGGCATCGCCGGATTGGAGTTCTTCGTCGGGATCCCCGGGTCGGTGGGGGGAGCCGTCCGCATGAATGCCGGCGGTCACGGACGCGAGACGGTCGACGTCCTGCGGTCGGCGGCGATCGTCGACCTCCTCGCCGCCGGCCTGGCCGGCGCCGCGCCCCGCTCGGTCGAGCAGCTCGATCTGGGCTACCGGCACTCGAACGTGTCCGCCTCCGAGGTGGTGGTCGCGGCCGAGCTGGGGGGAACCCGCGGCGATCCCGCGGCATGCGCGGCCCGCGTCGCCGAGATCGTGCGCTGGCGGCGCGAGCACCAGCCCGGCGGGGGCAATGCCGGCTCCGTGTTCCGCAATCCGCCCGGGGACTCGGCCGGTCGCCTGATCGATGCCGCCGGTCTCAAGGGGCTCCGGGTGGGCGGCGCGATCGTCTCGGAGAAGCACGCGAACTTCTTCCAGGCCGAGGCCGGCGCCACCGCCACCCACGTCGCCGGGCTGGTCGCCGAGGTCCAGCGCCGGGTGGCCGACGCGACCGGGGTCCACCTCGTTCCCGAGCTGTTGCTGGTCGGCGAGGGCTTCGCCGAGGTTCCGGTATGACGACGGCGACGGCGCGCATCGACCCGCGGATGCGGGCGCGGCGGGTGTCGGTGATCCGCCAACAGGGCCGCCGGCGCCTGCGGGTCCTGGTGGTCGTGGTCGGCGCCATGGCGATCGGGGGCGCCGCCTGGTTGGCGGTTACGTCCCCGCTCCTCGACGTCGACCGGGTGGTCATCCGGGGAACCGAGCAGGTCAGGGTGGCCGACGTCCGCGCCGCCGCCGACGTGCAGACCGGCGACGCGCTGCTCCTGCTCGACGTGGGCGAGCTCGAGCGCAGCATCGAGGCCGTCCCTGCGGTCAGCGAGGCCCACGTTCGCCGCGACCTCCCCGACGAGCTGCGTATCACCGTCGTGGAGCGCGTCCCGGTCGGTTGGGCGCCGCGCGACGGCGACCATGTCGCGGTCGTGGACAGCACCGGACGGGTGATCGCGGACGCGCCCGCACCGCCCGCCGGGCTCCCCGAGATCGTCGGCCTGACCCGACTGCCCGAGCTCGGTGCTCGGGTCGCGCCCGCGGCGGCGACGCGCCTGCTCGAGCAGCTCCCCGCCGAGCTCCGGATCCGGGTCGGTTCGGTCGTCGTCATGGCGGGAGTGGCCGCGCTCCGCCTCGTCGACGGCGCGGAGGTGCGGCTCGGTCCTGCCGTCGACGTCGACACGAAGGGCCGAACCGTGTTGGCGGTGCTCAAAGCGCTGGGCGAGACCCGGGTCTCGTACATCGACGTGCGCGTGCCGGGCTCACCGGTGACGGGATGAGCGCGAACACCCGCGACCGCGCGTCGTTGACCATCTACGCTGCCCTGGTTACGATGCCACCCGCACCGGTAGGTTTACATAACTCTCGGCCGCGACTCGAGGTCGATGGTGCACCAGACGGGGCGGCTGATCAGGGAGAATATGCCCCAGAGGTCGGCGCCCCTCCCGGGGGCGGCGGCCCGTCCTCCCGACCGGCAAGGCCGCGACCAGGAAGGCCCCAGATGCTGGATGAGGTTCAGAACTACCTCGCCGTCATCAAGGTGATCGGCGTCGGCGGCGGTGGCTGCAACGCGGTCAACCGCATGATCGACACCGGGCTCAAGGGCGTCGAGTTCATCGCGGTGAACACCGACGCTCAGGCGCTCCTGATGAGCGACGCCGACGTCAAGCTCGACGTGGGCCGTCAGCTCACCCGGGGCCTCGGCGCCGGGTCCGACCCCGAGATCGGCCGGGCCGCGGCCGAGGAGCACCGCGAGGAGATCGAAGAGGTGCTCAAGGGCGCCGACATGATCTTCATCGCCGCCGGGGAAGGCGGGGGCACCGGCACGGGTGCGTCGCCGGTGGTGGCGGAGGTGGCCAAGAGCGTGGGCGCCTTGACCCTTGGGGTAGTCACCCGCCCGTTCACGTTCGAGGGTCGGCGCCGCTCGGTTCAGGCCGAGACCGGGATCCAAGAGCTGAAGGGGAAGGTCGACACCCTCATCATCATCCCGAACGACCGACTGCTCCAGGTCTCCGACGACAAGACGTCGATGCTCAACGCGTTCAAGATGTGCGACGAGGTGCTGCTGCAGGGTGTGCAGGGCATCACCGACCTCGTCACCACGCCGGGTCTCATCAACATCGATTTCGCCGACGTCCGCATGGTGATGGCCGACGCGGGGTCGGCACTCCTGGGCATCGGTTACGCCACGGGCGAGGGACGTGCCGTCAACGCCGCCCGGGCCGCCATCTCGAGCCCGCTCCTCGAAGCGAGCATCGAAGGCGCCCGCGGGCTCGTGCTCAACGTGTCGGGGCCCTCCGACCTCGGGCTGTTCGAGGTCAACGAGGCGGCCGAGATCATCACCCAGGCCTCCCACCCCGACGCCAACATCATCTTCGGGGCGGTGATCGACGACTCGCTCGGCGACGAGTGTCGGGTCACGGTGATCGCCGCCGGGTTCGACCGCTATGAGGGCGAGCGGCGCAGCGTGAGCAGCGGCTACTCCTCCACCCCCGCCCCGTCGCTGGGCCTGCGGGCCGAGGACGCCGCCTTCTCGGGCGCCTCGGACGACAACCTCGAGTTCGACGACGACGAGTTCGACGTTCCCGAATTTCTCCGCTGAGTCAGAGCGAGCCGCCGTGGGGTTCTTCGAGGTCCGGCTCGGCGCGGCCCGGGTCGTCTTCACCGATCGGCACGGGGGAGTGTCGGAGCCCCCGTTCGACACTGCCAACCTCGGCTTGCTGACCGACGACGACCCCGAGCGGGTGCGCGAGAACCGGCGGCGCGCCGGCGGCGCGATCGGATGGGGGGGCACGGAGCCCGTGCGGTGGTTGCCTAAACGGCCAGAGCACGGAGCTACGGGGGCCGTGGCGCAGGCCGGGCCGGAGGGGGCCGAGCCGGGCCGCGACCAGATCGAGCTCGGCCGCCCCGAACGCGTCGTGACCAGGGTGAACGCAGGGCCCGAGCACCGCCTCCACCGGCGACTCGTCGAGGCGGAGGAGCGCGTCGACCGCGGTC
>JBQTGU010000174.1:0-2948 GCA_052390575.1 Actinomycetota bacterium | reverse complement strand
TGTCAGCTGCCCTCACGCCGGGATCGACCGGTTCTCCCCGCCTGGTGGCGATCAAGCCACGTAGCTCGGCGAGGAAGCTCGTAGAGCCGAGCTGGTCGACGGGGTGGCACCCGAAGGACCAGCGGGCCGGCACGCGACGCGTGGGCGACGCGTGACGACGCGGAAATGACGCGAGATGCCGGTCGCGGGGGGTCGTTCGCGGTCTCCACCGGATAGCTGAAAGTGGCCGGTGACCTGGGCGAACGCAGTACGACCTGCAACGGAGCAGCAGGAGCAGTGCGGGTTCGACTCCCGCCACCTCCACCAATACATGTCCATGCACCAAGCAGTGGCGACCGAATTCTCGGCGCACGCGCGTCCACTCATCGACGACTTCACGGAAGGCCTCGTCAGCGCGCTCGGCACCGATCTGATTGGCGTCTACCTCTACGGCGCGCTGACATTTGCCGACTCGGCATCGACCGCCACCGATGTCGACTACCACGTGCTACTACGCCAGCCTCTCGGAAATGCCCAGCGGCAGACGATCAACCAGCTTCAGCAGCGGCTCGCGCAGGAGTACCCGCTTGGACGCGAGCTCGACGGCTACTACCTGCTCGTGGACGACACTCGCTCGACCGCTCCGCCAACCGATCAACTCGATCCAAGACAGTGCGACGAATCTTGGGCACTGCACCGGGCCCACATCCTCGCGGGACACGTCATCACGCTTGCCGGTCCAGATCCTTCAACGATGTATCAACCACCGACGTGGGCGGAGCTCGACGCTGCGCTGCAGGGCGAGTTGTCGTATGTGCGCGACCACCTCGAGCAGCACCCGGCGTACTGCGCCCTGAACCTGTGCCGCCTGATCTACAGCTACCGCCACCGCGAGGTCGTGGTCTCCAAGCGAGGGACCGGCGGTTGGGCACTGCAGGAACTACCCCAAGGGTGGCACGGGCTCATCGCTGCCGCACTCAGGGTGTACGCCCTCGAAGCCACCCCGGCCGATCGCCGAATCCTCCAGAGCCAGCTCGACGCCTTCCTCGGCTTCGCGGAGGCGGAGATCGCGGCCGCTCGTTGAGAAGCAGCCGGCGAGTTCGCCCGGTACCCTCCCCTCGCTCAACGGGGGGATCATCGTGCGCTGGCGGGGAGGGGTCGCGCTGGTCGCGACCGGGGCGTTCATGCTGGTCGGGACGGAGCCGCTGGCGGCGCAGCCCCAACCCCCCACGCCGCAGCCGGCACCCCCGATCCCACCGCCGCAACGGATGGTCCTGGTGGGCGACTCGATCGCCGTCAGCATCGCCGGGGAGCTGGTGATGGCGGCTGCGGCTCACGGCATTGTCCTGCACGACGCCACCCGCTCGGGGTGCAGCCAGCTCGACGGGATCACCACCACTCCCGACGGTGTCCTCTTCCCGTGGTCGACGGGGTGCGCCGCCGGGAACGCCGCGTTCCAGCGCGACACCATCGCGGTGTACCAGCCCGACGTCGTCGTCTGGCTCAGCGCGTGGGAGAGCGTGGACCGAATCCTCGACGACGGCACGTGGGTGCACTTCGGCACGTTCGCCGGCAACCCCCGCATCCTCGCCGAGATGGACGAAGCGGTACAGCGCCTGACCGCCGGCGGCGCCCGACTCGTCGTCGTCATCCCTGCTCCGGTTCCACCGGGGGCGGAGGCCGAAGACCACGCCGCCATCGCCCGCCTGTCCCTGCTGACCACGGTGCTCCGTGAGTACGCCCGTCAGCACGCCGACCGCGTGTACGTCGTCGAAATGGCCGAGCTCCTCTGCCCCGCCGGTCCCCCGTGCCCGACCGCGATCGGCGGTTACGCGCCCCGGCCCGACGGCATGCACTTCGACGACCCCGCCGGCGCCCGCTGGGCCGCCGACTGGCTCATCCCGAAGGTGCTCGCCCCGGTGACTCCGGCTGCGCCGGCACCGGGCCGAATCACCGCCGGGATCTGACGCGTCATACTCCTGGCGTGCTCGGCACCGTCTCCTCCGTCTGGCGCTACCCGGCGAAGTCGATGATGGGCGACGAGTTCACGTCGCTTCCCGTCGACCGCGGCGGCGTGGTCGGCGACCGCGGGTGGGCGGTGAAGGATGAAGTGCGCGGCGGCATCCGGGGCGCCAAGAAGATCGCCGGCCTCATGAAGCTGCACGCCCGCTACGTCGAGGAACCGCAAGCAGGCGCGGGCCCGCCACCCATCGAGATCCGCCTGCCCGACGGCGAGACCGTCCGCTCCGACGCCGACGACGTGAACGACCGGCTCTCGAAGGCCCTGGAGCATCGGGTGACGCTGTGCCCGCTCCAGCCGGCGACCAACCTCGACCACTACCGCCGCGGGGCGCCCGATAGCGACGACGTCGAGACCGAGATGCGTCAGATCTTCGGCCGCGAGCCCGACGAGCCGCTGCCGGGGTTCGAGGGCATTCCGTTGGACGTGCTGATCGAATACGAGTCGCCGCCGGGCTCGTACTTCGATGCCTTCCCGATCCTCGTCGTGACCGACCGGTCGCTGGCGACCCTCGCCGGCTTGGCCCCCGGATCCGACTTCGACGTGCGCCGGTTCCGACCGAACGTCGTGGTCGGGCTCGACGAGAGCGACGGTGACTTCCCCGAGCAGAGCTGGATAGGCCACAGTCTCCGAGTGGGCGAGGTCGAGCTCGAGGTGACCGCCGCCTGCCCCCGGTGCGTCATGGTGACGCGCGACTTCGGGGACCTCCCCGAGGATCGGAACGTGCTGCGCACGATCGTGCGCGAAGCCGAGCAGAACGTGGGCGTGTACGCGAACGTGACCGGCCCGGGCACCCTCCGAGCCGGTGCGCCGGTCGCGCTGGGTTAGACACCCCTGGGTCGTAGCTCGTCAAGCGGCAATGTCTTGTGTCCTCGGTTGGCGGTGGGCCCAGGCGGTGTGCTCGTTGTAGCGGGTGTGGTGGTCGAGGCATCCGTGGAGGATGCCAACG
>JBQTGU010000173.1:0-17552 GCA_052390575.1 Actinomycetota bacterium | reverse complement strand
TTTCGACGCCCTCGGGCAGGTTGATGCTCCCGGTGATGTCGGTGGTGCGGAAGTAGAACTGGGGCCGGTAGTTGGAGAAGAACGGCGTGTGCCGGCCGCCCTCCTCCTTCGTGAGGATGTACACCTGGGCGTCGAACTTGGTGTGGGGCGTGATCGAACCGGGCTTGGCGAGCACCTGGCCCCGCTCCACGTCCTCCTTCTTGGTGCCCCGCAGGAGGGCGCCGATGTTGTCGCCGGCGCGGCCCTCGTCGAGGAGCTTGCGGAACATCTCGACGCCGGTGACGACCGTCTTGGTCGTCGGCTTGATCCCGACGATCTCGACCTCCTCGTTGACCTTCACGATGCCCCGCTCGACCCGGCCGGTGACGACGGTGCCCCGACCGGTGATCGTGAACACGTCCTCGATCGGCATGAGGAAGGGCTTGTCGACGTCGCGGGGCGGCTCGGGGATGTGGGTGTCGACCGCCTCCATGAGCTCGAGGATCTTGGGCGTCCACTCGGCGTCGCCCTCGAGGGCCTTGAGGGCCGAGACCCGCACGATGGGGATGTCGTCGCCGGGGAACTCGTACTCGCTGAGGAGCTCCCGGACCTCGAGCTCGACCAGCTCCATGATCTCCTCGTCGTCGACCATGTCCGCCTTGTTCAGCGCGACGACGATGCTGGGCACGCCGACCTGGCGGGCGAGGAGCACGTGCTCGCGGGTCTGGGGCATGGGGCCGTCGGTGGCGGCGACCACGAGGATGGCGCCGTCCATCTGGGCGGCGCCGGTGATCATGTTCTTGATGTAGTCGGCGTGGCCGGGACAGTCGACGTGGGCGTAGTGCCGGTTCGGCGTCTCGTACTCCACGTGCGCGATCGAGATCGTGATGCCCCGCTCCCGCTCCTCCGGCGCCTTGTCGATCTCCTCGAACGAGGTGTAGTTCGTCGTCGGGTCCTGGTCGTGCAGGACCTTGGTGATCGCCGCGGTCAGGGTCGTCTTGCCGTGGTCGATGTGACCGATGGTGCCGATGTTGAGGTGCGGCTTCGTGCGCTCGAACTTGGCCTTGGACATTGAGGTTCCTCGTGCTCCTCGGGGAGGGTTTACTCGCCGCGGACTCGGGCGATGATCTCTTCGCCGATCGACTGGGGTACCTGCTGGTACGAGTCGAACTGCATGGTGTAGGTCGCGCGACCCTGTGTGCGCGAACGGAGGTCGGTAGCGTAGCCGAACATCTCCGCCAGCGGCACTTGGGCCCGCACGACGTGCGCGTTGCCGCGCTGCTCCATCGCCTCGATCTTGCCCCGCCGCGACGACAGGTCGCCGATCACGTCGCCCATGTAGTCCTCGGGGGTGACGACCTCGACCGCCATGATCGGCTCGAGCAGGGTGGGCTTGGCCTGGCGGGCGGCCTTCTTCAGCGCCATCGACCCGGCGATCTTGAACGCCATCTCGCTGGAGTCGACGTCGTGGGACGAGCCGTAGGTGAGGATGGCCCGGAGGTCGACGAGCGGGTACCCGGCGAGCACGCCGCCCTCGCACGCCTCCTGGATGCCGGCGTCGACCGCGGGGATGTACTCGCGCGGGATCGCGCCGCCGACGATCTTGTCGACGAACTCGTAGCCCCCGCCCGGGCCGGTCGGCTCGAGGCTGATGACGACGTGGCCGTACTGGCCCCGGCCGCCGGTCTGACGGATATAGCGCATCTCGACCTTCTCGACCGGGACCGTGATGGTCTCGCGGTAGGCGACCTGGGGCTTGCCCACGTTGGCGCCGACGGTGAACTCGCGCATCATCCGGTCGACCAGCACCTCGAGGTGCAACTCGCCCATGCCGGAGATGATCGTCTGACCGGTTTCGTCGTCGGTTCGGACCTGGAAGGTGGGGTCCTCCTCCGAGAGCGCGCCCAGCGCCTTGCCCAGCTTGTCCTGGTCGATCTTGGTCTTGGGCTCGATCGCGACCGAGATCACCGGCTCGGGGAACTCCATCCGCTCGAGCAGGATCGGGTGGGCGGGATCGCCGAGCGTGTCGCCGGTGGTGGTGTTCTTGAGGCCGACGGCGGCGACGATGTCACCGGTGAAGACGGCTTCCTTGTCCTCGCGGTGGTTGGCGTGCATCTGGAGGATACGGCCGATCCGCTCCTTCTTGTCCTTGGTCGCGTTCAGGACCGAGCCGCCGGCGGCCACCTTCCCCGAGTAGACCCGGAAGTAGGTGAGCTTGCCGACGTAGGGGTCGCTCATGATCTTGAACGCCAGCGCCGAGAACGGCTCGTCGTCGTCGGGAGCGCGCTCGAGCTTGTCCTCCCCCTTGGGGTCGGTGCCGGCCACCGGAGGAACGTCGACCGGGCTGGGCAGGTAGTCGACGACCGCGTCGAGCAGCGGCTGGACGCCCTTGTTCTTGAACGCGGTGCCGCACAGGATCGGCACGACGTTGCCCGAGATGGTGGCGGTGCGGAGCCCTCGCTCGAGGTCCTTGCGGGTGATCTCCTCCTCGCCGACGTACTTCTCGAGCACGGCGTCGTCGTAGTGGGAGACGACGTCGACGAGCTCGTGGCGCCAGTGGTCGGCATCGGCCTGCATCTCGGCGGGGATGTCGACGGTCTCGTACTGCTCGCCCATGCCGTCCTCCCACACCAGGGCGTGCATGGAGAGGAGGTCGACGACACCGCGGAACGACGCCTCCGCCCCGATCGGCAGCTGCGTCAATGCGACCGTCGCCTCGAGGCGGTCCTTGATCATGTCGACGCACCGCGAGAAGTCCGCTCCGACGCGGTCCATCTTGTTGATGAAGCACATCCGGGGGACGTTGTACTTGTTGGCCTGGCGCCACACGGTCTCGGTCTGGGGCTCGACCCCCGCCACCGCGTCGAAGACGGCAACGGCGCCGTCGAGCACCCGCAGCGACCGCTCGACCTCGACGGTGAAGTCGACGTGGCCGGGCGTATCGATGATGTTGATCCAGGTGTCCCGCCACTTGCATGTCGTGGCGGCGCTCGTGATCGTGATGCCCCGCTCCTGCTCCTGGGCCATCCAGTCCATGACCGCCGAGCCCTCGTGCACCTCGCCGATCTTGTAGGTCTTGCCCGTGTAGTAGAGGATCCGCTCGGTCGTCGTCGTCTTGCCCGCATCAATGTGCGCCATGATCCCGATGTTGCGCACCCGCGCGAGGGGAACCTCCCGGATCACCGGGCCGGCCGTGCCACGTACTTCCTTGGGTTCAGCGGCCATCTCTATTGCTCCGCTCGCGGCGGGCCGGCATACCCGGCCCGCGGTCGCTCGCTCCGCGTGCTCCGCTGCGCTCCGACCCCTACCCGGGGCCGGTGCTCGCTGCGCGCGAGCGAGAGAGTGTCCGTGCCGGTGTCTGCCGGCTCCGTGACCAGTGCTCGGCGACGGGAGTCCCGCCGCCGCACACCAGAATAAACCGTTACCAGCGGTAGTGCGCGAACGCTTTGTTACTTTCAGCCATCTTCTGAAGGTCGTCCTTGCGCTTGATCGCGTTGCCGAGGCCGTTGCCGGCGTCGAGCAGCTCGGCGGCGAGTCGTCCCGCCATCGACTTCTCCCGCCGCTGCCGGGCGTACCCGACGATCCAGCGGATGGCGAGGGTCGTGGCCCGCCGGGGGCGCACCTCGACCGGCACCTGGTAGGTGGCGCCGCCGACCCGGCGGCTCTTCACCTCGAGGACCGGGCGCACGTTCTCGACCGCCCGCTTGAGCGTGGCGACGGGGTCGCCGCCGGTCTTCTCCTCGATCTCGGTGAGGGCGTCGTAGACGATCTTCTCGGCGTTCGAGCGCTTACCCCGCTGGAGCACCTTGTTCACGACCTGGGTCACCACGACCGAGCGGTGCACCGGGTCGGGCATGAGGTCACGGCGGGGGGCGGGCCCCTTGCGCGGCATCCTCTACTGCTCCGTCGCTTTTGCTCCGGATACCTGACGCCGCGGCCGCTTGCTCCGACGCCATGTGGGCGCGTCATGCGGCGCTGCTGCCGGTTGCATCCTCAGTCCTTCTTGGCGCCGTAGCGGCTGCGGGCCTGCTTGCGGTCGGCGACGCCGCTGGCGTCGAGCGCGCCCCGCACGATCTTGTAGCGCACGCCGGGCAGGTCCTTCACCCGGCCGCCGCGCACGAGCACGATCGAGTGCTCCTGGAGGTTGTGCCCGATCCCGGGGATGTAGGCCGTGATCTCCATCCCGGTGGTGAGCCGCACCCGGGCGACCTTGCGCAGGGCCGAGTTCGGCTTCTTCGGGGTGTGGGTGAAGACGCGCGTGCACACGCCCCGGCGCTGGGGCGAGCCCTTGAGCGCGGGCGCCTTGCTCTTCTCCGACTTGGTGTGCCGTCCCTTGCGGACGAGCTGCTGGATCGTGGGCACGCGGTTCCTCTGGTTCCTCTGACTCGCGGTCGAGCCGGAGCGAATCTACTCGCCGGCGGCGGCGTCCCCCGGAGCGGGTTCGGCCTCGGCGGCCGCGCCGCCTTCTCCGGTCTCGCCCTCGCCGGTCTCGCCGTCGCCCGTGGCCGCGAGGAACCCGCCCTCGCCGAACGCGCCCTCGGCACTCGGGGGCGCCTGGGCCTGGGACGTGTCGGCCAGCCAGCCGGCGAGGTCCATGTCGGCGCCGGTGTCGGACGAGTAGAAGGGCAGCGGCGTGTAGTCGGGCGCCTCGGTGGCGATGTCGCGGTACTTCTCCATGCCCGTCCCGGCAGGGATCAGCTTCCCGATGATCACGTTCTCCTTGAGCCCGACGAGGCCGTCGCTCTTGCCCTCGATGGCCGCCTCGGTGAGCACCCGGGTCGTCTCCTGGAACGAGGCCGCCGACAGCCACGAGTCGGTGGCCAGCGACGCCTTGGTGATCCCCATGAGCTCGGGTCGGCCCTCGGCCGGCTGCTTGCCCTCCTCGACCAGTCGGCGGTTGGTGTCGGCGTACAGGCGGGCATCCGCCTTCTCCCCGGGGAGGAAGGGCGAGTCGCCCGGCTCCGACACGGCGACGCGTCGCAGCATCTGGCGCACGATGACCTCGACGTGCTTGTCGTGGATCGACACGCCCTGCTCCCGGTACACCTTCTGCACCTCGTCGGAGAGGTACTGCTGGGTCTCCCGGATCCCCTTGATGTCGAGGATCTCCTTGGGGTCGAGCGGCGTCTTGTCGTCGCCGGTGAGCTGCTGACCGGCCACGACCTCGGTGCCCTCGGCAACCCCCGGGAACAGGTGGGTGCGCCGCGACACGGGATGCTCCTCTTCGGTCTCGTCGTCGCCGACGATGAGGAGGACGCGCTCGCCCTTGTCGTTCTCGCCCACGCGCAGCACGCCGGAGCTCTCGGCCATGATCGCCGCGCCCTTGGGCTTGCGTGCCTCGAACAGCTCCACCACACGAGGCAGACCGTGGGTGATGTCGGCCTCACCGCCGCCGATGGCGCCGCCGGTGTGGAACGTCCGCATGGTCAGCTGCGTGCCGGGCTCGCCGATCGACTGGGCGGCGATGATGCCGACCGCCTCGCCAAGGTCGACGAGCTTGCCGGTGGCGAGCATGGTGCCGTAGCAGTACGAGCACACCGCCGCGATCGAGTCGCAGGTCAGCACCGAGCGCACCCGCACCCGGTCGACGCCGGGGTCGTCGGCCAGGCGGCGCACCTCGTCCTCGCGGATCTCGGTGTTGCGGGCCAGCTTGGTCTTGTCGGCCAGCTTCACGTCTTCGGCCAGGCACCGGCCCAGCAGCCGGGTCTCGAGCAGCCGCAGGCTCTCGGGGTCGTCGTTGACGTCGTCGACCCAGATGCCGCGGGCGGAGTCGCAGTCCTCGTCGCGGACGATGAGCTCCTGGGCGACGTCGACCAGGCGACGGGTGAGGTAGCCGGAGTCGGCGGTGCGCAGGGCGGTGTCGGCCAGGCCCTTGCGGGCGCCGTGGGTCGAGATGAAGTACTCGAGCACCGACAGGCCCTCGCGGAAGTTCGACTTGATCGGCCGGGGGATGATCTCGCCCCGCGGGTTGGCCACCAGGCCGCGCATGCCGGCGATCTGGCGCACCTGCATCACGTTCCCGCGGGCGCCCGACCCCACCATCATGTCGATCGGGTTGAACTTCTCCGCCGACAGCTCCGCCTGCATCGCCTCACGGACCTTGTCGGTGGCGTCGGTCCAGATCTCGATCTCCTTCTGGCGTCGCTCGTCGTCGGTGATGATCCCCTTCTCGAACTGGGACTCGACCTTGCTGGCCTCGCCCTCGAACCGCTCGAGCAGCTCGGCCTTCATCGCCGGGGTCTTCACGTCGGCGACCGAGATGGTCAGGCCGGCCTGGGTGGCGTACTCGAAGCCGAGGTCCTTGATGTTGTCGAGGCTCTCGGCCACCACCGCCCGGGGGAACTGGTCGACGAAGTCACCGATGATCTCGGTGATGTCGCGCTTCTTCATCGCCGCGTCCTGGTACGGGAAGCCGGGCGGGAACGCCTCGTTGAGGAGAAGTCGGCCCAGCGTGGTCTCGACCAGTACCCGGCCGTCGCCGTTGCTGCCGAACCGGCGCAGCACGATCGAGCCGGGGTTGACTTCCTTGCCGTCGTCGTCGAGTCGGGCGGGGAACTGGTCCTCGGGGAACCGGTCGGCCGGCATGCGCACCTTGATGCGGGCGTGCAGCGACACCCCGCCGACATCTGTTGGACCGGGGGCGTCGCCGACGCCGGCATCGCTTCCGGCGAAGCGCTGCTCGTGGGCGACGACCGCCTCGTTGAGCGACGCGAACGCCTGGCCCTCGCCGGGCGCGCCGTCGACCACCTCGGTGAGGTAATAGACGCCGATCACGATGTCCTGGTTCGGCACCGCGATCGGACGCCCGTGTGCCGGCGACAGGATGTTGTGCGCCGACAGCATCAGGATGCGGGCCTCGGCCTGCGCCTCGGACGACAGCGGCAGGTGCACCGCCATCTGGTCGCCGTCGAAGTCGGCGTTGAACGCCGCGCACACCAGCGGGTGGATCTGGATGGCCTTGCCCTCGACCAGCACCGGCTCGAACGCCTGGATGCCAAGACGGTGCAGCGTGGGCGCCCGGTTCAACAGCACCGGGTGCTCCTTGATGACCTCTTCGAGCACGTCCCACACCTGCGGGCGGGCGCGCTCGACCATCCGCTTGGCCGACTTGATGTTCTGGGCGAACTCGAGGTCGACGAGCCGCTTCATGACGAACGGCTTGAACAGCTCGAGCGCCATCTGCTTGGGCAGGCCGCACTGCTGGAGCCGGAGCTGGGGCCCGACCACGATGACCGAACGGCCCGAGTAGTCGACCCGCTTCCCCAGCAGGTTCTGGCGGAACCGGCCCTGCTTGCCCTTGAGCATGTCGGAGAGCGACTTCAGCGCCCGGTTGCCGGGCCCGGTGACGGGCCGGCCGCGGCGACCGTTGTCGAACAGCGCGTCGACCGCCTCCTGGAGCATGCGCTTCTCGTTGTTGATGATGATCTCGGGCGCGCCCAGGTCGAGGAGCCGCTTCAGGCGGTTGTTGCGGTTGATGACCCGGCGGTACAGGTCGTTGAGGTCGGACGTCGCGAACCGGCCGCCGTCGAGCTGCACCATCGGGCGCAGGTCGGGCGGGATGACCGGGACGGCGTCGAGCACCATCCCCATGGGCGAGTTGACCGTGCGGCCGTCCTCGTCGGTGCGCTTGAACGCGGAGATGACCTTGAGGCGCTTTATCGCCTTCGCCTTGCGCTGCCCGCGGGCGGTGGCGATGACCTCCTTGAGGGAGATCTCCTCGTCGTCGAGGCCGAGGCGGGAGATGAGGTCCTTGATCGCCTCCGCGCCCATCCCGCCGGTGAAGTAGTCCTGGTACCGGTCCTGGAGCTCGCGCCAGACCCGCTCGTCGTCGACGAGCTGCTTGGGCGCGAGGCCCCGGAACGTGTCCCAGACCGCCTTGAGGTGCTCGAGCTCGGCCTCGGCCCGGGTGCGGAGCTCCTCGAAGTCCTTGTCGCGGGCCTTCTGGGACCGCTCGAGGTCGGCCTTGCGCGGGTTCCCGGTGGACGAGGCCTCCTCGAACCCGGTGACCTCGGCTTCGTGGGCCTCGTCGCGGTCGCGCAGGCGGAGCTCGAGCTCCTTCTCGACGTCGCCGATCTCGGCCCGGATGTCGGCCTCGAGCTTGGCGAGGTCCTTGTGGCGGCGCTCCTCGTCGACCCAGGTGATCAGGTGGGCGGCGAAGTAGATGACCTTCTCGAGGCTCTTGGGTGCGATGTCGAGCAGGTAGCCGAGCCGGCTCGGGACACCCTTGAAGTACCAGATGTGCGTGACGGGCGCAGCCAGCTCGATGTGGCCCATGCGCTCACGACGGACCTTCGACCGCGTGACCTCGACACCACAGCGCTCGCAGATGATGCCCTTGAACCGGACGCGCTTGTACTTGCCGCAGTAGCACTCCCAGTCCTTGGTCGGCCCGAAGATCTTCTCGCAGAACAGGCCGTCCTTCTCGGGCTTGAGCGTGCGGTAGTTGATGGTCTCCGGCTTCTTCACCTCGCCGTTCGACCACTGGCGGATCTGGTCCGCAGTGGCGAGCGAGATGGAGAGCTGGTCGGAGTCGTTGACGTCGAGCACGCTGATCCTTCCCTATTGCTCCGCTCGCTGCGGGCCGGGATACCCGGCCCGCGGCCGCTCGCTCCGACGCCAAGTCGTGCGGTGGCCAATCACTTCTGCCGCTTCCATTCTCAGAACGCCGGCTCGCGCCGGCGTTCGTCTTCTTCGTCGGTGCCGCGCTCGGGCCGGGACAGGTCGATCCCGAGCGATTCAGTGGTGCGGAAGGCGTCCTCGTCGAGCTCGCGGATCTCGACCTCTTCGCCCGCCTCGTTCATGACGCGGACGTTGAGGCAGAGCGCCTGCATCTCCTTGATGAGCACCTTGAAGCTCTCGGGGATGCCGGGCTCGGGGATGTTCTCGCCCTTGACGATGGCCTCGTAGACCTTCACCCGGCCGAGCACGTCGTCGGACTTGATGGTGAGGATCTCCTGGAGGGCGTAGGACGCGCCGTACGCCTCGAGCGCCCACACCTCCATCTCGCCGAAGCGCTGCCCGCCGAACTGCGCCTTCCCGCCCAGGGGCTGCTGGGTGATCATCGAGTACGGGCCGGTCGAGCGGGCGTGGATCTTGTCGTCGACGAGGTGGGCCAGCTTCAGGATGTAGATCCAACCCGTGGTCACCGGCCGGTCGTAGGGCTCGCCGGTGCGGCCGTCGTAGAGGGTGGCCTTGCCGTCCGTCCCCACCAGCCGCTGCCCGCGGGCGCCGTCCGGGTGCATGTTCTCGAACAGCCGCTCGATGGTCCCGTGCTCGCCCGCCTGGTCGACCTCGTCCCAGTGGGCGCCGTCGAACACCGGGCTCGAGATCCACACCGCCGGCTCGGTGACCGGGCTGGTCTTGCGCCCGTTGGTGGGCGCGGGCCGCTGGGCGTCCCAGCCGTGGCGGGCCGCGTAGCCGAGGTGGGCCTCGAGCACCTGGCCCACGTTCATGCGGGACGGGACGCCGAGGGGGTTGAGGATGATGTCGATGGGCGTGCCGTCGGCGAGGTAGGGCATGTCCTCGACCGGGAGGATCTTGGCGATGACGCCCTTGTTGCCGTGCCGGCCGGCGAGCTTGTCGCCCTCGCTGATCTTGCGCTTCTGGGCGACGTAGACCCGCACGAGCTGGTTGACGCCCGGAGGCAGCTCGTGGCCGTCCTCGCGGGAGAACACCCGCACGTCGATGACCTTGCCGGTCTCGCCGTGGGGGACCTTGAGTGACGTGTCGCGCACCTCGCGGGCCTTCTCACCGAAGATCGCCCGCAGCAGCCGCTCCTCGGGCGTGAGCTCGGTCTCGCCCTTGGGCGTGACCTTGCCGACGAGGATGTCGCCGGGGCCGACCTCGGCGCCGATGCGGATGATGCCGCGCTCGTCGAGGTCCTTGAGGATGTCCTCGGACAGGTTCGGGATGTCGCGGGTGATCTCCTCCGCGCCCAGCTTGGTGTCGCGGGCGTCGATCTCGTGCTCCTCGATGTGGATCGACGTGAGCACGTCGTCGCGCACGAGACGCTCGGAGATGACGATGGCGTCCTCGTAGTTGTGGCCCTTCCAGGGCATGAACGCGACCAGGAGGTTCTTGCCCAGCGCGAGCTCACCCAGGTGGGTCGAGGGGCCGTCGGCGAGGATCTCGCCCTTGCGTACGTGGTCGCCCGTGCTCACCAGCGGCTTCTGGTTGATGCAGGTGCCCTGGTTGGAGCGGCGGAACTTCGACAGCCGGTGGGTCGTCTTGCCCTTGTTCTGGTAGTCGACCGTCAGCGAGTCGCCCGACACCTCGACGACCGTGCCCGGGCCCTCGGCGACGATGATGTCGCCGGCGTCGTGGGCGGCGCGGGCCTCGACGCCGGTGCCGATGAACGGCGCGGTGGCGCGCAGCAGGGGCACCGCCTGGCGCTGCATGTTGGCGCCCATGAGCGCGCGGTTGGCGTCGTCGTGCTCGAGGAACGGGATGAGCGACGTGGCCACCGACACGATCTGCTTCGGCGACACGTCCATGTAGTCGACCTCGGTCGGCGTGACGTACGCGACCTCGCCCCGGCGGGACCGCACCAGCACGCGCTCGTCGAGGAACCGGCCCCGCTCGTCGATGTTGGCGTTGGCCTGGGCGATGACATACCTGTCCTCGTCGTCGGCGGCGAGGTACTCGATGGTCTCGGTGGCGACGCCGTTGGTGACCTTGCGGTAGGGGGTCTCGATGAACCCGAACCGGTTGATGCGGGCGTACGTCGAGAGGTAGCCGATCAGGCCGATGTTCGGGCCTTCCGGCGTCTCGATCGGGCACATCCGGCCGTAGTGGCTGGGGTGCACGTCACGGACCTCGAACCCGGCCCGCTCACGCGAGAGACCACCGGGACCGAGCGCCGACAGCCGCCGCTTGTGGGTGAGGCCGGCCAGCGGGTTGGTCTGGTCCATGAACTGGCTCAGCTGGCTCGACCCGAAGAACTCCTTGATCGCCGCGACCACCGGACGGATGTTGATGAGCGTCTGGGGCGTGATGGCCTCGACGTCCTGGGTGGTCATGCGCTCGCGCACCACCCGCTCCATGCGCGAGAGGCCGACCCGAACCTGGTTCTGGATCAGCTCGCCGACCGAACGCACCCGGCGGTTGCCGAAGTGGTCGATGTCGTCGGGGTAGTAGTCGGGGTCGTTGTTGTGCAGCTTCACCAGGTACGAGACCGTGGCGAGGATGTCGGCCTTGGCGAGGGTGAACTCCTTGTCGGCCGGCGGCTTGAGGTCGAAGCGCTGCAGGCCGAGCAGCGGGTACTCGTCGATCAGTTTCTTCGAGACCTTGTGCCGACCGACCTTGGCCATGTCGTAGCGCTTGGGGTTGAAGAAGAGGTTCTCGAGCAGGCTGCGGGCGGAGTCGGGCGTGGGCGGCTCACCCGGGCGCAGCTTGCGGTAGATGTCGATGAACGCGGCCTCGGACCCCTCGGTGTGGTCCTTCTCGAGGGTGTTGCGGATCGACTCGTAGGGGTTGCCCTGCTTGTCGACGATGAGCTCGATGAGCTCCTCGGGCGTCTCGCCGAACCCCAGCGCCTTGAGCAGCACCGTGACCGGCTGCTTGCGCTTGCGGTCGATGCGGACGTAGACGATGTCCTTCTTGTCGACCTCGAACTCCAGCCACGCGCCCCGGCCGGGGATGATCTTGGCGTCGACGATGTCCTTCTCCGGCGACGTCTTGTCGGGCTTGATGTCGAAGTAGACGCCGGGCGAGCGGACGAGCTGCGACACCACGATGCGCTCGGTCCCGTTGATGATGAACGTGCCCCGGCCGGTCATCATCGGGAAGTCCCCCATGAAGACCGTCTGCTCCTTGATCTCGCCGGTGGTGGCGTTCATGAAGCGGGCGGTGACGAACAGCGGGCGGGCGAACGTCATGTCCCGCTCCCGGCACTCGTCCTCGGTGTGCTTCGGCGGGTCGAAGACGTGGTCGGCCAGCTCGAGCTTGAGCTGACCGGTGAAGTCCTCGATCGGGGAGATGTCGCGCAGGACCTCGGCGACACCTTCCTCCAGGAACCACTCGAACGACTGCCGCTGAACGGCGATCAGGTCGGGCAGATCGAGGACCTGGCGGAGCTTTCCGAACGAAAGACGTTCCCGGGACGCGAGTCGAGCCAACTCAGTACTCCTTCACGGCACGAAGGCGCGCGAGGGCCAGAGCCAAATTGTTCAGCTGAAGCACCAGGGCGCAGACACGGCTAGCTGCAAGGATAGCGCGGAGCTAGCCCGCCCGCAAGAACGCGTCTATTAGGCCGCCCTGGCGGGACGGACCCGAGGAGGATACGACGCGCCCCCCGCCGGGTCAAGGGTTGGTCCCCGACTCGGCCCCGCGTTTCCGCTGGTCAGGACCGTCTTGGCGGCGGCGGAGGACGTGAACGCGTCGCGCTACTTGAGCTCCACCGCCGCGCCGGCCGCCTCGAGCTGGGCCTTGGCCTTCTCGGCGTCCTCCTTGGACGCGTTCTCGAGGACGGGCTTGGGCGCGCTCTCGACGAGGTCCTTGGCCTCCTTCAGCCCGAGGCTGGTGAGCGATCGGACCTCCTTGATGACCTTGATCTTCTCGCCGCCGGCGTCGGTGAGGACGACGTCGAACTCGTCCTTCTCCTCCGCCGCCGCGGCCCCGCCGCCGTCACCAGCAGCCGAGCCCGGCGCGGCAACGGCCACGGGGGCGGCCGCGGTGACGTCGAACTCCTCTTCGAACGCCTTCAGGAACTCGTTGAGCTCGAGGACGGTCATCTCCTTGAAGACGTCCAGCAGCTCCGTCGTGCTCATCTTCGCCATTACTCCCTCTCCTTCTTCTCGACCAGACCCGCCATCGCGTACGCGAAGTTGCGGGTAAACGCCTGGAACAGGCCGGCCGCCTTGGTCAGCGGGGCCTGGAAGCCTCCCGCCATGCGGGCCAGCAACACCTCTCGAGGTGGCACATCGGCCAGCTCGTCGAACTCGCCGGCACTCAGGAAGCGCGGGCCCATGAGCCCGCCCTTCACGACCAGCTCGGGGTGGGTGCGCCCGAAGTCCTTGAGTGCCTTCGCGGCCTGCACCGCGTCGCCCCGCACGAACGCGAACGCGACCGGCCCCTCGAGCAGCGGCAACAGATCGGTGAGCCCGGCGTCCTCGACCGCCCGCCGGGCGAGCGAGATCTTGAACACCTTGTATTCGGTGTTGGCGGGGCGGAGGGAGCCCCGCAGCTCGGCGAGCGCGGGCACGCTGAGACCCCGGTACTCGGTGAGCACGGCCGCGTCGGCCTCGCTCAGCTTGTTGCGGATCTCCTCGACGACCGCGGTCTTCTCGGGACGGACCATCTATGCCTTCTCGATACGACAAATCGGGACGCCCAGACACGCGAGGACGTCCCGATGGCATCGGAAGTCGCCTCGTCCGGCGGAGCCGAAGCTCCATTACCTCTTTCGAGACCGGAGGTCTGGGGCGCAATGAAGTTGTAGCGGGAGCTTAGACGGCGGCGGTGGCGCGCTCCGCTCCGGGTGCGGTGCTGGCGGGATCGATGTTGATGCCCGGGCCCATCGTCGTGGAGACGGTGACCCCCTGGATGTACCGGCCCTTCGATGCCGCCGGCTTGGCCCGCAGGATCTCGTCCAGCACGGCCTGGTAGTTGGCCGCAAGGGCGGAAGCGTCGAAGTTCACCTTCCCGATCGGTACGTGCACGTTGCCGTGGCGGTCGGTGCGGTACTCGACCTTCCCCGCCTTGAACTCCTCGACCGCTTTCTTGATGTCGGGGGTGACGGTGCCGGTCTTCGGGTTGGGCATGAGACCTCGGGGGCCCAGCACGCGGCCGAGCTTGCCGACCTTCCCCATGAGGTCGGGCGTGGCGATCGCCACGTCGAACTCGAGGAACCCGCCCTCGACCCGGGCGATGAGGTCGTCGGCGCCCACGAAGTCGGCGCCCGCCTCCTCGGCCGCGCGAGCCTGGTCGCCGTCGGCGAACACCGCCACCCGCACGCTCGTGCCGGTGCCGTGCGGGAGCGAGACCGTGCCCCGGATCATCTGATCGGCCTTGCGAGGGTCGATCCCGAGGCGCCACGCGACTTCGACCGTCTCGTCGAAGCCCCGGGTCGGGAACTGCTTGATCAGGTCGAACGCCTCTTCGACCGAGTAGAGCTTCTCCGGGTCGTACTTGCGGGTGGCGTCGACGTACTTCTTGCCGTGGCGGCTCACAACCCTCCTTTCCGCTCTCGGCCCTTCGGGCCGGGCCGCTCGGGCCCCGGCTCGCTGCGGCGCAGGTTACCTGCGCCGCGGTCGCTCGCCTCAGACCACCTCGATCCCCATCGAGCGGGCGGTGCCGGCGATCTGGGCAATCGCGCCCTCGAGGTCGATGGCGTTGAGGTCGGGCTGCTTGGTCTCGGCGATCTGACGCAGCTGGTCGCGGGTGACGCTGCCGACCTTCTCGGTGCGCGGGTTCTGGGCGCCCTTCTCGACCCCGGCGGCCTGGCGGAGCAGGAACGATGCCGGCGGGGTCTTGGTGACGAACGTGAACGACCGGTCCTCGTAGATCGAGATCTCGGCCGGGATCACCAGGCCCCGCTGCGATTCGGTGGCGGCGTTGTACGCCTTGCAGAAGTCCATGATGTTGATGCCGTGGGGGCCCAGCGCGGTGCCGACCGGCGGCGCGGGAGTGGCCTGCCCGGCCTGGATGTGGATCTTCACGGTTGCAGCAAGCTTCTTTTTTGCCATCTCTATTGCTCCGTTCGCTCACTCCGCGCCAAGGCCGCGATGAAACAGTCAGCGGTGCCCACCAGCGCCATTACAGCTTCGCCACCTGGCCGAATTCGAGCTCGACCGGGGTCTCCCGGCCGAAGATGTTGACCAACACCTTGAGCTTCGACCGGTCGACGTCGATCTCGCTGATGGCACCGTTGAAGTCTGCGAACGGGCCCGCGACCACCCGCACCTGCTCGCCGGTCTCGAACTCGAGCCGGGGGCGGGCCTTCTTCTCGGGGCGGCCGGGCTCAGGCTTACCGACGCCGAGGATGTCCTCGACCTCGCGGCGCGACAGCGGCGTGGGCTTGGCCCCACTGCCGACGAAGCCGGTCACGCCCGGGGTGTTGCGCACGACGTACCAGGAGTCGTCGTCGAGGTCCATGCGCACGAGGAGGTAGCCGGGGAAGACCTTCTTCTGCACGACCACCTTGCGGCCCTGCTTGAACTCGATGACGTCCTCCATCGGGATGACGACCTCGAAGATCTGCTCCTCGACGTTCATGGAGCGCACCCGGCTGGCCAGGTTCTGCTTCACCTTGTTCTCGTAGCCGGCGTAGGTGTGCACCACGAACCAGTCGCCGGGGCGATCGTAGGGGCTGGGCTCGGTGGGTCGGTCGGGCTCCTCCTCGACGACGTCGATCAGCTCGGCCGATTCCAGTGACGGCTCCGCCGCCGGCGCTACCACCTCCGCGACGATCTCTTCCTCGACCTCGGGCTCGGTGGTCGCGGCGAGGATGGCCTCGGCCTCGGCGACGACCTCGGCCGCTTCCGCCGCCGTCTCGCGATCGGTGGCGTCGGATCCGAAGATGGCCTCGACCGCCGCTTGGTCCTCCTCTACTGCTCCGCTCGCCTCCGGCGCCGGGCCATCCACATCAGGGCTGGCCGGCGCCGGCCCTTCGGGCCGCTCGCTCCGCGGGGCCTCGGGCTCGGACTCCACCTTCTCCGGCTCCGGCTCCTCCGCCTCCTCCGGGGTTTGCGCCTCCGGGGTGTCGGGCCCGTCGGTCTCGGGCTGCTCGTCGTCGGGGGGGAAGGTCGTCATCACTCGAAGAGGAAGAGGACGAGCTTGGCGGAGCCGTAGTCGAACCCGAAGATGAGCGAGGTCATCACGGTCACGGCGATCAGCACGATGATCGTGGAGTTGACCACCTCGCGCCGGGTGGGCCACGCGACCTTGCGCAGCTCGCTGCGCACCTCGGACAGGTAGGCCCGGATGCCGACGCGCTGTTTCTGTTGCGGCGCGGCCTGCTGGCGCCGCTGCTCGGGAGCGCGCGGCCGGTCACCACCCTGGCGCTGCATGAGGCGCTTGGTCTGTCGGTTCACGTCACCGCCTCGAGGTCGGTTCGATCAGCAGGGCAGGAGGGACTCGAACCCCCAACCGCCGGTGTTGGAGACCGGTGCTCTGCCCGTTGAGCTACTGCCCTCCGGGCGCGGGGTCCGGGCCCATTCAGGGTAGCAGGAGGGTTCTGAACCTCAGCTGGCGAGGCGCAGCGCCGCGGCTCGCCGGCGCGAGCGGGCGAGCAGGACCGCGGTGGTGGCGGCCGCCGCGGCCACCGCGGCGCCGCCGATGGCGCCGGCGTAGGCGAGCCGCCGACCCGAGAGCAGCGAGCGCACCGCCTGGCGCTCCCCGACCTCCTCGAGCGTGGCGAGCGTCTGGGCCAGCAGCGTCGGCGAGGGCTCGAGGTAGCGCGTCCGCAGCTGCTGGAGGGCGCGCAGCATCCGGCGGTAACGGGCGAACTCGGCCTGGCAGCGCAGGCACGACTCGATGTGGCTCTGCACCGCCAGGTCGACCGGGCCGGACCCGTCGACGCTCTCGGGCAGCAGGCGCGCCACGTCCTCACACCGCATGGGCCGACCTCCCCTGCTCCTCGAACAAGATGTCCCGCAGCTTCTTGCGACCCCGGTGGAGCCGCACCTTCGCCGCCGCGACCGAGATGCCCAGCTCCTCGGCGATGGCCTCGTGGGAGAGGCCGTACACGTCCTTGAGCACCACGATCGAGCGCAGCTTGGGCGGCAGCTGGGCCACCGCGTCGGACAGCTGCTCGAGCACGACGGCCGACTCGGCCGCCGCCTCCGGCTGCGCGTCGCGCCTGAGCTCGACCGGCTCGTCGGCGGTCTCGAGCGGCTCGGTCCGGCGCCGGCGCCGCTTCTGCACCAGCGTGTAGGCGGCGTTGGCCGTGATCCGGTACAGCCACGTGGAGAACTGGGCGTCGCCACGGAAGCGACCGATGCCCTTCCAGGCTCGGAGATAGGCCTCCTGCACCACGTCCCGCGCGTCCTCCTCGTTGGCTGTCAGCCGGATCGCCAGGGTGTAGGTGTCGACGTAGGTGCGGCGCACCAGCTCGTCGAACGCGTCACGGTCGCCCTCGCGGGCGACGGCAACGAGCCGTTCGAGCTCCTCAACCATCTCCGGCGTCCGGTCTGTGGCCATTCAGACTCCCCCGAGGGGTTGGGGGTTACGCGCCGGTAGCTCCCGAGGGGAGCTCAGCGGGTCTCCTTGTGGAGGGTGTGGCGGCGGTCGAAGCGGCAGTACTTCTTCATCTCGATGCGATCGCGGTCGTTCGTCTTGTTCTTCATGGTGATGTAGTTGCGCCGCTTGCACTCCTCGCACGCGAGGGTCACCTTCACCCGCTTGTCGGACGCCACTACTTCGTCACCTTCACGACCCGGCCCGCCCCGACGGTGCGGCCGCCCTCGCGGATGGCGAAGCGCAGGCCCTCCTCCATGGCGATCGGGTTGATGAGCTCGACCTTCATCTCGGTGTTGTCGCCCGGCATCACCATTTCGACGCCCTCGGGCAGGTTGATGCTCCCGGTGATGTCGGTGGTGCGGAAGTAGAACTGGGGCCGGTAGTTGGAGAAGAAC
>JBQTGU010000172.1:0-16526 GCA_052390575.1 Actinomycetota bacterium | reverse complement strand
GCCCCCCCCGCCGGGGGGGGGGCCCCGCCCCCCCCCGTTGGCCCCCGGTTGGGCCTTACAGGTTGGGTTGGGGGCCGTGTCCCCCCCCCAACGCCGTTATCTGAGGCGGGCTTCGATCGTGTGGTCGGGGCCGATGCCGGACCAGGCGACGAACTCGGGGCTGCAGCGCTCGAGCTCGGCCGCGGGGACCAGCCCGACCAGCTCGACCCGCTCCACGTCGGTGCCGCCCTCGTAGGCCAGGCGCCGCACCGCGGTGCAGGCCCGCTCCACGCCGCAGGCCTCGAGCCGGGTCACGTTCATCGACACCTGGGCGCGGCCGCGCGACGCCAGCTCGAACCCGAGCGCCCGCACCCCGGGGAGGCCGCCGTCGCGCTCGCGCACCTGGGCCGCGATCTCCCGGGCGAGGGTGACGTCGGCGCGGTCGAGATCGCAGTTCACCGCGACCAGCGGCGGGCGGGCGCCGACCGCCACCGCGCCCAGGCGGGGATGCGGCTCCGCCGGGCCGTGGTCGGGCGGGCGACGGGTGAACGCGTCGCGGCGCACATCGGGGAGCGAGCGGCCGTCCGGGTCGGCCGCGCCGTAGAGGAACGCGGGCACGCCGAGCTCCGCCGCGATCCACTCGGCGAAGGCGCGGGCCGCGTCCACGGCGACGTCGGAATCGCCGTCGATGGCGACGAACGGCACGACGTCGAGCGCGCCGAGGCGGGGGTGCACTCCCTCGTGGGTCGAGACGTCGAGCCGCTCGGCCACCGCCTGCGCGAGCGCGCGGGCCGCATCCACGGCGTCCCGTTCCGCGGGGCCGGCGAGCGTGAACACCGACCGGTGGTGGTCGGGATCGGCGTGGACGTCGAGCAGCGCCGGACCGCAGGCATCGCCGATGGCATCGATCACGTCGCGCCGGCGCCCCTCCGACACGTTGACGACGCACTCGAGCATCGCCGCAGGCTACCGATGCGTCTCTGGACGACCACAGGGGTGGTCCAGAGAGGCATCGATAGGCTCCGCGCATGCGGATCGGGCTGGCGCTGCCGCAGTACGACTACTCCGTCCCGGGCGAGTCGCCGTTGCAGTGGGAGACGCTGCTCGACCACGCCCGCCGCGCCGAGCAGCTCGGGTTCGACTCGCTCTGGCTCTCGGACCACCTCTTCCTCGACATCGGCAAGTACGGCGGCCCGTCCCACCCCCAGGGCGCGTTCGAGCCGCTGGTGACGTTGGCGGCGCTCGCCCGCCACGTCACCCGCCCCCGGCTCGGGACCCTGGTCGTCTGTGAGGCGCTGCGCCCGGCGGCGGTGCTGGCCAAGGCGCTGGCCACCCTCGACCGCATCGCCGGGGGCCGGCTCGATGTCGGCCTCGGCGCGGGCTGGTACGAGCCCGAGTACGAGGCGATCGGCATGAAGATGCCGAGCCCGCGCGAGCGCCTGCACCGGCTGGAGGAGGCGGTCGAGATCGTGAAGGGCCTGCTGGGCGGGGGCCCGCTCACCCTCGACGGGCGCCACCACCGTGCCATCGCCGCTCGCAACCTGCCCCCCGCGCTCCAGGAGCCCCGCCCCCGGGTGTTCCTCGGCGGCAAGGGCGACCGCCTGCTTCGCCTCGTCGCCGGGCACGCCGACGGCTGGAACACCTGCTGGACGTGGACGCCCGCCGACTACCGCGGCCGCCTCGACGTGCTCGAGCGGGCGTGCGAGAAGGTCGGGCGCGATCCCGCCACCGTCTGGCGCACGCTCGGCCTCTACGCGCTCTGCGGCGAGGACCGCGCCGACCTCGAGCGCCGCTTCGAGCGGATGCGCGACCTGATGCCCGCCGGCGTCGTCACCGAACCGCTCGACGAATGGCGCACCGGCCGCCTGGTGGGGACGGTCGACGAGGTGCGGGAGCAGGCCAAGGAGTGGGGCGACGACCTCCGTGTCGAGACGCTGATCGTCGGGGCGGGGCCGCTGCCGTTCTCGGTTGCCGCTCACGACGACGTGGAGTTGCTGGCCCACGCGCTCATGACGTCGTGATGGCCTGCCGCCAACGTCGAGGGGGTACCCTCGGTGCGACGCCTGCCGGGCCAGCGACCGCCGGGCTAACGATCGCCAGGCCAACGATCGCCAGGAAGGACCAGCGTGCTCACGATGGGAAACATCGGAACCCCGGAAATCCTCATCATCCTCGGCGTGCTCGTCCTCATCTTCGGCAGCACCCAGCTCCCCAAGCTCGCCCGCTCCATCGGCAAGGCCCAGACGGAGTTCAAGAAGGGCCTGAAGGAAGGCGACTCGGAGGACGACGAGGAAGAGAAGCCCAGCAAGAGCAAGTAGGGCCGTCGACCCGGGCACCGAGCCCGGGAACCCTCTGACCTCCCCGGTCGTTCTCGTGATGGCCGATGGCGTTCCCACGTGGGAGGAGGTCGCCCGCGATCACGGGCGCTTCCTCTACACCGTGGCCTACCGACTGGCCGGCAACGACAGTGACGCGCAGGACCTCGTGCAGGAGGCGCTCATCCGGGTCCGCAAGGGCCTCGAGACCTACGAGCCCGGGTCCCTGGAAGGGTGGTTGGCCCGCATCGTGACGAACGTGTTCCTCGACGAGGTGCGCCGTCGACGGCGCCGTCCGACCGAGGCCCTTCCCGCCGATCCCGACTGGGTGCTGCCGCCCACGGCCGCCGCCGACGAGAAGACCGAGGCCCTCTCGGACGAGGTCCAGGCCGCGCTGGCGGCGCTGCCGGAGGAGTTCCGCATCGCAGTGGTGCTCTGCGACGTCGCCGACCTCTCGTACGAGCAGATCTCGGACGCGCTGAGCGTGCCCGTCGGCACCGTCCGGTCGCGACTCCATCGCGGCCGCCGCCTGCTGCGCGCCGCGCTGATCGGGAACCCACGATGAACTCGCTGCCCGAGCCCGACGACCGGCTCTCCGCCTACGTCGACGACGAGCTCGACGCCAACGAGCGCGCCGTGGTCGACGACCTGCTCGCCCGCTCGGACGCGTGGCGCGACGCGCTGGCCGAGGTTGCCTGGGCCCGCGACGCGGTGCGCAGCCTCCCCGCGCGCGACGTACCGCCCGGCTTCTGGGCGACGGCCGGCGACGAGCGTCGACCGGCGGCTCCGATCCGCTCCCGGTGGCGCCGACGGGTGCTCGCGGGTGCGGCCGCGGCGGCCGCCGCCGTCGCGATCCTCGTCGTGCCGGTCCAGACGCCCGAGCCCGGCGGAGACCAACCGTCGGGGAACGGCGACCGGACCACGGTCAGGCGCGAGCGCAGCGGCGTCCGGAACGATGACGATCGCAACCCGGTCGAGCGGTTCGTGGACGTGGTGCTGGAGCCGTTCGGCTGGTAGCGGGCGAACTATCTGCGAGCCGCGGCCAGGCGCCGGGCCCGCAGGATGCGGCGGCGCTCCCGCTCCGAGGCCCCGCCCCACACCCCGTGGTCGATCCGGTAGGTGAGGGCGTACTCGAGGCACTCGTCCTTCACCGGGCACTCGCCACAGATCTTGCGGGCCCGCTCGACCCCGACCCCGTCCGAGGGGAAGAAGACCTCCGGGGCGCGCTCGCGACACAGGGCCCGGAGCATCCATTTGTGCTCCTGGTGGTCCGGGGGGAGCGGGAGAGGGAGGGGGAGGTCCATGAGATTCAGCGTCTTCTCAGGTTCCAACGCACAAGATGTGGCCGGAGGTTCCCGAGCTTTGCACAACCGTCCGGAACCTCTCCGACGCCGGCCGTCGTTCCAGATGGGTAGGCGGTTTGAGACGACAAGCCACCGGTTGTACGAGCCCGACCGGAGGAAGGACTGACCCTCACATGACCACCGACGTCCGTGCCCCCCTGGACGTTGCGGCACCCAGCGAGCCGACCCCCGCCAGCCCACCCCCGGCCCCGCCCGGCCGGATGCGGCACGCGCTGGCGGGGGCGGCCGTGGGTGGGCTGTGCGGAGCGCTGGTCGCCGCCGGCGCCTTCCTCGCCTTCGACGACGACAGCTCGACGACCGCGGTCGGCGGCGCCGGGACCCCCGAGATCTCCCGGGAGGCGTCGACCATCCCCGAAGGGGACATCGCCGGGGTCATCGCCAAGGTCCAGCCCGCTGTCGTGGCCGTCACCACCAGCGGCGGCGGGCCCGGCGGCGGCTCCGAAGGCGCCGGCACCGGCTTCGTGATCGCCGCCGACGGCGTGATCGTGACCAACAACCACGTCGTCGCCGAGGCGACCGACATCGAGGTGGCGTTCTCGGACGGCACCACCATGACCGCCGAGATCGTCGGCGGCGACGCCGGCGCCGACCTCGCGGTCTTGAAGGTCGACGCCACCGGGCTGCCGGTGGTCGAGCTGGGCGACTCCGACGCGGTGCAGGTCGGCGACGAGGTCATCGCCATCGGCAACGCGCTCGCGCTCGAAGGCGGGCTCAGCGTCACCCAGGGGATCATCTCGGGCCCGCCCCGCGAGATCGGCACCGAGATCGGGACCGTGCTCGAGAGCGTCCTCCAGACCGACGCCGCCATCAACCGCGGCAACTCGGGGGGACCGTTGGTGGATGCCGACGGCCGGGTCATCGGCATCAACACCGCCATCGTCGATCCCGCGGTCGCCCAGAACGTCGGGTTCGCCATCCCGATCTCGCACGCGCTGCCGATCATCGAGGACCTGCGCGCCGGGCGCACGCCGGCGTTTCTCGGCGTCGTCACGGACGCCGCCGACGACGGCGTCGTGGTCGTGAGCGTGACCAGCGGCTCGCCCGCCGCCGACGCCGGCATCCGGGAAGGCGACGTCATCGTTTCGATCGGCGGGGACGAGATCGCGGACGCGGGTGACGTGCCCGAGGCGATCCGCAAGCACCGACCCGGCGACGAGGTCGAGGTCGTGCTGCTGCGGGGCGACGAACGCGTGACCGTCGACGCGACGCTCGTCGAGCGGCCCGACTCGGGCTGACAACCAGCTTTGGCGTCGCTTTTCATGCTCACGGCGTAGAAAATGACGCCAAAGCGTCGAGTAGCCTGGTGCGTTCATGGCGCAACAACCCGAAGAGCTCGAGGAACAACTTCCGCCCCAGGGACACGTGAAGGTCGTGTACCTCGGCCCGGTCGCGCCCCATTGGGAAGTCCACGGCGTCTTCGGTGACGGACGTCTCATCGACGACTTCCGCCAGCGGGCCCTGGCCCGGCTCCAGCTCCTGCCGCCCCACGACCCGCAGTTCCGCCGCAACCGTGAGCGGGTGGCGCGCGACGCCGAGCGGGAGCGGCTCATCCTCGAGTGGGACCTCGGCTACGAGGAGCCGGAGACGGCGTCACCGCCTCAGGCCACCTGATAGCGGTGGTAGGCGCGGCCCTCGCCTGACCCGCGCCCGAAGTACTGCCACTGGGGGAAGTTGAAGTCGGCGGTCAGCGAGCGGGGCAGGAGCAGGGCCGCCTGCAGGAACGCCTCCAGGTCGGGGACGGCGTAGATGTTGACGTCGTAGCCCCACTCGTCGAGGCGGTCGAACAGCCGGCGGGTGTACATGCTCCCCCACGCGACCGAGAAGCGGTTGATCCCCCAGTCCCGCAGCATCTCGAGCAGGTCTCGGGCCCGGTTGGGCGCGCTGAACACCAGCGGAGCGAGGAAGTCGATGGGGCACTGGAGGACGGCGCCGGGGCGCGCCACCGCCAGGCGCCGGAAGCCGGCCTCGCCCAGCGACTCCACCGTGCCGTTGAACCAGAGCCGCTCGTCGGCGAGGTGGCCGGCGACGAGGTCGAGCACCCGCTGCCCGACCTCCTCGCTGGCCTGCTTGAGGTCGAGCTTCATACCCCGACCGTTGCGGGCGAACGCGTCGATCAGGTCGCCGAGCGGCGTCAGCCGCTCCTCGGGCGTCCACGGCGTGTCGTCGAACGCGTCGTGGCGCAGCACCAGCCGGCCGAGCGGGTCGGTACGCACGTCGCACTCGCCCCACATCACCGGTGAGGCGAGGAACTGGCGCAGGTTCCACTCGTCGTTCACGCCGTGCCACACCAGCTGGACGTGCTGGGGCAGCTGTTGTTCCGACATCAGCGCGGTGATGTCGTAGGTCTCACCGTGCACCGTCCGGGGCGTCGGCGTGCGCTTCGACTCGTAGAGCGTCCGGGCGTGCAGGAACAGGATCTCGCTCGCCTCGTCGGCGTCGGCCATGGCCTGGATGTTGTCGGGTTCGTTGTCGACGACCGCGACGACCCGGAAGCCGTCCCGCCGGAACGACGCGAGCGCCGCGACCTTGGCCGCGGCGACACCCTCCTCCCAGCCGCACGGGTTCATGTGCAGCAGGCCGGAGGTGAACTCGACCCGGTACTCCGCGCCGATGGCGTTCAGGGATCGCAGGGTCTCGTCGCGCAGCGACTCGGGCCGGCCGGTGTTGAGCCCGACGTAGGTGTCGGGCTGGATCTGGAACCAGCGGATGACGTCGAGGACGCCCTGGTAGGGGCGGTGGGCCGCGAGCACGGCCTCGGGCCGCCAGCGCTGCTCGAGGTACCAGGCGTGCGCCCGCTCGCGCACGCCCGCGGGCAGCGCCCGCTCGGCCAGCCACGTCTCGACCTGGTTCTCGTGCACCGTGAGATCGGCGACCTCGAGGCCGTGGAACCAGTCGGTGTCGTGGGCGCGGTCGAACGACAGGAGGACGTGGCGGATCATGTGGCGCATGTCGAGGATCGTCCCGTCGATGTCGAACACGACGAGGAGCCGGTCGTCGGGGTACTCGGCGCGGTAGCGGCTGTAATGCGCCGCCAGCCGCCGCATCCAGTCGTTCACCGGTTGCACGGTACCGATCGCATGTGAACGGAAGGTGACCCGAGGCTGGCGTGCAGGCAAAGCCCGCGCGCGCCTAATTGCGCACAACCTCGCGGACGTCGCCGCCGACGATCCCCGACAGATCGGCGGGGCCGGGCCCGACGTCGAGGCTCCGGAAGTACTCGATGCGGGGATGGTCGTCGGTCAGGAGCGGACCGTCGCCCACGAAGGCGCGGATCCCCGCCGGTCCGTTGGTATACCGGGCCAGGAGCGCATCGACGTCGGTGAAGCCGACGTCGGCGAGCAGGGCGGCGACGTCGGGATCGGCGAGCGTGTCCTCGAGGTCGGCGCGGTCGAGCCGGAGTGGTTGCTTGGTCCCGACCAGCAGGCTCCCGTCCGCCCACAGGGTGGCGTGCGGGTACACGCGCAGGAAGCTCCGCAGGATCATCTGGTACTCGGCCGTCGAGCGGTGCGCGGTCACCCACTGGAGCATGATCCCGTCGTCGGCGAGCGCGTCGCGCGTCAGCTCCCAGTACTCGACCGACCAGAGCTTCCCCGCTCCCGCATGCTCGGGGAGGATGATGTCGGCGGTGATCACGTCGTAGCGCTCGTCGGTGGTGAGCAGGTAGTTGCGCCCGTCGTCGACCCGGATGTCGACGTTGGCCCGGTCGACGACCCCGAAGTTGACGGCATCGAGGAACTCGGCGCCCTCGACGACCTCCTGGGCCACCTCCACGACGTCGACCTCCACCTCGGGAAAGGCGCTGACGGCGCCGGCGGTCACGCCGCCGCCGAGCCCGATCACCAGGGCGCGTTCGGGATCGGGGTGCAGGGTCATCGGGAGGCTGCCGATCAGGCTGTGGTAGCGCACCGTGTCGGGGTTGTCGTTCGCCTGGTGCAGCCCGTCGAGGTACATCACGCGCGTCCCGTCGGGTTGCTCGCCGATCGCGACCGTCGTCTGCGCTCCCTCCTCGAACCATAGGAACCGATCATCCGGGTAGCGGTGGTCCAAGGCCGCCTCGTACGGATCGGGAACGGCGAGCGCGGCCCCGACTACCAACACCGCGGCGGCGCCGCCGGTGACCGCCCACCGCAGGCGGGGCGCGGCCGCGACCCACGCCAGCGCGATCCCCGACGCGACCAGGAGCGTCGCCAGCACAACCAGGCTGGGGCGGGCGCCGAGGAGGGGTACGAGGCCGAACCCGGCGACGAGCGACCCCGCGATCCCACCGGCGACGTTCACGCCGTAGAAGAGGCCGACGCGGGCGCCGATGTCGTCGTCAGCCTCATCGGGGCGGCCGGCGAAGACCCGCAGTGCGATCGGGAACGCCAACCCCATGAGGAGCGTGGTCGGGAGGATGGCCAGCGCGCTGGCCACGAGCATGAACCGCAGGTTGCCCTCGGCCGCGTCCACCAGGTCCCGGGCGCGGTCGGCAACCCAGTACGACCGGGCGAGCAGCCAGAACGAGGCGAGCGCGGCGAGGCCGACGCCGACCTCGATCGCGGCCAGCAGCCGCAACCGGTCGAGCCGAACTCGGCGGAGGACGGGCACGGCGGCGTAGCTCCCGACCGCGATGCCCGCGAGCACGGTGGCGAGCATGATCGTGAACGCGTACGTATTGCTCTCCAGGTAGAGCACGAGCACCCGGAACCAGACGACTTCGAGGGCGAGCGTCACGAAGCCGGAGAGCCCGAAGACGGTGAGCACGAGCTTGCGTTGGCCGTCGGTAGCTTCGCGGGCGCCGCCGCCGTCCGCGCCCGCTGCGGCAGCGTCAGCCGTTGCCGGATCCGGTGTCGGTGTCACCTCGGCGTCGGCTCGCTCCCACGCCCGGGAGCAGACCAGCGCCACCAACCCAACCGCGATGTTGACGACCGCGGCGAGGCGGAACGAGGCCAGGACACCGAGTTGTCCGATCAGGAAGAACCCGGACGCGACCGTTCCGACGATGGCGCCGGCGGTGTTCGTCGCGTACAGCAGGCTGGCGCGCTCGCCCAGGCCGCGAGCGCGCAACATCGACGACTTCACGACCACCGGCAGACTGGCCCCGAGCAGGGTGGCGGGCACGAGCAGCACGACGAACGACAGCACGAAGCGCACCCCGGTGCGCACCGCGGTCGAGTCGGGGAGCACACCGGCGAGGCCGACGTACACGTTCTCGACGAGGTCGAACGCCGCCGGCAGAACGAGGGCCAGCCCACCGACGAGGACCTCGATCACCCCGTACCAGTGCAGCGGGCGGCGGGTGCGGTCGACCCGACGGCCGGCGAGCACGCTCCCGAGGGCGAGGCCCGAGAAGAAGGCGGCGAGCACCGTGGCCACCGCGTGCACCGTCACCCCGAACACCAGCGAGAGCTCTCGTAGCCACAGCTGCTGGTACACGAGGCCACAGGCCCCGCTGGCGAAGAACAGCCCGAGCAGCGTCGGGAGCAGCGGGCGCGTTCCGTCGGCGGTTCGCGTGGTCACCGGGGACATTCCGCCGAGAGGTTACGGCGGAACGGGCGGAACGGCGGGGCGGCCTACCAGCGCTTCTCGTACCGATTGCGCAGAAGGACGGCGGTCAGGTTGGCGAGCAGCGTGAGGGAGAGCAGCACCACGATTGCCGCCGCCGCCAGGTCGGTGTTGAACGCCTTGTCGGAGTCGGTCGTCCACTGGAACACGATCTGGGGCAGGGCGGTGTACGTGGTCGTGAACTTCTCGGTGAAGCTGGCGTCGCCGGTGGTGAAGAACGTCCCGTAGAAGGCCCCGACGAGGATGAGCGGCGCGGTCTCGCCCAATGCCCGCGAGAGCGAGAGCACCGTCCCGGTCAGGATGCCGGCGAACGCGTTGGGCAGCACCAGGCGGCGGGTGACTTCCCACTTGGTGGCCCCTACCCCGTATCCCCCCTCCCGCAAGGACTGCGGGACGGCGCGGAGCGCTTCCGAGGCGGTGATGATCACAATGGGCAGCACGAGAATCGCGAGCGTGAGGCCGCCCGAGATGATGGTGCGCCCGCCGGTGAGACCCTTGTCGGGTCGGTTCGTGCCGAGGATCTGCACGAAGACCGCCAGCCCGAGCAGGCCGTAGACCACCGACGGCACGCCCGACAGGTTGCGGATGTTGAGGCGCACGAACCGGGTGAGCCGGCCCTCGCGCGCGTACTCCTCCAGATAGATCGCGGTGGCGATCCCGAGGGGGAAGGAGACCAGCACGACCAGGATCGCGAGCGCGAGCGAGCCGAAGATCCCCTGGGCCACGCCGGCGGGCTTGAGCGTTGCCAGGCACGGCTCCTCGGAGCAGCGGGACAGGTCGTTGGTGAAGAAGCTCGCGCCCCGCTCCTGGATGACCGGCCACCCGTCACTCCACACGGTGCCGACGAGCACGAGGATGAAGAACAGGCACACGAGCAGGCACAACAGCAGCAGGCCCTGGAAGATCATGCCGGCGACGTCGACCCGGCGACCCCGCAACGCGCGGTCGACGGTGATCTCGCGGGTGACCACCAGGTCGGTCGCCGACATCAAATGGCTCCCTCGCTCGGCGCCGGGTTACCCGGCGACGCCCTCCGGGACGCTCGTCCGCACATGTCAGTACTTCTCCCGCACCCGGCGGACGAACACGTCACCGATCAGGTTGAGTGCGAACGTCACCATGAAGAGCAGCAGGCCGAGGAAGAACAGGCTGTTGTAGGCCTGTCCCGCGCCGCGCCCGCCCCCCGCGGCCACCTTGTCGGTGCCCACCGCGAGCTGGGCCATGGCGGCGGTGATCGTCGTGCCCACGTCGAAGACGTCCTGGGTGTAGTTGGCGTCGCCGATCGACCCCGCTGCCAGCGCTACCACCATGGTCTCGCCGATCGCCCGGGACGCCGCCAGGAGCAGGGCGGCGACGATGCCCGAGATCGCCGCCGGGAACACGATCTTGGTGACGGTGGTCATCTTGCGGGCGCCCATGCCGTACGACGCCTCGCGCAACGAGTGCGGCACCGCCCGCATCGCGTCCTCGCTCACGGACGCGACCAGCGGCGTCACGAGCAGACCGACGCCGAGCCCGGCGGCGGCGAGGCTGAACGCGTCGGCCTCGCTCGACACCCGCTGCACGATCTGGGGTCCCAGCCACTGGATGGCGAAGAAGCCGAGCACGATGCTCGGGATTCCGGCCAACACCTCGAGGATGGGCTTGAGGACGCGGCGGACCCGGGGCCGGGCGTACTCGGCGAGGTAGATCGCGGCGCCGAGCCCGAGGGGGGTCGCCACCAGCATCGCGACCCCGGTGACGAGGAACGAGCCCATGAACAGCGTCGCCAGGTCGTACTTGCCCACCCGGGGGCCCCACTTGTGGGGTTCGGTCCAGAGGTCGGCGAGGTCGATGTTGGTGAGGAACTCCACCGACTTGCCCACCAGCGTGACGATGATCGCCACGCTGATCACGAGGGACGAGATCCCGGCGGCGAGGAAGAAGACATGGATGGCCCGCTCGCGCGCTTTGCGGCGGGGATTGCCGCTGAGGTCGACAGCCGGATGGGTCGAGGTCACGCCGGCCACGCTCGCTCCCGTGGTTCGGTGATTCGGCGGAACGCTAGCGGGGCGGCCGAACTGGGTCGGCCGCCCCGCATCGCGTGGTTAGGGGGAACTCGGACTACCCGCCGGCGCTCTCCCAGGTGTCGATGGACTCGGTCCGGTCGGCCTTGGCCAGCGGCACGTAGCCGGCCTCGGTGACCGTGGCGTCGAGGTTGTCGCCGGTCATGTAGAAGTCGACGAACGCCTGCACGGCCGGGTTCTCGGTCGCCTTGGCGTTGTTCGGGTAGATGAACAGCGTCCGAGACACCGGGTAGGTGCCCTTCTGGATGGTCTTGGCGCTGGGCTTCACGCACTTCCCGGTCTCGGGGTCGGCGATCGAGATGGCCTTCAGGTCCTCCTTGTTCTCCTGGAAGAACGCGAACCCGAAGAACCCGATGCCGGTCTCCGAACCCTCGACCCGCTGGACGATGTCGTTGTCGTTCGGGAACTGGCCGTCCGAGAGGATCGGCTCCGTGACCTCGGGCTCACCCTCGTCGTTGGTGCCGGTCTTGTCGGCCGGGACGCTCCCCGCCGCCAGACGCTCCTCCATGATGTCGACGTAGGTGAGGTCGATGAAGGAGTCGTAGGTCCCCGACTCGGGACCGGGGGTGAACTTCTCGACGTCACCCTCGGGCAGGGGATCGGCCTCGCTGCCGAGCTCCTCGGCCAACGTCTGGGCGTCGGCGAGGCTGCCGGTCGACTCCGGCCCGAACAGCCCGTACAGCTGTTGGGCATCCATGCACTTGATGTCGCTGTCCTTGTTGACCACGACCGTGAGGCCGTCGATCGCAACCGGCAGCTCGGTGTAGGCGATGCCGCCGGTCTCACACGCGGCGACCTCTTCCTCCTCGATGGTCCGGGACGCGTCGGCGATGTCGATCTCGCCGCCGCAGAACAGCTGGAAGCCGTCACCCGTGCCGGGACCGTCGACGCGCACGGCGACGTCGGGGTTGTCCTGGGCGAAGAGCTCGCCGACGAGCGACGTGATCGGCTCGACGGTGGATGACCCGGAGATGGAGACCTCGCCGGAGAGGTCTCCCCCTCCGGGCGCGGCACCTGCCGTACCGGCCGCGGCGAGCATCAGCGCGGCGGCGGCTCCCGCCACCGCTACTCGCGAAATTCGGAACATGGACATCGAGCAGCCTCCCTATGGGGCAAGTTGGGTGTCGTGTTCACTTCGAACGCCGCGGACGGTAGGGGCCTCGCGTAGCCGCGGACTCTCGAACGAGTGAACGAGAGGTGAACGTCGCCGCAACACTCGCCCCGAGCTGGGCGATTCGGTCAGCGTGCGGTCAGGTGCGATCAGGCGGCGGTGCCCTCGGTGGGGCCGGGCTCGCGACCCGGGAGCTCGCCGGTGACCACGAACTGCGTCCACACGCCGATGCCGACGGCGTGGTCGGCGACCCGCTCGTAGTAGCGCCCGATGAGTGCGAGCTGCACCGCCATCTGGAGGCCGGCCTCGTCGGGGGTCAGCGTCTCGAAGATCGCCCGGAACAGTTGCTTCTGAAGATCATCCATGACGTCGTCCATGTCGGGCAGGGCCGCCGCCAGGGACTGGTCGTCGTCGGCGAACGCGTCGACCGCGAGTTGCCACTGCTTGCTGGCTTGGTCGCCCATGCGCTCGATCAGGCCCCGGATGCGGGGCGGAAGCTGCGTGGGGTAGATCCGGCGAGCGGCTTTGGCCACCGTGACCATGAGGTCGCCGGTGAGCTCGAGCTCGTGGAGGATCCTCAGCACCGCCAACAGCGTGCGGAGGTCGACCGCCATGGGCTGTTGGGTGGCGATGAGCTCGTAGGCCCGCAGCTCGAGGTCGTGCTCGAGGGCGTCGATCTGGTCGTCGTTGGCCAGCACCTGCTCCACGACGCCGAGATCGGCGTCGAGCAGCGCCTGTGTGCCGGCGCCGATCGACTCGCCCACCATCGCCGCCATCCGGATGACGTCGGCCTTGAGCTCGGTCAGATGCTCGTCGAAGCTCTTGCGCACGTCGGACTCGGGGTGGTGCTCGGGGTGCTCGAGGTTGTCGGCCATGGTCTCCACTCCAGGGTCGGCCCGCCCGTGCATTCTGACGGCGGGGCCGCGGTGGTGCACGACGTCGACGGCCGCCCATCGAGTGTTCACCCGCCGTTCGCTGCCCGTCCACCCGTCCCTCACGCTTCGTCCAGCGGCTCTCCCTAGCCTGACGACGTCCGGAGCAGCGGGTACCGCGGAGGTCGCCGTGCCGATGCAGAATGCCGTCATGACGCCGCCCGAGGTGGCCCAGGCACGGCCACCCACCGACCAGGAGCCGGTGCCCGAGGAATCGACCGAGGTCGTCTTCGAGATGCACGACCTGGCGGTGGCCTACGGCGGCGTACGCGCGATCGAGGGGGTCTCCTTCGACATCGGCGCCCGCCGGATCACCGCCCTCATCGGTCCGTCGGGCTGCGGGAAGACCACGTTCCTGCGCTGCCTGAACCGGATGAACGACCTCATCGTCGGGGCGAGCGTGCACGGGACGCTCACCTACCACGGCGTCGATCTCTATGGCCCCAAGGTGGATGCGGTGGAGGTGCGGCGGCGGATCGGAATGGTGTTCCAGAAGCCCAACCCGTTCCCGAAGTCGATCTTCGACAACATCGCCTTCGGGCCCCGCCTCAACGGGAAGCGGCGCGGGCTCGACGAGGTCGTGGAGCAGGCGCTGGTGCGGGCGGCGCTGTGGGACGAGGTCAAGGACAAGCTCTCGCAGAGCGCGTTCGCGCTCTCGGGCGGCCAGCAGCAGCGCCTGTGCATCGCCCGCTGCCTGGCGGTCCAGCCCGACGTGATCCTCATGGACGAGCCGTGCTCGGCACTCGACCCGATCGCGACCGCCAAGATCGAGGACCTCATGGAGGAGCTCAAGCGCGATTACACGATCGTCATCGTGACCCACAACATGCAGCAGGCGGCGCGGGCCTCCGACATGACCGCGTTCATCACGACTGACGTTCGCGACGACGCCAGTCGGGTCGGTCACCTGGTCGAGTACGACAAGACCGAGAAGCTGTTCACCAACCCCTCTGATCCCCGAACCGAGGGGTACATCACCGGCCGCTTCGGCTAGGGCAATACTTTCCCCATGATCTTCGTGATCATCGGCGTCGCCGTCGTTGCCGTCGGCGCCACCGCGCTCCTGATGCTCCGGCCCATCCGGGCGGCGCAGCGCGCGCTCAGGCAGCGCGCGCGCACGGAGAGTTCCGCCGCCCAGCAGACCGAAGTGACCGCCGCCGAGCGCGCGCTGCTGCTCGAGGCGCTCCGGGGCTTCCCCGACGGCGTGGTCGTCGTCGACGCCGACGGCGAGGTCGTGGCCCGCAACGAGGTGGCCGAGCGGTTCAGTGGCGCCCGCCACGCCGACGCCCTCGCCGAGGAGGTCATGGGCGAGCTGCTCGAGCGGGCCCGCCAGGGTGAGCCGGGCGAGCGCGAGCTCCAGCTCTTCGGGCCGCCTCGGGAGGTGCTCCAGGTGCGCGCCCTCCCGCTGCGCGACGGCGGGCGGATCATCGGCGCGGCCGTGATCGTGCACGACCTGTCTGAAGCACGCCGGGTCGAGAGCGTCCGGCGCGACTTCGTGGCCAACGTGAGCCACGAGCTCAAGACGCCGATCGGGGCGCTGGCGCTGCTGGCGGAGACGATGGCAGCCGGGACCGATGCCACGGTCATGCACCAGCTCGCCCAGCGGGTCCTAGGCGAGTCCGAGCGGCTCGGGCGCATCATCGACGACCTCCTCGACCTCAGCCTCATCGAGGCCCAGGAGGCACCCACCCGCGACACGGTGCCGGTCCCCGGTCTGCTCCAGGAGGCGGCCGAGCGCGTCAACGCGGTCGCCGAGGTTGCCGGGATCCCGTTGCGGGTGACGCCGGTACCCGACGACCTGATCATCACGTGTGACCGTGCCCAGGTGGTGAGCGCGATCACCAACCTGCTCGACAACGCCATCAAGTACTCCGAGGCGGGCGAGGCGATCGAGCTCAGCGCCGAGTGCGAGGGCGACTTCGTCTCGATCGTCGTGCGCGACCACGGTGTCGGGATCCCGTCGCGCGACCTGGAGCGGATCTTCGAGCGCTTTTACCGGGTCGACCGGGCCCGCAGCCGGACGACCGGGGGCACCGGCCTCGGCCTGGCGATCGTCCGCCACGTGGCCCAGGCCCACGGAGGCGACGTGACCGTCGAGTCGCGCGAGGGTGAGGGGTCGGTGTTCCGGATCCGGCTGCCCAACGCGGGGCGCGCGCGTGACGCCGGCGGAGGCCGGGAGGTGAGAGAGGCATCGTGACCACCGACGCACCCACCATCCTGGTCGTCGACGACGAGCAGTCGTATCGCGACGCCCTGGCGGTTGCCCTCCAGCGCGAGGGCTTCCGTGTCGAGCTGGCCGCCGACGGCGTCGAGGCGCTCGAACGGTTCGAGGCCTCCCGCCCCGCGCTTGTCCTTCTCGACGTGATGCTGCCGCAGATCTCGGGCATCGACGTGTGCCGCGAGCTGCGGTCGCGGTCGCGGGTGCCGATCATCATGGTGACGGCCCGCAGCGCCGAGATCGACGCGGTGGTCGGGCTCGAGGTCGGGGCCGACGACTACGTGTCGAAGCCGTTCCGGTTGCGCGAGCTGGTGGCGCGGGTGCGGGCAGCGCTGCGCCGCAGCCCCGATGGAGAGGAGCCTCTCGACGACGCGGTCGAGGTGCTCGATGTGGGCGACGTCCGCCTCGACGCCGGGCGCCACGAGGTCTTCGTGCGCGACGCACTGGTGGCGCTGCCGTTGAAGGAGTTCGAGCTGCTCGAGCTGCTGCTGGCCAACGCCGGGCGCGTACTGACCCGCGACGTGCTCATCGACCGGATCTGGGGCCCCAACTACTTCGGCGACACCAAGACGCTCGACGTGCACATCAAGCGGCTGCGGGCCAAGGTCGAGGAGGACCCGTCGCACCCCGCCCGCATCGTCACCGTGCGCGGGGTCGGCTACCGCTACGAGAAGCCAAAGGTCGTCGCCAGCTAGTCGCGGCAACCTTACGAGCGACGACGCAAGATGCCGCTAGTCATCGACCGAGACGAGGTTCGCCGGCTGATCGCCGAGGAACGCGCCCAGCTGGTCGAGGTACTACCCCGCGACGAGTACGAGCAGGAGCATCTGGCGGGCGCGCTCAACATCCCGCTCAAGGAGTTGAACGCTGCGACCGCGTCCCGTCTCGACGGCCGTCGGCCGGTGATCACCTACTGCCACGACTATCTCTGAGACATGAACGCCCGAGCCGCGTGGCGACTCGAACGTCTCGGCTTCGAACGGGTCTACCGCTACGC
>JBQTGU010000171.1:0-5653 GCA_052390575.1 Actinomycetota bacterium | reverse complement strand
GGGGGGGGGGGTGGGTTCTGGTGTTCTTGGCCCCCGCGCGGGTGTAACACCCCCCCCCTGGCGGGTTGGGGGGGCCCCCCCGCCCGCGGTTGGGCGGGGCGGGGGGGGGGGCGGCCCCCCGGCCCCGCGGCCGCTCGCTCGGACGCCAAGTTCGCCGGCGACAGGCTGGACCCGCCGCTTTCATCAGTCGTAGTAGCCGCTGTGGAAATAGATGCAGGGCACGCCCTCGGCACGGAACATCTCGACGTTGCGGCGGTCGTCCTCGATCGCGAGCCGGAGGTCGAAGCCGTACTCCCGCAGCTCCCACACCGAGGTCTGCTTGAAGTCGCGCGCGAGGTCGTAGTCACCCCACGGGCGCATGAGCAGGACGTCCCACCGGACCTGATAGCGGTGCAGCCACGCCTCGGTGAGATGGTGCACCCGCAGCGGGCGGGCGGTGAGCAGCACGACCCGCAACGCGGGGTCGAGCAGATCGAGGAGGACCTTCACCTCCTCGATGACGGGGTCGTCGCCGCAAGCGTCGAAGAACGCCCGCCAGTCCCGGCGGGGCGCCTCGAGGTAGTGCTGGCGGGTGACCGCATCGGAGAGGACGCCATCGAGGTCGATGACGGTCGCCGGGCCCGGCTCGACCGGCCCGTCGCGCCAGGTCCAGTGCTCCGGGTACGAGGGTTGGGGGACGCTCACTCCTCGTCGGCGCCGGCGGTCGCGAGGTACCGCGACTTGATGCCCTCGACCACCGACGGGTCGGCCAGCGTGGTCGTGTCGCCGAGCTGCTGGTCCTCGGCCACGTTGCGCAGCAGCCGACGCATGATCTTGCCCGACCGCGTCTTCGGCAGGTCGTCGCTGAACAGCACCGTCTTCGGCTTGGCGATCGGCCCGATCGTCGCCGCTACGTGTTCGCGCAACTCCGCCGCCAGCGCGTCGCTGGGCTCGTTGCCCGCACGCAGGATGACGAACGCTCCGACGGCCTGGCCGGTGGTGGCGTCGGTCTTGCCCACCACCGCCGCCTCGGCGACTGACGGGTGACTGACGAGCGCGCTCTCGACCTCGGCGGTGGAGATGTTGTGGCCGCTGACCAGCATGACGTCGTCCACCCGGCCGAGCAGCCAGTAGTAGCCCTCGGCGTCGCGCTTGGCGCCGTCGCCGGCGAAGTACTTGTCGCCGAAGCGACTCCAATAGGTCTCCTGGTACCGCTCGGGGTCGCCCCAGATGCCGCGCAGCATCGCCGGCCACGGGCGCGTGAGCACGAGGTAGCCACCGCCGGGGATGCCGACGGAGTTGCCCTTGTCGTCGACGATGTCGGCGCCGATGCCGGGGAGCGGGAACGTCGCGCTGCCGGGCTTGAGCGTGGTCGCGCCGGGCAGCGGGCTGATCATGATGGCGCCGGTCTCGGTCTGCCACCAGGTGTCGACGACCGGGCAGTTCCCGCCCCCGATGTGCTGCCAGTACCAGACCCACGCCTCGGGGTTGATCGGCTCTCCCACGCTCCCGAGCAGCCGGAGCGACGACAGGTCGTGTTTCTCGGGGTACTCGGTCCCCCACTTCATGAACGACCGGATGGCCGTCGGTGCGGTGTACAGAATCGTCACCTTGTACTGCTCGATGATCGACCAGAGGCGGTCCTTGTCGGGGAAGTCGGGCGTGCCCTCGTACATGACGCTGGTGGCCAGGTTCGTGAGGGGGCCGTACACGATGTACGAGTGGCCGGTGACCCAACCGACGTCGGCGGCGCACCAGTAGACGTCGGTCTCGGGCTGGAGATCGAACACGTTCAGATGCGTGAACGCGACCTGGGTGAGGTAGCCGCCGGTCGTGTGCATGATGCCCTTGGGCTTGGCGGTGGTCCCGCTCGTATAGAGGAGGTAGAGGAGGTCCTCGGAATCCATCGGCTCGCACGGGCACTCCGCGGGCTGCGAGGGCACCAGCTCGTGCCACCACACGTCGCGGTCGTCGGTCCAGGGAATGTCCTGCTCGGTGCGCCGCAGCACGAGGACCTTCTCGATGGACGGGGTCTCGGCCACGGCGGCGTCGGCGCTCTCCTTGAGCGGGACGACCGAGCCGCGGCGCCAGGCGCCGTCGGCGGTGATCAGCAGCTTGGCCTCGGCGTCGTTGATGCGGTCGCGCAGCGCGTCGGACGAGAAGCCGCCGAAGACGACGGAGTGGGGCGCGCCGATGCGGGCGCAGGCGAGCATGGCGATGGGGAGCTCGGGGACCATGCCCAGGTAGATGTTGACGCGGTCGCCCTTGCGGATGCCGAGCGACTTCAGCGCGTTGGCGACCCGCTGCACCTCGGCGAGCAGGTCGGCATAGGTGAGCTCGCGGGTGTCGCCGGGCTCACCCTCCCAGTGGTACGCGACCTTGTCGCCGTGGCCGGCGGCGACGTGGCGGTCGAGGCAATTGTGGGTGACGTTGAGCTTCCCGCCAATGAACCATTTGGCGAACGGGAGCTTCCACTCGAGGATCGTGTCCCACTCCTCGAACCAGTCGAGCAGCTCGGCCGCCTGGCGGGCCCAGAAGCCCTCGTAGTCGCGCTCGGCCTCGTCGTAGATCTCGGCGTCGACCACCCGGGCGTCCTTCTTGAACCCTTCGGGCGGCGGGAACGTACGCCCTTCCTTGAGCAGGTCGTCGATGGTGGCCTCGGGCATCCGGTCCCTCCCTGCGACTGGCCGTGTGCGGGCGTCAGGCTACTGCGACCCCCGAAGCCCGCTTCTGCGACGCGACGAGGCCGACGGGCGTCGCGCGAGCGGCGATTGCCCCACCGGCGGACGGAAGACACGTTGGCCGCCGACTGGGCGGGGGGCTCACGTTGCAGAGCGCGTCGGTAGAACCGGACTTCGTATGACACCGACCCCCCCGCGGCCGTCGGGACCACCCCCGTCGGGACCACCCCCGCGGACGCCCGCTCCCCGCGCCGGCGGCGGTGGAGGGCGCGAGCGGATGGTCATCGTGCTGCTGGTCGTCCTGGTTCTCGTGGTTGGCGGCATCGCGGTGGTATTCGCGACGGGCGGGGACGAGGCCTCGGCGACGGAGTACGAACGGGAGCCGGTCGAGACCGCCGGTGACAACCCGTTCATGCCCAACGTCGGGACCGACCAGCCCGACGTGACCCCGCCCGCCGACACGGGCGCCAGCTTCGAGGGCAACACGCCGGGGCTCTACGGCGGCACGATGAGCACGGGCAGCTGCGACGCCGAGCAGCTCGTGACGTTCCTCGAGGCGAACCCCGACAAGGGCGCGGCCTGGGCCCGCGTCGTAGGCATCCAGACCACGGAGATCAGGGACTTCGTCTCGCGTCTGACCCCGGTCGTGCTCCGCTCCGATACCTACGTCACCAACCATGGCTTCGAGAGCGGTCGCGCCACGAGCTTTCCGGCCGTGCTCCAGGCCGGCACCGCGGTCCTCGTCGACGACAAGGGTGCACCCGTGGTCAAGTGCTACTGCGGCAACCCGCTCACGGCGCCTCCGGACCCGGGGAAGGCGCGCTATTCCGGGCCGCGCTGGCCTGCCTTCGAACCCACAAACATCACGGTGATCCAGACCACCACGGTCGTCATCGAGATCTTCACGTTGGTCGACGTGACCACCGGCGCCGTCTTCGGCCGCCCCGCCGGTACCGACGGCACGCAAGACGGTCCCGCCCCCGAGACGCCCGAGGCACCTGAAACACCCGACACTTCCACCGGCACGACCCTTGCGCCGGTGCCGACCAACGCGACCTACAACATCACGCTGGCCGGGAGCGGCGGGGGGGCGTGCCAGCCGTTCAGCTCCACGACGACCGCCAGTGTCGCCGGCGGTCAGGTGACCATCCAGGCCACGCAGCCCTTGACCGGCGCGCTGAGCCCGGACGGCACGTTCGTCATCGACGCGGCCGTGAACAACGTCACGACGCATATCGAGGGGCGTCTCGACGCCGAGACGCTCACCGCGACCGCGACCGAAGGTGATTGCACCTACACGATCAACGGCACCCGCTCGGCCTGACGCGGCGTCGGTTACGGCGAGCCTCTCATCCGGCTCGTGAGCGGGAGCACGAACCAGAAGGTCGCGAGCAGCGCGATGACCCCGGCGGCGACGGCGCCCGCCCAGGTCGTCTCGTACAGGACGTCCGACACGACGAACGTCGCCGCCGCCATCGCCAGCGCCAGGAACCCGAGGCCGGCGATGGCGAGCACGGTCGACGTCCGAAGGAGACGCTCCTTGTCGTGCTGCCGCCACTGGATCCGATGGTACGCGGCCGGCGCCAGCAGCAGCGCGGTCGCCACCGCCGCGGTGAGGAAGGCGACGAAGTACGCCGTCCGCTGGGCGGACGTGAGCTGACCGAAGCGCTGCGAGAACGGCACCGTGAGGAGGAAGGCGAATAGCACCTGCACGCCCGGCAGCGTGACCCGGAGCTCCTGGAGCAACTCGTTGAGCTCGCGGTCCAAGCGAGTCTCGTCGGCCACGACCGGCTCCTACCCAGGCCCGACCTTCTCGAACACGAAGACGTGGTGGGCGCCGAGGCCGCCGGGGTCGGTGAGGGCGTCAGCCTCGTGCACGCGGCTGCGGGCGGCGACGGCCTCGAGGTCGCCGACCGACGCGCGCTCCCGCCATGCGCCCGCCGCGGTCTCGGCGAGCTCGTCGACCCCGAGGGCACCGAGCCAGTCCGCCTGGGTGGTGTGCTCGACCAGCGCGAAGCCGGCGCGGCGGGCGCTGTCGACCAGGTGCTCGACGGGCACGTCGCAGGTGATGTCCTGCGAACCCGGGGCGACGAGTGGGGCGTCACCGCGGTCGTGGCCCCGGTACGTGCGCAGCCATCCGTCCTGACCGCGGGCGACGAGCGCGGCGGCGTCGGCGGCGTAGTCGACCACGACGAGGTAGCCGCGGCGGAGGAGGTCGCCGGCCCGTTGCAGCCAGGCGGCCACACCCGTCGGGACAGGAAGGCGCGCGCCCGCCGAGACCGCCGTTCCGGCGGCGACCTGGTCCGCCGCCACCGTCAGCTCGTCGGGGGCGGGCACGAGCACCTCGACCAGCCCGTCGTCACCGACGCCCACCCGCAGCTCGAGCCAGCCGTTCGCGGACCGCTCGACGATGCGGAACGGCAGGTTGTCGAGCAGTTCGTTCGCGATGACGACCCCGCGAACCGGCGACGCCGGGAGGTCCGGGAGCGACGTGACGATCGGGCCCACTCCCGTGACCGGGACCGCGGCCTCGTCCGGCTCCGTCCGCACGGCGGGGCCCAGCGCGTCCTCGGCCGGCTCGACCGGCAGGAGCTCGCGCTGCGCAGCCCGGAGCGCGGGCGAGCGCTCCGCCATCACGTAGCGCAGCGCAGGGGCGCAGCTCGGCTCCGCCCGCAGCACGTCGGCCGCGAGCCGCCCCCGGCCGGCGCCGACGTCGACGACGACGAAGGGATCCGGCCGATCCAGCCCGTCCCACCAGCGGTCGAGTGCACGCGCCACCAGCGCACCGAACAGCGAGCCGACCTCGACGCTGGTGACGAAGTCGCCCTCGGCCCGGCCCGCGCCCCCGCCCCGGGTGAAGAACCCCTCGTCATCGTCGTAGAGCGCGTACTCGACGAACTCGTCGAACGGGATGGGCCCCCGCCGTGAGCTCTCGTCGCGGATGCGCAGCGTCAGAGCGGGACCGCCAGCTCCCCGACGCGGGCGAAGAGCTG
>JBQTGU010000170.1:0-10626 GCA_052390575.1 Actinomycetota bacterium | reverse complement strand
ATCGTCGGTGTGCTGGCGGCGGTGGTGGCGGCGTTCTTCTACATCAGGATCGTCGTGGTGATGTTCGCCGCCGAGCCCGAGGAACAGTCGGAAGAAGGGGAGGCGCCGGCCGAGCCACGCGCCGAAGTGGAGCCCGGCACCGGCCTCGTGCTCGTCGCCTGCGCCGCGGTCACGCTGCTGATCGGCATCCTCCCGGGGACCTTCGTACACTTCGCCCGCGACGCGACCTTCTTGTTGTGAGGATTGACGCGGATGCGTCAGCCGTATACGAGCTCTTCAACGAGCTTCAGCTCGGGATCGTCCAGGATGCCCCGGGCGTTGCGCAGATCGAGGGCAGCGTTGAGAGAGCCGTGGACAACCGCGGCGCGACGGGCGTTCTCGTAAGCCTTCTCGTCATTCTCGAGCATGGCGAACCAGGCAGCCACTTCGCTCCACCTCCAAAGTCGATTGCGAGTGCGGAGGCGTGAGATCGGTGGAGGGAAGTTCCCAGGGCCGCGTTCGCCAGAGACGAGAAGTCGGACGCTTTCACGAGTGCGACCTGTCCGTTCCGCGATCTCGGCAGCCGTGAGCAGATCGTCGGGCTCGATGCCAACAACGCGATAGCCGAGGCCGGTTCCCTCGACCTGGTGGATGGCGTCGACGATGCCCGAAACGAGACTGTTCGCCTCACGATCGACGTCGGCATAGGGGACGCCGTCGATCACGCCGAACGTCGCGTCATCGAGGCCCGCCTCGGCCAGGGTGTCAATGATCTCCGCCGTGAACTCGGGTCCCCGAAGCACGAGAGTGAACTCGTACGTCTCCATTGTTGCTCCTGTTCTGCTTCCCGTTTTTGTACCGATGGTGTGTCTCGTGTTGTGTCAGTGAGGACAGCGACCCACCGCCCGCACGATCTTCTTGGCGTGAGTCCCCGGATTGCGGGGGGTTGAGTTGATCCAAACGATGCACGTACGTGCGCACTTGGCGACACCCCAGGCGTGGCCGCGTCGCGCCTTCAGCTGTTCGACGGCCCACTCGCGGGCTTCGGCGTACTGCAGTGCCGCTTCCACCTCCTTCTTCGGATGGCGGTCCCGCCGCGCCATGTTGACACTTTACAACGGGCCGTTGGCAGTTGTCAACGGAGACTCCAGCGCAACTCCAGCGGCGACTGCCGCCTTCGGGCGTAGCTGTCACACCTCGGCCTTATGGTGGGATCCGTGGCAAGTCCGCGCCGCGCCCGTCCGCCCGAGTTGCGACCCGACCAGGGGACGGTGACCCGCGACCGAAAGCGACGCCGCCTGGCTGCGGTCATGGCCCCGGCAGCGAACGACGCCGGCGCCCCCATCCGAGATCTCGAGCTCCTCGAGGTCGCCCGGGCCGTCTCCGCAGCCTTCGCCCAGGGCGACTCAGTCGGCGGGCTGACGAAGGCCCAGATCGCCGAGCGGGTCGATGGGACGGTTGACCACGCGCTGCTGGAGCGGCGCCTGGAGGTCTTCGAGAGGCTGGGCTGGCTGCGGCCCTACCTCGACAAGGCGCACCAGCAGCGGTACACGCTCGACCCGGCCGGGCTCGTCGGACAGCAGGTGTTCGACCGCATCTGTGAGCGAGGCGGGGTCGACGAGCTGCTCGCGCTGCTCGACCGCACCCGCGCGCTCCTCGACGGCCGTCCCACCCGCGACGACCTGAGCGACCACCTCCGTCACCTGCGTGACCTGCTCGCGGTCTACGCGGACGACCTCGAGCGGCTCGTCGCGACCGCGCCGCTCCCGGAACTGATAGCTGAGCGCGACGACCACGACAGGGCTACCGCGTTCTCGTCCCTGGCCGACGCCGCCGGGAGCATCACCGAGCGGTTCCCCGACCTGCGCCCGTTGGCGACCCGTACCGTCGAGGAGGCGAGCCGCTATATGCGCGCGGTCGAATCGCTCATCACCCGCATACTCGACGAGGGCGGGCGCGCCCGCGACTTCTCGGTGCTACCGGCCGACGACTACCTCACTGCCGCCATCGACGCCACCGTCGAGCAGCTCGCGGCCGCGTTCGACACGGTTGTGTTCGATCCGCCCTCACCGTGGGCGGGCGCCGCCGAGATCCTCGACGCGGTCGAGCGTCAGGGCGTGCGCACTCGGCCGGGGCGGCGCCCATCGGCGCCGCCGCGTGCCTCCGGTTCTGACCCGATAGGACGGCTCGTCGCGGCCGCGGCCCGTTCCGCTCGGGCCCGTGCGCTCGCGGCCGAGAAACTGCTCGGCGGCGAACCCGCGGTCGAGGTGACATCCACCATCCAGGGACTCCGATGGCCGGCCGCGGCCGCGCTGCTCGCCGATCTATTGGCACTCGACCTCGAGCGCGCGCAGCCGTACCGGGCCCGGATCGGCGAGGCAACTTTCGTCGACAGCGAGGCCGACGTCACGTACTCGTCACCGGTCGCGATCGAGGCCGAGCGCCGCCTGCCCGCGCAGGCCGGGGACATCGGCGCCGACCCTCCGGTCTCGATCCCGACGGAGGCGAACGGTGCGTGACACCGCGCTCGCGCTCGCCCGCCTACGGGCGTCCCGCACGCGGTCGGCGGCCGACTCCGGCGACACGCGACTCCCAGCGGCGGCGGCCGCCGCCGGGCGGCGCGTCGTACGCGTCACCGGGCCCGGGGGCGGCACCGAGGTCACATTGGGCTGGGGTGACGCGGTCGAGCCCGATCCCGACGCCCAACCTTTCGCGGTGCAGCGGCTCTCCCCCAGCGCGCTCGCCACGCTCGCCGTGTGTCTGCGGTGTTGCTGGCCCGAGGCCAGCCGCGACCCGTTGCCCGGGCGAGCGGTCGGCGTACGCGAGGTGCTGATCGTCGCCGCGGCCGCCGGGATCGACCTACGCTGGGCGAAGGCAGCACTGCTCCACGACCTGCCGGCAGCGGGCTTCGTCGCGCTCGACGACGCGCACCACGACCCGACCGTGCGGCTCGGCCCCGCGCTCGCGGGATGGCCCGACGGACAGTGGGCCCTGATGCGCCGGTCCCACGAGCGGCTCCCCACCCACCCCAACGAAGGCGCGGTCGCACCATGAGCCCGGTGAGCCTTGCCGACGTCGATTTCCACCAGCGCGCGTCGGTTCACGAAGCCGTCGCCGCGCTCGAGACCGCCAGCGAGCCCATCGACCCAGCGGTTCTCCCCGCGCTCGACGACCCGGGCCTGCGCACCCTCGTCGAAGAGGCGCTCGCCGACCTCGGCCGGGTCCTCCTTCGCGTGGGCAGCCGGTACCTCTCGGGCTACGACGACGCCATCGCCGACCGGCTCGCCGCCGAGGGCACCGGCGTCCTCGATCCCGTCGACCGCGCCGTGCTCACCCTCGTGGCGCTGCGCAGTGTCGCCGTCCCACGGGCGCGGGGGCGCTTGTCGTCCACCGACTGGACCGACGCCGAGCCGACCGAGCTCGACGACCTCGTGCTCAACCGGCACCTGGGCAAGCGTCGGATCCAGGCGTCGCTGCGCCGCCTTCGTCTTGCCGGGATCCTCCGGCCCGGTCACCGGGCCGAGCTCGTGCCCGGTCCGCAGTTCCTCCGGCTCAGCCCGGCGCGGGCGCAGCGCCTGTGGGAGGACCTGGTCCTTGTGGCTCGGCCCGAGGGGATGCTCGCCGAGGTGATCAGGCGCCGCCGGACTGCCGCCGACTCGATCGAGGAAGGGGCCAACCAGCCGTGACCGACACCCTCTTGAGCCCGGTCGGACATGCGCGTGAGCGCGCTGGCGTCGTCGGTGACCGGCAGCTCGTGTGCGTGCAGACCTTCTACATCTCGCGCCTGACGTCGCATCCGATCGTGCTCGTGCCGGGCACGTTCGTCGCCGTGACCGGCCGGGGACCGAAGGGCGACTCGAACGGTTCCGGCAAGACCAGCTTCCTTGCCGCGGTGTCGCTCCTGCTCGGCGATCGGGAGTGGCGCCTCGCCGGTGGCGCCAAGGCCCCGACCGCGTTGCTCTTCGATGCGCGCGCCACCGGCGGCGCCATCGGAGGGGAGCGCTACGAGTCCGCCGGCCACGGCTACGTGATTGGCGTGTTCGCGGATCCCGACGACCCCGCCGCGACCGCGCTCACGATCTGGTGCCGCATCGACACCACCACGCCCTACCTCACCGTGCGCTGGACCGAGGGCGTGCGCCTGGTCGAGCTCGACTCCGACCGGGAGGCCCACGAGGTCGCCGACCGGACGTGGGGCGGGCTGCCCCACCACGACTCCGGCTTCGACACCTACGCCCGACGCCTCTACGGCGAGACGCCCCGGTGCCTCGCCTACGTGCAGCAACGCGGAGAGAAGCGCAACCCGCCCTCGCTACTCCAAATGCATGCCGGCGAGTTCAGCCCCGAGCAGATCGGCGACTCCCTCATCCGCCTCGCTGGCCTCCGCCACCTGCTCGACGAGGAGCTCGAGCACCGCAAGCGCCTCGCCGACGCCGAGGCGCGCCTCGACGAACGACGCGACGAGGACCAAGAGGCGTTCGAACGCGAGGAGCTCGCCCTCGCCGAGGTGTGGAAGCGCAACGAGGCGCGCGAATTCGCGGACCACGCTCGCCGGCACTGGCGACTGCATTACGCGAAGGGGCTCCTCGACGTGCTCGACGAACAAGCGCGGTTCGATCGCGAGCTCGCCGACGCCCGTTCTCGAGCCGACGACGCGCGGGCCGCGGAGCGGCAGGCGACCCGTGCCCTCGACGAGCTCAGGGACTCGGCCGCCCTGGCGGATGGAGCCGAGCGGGCGCGGCTCGCGTACGACCGGTGTGACGCCGCCTGGCAGGAGGCGAAGGACCGGGCCCGTGACCTCGGAGCGGAGCGACGCCGTGCGGTGGAACGACGTAACGAACTCCAGGAGGCTGCCCGCGGCGCACGTGGAGTCGCGATCGACGACGCCCTCCGACGTGTGGACGCCGCCGAGCGCGCCCGCGACGCGGCTACCGGCGCCCTCGCGATCGCGACCAACGAAGAGCAGACTGCGGCCTCGACAGTGAACGCCGTCGAAGGCGGTGGTGACGGGCTGGCGGGCGCGGTGTTGGGTGCACTGCGATCGGCCGGCGTCGGTGCCGACAGGCTGGTCGATGCGATCGACGTCGCCGACGACAGCCGGTCCTTCTGGGAGCCGCTGCTGGCGCCGTACGCCGACGCGATCGTGATTGACGAGAGCGATCTCACCACCGCGCTCGGCGCCGTCGGCTTTTTGCCCGGGTCGGTGCTGGTCGCCGGGCGCGGCGGCGGGCTATCGCTCCCCGAGGGTGTGCGCGCCGCGCCGATGCTGGCGCGCCGGTTCCTAGGTGGGCTCGCGGCCAGGGCGGTGGCGGCAACGGCACCCGACCGCGCCGTCGACGCCGAGCTCGGCGTCCACCTCGTCGGCGGGTTCGCCAGCCCGGTGCTCGGTCGCGACGCTCGGCTCGCGGCGGCGCGGGCCGCGCTCGGCGACACCCGCGGCCGACTGGTCGCCGCCCAGAGCCGCGGCGAGTTGGCCGACGCCGAACTCGACGTCGCCCGCCGCGACCTCGAATCCTCTGAGGCGGCGGCCGCGCTCCCCGCGATCGGGGCCACGATCGAGCGCCTCGACCGCGAGTCGGTCGAAGCCGCCGCGGTCGTCGACGAACGCGCCGTCGCGGCGAGAGCCGCCGACGACGCTCGGCAACGAGCGCTCGGTCAACTCCACGCCCACGGCCAGCTTCTGACGGCGGCCGAGGGCGAGGTCGCGCGGGCCGGAGCCGCCCGAGCCGCGGTGGACGACGATGTTGGGCGGCTCGAGTACGGACGCGGACGGCTCGCGGTCGACTACTGGGGGCAAGGATGGGGTGAAGGGGCGGACGCCGCTCGGCGGGCGCTGGCCGACGAGCCCCGCGGCGAAAAGCGGCTGCGCAAGGAGGCGTCGGAGGCACTCAAGAGGGCGCTGTGGACGCTTGGCGTGCACGGCGAGCATGGGATCGCGCCCACCGAGGAGCTCGCGCAGACCGTCCAGCGCCGCTACCAGCAACTCGATGACGAGGAGAGCGCGGAGAGCGGCGCGGGCTTCGAGGAGGTCGCGCGGGCCCTGGGCGACTATCTCGACGCCTGGGCCGACCAGGATGCGCTCACCGAGGCGACCGTCGCCGAGGACCGCGCCCGCCGTGCAAAGGAGCTCGAGGTTGTGACCCGGTCGGCCGACGAGGTCCGCCACGGCCACGAGCAGGTGCAGCAGGCGACGGCCGAGCTCATCGAGGGCGCACTGGCTGACATCGGGTCAGAGCTGGACCGGCTCCGCCGCGCCGACGGCGACTACGGCGCCGACCTCGTCGTGGAGTCCTGCCCGCCCGAGGGCGCCACCGGGCTCTGGCAGTGGAGAGTCGTCCCGCGCTGGCGCCGCGCCCCCGGCGGGCCGCTCGTTCGTTACGACACCCGGGCGAACACGGCTCAGGAGAAACTCTTCACCGTGCACCTGGTCCTGGCAGCGCTGCTGGCGGCGCCGAACCCGCGCGGACGGGTGCTCGTCCTCGACGAGTTGGGCGACAGTCTGGGCGACGAGCACCGACGGGCGGTGCTCCGGGCCATCGGCGTCACGGCCGCCCGAACCGGGATCACCGTGTTGGGCACCTGCCAGGACTCCGTGCTCGTCGACGCGGCGCAGGAGTGCGGCGAGATCCTGTACTTCGAGCACACCAGCGACACCGATGTGCTCAACCGACCCGCCCGAATGTTCGGCCACGACCCTGCGGGCGCACGCGTGGAGCTGACTGCCGACGCGGCCACATGGGGTCGGCCACCCGTGTAGTGCCGTGACACGCCAACGCACCGCGGATCGAGTGGTGCCGCTGACCGGGGTGCCGTCCGGCCTGGCCGCGTACCCGGTCGAGCACGTGCGCGCTGACAGTACCGGCGCTGAGACTGTCGTTCGTACTCGCCGCGGGCACATCAGGCTCGCGCTCGTCGAACTCCGAGCAGATGGCTCAGCACCGGGGGCGCCCGAGCTCGAGCCAGAAACGGAGCGCTTCTTGCTCGGAGCCCAGCGACGATCGTGGACGACCATCGAGCGTTCCCTCGGTGTGGATGCGTGGGAACAGGCCGTCGAGCTCGCGCGGCGCGACGTGGTGACGATTCGCTGCCGCGTCGAAGGCGCGTCCCGACTCGGTTCGCCGATGGGGTGGCAGCTCACGGAGGCGTGGGCACGGCGGCGATCAGAGGAGGACGCGACCCGCCGCCGCCTACTGAGCGAGTTGGCAACGAGGCGCGACGCCGCGGCTGCCGGGGTCGAGGCAAGGTGCCCGCCCCTTGCCAGCGCGGTCCGTGACGCGCGGCCGGGTGGCGGCACGCTCGAGGTTCTCGTCGCCGTGGCCGAGGATTTCATCGAGGGTGTCACTCATGCCGGACCGCGCGCCTTCTCGCAGGCACATTTCGGCGATACGAAGGCCCGCGACGACGTCGTCGACGTGCTCCGCGGCGCGGGAGTGCCCGACCATGTGGTCGCCTCGCTCGGTCTCCGGCGCAGCGCCCGCATCGGCGTGGCCGGGCCCATTCAGGTGTTGTCGAGCGATCAACCGCTGCAAGTTGATGCGCTCGACGGACCAGTCTTGTTGCGCGCTGATCAGCTTGGGCTCCGACTTTCATGGCGGGATCCGGCGCCGTTGGTCGTCGTCGAGAACCTCCAAGCCGCAGAGGCTGTCAGCGACCGGCACTCAGGGGTGGGTTTGCTGTACACGGCGGGCATGCTCGGTCCAGCGGCGTTGCGTTTGGTCGCAGACCTTGCGGGCGGCGCGCGTGGCGTGGTGATCGCATGCGACGCCGATCCCGGAGGCGTACGGATCGCAGAGCAGCTACTCGGTGTCGTGCCAGAGGCATTGCTGCTCGATGTCGGTGAGCTGCCACACCGGACGCGAGAGCGGTGGGCACCTGACGGCGTCGCCATCGCCACGCTCCAGACCGGGCTCGACGGACCGGCGCGGTCACTCGCAGCGGCATGCTTGCGCCGCGGGTACCCGGTCGAGCAGGAGGCAGTGATCGTCAATGCCGTAGCGGCGGCACTCGAGGATCTTCGCGAAGGCCAGATCCGCGGCCAGTAAGCACGCACAACTGTGGTGCCGCGTACCGTGCGGCCAGTCCCCGGGTAGAGGTCAGGCGACCCGGTTGCGCCGCTGCCACCACCGTCGCCGGGGCGGCCGCCGGGCCATGATCGCCGGGCCGGCGTCGAGGAACTTGGCCGCGTGGGCGTGGGCCTCGATGATCAGCATGAGCGCCTCGGAGAAGTCGAACAGGTCGCGGTCGTCGTCGGGCCGGGGCAGCACGATGACGTCCACCTCGTCGGGCGTGTTGCGCATCTCGAGCTCGAAGCGCTGGTTGCGGGAGATGTTGAACGCCCGCACGGCCACGTCGAGGGGGTTGCGGATCGGGCGGTCGGACGGCCCGCCCCCGGCGACGTTGAGCACATAGATCCGGTCGATCGGGCCCGACCAGGCGTGCGAGATCGGCACCGCATTGGTCACGGCGCCGTCGACGAGCGTGCGCCCGTCGTGCTCGATCGGCGGATACACGCCGGGCAGTGCCGAGCTGGCCATCAGCGTCGGCGCGATCGGCCCCGCCGCGAACACGACCTCTTCCCCGGTGTGAATGTCGGTCGCCACCACCCGTAGGGGCACGACCGTCTGGTCGAACGTCGCCGCGGGATTGGCGCGGTCGATGACCGCCTGGAGCCCGTCGTTCTCGAACAGGTGGTCGTCGCGGCTGAGCACGTTCCAGGCCCGCGACAGCTTCCCGCCCGGGAACACCTCGTCCCGGCGCAGCGAGCACCACACGTCGGCGAGCCGCTCGACCCCGTCGACCGTGGGCTCGGTCGCGACCACGGCGCCGTTGAGCGCGCCGGCCGAGGTCCCGACGATGAGGTCGGGCAGGATCCCGCGCTCGATCAGGGCGCGCAGCATTCCCACCTGGCTCACGGCCAGGTTGCCGCCGCCCGACAGCACGAAGGCCGTGCGGGGGTCGCGGGGGTCGGGATCCCGGTGCGCCATCACATCTCTCCAGCCTCCATGATCCCTCGCGGGCGGAAGAGCTTGCGCGCTTGCGCGATTGTGAGCGCGATCGGCTTTGAGGCGCTTCGAAAAGCCGGACGTATACTCCGCGCACGACCCCCAACGCAGTGGCGGGAGGCCGCGCGTGACGAGGTACTACCAGGCATATCTCGCCGTCGCCGTGCTCTTCGCGGCCGCGCTCGGCATGTTCGGCGCGATGCTCGGCGCCGGTCGCCTGCTCCGGCCCACCCGTCCCCAGGACGACAAGTACGTCACCTACGAAGCCGGCTCCGACCCCGTCGGTGGCTGGGGCCAGTCGAACGTCCGCTACTACATCTACGCGCTCCTGTTCGTGATGTTCGACGTCGAAGCCGTCTTCATCTTCCCGTGGGCGGTCAACCTCGAAGGGCTGGGCACGTTCGCGCTCGTCGAGATGGCCATCTTCATCGTGATCCTCGCCCTCGCCCTCGTGTACGCCTGGCGCAAGGGGGTGTTGCGGTGGGCCTGATGGAGAAGCAGCGGCTGCCGAAGCCGCTGACCTGGCTGCTCAACTACAGCCGCAAGTACTCGCTGTGGATGTTCCAATGGGGCCTCGCCTGCTGCGCCATCGAGATGGGCGCGGCGCTGGCCAGTCCCCGCTACGACATGATGCGCCTCGGCGTCATCCCGTTCCCGGCGAGCCCCCGCCAGTCCGACCTCGTGGTCATCTCGGGCACCGTGACCGACAAGATGGCGCCCGCGATCAAGCGGCTCTACGAGCAGATGCCCGACCCGAAGTACGTGATCTCGATGGGATCGTGCGCCAACTGCGGCGGCCCGTACTGGGACTCGTACTCGGTGACCAAGGGCGTCGACCAGATCATTCCCGTCGACGTGTACGTGCCCGGCTGCCCGCCGCGGCCCGAGGCCCTGCTCCAGGGGATCGTGCTCCTCCAGGAGCGCATCCAGAACGAGGGCCTCGGCAACGACGAGCTGGGCAAGCGCTGGCGCGGGGAGCCGATCGTCGTCGATGCCTGACGAGACCCCCGCCGACGAGGAGCCGACCGAGGAGCCCCCGCGAAGCGAGCGGCCCGAAGGGCCGGCGCCGGGTACCCCGGCGCCGGAGGCGAGCGAAGCAATAGAGGAAGCCACCGATGCGGAACCAGCGCACCTCAGCGACACCGAGGCGAAGATCCTGGGGCGCCTCGGCCGGGAGCTCGGCGACGACATCCTCGAATCGGCGTCCGCGTTCGGCACGTTGGTGGTGCGGGTGAAGCCGGACGCCTGGCGGCGCGCCGCCGAGGTGACCAAGACCGACCTGCAATGCGACTACCTGTCCTTCATCGCGGGGATCGACTGGCAGCCCGCACCGCGCGAGGGCGGCGAGGTCGCGGGCGCGAGCTCGGCGCCGGTGCAGCCCACCGAGATGACGTTCGGCGCGGCCGGATCCGCCGGGCGCTTCCAGCTGCTCGCGGTGGTCGAGTCGACCAGCCACAAGTGGGGCGTCACGCTCAAGACCGACGTCCACGAAGCCGCGCCTCGAGCCGAGTCGTGGGGGGCCGGGTACGCCGGGGCCGGCGGGGCCGCGCGCGGGTGGTGGGGGGTGTTGGGCGGGAGCTTCGCCGGGGACCCCAGCCAGCCCCCCCCGTACCTGCCGGCGGGGGGCGGGGGCCCCCCGCGGCGC
>JBQTGU010000169.1:0-4323 GCA_052390575.1 Actinomycetota bacterium | reverse complement strand
ACGTTGAACGTAAGGAAGCTCCGGTATTGCATCTCGCCCACTCCGGCGAGGATCGGCGCGAACGTCCGCACCACGGGCACGAAGCGGGCGATGACGATCGTCTTCTTGCCGTGGCGCTCGAAGAACTCGTTGGCCCGGTGCACATACTGCTGTTTGAAGATGCGCGAGTCGGGACGCCGGAACAACGCCGGGCCGACCCGCTGCCCGAACATGTAACCGACCTGGTCACCGGCGACCGCGGCGACGAAGCAGCCAATCAGCAGGATCGGGAGGCTCAGACCGAACTTGCCCTGCGACGCGAGCAACCCGGCGGTGAACAGCAACGAGTCACCGGGGAGGAAGAAGCCGATAAGGAGCCCCGATTCGGCGAAGATGATGACGAACAAGCCGACCGTGCCGAACGTCTCGATCAGATTCTCGGGGCTCACGGTCGGGCAGGATACGACCTGCGGTCGATCGTCAGAGCATCAGCCGTTCGGATCAGCCGAGCTGGTCGTGCAGGAACGAGACCACCTCGGGCCAGATGCGATTCGCCAGCTCCTCGTCGAGCGTGCCGAGGGCGTTGTGCGGCCCCATGAAGGCATGGCCGGTGCCGGGGTGCACCGTGAACGTCACGTCCTTCCCCATCTTCTGCAACTTCTCCTCCAGCGCGCGCGCCCCTTCCGGGCCGAAGAAGTCGTCGTTCTCGGCCATGTGCCCGCGGATCGATGCCGACAGCCGTGACCAGTCGGGCTCGGTATCGCCCTGCGGGTAGCCGTAGAAGGCGACCGCGGCCGTCACCTTGTCGGGTCGATTGGCAGCGAGCAGGAACGTCAGCATCCCGCCCATGCAGAACCCGATCACGCCGATGCCATCGCCGGTGACCGCGTCGTTCCCGGCCAGGTAGTCGACTGCGGCGCTCATGTCTCGCGCCGCTCGGTCCGGGGGGAGGCTCCCCATGAGCTGGGCCGCCTTGTCCATCTCGTCGTGCCCGGCGACCTCACCGTGGTACAGGTCGGGCGCGAGCGCCACGAAGCCGTCCCGTCCGAGGCGGTCGGCCATCTCCTTGATGCCGGAGTCCAGTCCCCACCACTCCTGGATCACGATGACTCCCGGGCCCGACCCGGAAGGTGGCGTGACCAGATATCCGGACGCGGTGCCGCTGTTGCTCGAGAATTCCACGACTTCAGCCATGAGCAAGACGCTAGCGATCACCGGGTACGTGCCGCACGCCTGCCGTTACGGAACGCGCCGCCGGTGGGACAGTGGAATCGGTCGGTGGTTGCGACCGAAGCGCATTTTGCTACGGTCCACCGCACCGCGTGCCGAACGACCTACCGTCGCGCGCAACACGCGGGAATACCGGGAGAGACAGAGAAGTAGGAAGAGCAAGTGGCGAAACCGCTCGTGATCGTCGAGTCACCGGCAAAGGCCCGCACCATCGCGGGCTATCTCGGCGCGGACTACGTCGTCGAGTCGAGCATCGGTCACATCCGGTCGTTGCCCGAGAACGCGGCCCAGGTGCCGAAGGAGTTCAAGGGCACGGAAGCGGGCCGCCTCGGTGTCGACGTCGAAGACGGCTTCCGGCCGGTGTACGTCGTGTCCCCGGGAAAGAAGGACGTCGTCGCCGCGCTGAAGAAGGCCTTGAAGAACGCCAGCGAGCTCTACCTCGCCACCGACGAGGACCGGGAGGGCGAAGCCATCGCCTGGCACGTGCGCGAAGTCCTGAAGCCCACCGTCCCGGTTCGGCGGCTGGTGTTCCACGAGATCACCCGTACCGCCATCGAGGAGGCGCTGGCCCACGGGCGCGACCTCGACATGAAGCTGGTCGAGGCGCAGGAGGGCCGCCGGATCCTCGACCGGTTGGTGGGCTACGAGCTCTCGCCCGTCCTGTGGAAGAAGGTCATGCCCAAGCTGTCGGCGGGGCGGGTCCAGAGCGTCGCCACCCGCCTGGTGGTCGAACGGGAGCGGGCCCGGATGGCGTTCCGGAGTGGCGGATGGTGGGATCTCGAGGGCAGTTTCGCCGCCGCTGACGGCACGCTCGCAGCGAAGCTCTCCACCCTCGACGGCAAGCGTCTCCCGACCGGGAAGGACTTCGATCCCGCCACCGGCGCGCCCTCGGCGCCCGACGAGATCCTGCTCCTGGACGAGGCCGAGGCGACGGCGCTGGCAGGCCGCCTGGGGGACGCCGAGTACCGGATCACGTCGGTCGAGACCAGCCCGTGGCGCCAGCAGCCCCACGCCCCGTTCATCACCTCCACCCTCCAGCAGGAGGCGGGCCGTAAGCTGCGGTTCACCGCCGCCCGCGCCATGCAGGTGGCGCAGCGCCTCTACGAGCGCGGTTTCATCACCTACATGCGCACCGACTCGACCGCGCTCTCGAAGCAGGCGGTCACGGCGGCGCGGGCGCGGATCCGGGAGCTCTACGGCGACGACTACCGGCCGGACAAGGAACGCGATTACCAGCGCAAGGTGAAGAACGCCCAGGAGGCGCACGAGGCCATCCGACCCGCGGGTGACGACATGCGCACCGCCGAGCAGGTGCGGGCCGAGCTCGACGACGACGAGGTCCGTCTCTACGAGCTCATCTGGATGCGGACGATCGCGTGTCAGATGGCCGATGCCCGGGGTCAGAAGATCTCGCTGCGCCTCGGCGCGACGTCGAGCAGCGGTGAGGACGCCGTCTTCTCGGCGTCGGGGCGCACGATCGAGTTCCCGGGGTTCATGCGGGCCTACGTCGAGGGCGCCGACGACCCCGACGCCGAGCTGGAGGACCGCGAGTCGCCGGTGCCGCCGGTGAGCGATGGCGACCAGGCGCGCTGCGAGAGCCTGGCGCCGAGCGGCCACACCACCCAGCCGCCGGCGCGCTTCACCGAGGCGAGCCTGGTGAAGGAGATGGAGGAGGACGGCATCGGGCGGCCGTCCACCTACGCCACCGTCATCCAGACGATTCAAGACCGCGGCTACGTCTGGAAGAAGGGCAGCGCGCTGGTGCCGTCGTGGACCGCGTTCGCGGTGGTGCAGCTGCTCGAACGCCACTTCGACCACCTCGTCGACTACCAGTTCACCGCCCGCATGGAAGAGGACCTCGACGGCATCGCCAACAACGAGGCGGAGTCGGAGAAGTGGCTCGCCGACTTCTACTTCGGCGACGGCCAGGTCGGGCTCAAGGAGCTCGTCGCCGACGACCACCTCGACCAGATCGACAAGGAGTCGGTCAACACCGTCCCGCTGTACGACGATCCCGACGGCAATCCCATCGTCGTGCGGGTGTGGCCCAACGGCGCGTCGGTGCAGCGGGGCGACGACAAGGCGCCGATCGCACCCGACGTCGCGCCCGATGAGCTGACGATGAACCTGGTGGAGGAGTTGCTCGAGCGGGCCAGCGCCGGGCCCCGCATCCTCGGGGACGACCCGAACACGGGCGAGAAGGTGCTGGTGCTCAACGGCCGCTTCGGGCCGTTCGTGCAGCTGGGCGAGATCGAGGACGGCTCGAAGGAGAAGCCGCCGCGGGCGTCGCTGTTCGAGGAGATGACGCCCGAGTCGGTGACGCTCGACGAGGCGCTCTCGCTGCTGTCGTTGCCGCGGGTCGTCGGCGTCGAAGCAGACGGCACCGAGATCACCGCCCAGAACGGGCGCTACGGCCCCTATCTCAAGAAGGGCACCGACAGCCGCAGCCTCGAACGCGAGGAGCAGCTGTTCAGCATCACCAAGGAGGAGGCCGACGCGCTGTTCGCCCAGCCCAAGGCGCGGCGCGGACAGCGCCAGAAGCCCCCGATCGCCGAGCTCGGCGAGCATCCCGAGTCGGGCGCGCCGGTGCGGGTGCTCGACGGGCGCTACGGGCCGTACGCCACCGATGGCACCACCAACGCGACCATTCCCCGCGGTACCGATCCCGCTTCGGTCACCCTCGACGAGGCGGTCGCGCTGATCCGCGACCGCGCCGCCAAGGGACCGGCCAAGAAGCGGCCGCGCAAGAAGAAGGCGGCGAAGAAGAAGACGAAGAAGAAGGCCCCGGCGAAGAAGCGGACGGCCGCCAAGAAGACGGCGGGGGCGAAGGCGGCGGCCAAGCTCGCCGCGACCGATGCCACCCACCCTAACGCCACCCCTCCTAACGACGTGCAACCGGACGAGGCTCCGATCGACAACCCTTAGGCTGACCCGCCGTGAGCGACCAGGCGCCGTTCATCCCGGGGGCCGAAGGCGAAGACGCGATTCCCGAGGAGCCGTGGCGCGTCTTCGGTACCGGCTCGTTCTTCCGCCTGTGGCTCTCGCAGGTGCTCTCGAGCCTGGGCGACTGGATCGGCCTGCTCGCGATCCTGGCGCTGGCCAACACCGTCTCGA
>JBQTGU010000168.1:0-7434 GCA_052390575.1 Actinomycetota bacterium | reverse complement strand
GGGCGGCTCGGCCACGGCGAAGTTGGCGTAGCCGGGCTGGCGCTTGGCCGGCTCGGTGCCGAAGAGCTTGGAGTAGTACGCCACCGCCTCGTCGATGTCGGTGACGTTGAGGGCGAGCTGGAGTCGGGACATCGGGGCCTCCTGCGGGCTGCGATCGCGGATATCGATGACGGTCGATATCTTGCCCCAGATATCGATGCGTGTCAATATAGGTTCGTGGAACCCTGCTGCGCCCCCGTCCTCGACGGCATCCTCACCGAGCCCGACGCCACCGACCTGGCCCGCCAGTTCAAGGTGCTGGCCGATCCCGCCCGGCTCCGGCTGCTCAGCCTGATCGCGGCCGAGCCCGACGGAGCCTGCGCCTGCGAGCTGGTCGAGCCGATCGGGAGGTCGCAGCCCACCGTCAGCCACCACCTCAAGGCGCTGCGGGAGGCCGGCCTGGTGGAGAGCGAGCGGCGAGGCACGTGGGTCTGGTACCGGGTCGTGCCCGAACGGCTCGAGGCGCTGCGGGGCGCGCTGGCGGCGCCGGCGGAGGTTGCGGTTTCCACCTAGATCACCCAAGATCAATATGCATGGCTGCTGATTTGGTTACCGAGGCCGAGCTCGCCCCGGCGGTGCGGGCCCTCGCCGACCCCTTGCGGGCCCGCATCGTTGAGCTGCTGGCGGCCGAGCAGCTGTGTGTATGCCACCTCACCGAGGAGCTCGACGTCGCCCAGCCGCTCGTGAGCCACCACCTGAAGGTGCTGCGCGAGGCCGGGTTGGTCGAGAGCGAGCGCTGGCGGTACTGGACGTACTACCGGCTCCGACCGGACGCGCTGCGCGCCCTCGCCGTTCGCCTCGAGCGCCTGGCGGCGTCGGCGCCCACCGACACCCGCGACCGTCGCCCGTGCTGCTGACCCGCCGGGTCGTCGCCGAGCTCGTCGGCACGACCCTGCTGCTGATCGCGGTGGTCGGCTCGGGGATCGCGGCCCGGCGACTGAGCCCCGGCGACACCGGGCTCCAGCTGTTCGAGAACGCGACCGCGACGGCGGTCGCGCTGGTCGCCATCATCCTGGCGGTGGGCGCGGTCTCGGGCGCGCATCTCAACCCGCTGGTGACCCTGGCGGATCGCGCCTTCGGCGGGCTGACGAGCCGAGAGGCGGGCGCGTACTGCGGGGCGCAGCTCGCCGGTGCGGTGCTCGGGACGGCGATCCCCAACCTCATGTTCGAGCTGCCCGCGGTCGAGCTGTCGGACCACTCCCGCAGCGGGGCCGGGCTCTGGCTCGCCGAGGTCGTGGCCACGTTCGGCCTGCTGCTCGTGGTCTTCGGCGTGGCCCGCTCCGGGCGGGCCGCGCTGGCGCCGTTCGCGGTGGGCGCCTGGATCGGCGGCGCCTACTTCTTCACCTCGTCGACCAGCTTCGCCAACCCCGCCGTGACCGTCGGCCGGGCCCTCACCGACACGTTCACCGGGATCGCGCCGGCATCGGTCCCGGCGTTCGTCGTCGCCCAGATCGTCGGGGCCGCCCTGGCGGTCGCGGTCGTGCGAGTTCTGTACCCCCGGATCGCGGCGGCGGCGGCGAACGTGATCGTCCCCCACGACCAGCCCCAGAAGAACGAGGAGGTCGCCCGATGACCGAAGCCGACGACCGCGTGCTCGAATACCACCTCTATGCGGTGGCCGGGCGGGTCAAGGACGAGTTCGAGGGGGTCTTCGCGACCGAGACCATCGAGCGCTTCCTCACCGAGTCGCGGCACCACTTCGAGGGCGCTCCGATCACGGACTTCGTGCCGGTCATGGTGGAGCGATTCGCCCGCGAGCGGCTGCGGGCGCTGGGCCAGGCCGAAGGGTCGATCGTGAAGGAGATGCCCGAGGTCCTGTTCGTGTGCACCCACAACGCCGGCCGCAGCCAGATGGCGGCGGGGCTCCTCGACCACCTCGCCGGAGGCCGGGTCCACGTGCGCTCGGCCGGCAGCGAGCCCGCCGACCGCATCAACCCCGCCGTCGTGGCCGCGATGGAGGAGGTCGGGGTCGACGTCTCCAAGGAGTTCCCGAAGCCGCTGACCGACGAGGTGGTGCGGGCGGCCGACGTGGTGATCACGATGGGCTGTGGCGACGCCTGCCCGATCTATCCGGGGAAGCGCTACCTCGACTGGGACCTCGACGACCCCGCGGGCAAGTCGGTGGAGGAGGTCCGGCCCATCCGGGACGAGCTCGACCGCCGCGTCAAGGCCCTGCTCGAGGAGCTGGTGCCCGCGGCTACCTGAACCCGCTTCTCGAGGCTGCGAGGTGCGGAATCCGCACCCCATGGCCTCGAGATTGGCGGTAGCTGTCACACTCTGCCGTCATGCTGGCGGCATGAGAATCGACTGTGACGAGTGCCGGATGCAGCACACCTCGGCCTGCGAGGACTGTGTGGTGACGTTCGTGATCAACCGCGAGCCCGGCGACGCCCTGGTGATCGACTCCGAGGAGGAGCGGGCGGTGCGGCTCCTGGCCAACGCCGGGCTCCTGCCCCGCCTCCGCCACGAGCGCCGAGCGGGCTGAACAGCCGAACTAGTCGGTCACCTCGGCCCGCAGCGCGCCGACGTTCGCCTGCCCCTTCGGCCGGTGCGCGAACGGGTCGTAGCGGAAGATGCGCATGGCGTTCTCGTGCGTCATCTTGTTGATCTCGTCGTCGGGCACGCCGTCGAGTTGCTTGGACACTGACTCGGGGGAGTGCGGCCACGATGAGTCGGAGTGGGGGTAGTCGCACTCCCAGGTGATGTTGTCTACGCCGATGGCGTAGCGATCCTCGACCCCGGCGCGGTCGCTGATGAAGCAGAACGTGAAGTGCCGGCGCGCCACCTCGCTCGGGAGCGTGTCGCCGAAGTCCTGGTGGGTCCAGAACCGGTGCTGCTGGTACACGTAGTCGATCCGCTCCAGCCAGTAGGGCAGCCAGCCCGTCCCGCCCTCCGACAGCGCGAACTGGAGGGTCGGGAACTTCCGCAGCACCGGTGACCAGATCAGGTCGGTGGCCGCCTGCATCAGGTTGAGCGGCGTGAGCGTGATCATGATGTCCATGGGCGCGCCCGGCGCGATCTCGAGCGTCGTCGACGACGAGCCGATGTGGTCGCAGATGATCGTGCCCTCGTCGGCGCACGCCTGGAAGAACGGGTCCCAGTGGTCGCCGAAGATGTGGGGCCAGCCGAGCTTGTACGGGTTCTCCGAGAACGTGACCGCGTGGCAGCCCTTCTTGGCGACCCGGCGGACCTCGTCGGCCATGAGCTCGGGATCCCAGATCGGCGGGATGGACAGCGGGATGAAGCGGCCCGGATGCGTTCCGCACCACTCGTCGATGTGCCAGTCGTTGTAGGCGCGGAGCAGGTTGAGGCCCATGTCGAGGTCCTTGGACCGACTGAACAGCTGCCCGCAGAACTGCACGAAGCTCGGGAAGCACATCGAGCCGAGCACGCCGTTGCGGTTCATGTCCTTGACCCGCTCGTCGATGTCGTAGCAGCCGTCGCGGATCATCTGGTACGACGTGGGCTCGACGTTGTACTCCTCGGGTGGCCGGCCCGCGACCGCGTTGAGCCCGATGTTGGGGATCTCGGCGCCCTCGTACACCCACACGTCGGTGCCGTCGTCCTTGCGCACCGACTTGGGCGCGAGCTCCATCCACTTGTCGGGCAGGTGCCCCTCGAAGAGGTCGGGGGGCTCGACGACGTGGTCGTCGACGCTCACGAGGATCAGGTCTTCGGCCCGCATGTGCTCCCCCGTTCTTCTGGCCCGTTCACCCGGTGTTCACTGACGCCGGTGTCAGCGTACTGCCCACCGTTAGGGTCCGGCGGTGGCGCCGCAGCGACGGGGGCTGGCCGAGGTCGCGGGGGTGTTCCTGAAACTCGGTGCGATCGGGTTCGGTGGCCCCGCAGCCCACATTGCACTCATGCGCGACGAGGTTGTCGGGCGCCGGCAGTGGGTCGACGACCAGCAGTTCCTCGACCTCATCGGCGCGGCGAACCTGGCTCCGGGGCCGACTTCGACCGAGCTGGCGATCCACCTCGGCGCCCGCCGTGCCGGGTGGCGGGGTCTGATCGTCGCCGGGGTCTGCTTCATCGTCCCCGCGTTCCTCATCGTGCTCGCGATCGCGTGGCTCTACGAGCGCCACGGCACCGATCCGTCGGTCGTCGACCTGCGCTACGGGATCCTCCCGGTCGTCATCGCGGTGGTCGCCCAGGCGCTATGGACGCTCGGGCGGGCCGCGATCAAGGGCGTGGTCCCGGTGGTCGTGGCTGCCGGTGTCGCCGCGCTGTTCGTCGTGGATGTCAACGCGCTGCTCCTGCTCGTGGCGGGCGCGCTCGTGGTCATGCTGTGGGAGAACCGGGCCGGGCTCCGGCCGTCGGCCGGATCGGTCGCCCCGTTCCTGCTCGCGTTGGGCGGCGCCGGGATCACGGTTTCGGCTCCGCTCTGGCGCATCTTCCTGGTTTTCCTGAAGATCGGCTCGGTCACCTTCGGGAGCGGCTACGTGCTCGTGGCCTTCCTCGAGCGCGACGTCGTGCACACCTACGGGTGGCTCACGAACGGGCAGCTCCTCGACGCCGTCGCCATCGGCCAGATCACCCCGGGGCCGGTGTTCACGACCGCCACGTTCGTCGGGTACCAGGTGGAGGGGTTCGCCGGCGCGGTCGTAGCGACCCTGGGGATCTTCCTGCCGTCGTTCGTGTTCGTGGCGCTCCTGGCCCCGATCGTCCCCCGCCTGCGCCGGTCGCCGTGGGCGGGCGCCGCCCTCGACGGCCTCAACGCCGCGTCGCTCGGCCTCATGGCCGGGGTCACGCTCGTCCTGTTCGACGACGCCTTCCCCGATGCGCTGACGGTCGCCGTCGGGCTCGCGGCCCTGCTCGCGCTGCTGCGCTGGCGTCTCAACCCCGCCTGGTTGATCGGCGCCGGCGCCCTCGTCGGGCTGGTGCGTCTGGTGGTGGCCTAACGCCCGGACGGTCCGTCTCGGACCATGCGCGCGAGGTCCTCCTGCCAGTCGCCCTGGGGCCAGCCCGACTCGACGATCCAGGTCGCGCCGGCGTCCTCGAACTCTTTCCAGGGAACACCCGGTCCGACCGACGCCACCACCTCGAACGGCTCGGCCGGTCGCATCAGATCGACCACCGCGCCGAGCTCGTCGGGTGAGATCGGGCCGCCGCCCGAGCTGATCGGGATGACGCCCTCGTAGCGTGCCGCGCGTTCCAACGGTTTCCGGTTCGGCCATTTGCCCGCGACCCAGATCGGCGGGCGCGGCTGTTGGACGCTCGCCGGCTTCAGGTGGGCATCGACCGAGAACGCGTCGCCGTCGTGCCGGACCGGCTCACCGCGCAGGAAGCCATCGAGGAGAGTGAGGCCTTCATCGAGCAGCACCGCCCGCTCGCGCGCGTCGGTCGACTCGCCGAACGAGCCGAACTCGTCCTCCGCCGGCTCACCCAACCCGACACCCACCACGACTCGCCCGCCGCTCAGATGGTCGAGGGTCACGATCTCCTTGGCCAGCTTCCACGGCCGTCGTCGGGGCACGGGCGTGATCATCGTCCCGAGCTTCACCCGCTCGGTCTCGCGCGCGACCGCGCCGAGCATCACCCACGGGTCGAACACGTCGAGGGCGAGGGCGCGCACGAGGTGGAGGTGGTCCCAGAGGAAGAAGGCGTCCCAGCCCGCGCGTTCGGTCTCGACCGCCAGGTCGACGAGCCAGGCGGGGTCACCGACGTTGGGCGAGCTGATCGCGTAGCGCACGACGGCCTCCGGGCGCGGACGGTTCGGCGACGATAGCGTCACGCCAATGGACGACGTCGACGCGATCAACGCCGCGCTCCTCGCCTTGCGAGTGGCCACCGGTCTGATGTTCTTTGCCCACGGTTGGGTGCACCTCCGCCGGGTGCGCGAGGGGCCCGGAGTCGCCAACTGGTTCGCCAGCTTGGGGATGCGCCAACCGGCGCTGAACGCGTGGATGGTCACCCTGGTCGAGCTCGGCGGCGGGCCGATGCTCGCCCTCGGTCTCCTGACCCCGTTGGCCGCGGCGTCGGTCATCGGTGTCGCGGTGGTGGCGTGGATCACCAACCACCGCAAGGCCGGCTTCTTCGTCTACAACCGCCCGACCGAGGGCTGGGAGTACGTGATGCTCATGACCTTCGTGGGTCTCGCGCTCGGTGCTCTCGGGCCCGGTGAATGGTCACTCGATCATGCCTTCGACCTCGCCGACGACCTCAGCGGCTCGACTGGTCTCCTGATCGCAGCCGCGGCCGGGATCGGCGGCGGGTTGCTCCAGCTGCTCGTGTTCTGGCGACCGCCGAAGGAGAGCGGCGCGGCGTAGTGCGCTAGCTGAGGGGCCGCATGTCGAGGTCGGGTGGCGGCTCGTCCGGCACCTTCCAGCGCAGCCACGGCTTGTCGTAGAGCGCGTGGTAGCTGTTGGCCTGCTCGATCATGTTCTGGAACGCGGTCTCGAACTTGTCCCAGTCGGACGACTCGATCGCCTGCTTCACCTGCTCGAGGTCTTCGGCGATGAACTTGTGCATGTTCTCGTCGTACTTCGGCCGCACGAACGCGCCCATCTCCATGAGGTTGACCGCTTCCTTGAGCTGGAAGCGCGCCAGCGGCTGATTCTGCGCCTTCCCCGCGTAGTAGCACTTCCAGATGCGGGAGCCAATCTCCGGCATGATGCGCGCCAGGCCGGGCTGGATGTGGCCGAGCTCGTCGAGCGTCAGCTCGCTCTTGCCGGTGTCGACGATGTGGTCGTGCTCGGGGACGTCTCCGGTGACAGGCATAGAGGGGAAAGGTAGTGGTCCCTGACTACCATGTCAGGTCTCTCGGGGAGGCCTGCGCATGCCCGCTCGCGAAGCCGTCATCGTCGACACCACCCGCACGCCCATCGGCAAGCGCAAGGGCGCGCTCGCGACCTGGCACCCCACCGACCTCCTCGGCTTCACGCTGAAGGCCCTGCTCGGGCGCAACGACGTCGACCCCGGCCTCATCGACGACGTGGTCGGTGGCTGCGTGACGCAGACGGGCGAGCAGGGCTGCAACGTCACCCGCAACGCCTGGGTCGCGGCCGGGCTCCCGTGGCACGTGCCCGCCACCAGCGTCGACCGGCAGTGCGGCTCGTCCCAACAGGCGATGCACTTCGTCGCCCAGGGTGTGCTTGCCGGCGCCTACGACCTGGCGATCGCCTGCGGCGTCGAGTCGATGACGCGCGCACCGATGTCCACCAACGCGCGCGGCGGCATTGGCCCGTTCAGCCCCGACTTCCTCGCCCACACCGACAACACCCTCGGCATCCAGTTCTGGGTGGCGCAGGTCCTGGCCGACCGGTTCGGTGTGACCCGGGAGGAGATGGACGCGTTCGCGCTCGAGAGCCACCGCCGCGCCGCCGACAGCACCGACACCGGGCACTTCGCCCGGGAGATCGTGCCCGTCCCGCTCAAGGACGAACAGGGCGAGAC
>JBQTGU010000167.1:0-3284 GCA_052390575.1 Actinomycetota bacterium | reverse complement strand
TTGCGCAGGGCCTCGACGAGGAAGCCCATCGCGCACCCGGCGTCGAGAACGGTCTCGGGCGCGAGGCCGTCGACGATGCGCTGGGCGAGGTCGCGGAAGAACCCCAGCCAGTGGTCGTCGCGCTCGTACGGGCGACCGCAGTCGTGCTCGTAGTAGTAGCGGCCGTACACGATGTCCGCCGGTTGCGAATCAGCGTCGGCCGGCACCGGTGGGACCGCTTCGAGGCGGCCCTCGGCTCGCTCCGCCTTCGGCATGAGCATTCATGGTAGTCGGGAGGGTGTCGCGTTCAGCTGGCCTCGCCGACCTTGGCCGAGCTCCCCGGATCGGTCTCGACGGATGCGAGCCCGCGGCCCGACAGCCGCCGGGTGACGGCATCGTCGTAGACGCGCACGCGGGCGAGGAGAACCCCGAGGAAGATCCCCAGCGCGCCGACCATGCCGGCGAGCCAGTACGCGGGCGCGCGCTCGATCCGGCTCACGACCAGGGCGATGACCGCCAGGCTGATCGCCGCGCCGTAGATCACCGACACCGCGGCAGGGACGGGGACGCCCACGGCCACCAGCCGGTGGCTGACATGGTCACGACCACCCTGGAACGGGCTCCGCCGGTGGAGCAGCCGGGACACGGTGACCAGCGTCGTGTCGAAGATCGCGATGCCGATCACGACGATGGGGACGAGGAACGTGACGTGCGTCGGCCCTTCGAAACGCAACTTCACTCCGAGGTAGGCGATCATGAACCCGAGGAACAGGCTCCCGGAGTCGCCCATGTAGATCCGCGCCGGGTGGAAGTTGTGGCGCAGGAACCCCACCGCGCACCCCGCGGTCGCGGCCGCCAGGCTGGCCACGAGGAACTGGCGGTTGGCGGCGGCGATGACGAAGAACCCGCCGGCTGCGATCGCGGCGACGCCCGCCGAGAGCCCGTCCATGTTGTCGAGCAGGTTGAACGCGTTGGTAATGCCGACGACCCAGAGCACCGTGAAAGCGGCGTTGGCGGCGTCGGCGGGGAACAGCTCCACGCCCACGCCCGCGGCCCAGAGGCCGAGGCCGGCCCCGACCTCGCAGAGGATCCTGACCCAGGCGCCGAGGTGCCGAAGGTCGTCGAGCAGACCGACGAGGCTGAGGGCGAGCGCGATGGCCACCACCGCGACCAGCTCGTCGCGACCGGAGTGCGGCGGGCGCACGATCGCGCCCGCGACCACGGCGAGCGAGAACGCGGCGACCATCGCCAGCCCGCCCAGGTACGGCACCGGCGACTCGTGACCCTTGTGGCCGCCGGGATGGTCGAGGAGCTGGCGCCGCAGGGCGACCTTGAGCGCCAGCGGGGTGAGGACGAGCGACAGCAGCGCCGGGCCGGCGAAGGTCGCCACGTACCACCACCGACTCCCCTCGGACATCCCCCGGCCTCCCCTATTGCCTCGCTCGCTGCGGCGCAGGGTCCCTGCGCCGCCGGCGCTCGCTCGGACGCCAAGTCGTACCAACCGGAATCACTGCTGCCGCTCGCGACGGCGCCGCGACAGCTGGCAATGCTGCGCCATCTGGCGCACCGGTGCAAACGCTAGGCCGCGCTCGCCTCGAGGGTGGCGACGGTCCGGCGCAGGCCCTCCTCCAACGGCACTCCGGGGTCGAAGCCGAGCGCCTCCCGGGCCGCGCTGATGTCGGCACACGAATGCACCACGTCGCCGGGCCGGCGGTCGGTGTAGTCGGCCTCGGGCGCCACCCCGAACAGCCCGCAGAGAATCTCGAGGAGATCCGCCACCGTGCGCTCGACGCCGCCGGCCACGTTGAACACCCGCCCGGAACATCGCGCCGACGGCGCGGACGCCGCCGCCATCGTGGCCGCCACCGTGTCGGCGACGAAGGTGAAGTCGCGGCTCTGGCGCCCGTCGCCGTAGATCGTCGGGCGCTCGCCCCGGCGCAGCGCGTCGACGAATCGCGGTACGACGGCGGCGTACGGCGAGCCGGGTCGCTGCCTCGGACCGTAGACGTTGAAGTACCGCAACACGACGGTCTCGAGTCCATGGAGCTCGGTGAACACGCGGCAGTACTGCTCTCCGGCCAACTTGCTCACCGCGTAGGGAGACCGGGGGACGAGTGGCGCCGACTCGGGCGTCGGTCGCATGTCGGCGCCGCCGTACACGCTGCTGGACGAGGCCGTCACCACGCGCCGGACCCCGGCGTGTCGCGCCGCGTCGAGGATCGTCAACGTCCCGTGGCTGTTCGACCGGTCGGTGAACCGGGGTGTCTCGATCGAGCGCTTCACCGATCCGGCGGCCCCGAGGTGGTACACGACCGCGACGTCGGCCACGGCCCGACCCGCCACGTTCTCGTCGGCGAGGTCGCCGGTGACAAGCTCCACGCCCATCGGCAGGTTGTCGGCGCGCCCGCTGCTCAGGTCGTCGACGACGCGGACCTCGTCGCCCGCGGCGACGAGCGCGTCGACGAGGTGCGAGCCGATGAACCCGGCGCCTCCGGTCACGAGCACCTTCACGCGGCGACCCCGGCGGGCGCCGACCTCCGCGTCCACTGCTCGTGGACCCCGACCACGGCGAGGAGCGCCAGCGCCCAGATGACCTCGCCCCGGTGGCGGTACAGCGTCCCGAAGTTCCCCTCCCCCAATGCGAGCACCCCCATCACCCCGACGGCATAGAGCGCTGGGAACGCGAGCACCGCTCGCGTTCGCCACAGGAGCGGCAGCGCGCTGGCGGCGGCCAGCAGCAGCAGCCACCACAGCGGCGCCTCCACCTGACCGGCCCTCACCGTCTCACCGCGCAGCGACGTCCACGGCACCGGCTCAGCCAGCACCACGGTCACGCCGCGGGGCAGATGCCGGAGAGTCGAATCCGGCGACGAGTCGTCGACCTCCGTCGGAACGATCGCTGACTCCGCCTCCTCGGCTTTGGTTGCACGGATCTCCGTCAGGTCGTACTCGGTCAGCCTGAGTCCCAGGGGGCCGGCGCCGATGACGATCGGCACGACCACTGCGATCGAGATCGCAATCGCGCTGATCGCGAACCGGTATCGGGTCGGCCGGATGACGATCGCGGTGAGCGCGAGCGCAATTGCGGCCACTGCCAACGAGTAGTAGCGGACGTGACCGACCAGGTAGAGGAGCACGGCCATCGACCCCGCGACCAGCGCCAATTGCGGCACGGATTGGACCCTCGAGATCAGCACGACGGTCAGAGCCAGGCACGAGACTGTCGCCCACACCGCGGAGTCACGCAGCGGCACGGACGACCAGAGAACCTGCGAAGGGTAGAAGGCCACGATCGCGCCTGCAGC
>JBQTGU010000166.1:0-14370 GCA_052390575.1 Actinomycetota bacterium | reverse complement strand
GTCATGAGCTCGAGCACCTTCTTGGGCGGCATGGTGCGCAGCAACGGCACCGTTATCATGTACGGCCACAGCCCGACGTTTATCTGGGGCGTACCGAACTGGGCGTCGTCGGACGCTATCACGAAGTCACAGGCGAGCGCGAGCCCGAACCCGCCGGCGAGGGCGTAGCCGCGCACCCGGGCGATGGTCGGCTTTCCCAGCGTCCACATCTCCCGGAACAGCGCGGCCAGCGTCCCGCGGCCTTCGTGGGCGCCGGCGTGCCCGGTCTCGGCGATGCCGCCGAGGTCGGCGCCGGCGCAGAACGCCTTGCCGCCCTCGCCGGTGAGGACGACGACTCGGACCGCGTCGTCGGCGCGGGCTCGGGCCATCGACTCGAGGAGCCCGCGCATGACGTCGAACGACATCGCGTTCCGGCGCTCGGGGCGATCGATCGTCACCCGGGCCACGTGCCCGTCGACGTCGTAGCGAACGTCCTTCATCACGGCGCATCGTAGAAGAGCGGGTGTTACGCCGCTCCGGGGCGTGCGCCGGACTCAGTGGCAGTCGGCGAGCGGATCCGGGTTACCGAACACGACACGCTCGGGTGGGCCACCGTCCCAGAACCGGGTCAACGTCTCCCGGAACGTCGAACCCGTTGGTCCCATGCTCCATGCCGCGGTGTCGCCGAGGATCGTGTGGTGCGGGCGCTCGCCGCCCGAGAAGAGCCGGTCCACGTCCGCGAGCGCCTCGAGGGCGCAGGCGCGCCACGTCTCGTAGGCGGCGGCGTCGGACGGATCGGACGGATCGTCGATGTGGTGGAGATCGAGCGTGTAGCTGTCGATCGAGGACGTCTGCACAAGCAGCGGCAGACCGAGGCCGCTCGGTGCGCCTTCGACGATATACGGGTGGTTGACCGGCAGAAGGAAGCACTCCCACGGGGCGTCGGCGTGATCGGCTTCGCACCTCGGGAGGTGGCGCGCCCCCCAGAGGTCGTACGCGCCGGGCAGGAGGTCGCGCACCGGGAGCCCCGAGTCGCCGGCGGGATGGCCGGGGTCAACGAAGTCGAAGATGAACCCGCCGTCGTTCACCAGCAGCAGCCGACCGTCCGCCGCCGCCTCCGGCAGCAGGGCAGCCGCCTGGTCGGCGTTGGCGTCGACGCCGCCGCCGCCGGCCGACGACCCGGCGAACAGCACTCGGGTCTCGGGCTCGGCGTCATCGAGGCCGTACTCGTCGATCAGGACTTCGAACGTGGTGCGCACGTTGGTCCGGCCGCTGAAGAACCAGTCCTCACCGCGGCTCGGGACGGGACGGGCGGTGGTGGTCGCGCCGCTCCAGGCGTCACTCGACGAGTAGAACGCGAACACCAGGTTGGCGTCGCCGAACGATGGTTGAGCCGGGGGTCGGTGCTGAAGACGCCGCCGGTCGGGAGCGCGATCGCGGCACCGTCGTCACCCGGCGGTGAGGTGATGTGCGCGCCACTCCGGGTCGCGCAGCTGACGGCCTGGTCGTCGCAGAACCCGCCGCCTTGGAGGTAGACAACCCACTCCTTGCTGCCAGTCGGCGACAGACGCAGCGCGAACCCGAACGGCGCGCCGTCGTTGGCGCGGGCCTCACCCCACCGGTACGCGTCGCGGGTGGCGGGCTCGACGAGCTCGGCCGTCGCCGGAGGATCGTCGGAGTCCGCCGGCGCCGGCTCGCCTGACGCGGGCGCGGGCGACTTGGCCGTGCAGCCTGCAAGCGCGAGCCCGAGCATCGCGACGACCCCCAGGGCGGGCCTCGGCCATGGCAGTCGACGTTCCACGCTCGGATGGTCGCCGACGACTGTCAGGGTGTCGTGAATGCGGCGCGAGAGGCAGGTGACCTACGCGGCGCCACTACCTTGGCACCGTGTATTGGCTGGCAGTGACCTTCGGCGTCGCCTTGGTGGCGATGCTGGTGACCGGCGGAAGGCCCGCCCGGCTGCTCGGCGTGCCGGTGCAGTCGCTCTCGCTGCTCGTCGGCGGCCTCGGCATCCAGATCGAGCTCGCGCTGGTCGACCTCCCCGCCGATCGCATCGACGACGTCGGCTTCGGGCTGCTGATGCTCTCGTACGCGCTGCTGCTGGCGTTCGGGTTCGTGAACCTGCGGCTGCGGGGCATGGCCATCGTGACCATTGGGTTGGCGATGAACACGGCGGTCGTCGGGCTCAACGAGGGCATGCCCACCATCGACCGGCGGGTCGAGACACGTAGCGGACGCGAGGTCGAACGCCCGATCGAGCGAACGGCCACGGAGCGGCCCGAGAGCGACGAGGATCTCCTGCCGTTCCTGGGCCAGATCATTCGCCTGCCCGACAATCCGATCGACGACGCGCTCGCGCCCGGCGACATCGTCATCGCCCTCGGCGTCGTGGTCGTGTTCGTCGCCGGCGGGCGGCGGAAGCCCCGGCGGCGGGGAGCCCGCGCCGATGCCGGCGCCGTTGGCGAGGAGGACGACGCGTTGGTAGAGGTAGAGGAGGAGGAATGGGAAGGAGAAGAGGAGGATTGGGGGGAGGAGCTGGAGGAGGAGGTCGCGATGGCTGACCCGATGCCCGCCTTCGAGGCGACGCCGGAACCGCCGCAACCGCCGCCGATGCCCGAACCGCCGCCCATGCCGGAACCGCCGCCGGTGCCCCAGCCCCCGCCTGAACCGGAGCCGCCGCCCGAGCCACCGCCGCCGGAGCCGGTGGCGGAGCCGGTCCGGTCTGCCCCCGAACGCAGTGCCGGCGACGAGTGGGAGGAGTGGCGGGCCGAGCTGCGCGACCTGGCCGGCGATCTCGACGCCGACGGCGACGACGACGACAGCTCTCGGACCGCGTGACGCGCGGGGCCGTCCTTCTCTCCTACCGGCTGGGTGGCACCGACGGGGTCTCGGTCGAGGCGGCCAAGTGGGCAGGGGCGCTGAGCGAGCTCGGCTTCGCCGTCCGTCGGGTCGCGGGCGACATTCCCGACCGTCAGGCTGATGACGTCGTCCTCCCCTGGCTGACCTACGACGACGACGGCACACCCGAGCCCGCCGCGCTCGTAGCCGAGCTCGCCCACGCCGACCTGGTCGTCGTCGAGAACCTGTGCTCACTCCCACTCAACCTCGAGGCGGCGCACGCCGCCGCCGAGGCGCTCGACGTTCACCGCGGCCGTGTCGTGTTCCATCACCACGATCTCCCCTGGCAGCGGGAGCAGTTTGCCGCCATCACCGACCTCCCGCCGAGGCGCCCCGGCTCTCTCCACGTCACGATCAACGAGCGGTCGCGGCGCGAGCTGGCCGACCGCGGCATCGAGGCCCACGTCATCCGCAACGCGTTCGACGTCGACCCGCCGCCCGGGAAACGCGACGCGACTCGAGCGACGTTCGGGTTCGCCCCTGACGACGTCGTCGTGCTTCAGCCGACGCGCGCCATTCCGCGCAAGGACGTCCCCGCCGGTGTGCGGTTCGCCGGCGCGCTGGCGCAGGCGCTCCCGGCGCGGACCGTCCGCTACTGGCTCACGGGCCCGGCCGAGGATGGCTACGGGCCGACGCTCGAGCGCGTGCTCGCGGCCGCGACTGTCCCGGTGACCGTGGGGCGAGCCGGTCGCGCCCCCGACGCCTACGCCGCCGCCGACGTGATCGTCTTTCCGTCGACGTGGGAAGGGTTCGGCAACCCGGTGGTCGAGTCGGTGATCGCCCGCCGCCCGATCGCGGTCGGGCGTTACCCCGTGCTCGACGAGCTCGTGGCCCTCGGCTTCGAGCTGTTCTCGGCGGACGACCCGGGCGAGGTCGCGACCTGGCTGGCCGCCCCCGAGTCGTCGCGGCTCGACGCCAACCTCGCGGTGGCGCGCCGTCACTTCTCGCTGGCCGACCTGCCGGGGCGGCTGGAAGCGGCGTTCGCGGCGGTGGGATGGTCACGGTGGTGAACACGGCCGACGATCCTGTGCGGGCCCGACGGGCCGTCATCGCCCGGCGGGTGGGCTGGGCGTCGCGGGCCGGATACGGCGCGCTCGGCGCCGCGGTGGTCGCCTTCGGCGGCGCGGTCGCGACTGGCTTCCCGGCGTGGCTCGTGAACGTCACGATCGCGGGCCTGGTGGCGGCGTGCCTGATCCTGCCGGTGACGATCATCCTCGGCTACGGCATTCGAGCCGCGGAGCGGGCCGATCGCGAACAGCGGTACGGTTGACCGGCCAGTCAAGAGAATCGAGGGGGAGCACCATGCCGAGAGCCGCGATCTGCACCGCCGTGGGCGAGCCCATCGAGGTCGCCGACGTCGACCTCAAGCCGCCGCAGGCGGGCGAGGTGCGGGTGCGGCTGGGCGCGTCCGGCGTGTGTCACTCCGACCTGTCGATCCAGAACGGCACCCTGCTCGTCCCGACCCCGCTCGTCCTCGGCCACGAAGGCGCGGGTGTGATCGAGGAGGTCGGCGAGGGCGTCGACACCGTGCAGAAGGGGGACCACGTCGTGATCTCGTGGGTGCCCCAGTGCGGCGACTGCTTCTTCTGCCAGCACGACCAGGGCGAGCTGTGCGAGTCGGCCAACACCGCGATGGCCACGAATGGCCTCCTCGACGGCAGCTACCGGTTCCAGCGTGACGGCGTCGACCTGGGCCAGATGGCGGCGTCGGGCACGTTCTCGGAGGAGACGATCGTGCCTGCCACCGGCGCGGTGAAGATCGACGACGACGTCCCCATGACGTCGGCCGCGCTCATCGGGTGCGGCGTGCTCACCGGCTTCGGTGCCGCCACCAACACCGCCGACATCCGCGAGGGCGACACCGTCGCGGTGATCGGCTGCGGCGGCGTCGGGCTGAACGTCATCCAGGGGGCGCGCTACGCCGGCGCCGAGCGGGTGATCGCGGTCGACATGATGCCGAACAAGCTCGAGCTGGCGAAGCAGTTCGGCGCCACCGACCTCGTGAACGCGAGCGAGGGCGACCCGGTGAGCAAGGTGATGGCGCTCACCGACGAGCGGGGTGCCGATGTCGCGTTCGAGGTGATCGGGCTGGGCCCGACGATCGAACAAACCATCGCCATGACCCGCCGGGGCGGCCAGTCGATCCTGGTGGGCGTGCCCAAGATGGAGGTCATGCTCCAGGTGCCGGCGTTCTTCGGCGTCGTGCTCCAGGAGAAGACGATCAAGGGCTGCTGGTACGGGTCGAGCAACGTGCACACCGACGTCCCGAAGTTGGCGCGCCTCTACTCCGAGGGTCAGCTCAAACTGGACGAACTCGTCTCCCGTGAGATCAAGCTCGACGACGTCAACGACGCCTTCCGGGCCATGGAGGCCGGCGAGGTCGCCCGCTCCGTGATCGTCTACTAGCCCGCCGTATCCTCGGGGTATGCGCTACCGAACATTCGGGCAGAGCGGGCTCGAGGTCTCCGAGGTCGGGTTCGGCGCCTGGACCATCGCGACCGACTGGTGGGGCAAGGTCGACGACAAGGCCGGACTGGTTCATGCCGCCCTCGACGCCGGGATCACGTTCTTCGACACCGCGCCCGTTTACGGCGACGACGGCTTCGGCGAGACCATCGTGGCCGAGATCCTCGGTACCCGCGACGACATCGTCATCACCACCAAGTGCGGCTACGACATCGATGCCCCCCGCGTCGCGCCCGGTCACTCGGAGCGCCCCCAGGACTGGCGTCCCGAAGCGGTGCGGGCCCAGCTGGAGGCGTCGCTGCGCCGGCTCGGGCGCGACCACGTCGACCTGTACCAGCTGCACAACGTGCGCATGGACCCGGTGCTCGCCGACGACCTTTGGGACGAGCTCGAGCGGTTCCGGGTCGAGGGCAAGGTGCGCGAGATCGGGGTCGCGCTCGGCCCCGCCATCGGCTGGACCGACGAGGGCCTGCAGGCGCTGCGCGAGCGACCGATCGTCTCACTCCAGACCGTGTTCAACCTTCTGGAGCAGGAGCCGGGGCGCACGTTCGCGGCCGAAGCCGCGGTGACCGAAGGCCGGGTCGGCATCATCGCCCGGGTTCCCCATGCATCCGACGTGTTGGCGGGCAAGGTCACCCGCGACACCGAGTTCGAGGGTGACGACCACCGCGCCCACCGCAAGCGGGAGAACCTGCTCGACCTCTTCGACAAGGCCGACACCCTCGCGTTCCTGCACGGCGGCGAGTCCGGGCGCACGATCGGCCAGGCGGCAGTGGCCGGGATCCTCGCGTTCGCCGGGTCCACGACCGTGCTGCCGACGTGTGTCACCGCCGACGAAGTGCGCGAATACGCGGCCGCGTCCGAGCTGCCGTTCAGCGCCGACGAGAAGGCGCGGCTCGACGAGCTGTGGTCGCAGAACTTCGGCGTGACCGACCGTTACGACATGCCGCTCAAGTCGAGCGCGTCGTGAGGCTGCCCGCCGAGCAACGGCGCCGACAGCTCTTGGACGTCGCCTGCGAGGTGTTCGCGGCCGGTGGGTTCCACGCCACCGCGATGGACGACGTCGCCAACGCCGCCGGGGTCACCAAGCCCGTTCTCTACCAGCACTTCCCGTCGAAGCGGGCGCTATTCCTCGAGCTGCTCGACGACGTCGGCCGTCAGCTGCTCGACGAGCTCCGCAAGGCGACCAGCGCCGTCGAGACCGGGCGCGAGCGGGTCGAGGCCGGGTTCGAGGCCTACTACCGCTTCGTCACCGGCAACCGGCCCGCGTTCAAGTTGATCTTCGGGGCATCGGTGCGCAACGACCCCGAGTTCGCCGAGGTGGCCGACCGCGTGCTCCACGACGCCGCCGCCGCGATCAGCGAGCTCATCGAGATCGAGACCACCGCGGAGCACCGACGTGTCCTCGCCCACGCCCTCGTCGGCGTCGCCGAGGCGACGAGCCGGCATGCGCTCACCGACCCGGACGCGTCGCAGGACGCGGCCGAGCTCGCCCGGTGGGTGTCGGAGCTGGCGTGGTTCGGGCTGCGGGGCGTGCGCGCCGACGAGCCCGCGAGGCAGGCGGCGGGCGGGCTCTCGAGCAGTTAGCTCAGCCGGCGAAGCGCGGTGCCGATATCACCGCGCCCGCGGGCGCGGGCACGCCCGCCGCGACCAGGAGGTCGGTCAGGGCAGCGCCGGCGGGGAACCACCCGCCCGGTGACGACTCCGACTCGATCGGTTGCTGGCCCGGCGGCGTGTGCGTGACCGCGCCGCCCGGGGCGAACGGGTACAGCTCCTGGCGGACCTCGACCGAGCCGTCGGGCCCGGCGGAGAGGCGGTACTCGGCGACGTAGCGCGGCCCGAGGTCGCCCGCAGGCGCGCTGGCGGCGAGCGCGACGGTGGTCGAGCCGAACAGTCCCTCGTAGAGACCTGCCTTCTGCGCGAGCTCGCCGGCCGCCGCTTGCGTGCCGAGCCTCAGGGGCTGCTCGAGCCCGGGCCCGGTCACGGTGGCGTCCTGAGCGCCCTTGGCGTCTGCTGTCCCCGGGACCAGCGTGAGGAGAGCGCCGAGCGACGAGGCAAGGAGGGTGCGAATCTTCATGCTCTCGATACACCGAGTCTCCGGACGAGGTTCCCGGAACCTCGAGTCCGGCGGCGGTGTAGACGACACGGGTTCTCCACCGGAAGGAGCACCACGGAAGACGGCGAACTGATCGAGCGAGCGAAGCAGGGAGACGTGGACGCGTATGGCGAGCTGGTGCGTCGCTACCAGCAGGACGCCCGCCGAACTGCTGCCGTCATCGCGGGCGTGAGCGTCGCCGACGACGCCGCCCAGGAGGCGTTCATGCGCGCCCACCGCAACCTGGCGAGCTTCCGGCCCGGCGCGCCGTTCCGGCCCTGGCTCCTCGCGGTCGTCGCCAACGTGGCCCGCAACCAGCGCCGCTCGGCCGGTCGCTGGACGCGCGCGGTGCAGCAATCGGGCGAGCGCGGTGGTCGCCACGTGGCGGCGTCAGCCGAGGACGAGATGCTCACCCGCCAGGGCAGTAGCGCGGTGCGGGCCGCGCTCGACGCGCTCCCCCCTCGCTATCGGGACGTCGTGAAATGCCGGTACCTCCTCGACCTCAGCGAGGCCGAGACCGCCCGCGTGCTCGGGCTCGCCCGTGGCACCGTGAAGTCGCGCCTGTCCCGCGCCCTCGACCGCCTCGAGGGCCAACTCCACCACGAGGTGCACGATGCCTGACACCGGCGGCCGAGCCCTTTTGGAAGCGGAGCTGCGCACGCTGACCCGCGATCTCGACGCCGAGCTCGGCGAGCTCGACCTGTCGACCGCGGTCGTCCGGCGGCTGCAGACGCAGTCGGCGCCGACGCGCCTGCGCCGGCCCTCACCTCGGCGGCGCGTCGCGGTCGTGCTGGTGGCGGCGATCGCCGCGACCGCGGTCGCGGCCCTGCCTGCCGCCCGGGCTGCCGTGAACCGGATCTTCGAGATCGGCGCGATCGAAGTGCGCGAGGAGCCGCCGCCCACGCTCGTGCCGTCAGGCAGCGCCGAGCTCTCGCTCGGAGCGCCGACCGCGCTCACGGACGTGCGGGCCCGGGTCCCGGTTGTCGTCCCGACCGCCGAGGATCTGGGAAGCCCGGACGAGGTGTGGTTCGACGACGGGGCTGGCGGGGCGGTCTCGCTCGTGTACCGCGCCGGGCCGGGGCTTCCCGCCTCCGAGCACACCGGCATCGGCCTGCTGATCCAGGAGTTCACCGGCGACGGGCGCGAAGCAGCCCGCAAGTACCTCGCCACCGACTCGCGGGCCCGCGCCGTGACGGTCGACGGAGAGGAAGGCGTGTTCCTCTCCGGTGGCGCGCATTACTTCTTCTACACCGATGCCACCGGCGCCGACGTCCTCGCCGAGGGCCGCCTCGTGGGCAACGCGCTCATCTTCACCCGCGGGGACCTGACGATCCGGCTCGAAGGTGACCTTCCCCTCGATCGGATGGTGGAGATCGCGTCGTCGCTCCGCTGAGGTCGGCGGTCAGGCGAGCGAGCTTCGCCTCGGCCAGGCGCACCAGCGGCTCGACCGACGTCAACTCGACGCCGAGCCGGGCCGCGATCTCGTCACGGGACCGGCCGTCCTCGAGCCAGGCCAGCACCTGTTGGTACGTCACCGGCAGCTGCTCGACCGCCTCGTCGCGCTCCACACTCCTGAGCGTGACGGAGTGAGTCGCCGGCGTCGTGAGTAACCGGTTACTCACGCGCCGGAGCGGACCTGCCTACGCGTGCGGGCGCTCCAGACCGGAACCGAGCCATTCGGCCAGATCCTGGCGTCCCGACACGCCGAGCTTCGTGTAGACGCGGCCGAGGAGGTTGTCGACGGTCCGGGCCTTGATGCCGAGCCGGCCGGCGATCTCCTTGCTGGCCAGGCCGCTCGCCGCCAGGTCGGCGACCTGTTGCTCCCGAGCGGTCAGGTCGTCGGGCTGGTCGACCCGGGCGAGTGCGGGCGTCCTCGCACCCTCGCACCGCTCGGCGAGCTCGTGGGTTCGGCGTGTCGATGCGAACGCGCTCGCCTTCTTGGTGGCTCGCCGGTAGGCGGCGGCAGCAGCCGCGCTCGCCTCCGCCGCGAAGAGATCGAAGCCGAGATCGTCGAACGTCACCGAGACCTGGTCGAGGGCGGCGCCGTCGTCCGCGTCGAGCGCGTGTGCGTGGACGGCGAACGCGCCCACCAGGGGACCGTCGACCACACCGGCGAGCTCCTGGAGCCGCGCCGCGACTCCGGCGCCGCCCCCGAAACGGACGACGTCGTGACGCGCCCACGCCTCGAGCGCCCACTGCCCGGCATCCGCGGCTTGCGCGCTCGCATGTTCGGCTGCAGCGGCTGCGGCGGTGAGCTCGCCCCGTGCGCCCTCGACCCACGCGTGCGCGCGAGCGATGTCCACCGCGAAGATGCGGTCGACGCTGCGGTTCGCAGTGTCCGAAGCGCGCAGGTGCTCGTGGGCGGCGTCCACGTCGTCGATCAGGGCGTTGGCCATGGCTAGGTAGGCCTGGGCAGGACGACGGAAACCCATGTAGGCGGCTTCCATCACCGCGGTGGCTTCCTTCAGGACGCGGATGGCGGTCCGCGGTCGACCACGGGCGATGGCGAACATCCCGCGCGCCAGGCACCAGCGCGCCCGGGCGACTTCCGCCCCTTCCTGCACGGTCTCGCGGTACGACTGCTCCGCGTCGGCCTCGGATGCGATGACCTCTCCCCTGAGCATGCCCGCCCACGCCCGAGTCATCCCCAGCAGCTCCAGGATCGTCGGCTGCTCCTCGGGGAGCGCAGGCTCGCTCGCGATCGTGAGGTCGGCGGTTTGGATGGCGCGCTCGAGCTCACCGGCCCCGGCGAGCTCGAGGGTGACCGCCAACGCCGCATTCGGCACCAGCGGCGACTCGTCGGCGCGAGCGCCACGGAGCGTCGCGGTCGCGACGTCGTCCGCCGAGGGATCCGTGGCCGCGAACAGAGCGAGCTGGCCGGCGAGCCGCCGCCGGGCGTCGTCGTCGCTGATCCGCGCGGCGGCGCGCCGAAGCGTCGCCGCCGCCTCCGGCCGATCGTTGAGCTGGTAGACGAGCAGACCCGCCCGGGCCACCGCGAGCGACGCCCGGACACGATCGGTCCCCGGCAGGTCTTCCACCGCGCTCCACGCTTCGAGCGCCTCCCGTGCCCGCCCCTGGTCGCTGAGGGCTTCGCCGAGGAGGTATCCGGCTTCGAGCTCAGGCGCCGACTCGAGCGCGGCTCGGGCCAGACGTTCGGCGGCGCCGGCGTCCCCGAGCACCCACGCTCGCCGGGCGGCAGCACAGAGCTGTTCCGGGTGCTCGTTGTCGCCGGCGTCGGCGCGCCACAGCCCGATCCGGAGCACGTCGGAGGGTCCTCGGGCTGCCATGGCTTCGAGCGCGTCGGCAAGCCGGCGGCGGACGTCGTCGTGGCGCGTCGCCGGCATGCTCGCCCGAACTGCCTCGCCGAAAAGAGGATGGGCCAGGCTCACCTCGCGCTCCCGACCCTGTCGGGCAACCGTGACGAGGCCGCGGCGCTCAAGTGCTTCGGCGATCTCGGCGATGCCCACGATCACCAGGGACTCACTGGTGAGCGGTTCGCCGACCGCCAGCACCTCGAGCGCGGCTCGCTCCTCGTCCTCGAGCCGGCCCATCCGCATGGCGACGATGTCCTGCAGTCGCTTGCCGGGTTCGATCGCTCCCCGCCACCGCCAGAGGCCATCCTCGCAGCGAAGCACGCCCGATTCGATGCCATCACGCACGAGCTCCCGCAGGAACAGGGCATTCCCCTGACTCGAATGCCAGAGCGTGTGCAGCGCGGCACCGTCGACCTGACCGTCGAGGACGCCGTCGACGAGACGCTCGACCTCTGGACGCGCCAGCGTCTGGAGCGCGACCAGTGGAGCCGATCCGTCCTTCCACAACGCGGTGATCGCGTCGGGAGCGGTCTCGCCACTGCGCAGAGTCACCACCGCCGACCCGGCCCCTGACGTCACCAGGACGTGCACAAGTGCGGCCGACGCCTCGTCGAGGAGGTGGGCGTCGTCAACGCCGAGAAGCAGTCGGCCACCGCCGGTTTCGAGTTCGAGCGCGGCAACGATCGCCCGCAACGTCGCGTCCCGACCCTGGCCGATGGAGGCACCGGGAACGAGGTCGGCAACGGCGCCGAGCGGCACAGTAGCGGCCGCCTGCGTCGCCGCCACCCACACGACTCGGTCGCCTTCGGCTCCCGCGTCACCCAGCACCTCGCGCGCGAGGCGGGTCTTGCCGACGCCGGCCGCGCCCGTGAGCACGACGCCGCCGTGCTCGGTCAAGGCCGATCGGGCGAGCGCGAGCTCGTCGTCCCGTCCGACGAGCGGCCACCGGCTCAGATCGACCGTTCCTGCCCCGGCCGCGGGAGGTGATGGAGCGCCCATGCGTTTCCCTCCAGCGGCGACAGCCTACGCGAGGTCGCCCAGCGCGTTCAGCGCGTCACGCGGAGAGAGGTCAGTCGATGTGCATGCCCGAGATGGCGCGGGACACGACCAGGCGCTGGATCTCGGAGGTTCCCTCGAAGAGCGTGTAGATCTTCGAGTCGCGGTGCCACTGCTCGACCGGGAAGTCGCGGATGTAGCCGTAGCCACCGAGGATCTGGATCGCCTGCTCGGTCACCCACACCGCGACCTCGCCTGCCTTGAGCTTGCTCATCGAGCCCTCGCCGTTCTCGAACGGCTTCTTGGTCGCGCCCATCCACGCCGCCCGCCACACGAGCAGCCGGGCGGCGTCGAGCTCCATCTTCATGTCGGCGAGCTTGAACGCGATGCCCTGGTTCTCGATGATCTTCCGGCCGAACTGCTCGCGCTCCTTGGCGTAGTCGAGCGCGAACTCGTAGGCGGCCCGGGCGATACCGAGCGCCTGGGCACCGACGACCGGCCGGGTGGTCTCGAACGTACTCATGGCCGCCTGCACCTTCGAGCTCTTGCCTTCGCGGGCCCGGGCGAGACGAGCGTCGAGCTTCTCCTCGCCGCCGAGCAGGCACGCGCTCGGGACGCGCACGTCGTCGAGCAGCACCTCGCCGGTGTGCGAGGCGCGGATGCCCATCTTCTTCTCCTTCTTGCCGCCGGTCAGGCCGGGCGTGCCCGGCGGAACGACGAAGGAGGCATGACCGCGCGCCCCGAGGTCGGGGTCGACGCTGGCCACCACGACGTGCACGTTGGGGCGGTCGAGCAGACCGCCGTTGGTGATGAACGTCTTCTGCCCGTTGATCACCCAGTCGTCGCCGTCCTTCTTGGCGTGCGTGCGGAGGCTCGACACGTCGGAGCCCGCGCCGGGCTCGGTGACCGCGAACGACGCCAGGTGGATGTCGTCGGGGGTTCCGAAGCACTGCGGCACCCACTCGGCGATCTGCTCGGGCGTGCCGTTGCCGGCGATGCCGGCCGCGCCGAGGGTGCTCCCGAAGATCGAGAGCGCGATGCCGGCGTCACCCCAGCACAGCTCCTCGCTCACGATCGGGAACAGCAGGCCGGTGGGGTCGGAGAAGCACTGGGCGACAAATTCCCACGAGTAGAGGCCGACCTTGGCCGCCTCCTCGATGACCGGCCAGGGCGTCTCCTCTTTCTCGTCCCACTCCGGGCCCACTGGTCGCACGAACTCCTCGGCGAAGTCGTGGACCCACTTCTGGATCTGCTGCTGGTCCTCGTTGAGCTCGAGGGAGAACTCGGCCATGGGAGCGCCTCCTGCGGGACCCGCCTCCTCTGCGACAAGTTACTAGCGGGTAACCGAAGGATACCCCAAGATGGTCGAGCGTGATCGGGAACCGGTGCTGAGGCGACGCACCCGTCGGCACCGCCGGGCGGGGCCCCACGCCCGCGCGGTTCCCCATGGGGCCATCGAGGAGAGCCTCGCGCTCGCCCTCGAAGCCGGGGGCATGGGCGCGTGGTCGTCCGACCCCGCCACCGGGAGCGCCCGGTGGTCCGAGTCGATGGAGCGGCTGGCCGGCCTCGAGCCCGGGACCTTCGGCGGGACGGTCGAAGACGCCCTCGCGCTGGTGCACCCCGACGATCGCGAGGTGGTGCTCGAGCGGGTCGCCCGGGCGGCGGGCGGCGCCGCCCCCGCCGGGCTCCGCTACCGCATCGTCCGACCCGACGGCACGATCCGCTGGATCGACAACCGCAGTCGCCGGCTACCCGACGGGACCCTGCTCGGCATCGCGATCGACGTCACCGAGCAGCAGGAAATCGAAGACGAGCTGCGCAACCGGGAGGCCGAGGCCCGCCTCGCCCTCGACGCCGGCCGGATGGGCTCGTGGCGCTGGGAGCGCGCGACCAACGAGATGTTCTGGTCGCCGGAGTTGGAAGCAGTCGTCGGCCTGGACCGGGGCGCGTTCGCGGGGACCTTCGACGCCTACGTCCGCCACATCGTTCCCGAGGACCGCGCCGAGGCCCTCGCCGCGATCGGCGGCGCGGTCGACGGAGGCGACGAGCTCGCGGTCAAGCACCGCGTCGTGCGGGCCGACGGACAGGTCCGGTGGGTCGAGTGGCGCGGCCAGGCCGTGCCCGACCGCGACGGCATGCAGTGGATCGGCGTTGCCATCGACGTGACCGAACGCAAGGAGACCGACACCGATCGCGCCCGCCTGCTCGCCCTCGAGCACATGGCGCGGGCCGAGGCGGAGCAGGCGACGGGCGAGCTCGAGGAGACGCTTGCCCGCCTCGACACGCTGCTCGAGCACGCTCCCGTCGGCTTCGGCTTCTACGACACCGAGTTCCGCTACGTGCGGCTCAACCAGCCGCTGGCCGAGATGAACGGGCTGCCGCTCGACGCCCACATCGGACGGACTGTCGCCGAGCTCCTCCCCGACCTCTGGGCGGCGGTGGAGCCGCTGTTCCGGTCGGTGGTCGAGACGCGCCAGGCCGTGATCGACGTCGAGGTGAGCGCGCAGACGCCGGCGGCGCCGGGGATCCTGCGCCATTGGCTGCGCAGCATCTACCCCGTCATCGGGCGGGGCGGCGAGCTCGTGGGCACCGGCTCCATCGTGGTCGAGATCACCGAACGGA
>JBQTGU010000165.1:0-17013 GCA_052390575.1 Actinomycetota bacterium | reverse complement strand
CGTCGCGCCCTGATTCCCGTCCCCGCGGCGATCCTCGCCGCCGCCTTCGGCCTGGCGGGCTGCTTCGGCGGCGGCGCACCCCCACCTCCGGGTGGGGGAGGCGGGGGTGGGACCCCCACCGGTCCGGCCGGGCCTCCGGTCGCGTGCCAGAACGCCGGTGACGGCGAGACCCCGCTGGTGACCGTCGAATCGACCCCGGCCGGGCCCGAGATCACCAGTACGCCGGTGAGCTCGCAGGCGGAAGCCGACGCGGTCGTGGCCGAGGCGGCCGCCGACGGCGACCTGGTCGCGGTCGAGGCCGACCTCCCCCGCACCGCCGACGTCTCGAACGACACCCTGCGACCGCAGCAGTGGGCGCTGAACAACGTCGCGTTCGAGTCGTCGTGGGCCTCGGCCAACAACGGCGGCACCGGCCAGGTGGTCGCGGTGATCGACACCGGCGTGTACGCCAATCATCCTGACCTCGCCGGTCAGGTGCTGGCTGGCCAGTACTTCCTGCACAGCGCCGACGGCGGGACGACCTTCTCCGGCGCAGGCGGCACCAGCGACGCCAACGGCCACGGCACCCACGTAGCCGGCATCATCGGTGCAGTCGCGAACAACAACGCCGGCATCACCGGCGCCGCCCCCGGTGTCGACATCCTGCCGGTACAGGTACTCTGCGGCGACGGCTCCGGGTTCAGCTCCGACGTCGCCAACGGGATCATCTGGGCGACCGACAATGGCGCCGACGTGATCAACCTCAGCCTCGGCGGATCCGGCGCCTCGAGCGCGGAGCAGTCGGCGATCCAGTACGCCCGTGCGAACGGCGTGGTGGTCGTTGCGTCAGCCGGCAACAGTGGGAACAGCGGCAACGCGCCGAGCTACCCGGGCGCCTTCCCCGAGGTGATCGGCGTGGCCGCGCTCCTCAACAACAACACGCGCGCGAGCTACTCGACCGTCGGGAGCTACGTCGACATCGCCGCCCCCGGCGGGACCGGCTCGAATCCCTCGAGCGGGATCACGTCGACGTGGAACAACGGTGGCTACGTCGTCATCTCGGGCACGTCGATGGCGAGCCCGCATGTCGCCGCCGCGGCCGCGCTCGTGCGCGCTGCCCACGGTTTCACGACCCACGCCGACGTCTGCAACCAGCTCATCCGAACCGCCGACGATCTCGGCCCGCCGACCGAGGACGACGAGTACGGTCACGGCCGCGTCGACCCCCTCGAGGCCGTCGGCGTCGTGGTTCCCGGCGTCACACCCAGCTGCACGTAGCCCCGCGAACCGGACGCGCTCGCTACGTCTCGGCGCGCCCGTAGAACACCCGCTCGACCACCTTGCGCGCGCGGCGGGTGACCCGGCGATAGTCGTCGCGCAGGCTGGCCTGGGGCCGATGGACGTAGCCGAGCAGGCGGGCGAGCTTCAAAGCCTCGGCGCCGTCGGTCGGCAATGCGTCCGATGGTGAGGCGGTCAGCAGGTAGCGCGCGTTCCGGGCCCGCTCGCAGAACCGGTACGACTCCTCAAGCGCGGTGGCGTCGTCCTCGTCGATCAGTCCCGCCTCCTGCAGTCGGCGCAGCGCGTCGATCGTCGACGTCGCCCGCACGTCGGCATGCGCGGCGCCGTGCGCGAGCTGGAGCAGCTGGACCGTGAACTCGACATCCGACAGGGACCCCCGCCCCAGCTTCAGGTGGAACTCCGGGTCCTCGCCCGGCGGGATGCGCTCCCGCTCGATGCGGGCCTTCATTCTCCGCACCTCGCGGACGGCGTCGTCGGGGAAGGGATCGCGAAACACGAACGGCTCGACCAGCGCCGCGAACCGCGCGCCGAGCTCGGGGTCGCCCGCCACCGGCCGCGCTTTCAGCAGCGCCTGGAACTCCCAGGTCTGGGCCCAGCGGTCGTAGTAGGCGCGGTAGCCGTCGATGCTGCGGGCGAGCGGGCCCTGCTTGCCCTCGGGTCGCAGGTCGGCGTCGATCCGGAAGGTCTGGCCCTCGGCGGTGGTCGCCCCGATCTCGCGCATCAGCGCCTCGGCGGTCCGCTCCGCGGTGGCGAAGTCGGCGGCCGTGTCGCCGTCGTAGACGAACAGCACGTCGATGTCGGATGCGTACGACAGCTCGCCGCCACCGAATCGACCCATGCCGATCACCGCGAAGGGCCGCTCGGGCTCGAGCATGCGAAGGGCGGCCTCGACGCAGGCCTCGGCAAGACCGGCAAGCTCGCGTCCGGCCTCCTCGACGGTCGCGAACCCGAGCACGTCACGCGCTGCGATCCGCAGCAGCTCCCGGCGCTTGAACCGGCGCAGACCCTCGCGGCGCTGCTCGGTGCCGCCCCGCCATCCCAGCGTCCCCAGCGCTTCGTCGACGAGCTCGGCGCGCGTCTTCTCGCGTGCGAGGGCGCCGTCGTCGCCGAGCGCCTCGACGAAGTCGGGCTGACGCCGCAGCGCCTCGCCCAGCACCCGCCCCGACCCGAGCAGGCGGCAAGCGCGTTCGGCCGCGCCGGGCGATTCGCGGAAGGTCGTCGCCAGCGACGCCGAGCGGGCCGGCCCCTCGGCCAGGCGCCGGAGCTGGAGGAGCCCGAGGTCGGGGTCGGGCGCGGCGGACAGCCAGCCGAGGATGACCGGGAGCAGCTGCTGCATGACCTTCGAGCGGCGGGTGAGCCCGGCGGCCAGCTCGCGCAGCGCGGCCCGGGTCGAGGCGACGTCGACGAAGCCGAACGCGGTCAAGCGCTCCTCGACCGCCTCGCCCGACAGCGGGCCCGTGCCCGCGAGCGTGTCGAGCAGCGGCGCGAAGAAGAGGCGCTCGTGGAGCGTGCGCACCCGCGCCTGCTGGGCGCGGTGGTCGGCGTCGAACCGCTCGACCGCCGACCCGTCGCCCCGGTCGCGGTAGCCGAGCACGCGGGCGAGCCGGCTGCGGGCCGCCTCGTCGGACGGCAGCGTGTGGGTCTGTTGCTCGTCCCACAGCTGGAGGCGGTGCTCGACGGTTCGGAGGTAGCGGTACGCCTCGTCGAGCTCGTCGGCGTCGCGCCGTTCGACGTAGTCGGCAGCCACGAGCGCGGCGAGCGCCTCGAGCGTGTTCGCCGGCCGCACCGACTGGTCGTGACGGCCGTGGACCAGCTGGAGGAGCTGCACCGCGAACTCGATGTCGCGAATGCCGCCGCGGCCCCGTTTGAGCTCGCGCTCGGTGAGTCCCTTGCGCGCCGTCTCGCTCTCGGCGCGCGCTTTCATGGCCCGCACCTCCCGCACCGCGTCGGGGTCGAGCACCTCCGGCCACACGTGTGGGCGGGCGGCGTCGAGGAACCCCTCGCCGAGCTCTGCATCCCCCGCTACCCATCGGGCCTTGATGAGTGCCTGGAACTCCCACGTCTGGGCCCAGCGGGCCCAGTACGCCGCGTACGAGTCGAGGCTGCGACTCAACGGGCCCGACTTCCCCTCGGGACGCAGGTCGGCGTCGGTGCGGAACACGATCCCTTCAGGGGTCGGCGTGCTCATCGTGGACAGCACCTCGCGGGCACTGCGCTCGGCCGCGTCGGCGTCGCCGTCGTGCGCGAACAGCACGTCGACGTCGCTGGCGTAGTTGAGCTCGAGTCCGCCGAGCTTGCCCATGCCGACGACGGCGAGACGGACAGCTGGAGCGACGATCCCGACCGCCGCGCCCAGGCATACCTCGGCGAGGGCGGCGAGTTCCCGGCCGACCGCCGGTAGATCGGCCACAACGAGCAGATCGCGGGCGGCGGTGCGGACCAGCTCGCGTCGCTTCCACAGTCGGAGGCCGACCGCAGAGTGATCAGCGTGCTCATGCCACGACGCCGCGTAGCCGTCGGCGTCGCGTTCGCTCTCGAAACCCGGCTCGTCGCGTAGCGGATCGAGCAGGCTGGGGTCGCCGATGATGGCGGTCGACAACGACCGCGAGGCACACGCCAGCGCAATCAGACCGTCACGCACCAACGGGCGCTCGGTCAGGTCGTCGGCGACGTCCGGATGCGCCTCGACGAGCCGTTCGACGACGGCCCGGGCGATCGCGGGGTCAGCGGCGCGCTCGATCGGCTCGGTCAACACCGGCGCCAGGGCCACGGTGGCACCGTATCCTTGGGGTATGCCCCGGCTGCGCGTCGCCGCTGCTCAGCTGAACCTGGTCGTTGGCGACCTCGAGGGCAACGCCACCCGCATCCTCGACGCCTACGAGCAGGCCGAGGACGCCGGCGCCGACCTGGTGGCGTTCCCGGAGCTCGCCATCACGGGCTACCCGCCCGAGGACCTGCTGCTCCGCCCGGTCTTCGTAGAGGCAGCGCAGGAGACCCTCGAGAAGGTGGCCGCCCGCACCGGCCGCGCCGCCGCGGTCATCGGTTTCCCGCACGCCGAGCGCGACCTCTACAACGCCGCCGCGGTGTGCGCGGGGGGGAAAGTCGCGGGTGTGTACCACAAGCACCTGCTGCCCAACTACGCGGTGTTCGACGAGGAGCGGTACTTCGAGCCCTCCACCGTCGACGGCCCCCTGTTCGTCGTGGGCGGGGTGCGGGTGGCGGTGACGGTGTGCGAGGACGCGTGGAGCCCCAACGGGCCGATCGTCACCCAGGCCAACGCCGGCGCCGAGCTCATCGTCAACATCAACGCGTCGCCCTACTACGCCGGGCGACTCCGCGAGCGCGAGACGATGCTCGCGACCCGAGCCGCCGACGCCGGCGTTCCGCTCCTGTACGTGAACCTCGTCGGTGGGCAGGACGAGCTCGTCTTCGACGGGGCGTCGATGCTGTTCGACGAGAGCGGCGGGCTGATCGCCCGGGCCAAGCAGTTCGCCGAGGACCTGCTGGTCGTCGACGTCGACGTGCGCCCCGCGTTCCGGAGGCGGCTGCTCGACCCGCGCGGCCGGGTCAGCGCGGGATCGTTGCCCGAGGTGCGGGTGAGCGACGCCCACCTCGGCGAGCGGGCCATGCCACCGCGGGTCGAGCCGACGCTGCCCCCCGTGCGCGAGGTGTACGAGGCCCTCGTCCTCGGCACCCGCGACTACGTCATCAAGAACGGCTTCACCGATGTCGTGATCGGCCTCTCCGGCGGCATCGACTCGTCGCTGGTCGCGACCATCGCGGTCGACGCCCTCGGCCCCGAGCGGGTGTTGGGCGTGCTCATGCCATCCCGATTCTCTAGTCCGGGCAGCGTCGCCGACGCCGAGGCCCTCGCCGCCAACCTGGGCATCCGCACGCTGACCATCCCGATCGAGGCCGCGCACTCCGCGTTCCTCGACCTCCTCGCCGATTCGTTCGAGGGAACCGAGCCGGGATTGGCGGAGGAGAACGTCCAGGCCCGGGTGCGGGGCACAATCCTCATGGCACTGTCCAACAAGTTCGGCGCGCTCGTGCTCACCACCGGCAACAAGAGTGAGCTCGCGACCGGGTACTCCACCCTCTACGGCGACATGGCGGGCGGGTTCGCCGTCATCAAGGACGTGCCGAAGATGCTCGTGTACGCCCTCGCCCGCGACCGCAACGAGCGCGCCGGCCGTCCGCTCATCCCCGAGTCGGTGCTCGAGAAGCCGCCCAGCGCCGAGCTGCGTCCTGATCAGAAGGACTCCGACTCGCTGCCCGACTACGCCGAGCTCGACCCCATCGTCGAGGGTTACGTGGAGGGCGACCAGTCGGTCACCGAGCTCGAGGACGCCGGCTTCGATGCCGAACAGGTCCGCCGGGTGGCCCGCCTGGTCGACCGCAGCGAGTACAAGCGTCGCCAGGCGCCACCCGGTGTGCGGGTGTCGCCCAAGGCGTTCGGCAAGGACCGCCGGCTCCCGATCACGAACCGCTGGCCCGGCTAACGGCCGCGCGGCGACCGTAGCGAGCGGATGCGAGCGCAGGGAGCTCGCAGAGCGGAGGGCGCGCTCGTCCTGGCGGCGTTCCTGTTCGGCGTCACCTTCGTCCTCGTGCAGGACGCGATCGAGGACGTCACCCCGGCCGGGTACATCACCATCCGGTTCATCATCGGCGCGGCCGTGCTCGCGCCATTCGCGTGGCGGATATCCCGGCGCAACCGGGAGCCGCCGGGGCTGCTCTGGCGCGCCGGCACCATCGCCGGCCTGCTGCTGTTCGCCGGGTACATCACCCAGACCATCGGGCTCCAGTACACCGAGTCGTCGACGTCGGCGTTCATCACCGGCCTCTACGCGATCTTCACGCCGGTCATCGAGGCGATCGTGCGCCGCCGCCTGCCGCCACTCGGCGTGTGCCTCGGGATCGCTGTCGCCACCGGTGGCCTGTTTCTCCTGACCGGCGCCGAGCTGACCTTCGGCCGGGGCGAGGTGCTCACGCTGGCGTGCGCGGTCTCGTTCGCGATCTGGATCGTGTACCAGGGCGGGTACGCGAACCGGTTGCACACGATCCCGTTCGTGACCGTGCAGATGGCCGTGCTCGCGGGGGCGTCGGTGCCGGTCACCGCGGCCACCGGGTTGGGGGAGCTGACCGGACTGGCGCTCTTTGCGGCCGCGTTCACCGGCGTCGGCTGCTCGTCGGTCGCACTCTCGCTCCAGCTCTACGGGCAACGGCGGATCAGTCCCAGCCGGGCCGCGCTCATCCTCCTGACGGAGCCGGTCTTCGCCGGCATCGTGGGCTACCTGGCTGGTGAGCGCCTCGGTGTGGTGAGGCTCACCGGGGCAGCGATCATCCTCGTCGGGATCGCCATCGCCGAGGTCGGTCCGGGGCGGACTGAGCAGGAACCCGCCCCCATGTCGACTGCCGGCGGTTGATCCTCGCCGGTTCGGGGGAAGGGCCTGGAATGCGACGGATGCTCTTGACCGCGACCGCCTTGTCGCTGTCGATCCCGGCGTGTGCCGACGGCGACGACGGCGTAGCGAAGGCGGGCCGCAGCCCCGACGGGGCGGTCGACGTCTGTGAGCTCCTGACCCGCGAGGAGGTCTCGGTCGCGGTCGGGAACCCGGTGGCAGACGGTTCGCCCGACGTCGGCCCGCGCCTGTGCGACTGGGCGAGCGTCATGGACGGCACGAGCGTGAGCGTGTCGCTGCTCGTCGGTCCTGACGAGCAGTTGTGCGTCGACGCCCTCGATGCGGACCCGGCCAACGAGAAGGTGGACGGGTTCGACGTCCCGACCTACTGGTCGTACCTCGACATCCAGGGCGGCGTCGGCAACATCGTGGCCTGCTCCGCCGAGGGCCAGATCACGCTGACCGTGACCGGCAGCCTCGACGGCGAGACCGACGAAGCCCGTCTCCGGGAGGCAGGCGAGGATCTCGTCGCCCGCGCCCTCGAGCGACTCTGACGCAAAGGTGACCGCCGTCACCTTGCTTGACCGGTCGGTCAAGTAACGGGAGAATCACGCCCGTGGCCGAACCGGGGGCCCCCCGCCCCGCCTTTGCTCCCTGGGACCGGCGAGAGCTGCCTGGTCTTTTCGGCGTGGTCGAGTCGGCCCGCCGGGTGGGCAACTACAAGTGGATCGAGATGCGCCTGTTCGAGGCGCTGGGGGGCTGGGTCGCAACCGTCCCCGAGCTCGACGTCAAGCTCGTCCTCGGCCGCCAGTGCTACCACCACGCCTGGCACGCCGAGCTCTGGAACAAGCGCCTCCCTGAGCTGCGGGAGATGAACACCGAGCGCCTCACCGAGCCCGCGAACGAGGACGTCGCGAAGTTCGTCGACGCGGTGCGCGACCCCGAGGCGCCCGAGCTGACCATCGAGAAGCTCGTCGGCGTCTACCGGGTGCTGATCCCCCGCAAGATCGCCGCTTACACGTTCCACATGAATGCGACCAGCCGGATCACCGACGCCCCCACGATCCGCTCGCTGCGGTTCATCCTCCAGGACGAGATGGAGGACTGGCGGGAGGGCGAGATGCTCCTCCAGTCCCTGATCCAGACCCCCGAAGAAGTGAAGCGAGCCGCCCAGCGCCAACAGGCGCGGGAGGAGCTGATCCGCAGCGCCCAGGGCATTACCGGCCCCGGTACGCTGGGTACCACCGAAGGGCAGGCCGACGAGGCCGCCGAAGGAGTGAGCGTCGGATGAAGAAGATCCTGCCGGTCGAGGAACTCGCCCGGGACTCCCGGTTCGTCCGGGCCCGCATCGAGGACGCCATCACCGACCCCCGCCAGGCGAGGGTCTCCGAGCGCAACACCGGCTCGGCCCGGCTCGAGCCCGAGCGCCCGGCGGCGGGCGACCGCGCCCGCCAGCTCATGCACGGCATCTTCGTGGGCGAGATTCAGGCGCTCGAGGGCGCCGGCCGCACCACCTTCGACTTCGACGACGACGAGGTGCCGTTCCAGCTCAAGCTCGACATGGCCCGCCAGTGCTGGGACGAGTCCCGCCACTGCGAGATCTCGGTGAAGCTGTCCGAGCACATGGGCTCGGAGATCGGCGAGTTCACCGAGGCCACTTTCCTCTACGAGGCCGCCTGCGCGCCCGACCCGCTGCTGCGCCTCACCGGTGTGAACCGCGCCCTCGAGGGGCTCGCCATCGACGTGTTCAACACCATGAAGGAGTTCGGCGACAGCTCGGGCGACCCGGTGCTTTCCGCCTGCGAGGACTGGATGCTCGCCGACGAGGTGACCCACGTGAAGATGGGCTCCGACTGGCTGCGCCGTCTCACCGAGAACGACCCCGAGCGGCGGGAGCGGGCGCTCGAGTTCCAGCGCACCGTCGACAAGCTCTTCAGCCTGGGCGGGTTCCGGGGCGAGACCGACGAGAACCCGATCCAGCTGGCCCGCAAGTTCCGCAACATGGCCGGATTCTCCGACGACGAGATCGATGAGCTGTCGGAGGTCGCGACCGAGGCGCAGGAGGAGGCCCGCGCCGCCGCGGAGGCCCTCCACGGCGTCGCGACCGGCGGCGACTGACCGCGTCTCGTGCGGACGAGCGACCCCGAAGGGGCGGCGTCGGGTATCCCGGCGCCGAGCGAGGGAGCTGTTTGATGGCGAGAGTCCAGGTCACGCCGGAGACGTTCACGCTGGTCGACTACGACGCCGGCGTGATCGCCGGGCTCACCGAGGAGCTCGCGGCCAAGACCGGCTTCCCCGACGACGTCGACATCACCGTCGAGATCGACGAGGAGCTCCCCCTCCCGCTCACTGGTGCGACCGCCGACATCGTCGACGGCCGGGCGGCCCTCTGGTTCTCGGGTGCCAACTTCGAAGACGGCCGCTACCGCAAGCACTTCGACGAGCCCGTCGCCCGCACCGAGCTGGCCATGTGCCTGCTGCGGGCCGCCGACCGGCTCGCTCCCGGCTTCGCCGACGCCGTCGCGGACGAGGAGCTCAGTGACGCGCACCGCCACGCGTGGGAAGTGTGGGCCGAAGGGCGCGCCGCCCGCCTGGGTGAGCACACCCGCCGGGTGCGACGCCTGTACCACTTCCGCCTCTACAACGGCTTCACCGACGTCGCCGACAGCGCCTTCGACCGGCTGTGGTCGGCCGACGCGCTCACGTGGTCCGACCTTGAGGCGGTGTGCGCCGAATGCGCCGCCGCCGATCCCCGTCCCGCGCGCAAGAAGAAGGCGTCGATCCGTCGAGAGACGCTGAAGGCCTCGAACGACAGCTGACCCTCGGCGCTACTCCAGGTCGTGGGCGCTGACCGACTCCAGCAGGTCGAGGTCGGGGGGACGGGCGAGGAGTTCGGTGGCCTCCCGAGCCATCTCCACGGTCTCGTCGGCATCGAGGTGGGCCCGGGCGGCGTCGGGCGAGCCCCACTTCTCGATCACCACCAGGCGCCCCGGGTGCACCACCGATGCCACCAGGTCGACGTTGCGGCAGTCGGGGCGGCCCCGGGTCATCACTACGTACTTGGCCAGGATCGCCGCCAGGTCCGCCTCCCGGCCGGTGCGGGCGTCGAACGCCCCCACGACCACGGCGAGATCGATTTCGTCGGCGATGGGGGCCTCCTCCCTCATTCTGAGCTCGCCTCGGCCGCCGGGATACCCGACGGCCGCCCTGCGGGCCGCTCGCTCGGGCACGATGAAAGGCCTGCTTGACGGGGCCGGTATCGTAGCTAGGTAGACGAAGCCCTTTTGGCGCTTGGGAACACGCGCCCGGGCCCGTCCGTTGGCAGGAACAGACCCCCCGAAAAGAGACCGCAGAAGGGTTCACGTGGCGAAAGAGCGTGTCGAGCGGGACGAGGAAGATCTCGTCCGGCTCTACCTCACCGACATCGGGCAGTACCCCCTGCTCACCAAGGACGACGAGGTCCGCCTCGCCCAGGAGATCGAGGGCGGCAACGCCTCCCGCGAGGAGCTCCTGGCCGGCGGCAAGGACCTGCCCGCGGCCAAGAAGCGGGAGCTGCGCCGGGGCGCCCGCCAGGGCGACGACGCCCAGCGCACGTTCGTCCAGTCGAACCTGCGCCTGGTCGTCTCGATCGCCAAGAAGTACCAGGCGTCGGGTCTGCCCCTCCTCGACCTCATCCAGGAGGGCAACCTCGGGCTGATGCACGCGGTCGAGAAGTTCGACTGGCGCAAGGGGTTCAAGTTCTCGACCTACGCCACCTGGTGGATCCGCCAGGCCATTACCCGCGGCATCGCCAACACCGGCCGCACCATCCGCCTTCCGGTTCACGCCGGCGACACCCTGGCCCGCCTCCAGAAGGCCCGGTCGCGCCTCGAGCTCAAGCTCGGGCGCCCCGCGACCCTGGCCGAGCTGTCGGCCGAGGTCGAGATGCCCGAAGACAAGGTCACCGAGGCGCTGCGCTTCGCCGCCGAGCCGTTGTCGCTCAGCGAGCCGCTGCGTGAGGACGGCGACGCCGAGCTCGGCGACATCGTCGAGGACCGCTCGGCCGAGTCGCCCTTCGAGGTCGCGGCCACCGCGCTGCTGCCGGAGGAGATCGAGAAGCTGCTGGCTCCGCTGGACGAGCGGGAGCGTCAGATCCTGGCGCTGCGCTTCGGCCTCGACCGGGGCGAGCCCCGCACGCTCGAAGAAGTGGGCGAGTACTTCAACCTCACCCGGGACCGGATCCGCCAGATCGAAGCCCGGGCGATGTCGAAGCTGCGCCACCCATCCGCCGACACCGGCGCCCGCGACCTGCTGGCGGTCTAACCACAGACTCCAGAGGTCCCGGGAAAGCCACCGGCCCGGCCCATGAGGCCGGGCCGTGTCGCGCGACGATCTAGGCACCGATGAAGTGCTGCAAGTTCGTTCTCGCGATCGTCCTCGTCGCGTTCGCAGCCGGGTGCGCCGACGATGGAGCGGGTTCCGGTGGCGACCGCGCCGACTGCGGGGCGGCGCGTCTCGAACCCGACCTCGATCCCGATCCGACGCTGCCCGGCGCCGTCGCCGAGACCGAGGTGGCGATCGTACGGGCCGCGGTGGCCTGCGACGCCGACCGGCTCGAGAGCCTGGCCGACTTCGATCTCGGTAGGCCGCGGTTCGCCAAACTCGTCGAGCTGTTCGAGGGGCCGGTCGTCCTCGATGGCGACACGTACATTTGGCCGGGCGTCGAGGAGAACGGCCCCCGCACCGCCATCGCCGCCGACGGCACCTGGCGGTACTACCTGCCCGGCAGCTGAACGCGTCAACCGAACCGGCTCCGACGCGTCTGGACGGTCATGATGACCGGGGTGGAATCGGACCCCCGGCCGGTGTCGGTCGGCGACGCCGGGCCGGGAGATGCCCCGGACCCCGATGCGGTGCTCGGCGCGCTGTTCCGTGACCGCTATGAATCGCTCGTCGGACTGGCTCGTCTCCTGCTCGACGACCGGGGCCAGGCCGAAGAAGTCGTGCAGGAGGCGTTCGCTCGGACGTACGACCGCTGGGGGCGCATCCGCGACCGCGACGACCCCCTGCGATACGTGCGGCGCGCGGTCGTGAACCTCGCTCGGGGAGGACTCCGGCGGCGCGTCACCGCCCGACGCCACCGGCCGGAGCCCCTCCCCGACGCGGTCTCGGCCGAGGCCGAGGCTGTGCGCGCCGAGGGCGTGCGCGACCTCGTCGAAGCGGTGCGCGGCCTCCCGCGCCGGCAGCGCGAGTGCGTCGTGCTGCGCTTCTATCTCGATTCCACGACAGCGGAAACCGCGGTCGCGCTCGGGGTTTCGGAGGGTTCGGTCAAGACACACCTGCATCGGGCGCTGGGCGCACTGGCGCGCGAGTTGAAGGAGCTCGCATGAGCCTCGAGGACCAGATCCGCAGTTCGCTTCACACCGCCGCCGACGGTGCTCGTCCCACGCCCGACGCGTGGCAGAACGTCCGGCAGTCGGCCGCCGCCCGCCGCCGACGCCGCCAGACGGTTCGCGATGCCGCAAGCGGACTCGCGGCGGCGGCGGTCATCGTGGGTGGGGTGGTCGGGCTGGCGGCGCTGCGCGACGACGAAACCGGCAACGTCACCGCCGGCCCGACATCGACCCAGCCGCGCGAGATCGCCGCCATTGTTGACGGGAAGGTGGTCGTGCTCTCCTCGGCGGACGGGACGATCGTGCGCACGCTCGCCGAGGGCGCCGATGCCGACGGCGCCAGCACTATCGCGGTCAGCCCCGACGGCAAGACCGTGTACTTCACTCGGGTGCAGACGGACGCGTTGTGCGAGCTCGACGCGCCGCCGCAGATCGTGAGCGTCCCGGTCGACGGCGGTCCGATCGCGATCGTGGCGAGTGGCGGCAACCCGGTCCTGAGCCCGGACGGGCGGTACATCGCCTACGCCAGCGGCGGCCCCAACCAGTGCGGCCCCACCAACCTCCTCGTCGTGCAGGAGCTGAACACCGACCAGTTCCGCCAGCAGCTCTACGAGGGGGGCGAGGACGTGTTGTCGGTGGAGCCGTACGGCTGGTCGGTCGACTCGCAGCGCCTGCTCTACCGCACCGTGCCCGCCGCCAGCGACGACATCCGGACCTACGAGTTGGAACCGGCGACCGGGGCGCCGCCCCGCTCGATCTCCCTGCCGGAGGCGGGGGGACCGGCCGTTTACCTCGGCGAGCACACCGGGCTGGCGGTAGCGGTGCCGCAGAGCAACAGCGCGCACGTGCTGGCGCTCGACCCCGCCACCGGCGCGAGCGGGTTGCTATTCGAACTTTCCGAGGTTCCCGTCGTCACGCTCGACGCCGACCCCACCGGCGACCACGTCCTCGCGGTTGCGCTCGCGCCGCTGCCTGACGCGCCGCCCGTCCTGACGCGGTGGTCGGAAGGGGAGAAGCCGCGCCGCCTCCTCGAGGGAGTGGACGACGCCGCCTGGGTGCCCGAAGCACCGCCTCCGGACGCACCTCCACCGACAACGACCGCGGAACCGAGCGCCAACCTGGCGCCTGACGTCATCCTCGCGACGACCGCCGATGGCCGGACGGTCGAACTCGCGACCGCGGACGGCGCCGTCCTGCGCACTGAACATACGCCGCAGGCCGGCGCCGAGCAGTTCCCCGAGGTGAGTCGCGCCACCCAGGGCGCGTCGTTCTTCGCCCGAGCACTGCCCCCCGAGACCTGCAGCGGTACCGCTCTCTATCGCGCTGAGATCCTGAGCTTCGGGCCGCCGAGCACCTCGGAGTTCCGTGGTGCCGGCCGCTGGCCCGCGGTCAGCCCCGACGGCGCGCGCCTCGCCTATGTCCGCGGCTGCATCACACCAGTGCAGCTGGTCGTCCGGGACTTCGCGGCCGATGCGGAACGCGTCTACAGCGTGCCTGAGGTGACCGACGGAGGCCCGCCGTACGAACTCGTCGGGCCGCTGGCGTGGGACGCTGATTCGCGCCACCTGATCGTGCCGGTCAACCGCGAACCCGCCACCGAGCACTGGTACATCGATGTCGACACCGCGACCGCCTTCGCCGACGGCACCCGCATCGCGTCCGTCGGTGAGCAGGGTGGCCCGTTTGAATTCACGTCACTCGGAGCAACGGGACGGTTCGCGGCAGTCGTCGCCGATGCCAACGACGAGAACGCACTGCGGATCGTCGAGCTCGACGTCGTCAGCGGCACCGAGATTCGGACACTCGTCGAGCTCGGCGACCGCTACGGCGTCGTGGCGTCCCTGGCGTCGGACCCGTCGGGCGCGCATCTGCTCTTTGTCGGCGGCGACACGCTGTACCGGTGGAGCGAGGGCGACGCGGAGCCCACGGAGGTCACCAACGACATCCTGGCGGCGGACTGGTGATCAGCGCCGCGTGATCCAGTCGATGAACTCGTAGGGGTAACCGAGCTCGAGCGCGCTCACGTCGTCGAGCTGGCGCGCCAACTCGGCGTCGAGGCTCCAGCCGCTCGCGCCCAGGTTGTCGTCGAGTTGCTCGAGCGTGCGGGCACCGAGGATCGGCGCGGTCACGCCGTCGCGGCTCAGCACCCAGTTGAGCGCGACCTGGGCCGGGCTCTTGCCGAGCCCGGCCGCGACCTTGCCGACCGCCTCGGCCACCGCGAAGTTGTGCTCCTCCTTGAGTCGCTCCCGCATGAGGAACGACGACGGCGTGCTGTCGCCGGCCCGACTCTGGGGCGGCGGCTCCTCGCCCCGCCGGTACTTGCCGGTGAGCAATCCACCACCCAGCGGGCTCCACGGCAGCACGGCCAGCCCTTCCTCCCGGCAGAGCGGCAGCAGCTCGCGCTCGATGTCGCGGCAGGCGAGCGAGTACTGCGGCTGGAGCGACGCAAACGGCTCCCACGCGTGCAGCGCGGCAAGCCCGAGCGCCTTTGCCAGCTGCCAGGCGGTGTAGTTGCTCGCGCCGACGTAGCGGACCTTGCCCTCGCGGACCAGGTCGTCGAGGGTCGAGATCGTCTCCTCCAGCGGCGCGAGCGGGTCCCAGCAGTGGATCTGGTACAGGTCGATCCACTCGGTCTGGAGTCGGCGCAACGAACCCTCGACCGCCTCGCGGATGTGGCGCCGCGATGCGCCCCCACTGTTGGGGTCGTCGCCCAGCGGCATGCGGAACTTGGTCGCGAGCACGATGCCGTCGCGGCGCGCGCCGAGGACGCGGCCCAGGATCTCCTCCGACGCCCCGGCGCCGTACACGTCGGCGGTGTCGACGAAGGTCCCGCCGGCGTCGAGGTAACGATCGAGGATCGCTCGGCTGGGCGCCTCCTCGATCTCACGCCCGAAGGTCATCGTCCCCAGGCACAACTCCGTGACCCGCACCCCGGTGCGTCCCAACTGGCGAAGCTCCATGGGCGGCAAGATACCCGTCGCCGCGCGGCGACCGGAGCGAGCGGATGCGAGCGGAGGGAGCTCGCCAGCGAGCGAGCGCCTGCGGTGCAGGTACCCTGCACCGCAGCGAGCGAGCGAATGAGGGAGGAGTGCATATGGGTGGCACGCTGTTCACCGAGCCGGTACTGGTCGTGAACCAGAAGGCCAAGTTCATCGAGATGGTGAACGAGTACGGCGTCTTCGACCAGAACGGCAACCAACTCGGCTTCGTGGCCGAGGTCGGGCAGAGCACGGCCAAGAAGATCGCCCGCTTCGTCTCCAGCCTCGACCAGTTCATGACCCACACCTACGAGATCCGCGACGCCAACCAGCAGCCGCAGCTCGTCATGACCCGCCCCCGCAAGATCATGAAGTCGAGCTTCGTGGTGTCGCGGCCCGACGGCACCGAGGTCGGCCAGATCAAGCAGAACAACGTGTTCGGCAAGATCCGGTTCTCGCTCGAGGCCGGCGGCCAGCCGATCGGGGAGCTCAACGCCGAGAACTGGCGCGCCTGGGACTTCCACATCAAGGACGGCTCGGGCAAGGAAGTCGCCCGCATCACCAAGCAGTGGGCCGGCCTCGGCAAGGAGATGTTCACCACGGCCGACAACTACGTGCTCGAGATCAAGGAGCCGATCGACGACCCGCTCCGCAGCCTGGTCGTCACCGCCGCGCTCTGCGCCGACACCGCCCTGAAGCAGGACTCGAAGTAGTCGATCGCGCCGGGCGACGATGACGCGGCTGCGGCGGGGGCTGATCGGTGCGCTCGTCGCGCTGTTCGCGATCACGACCGTCGCCGCCACCGTCGGGCTCTGGGCCGACCGGACCGCGCTGCGCACCAACCGGTTCGTCGCCACAGTGCGACCGCTGCCCCGGGACCCCGCGGTCAACCGGGCGTTGGCGACGTTCCTGACCGACGAGCTCCTGGCCGAGCTCGATCTCACCCGCCGCGCCGAGGAGGCGCTGCCCGAGGACCTGCGCTTCCTCGCCGGCCCGCTCGATGTGATCGTGCGCGATTACACCCGCAAGGCGGTCGGCGAGGTTCTTCGGAGCGACCAGTTCCAGCGGGTCTGGGTCGACGCCGTCCGGACCGCGCACAAGACCGCGGTGGCGGTGCTGCGCGACGAGGAACCCGGGGTGGTCCGCGCCGATGGTGAGGTCAGGCTCGACCTGCTGCCCGCCGCCCACGAGATCCTCCAGCGGGTGATCGCCGGCGGCCCCGGCTTGCTCGGTGACGTCGAGCTTCCCGACCTCGCCGACGACGCCACCCGGCGCGAGATCAGGGACGCGCTGGCCGACGCCTTCGGGATCGAGCTGCCCGCGGACTTCGGCCAGATCACGGTGTTCGACGAGGACCAGCTCTCCGCGGTCCAGGACGCCGTCCACCTGGTCGAGCGGTTCGTGAGGCTCCTCGTGATCGGCGCGGTCGTCTTGTTGGCGGCCGCGCTCGTGCTCTCGCTCGACCGGCGGCGCACGCTGCTCCAGCTCGGCCTCGGCACCGCCATTGCGGCCTATGTCGCGTTCACGGTGGTGCGGCGGGTCGTCGGCGACCTCGTCGATCTGGTTCCCGCGGGCGAGAACCGCGACGCGGTGCACGCCGCCGCCGGCATCGTGGCCCGCGGGCTACGAGAGCGCGCCTGGGTCGTGCTGGTCGTCGGGCTCGTGGTCGCGGCGGCGGCGTACCTCGCCGGCCCGGGAAGGGGCGCGGTCTGGGCTCGGGGGTTCGCCCGCGCCGCGGTGGGGCGCGCCGGCGAGGGCGCGGCCGCGTTCCCCACGACACCGACCGGGAGGTGGGTGCACGCCAACGTCGACGGGCTGCGGGTGGCCGGTGTGGTCATGGTGATGATCGCGCTCCTCGAGCTCGACTCGTCGTGGGCCGGAGTCTTCGTCGCGCTCGCGGTCCTGGCCGTCTACCAGGGCGCGTTGGTATGGGTCGCTCGCGCCGACGCACAATGACCCCGTGAGCGACGACCAGCGGCGGGG
>JBQTGU010000164.1:0-21338 GCA_052390575.1 Actinomycetota bacterium | reverse complement strand
GCGGGCGACCGTCAGGATCCGGTCGCGTCGCTCCTGTTGCGGCGCGGTGAGCCGGCGCCGTACGACGAGCTCGCCCGCGGTCATGCCGGTCTCCGTCCCCACGCCGCCACCGCGATGGGCGACAGCGCGGCGAACTCCGGATCGCGTGCCTGCGCCAGCGCGCGCGTCAGGGTGGCCTCGTCGAGGAGGCCGGCGCTCACCAGCGCGGGGCCGGCCCGGTCGATGCCGAGGAAGTACCACTCGGCGCTGGGCTGCCCGCCCCGCATCGCGAACACGTGGCCGTCGGCGTCGACGTCGACGAGCCCGGCACCGCGCAGGAACGGGACGAGGCGGCGCCCGAGGTAGCGGTCGTGGCCCGACATCTCGGTGTAGGCGTCCTGCAGGGTGCGGCAGACCGTCGCCAGCGGCTCGGGAACGGGTTGGCTCTCGAACGTCCAGAAGTCGGCGTCCTCGACAACTACCCATCCGCCCGGTTTGGTCGCGGCCACCATCCGCTCGAGCGCGGCTTCCCGCCGGTCGAGGTGCTGGAGCACGCCGCGGGCGTGGGCGACGTCGAACGAAGCGTCCGGTAGTGGATCGGCGGTGATGTCGTGCTGGAGCAGTTCCAGGTTGGCGGGGGGCTCGCCCGCGAACTGGAGGTCGATGTCGGTCGCCACGACGCTGCCTGCCGGGCCGGTCCGCTCGGCGAGCCACCGGGCGATCGACCCGCCGCCGACACCGACCTCGAGCACTCGGTGACCGGGCTCGACGATCCGCTCGAGGATCTTCGTGGTGGCGGGATCGAACATCGCGCCGAGGTACTCGAGCCGGCGCGCCTCGAGGTCGGCGCCCTCCTCGACCCGGTACGGCGTCTTGTCGGTCGTGTCCATCACATGGCTCCCTCGCTCAGCGCCGGGATACCCGGCGCTGCCCCTTCGGGGACGCTCGTCCGCACGGTCATCCGGATCGCGCCAGCTCGCGAAACGGCACGTCCTTGTCGACCCGCGGCTCGGCTGGGAGGCCGAGGGTGCGCTCGCCGATCATGTTGCGGTGGATCTGCTCGGTCCCGCCGCCGATGCGCCAGTGGAACTGGCGGAGGAGCTGACGCTGCCAGTGGCCCGCGTCGGGCGCGTCCTCGAACAACATCCCGAGCGGTCCCTGCGCCGCGACTCCGATCTCGGCGGCGCGGGCGCCGGCCTCGGCCCACAGCAGCTTCAGCACCGACCCGTCGATACCGGCCCGCTCACCGAGGAAGCGCAGAATCCGGGCCCGGATGTACACGTCGGCGATCCGCTGGCGTAGGAGTGGATCCGACGCCACCCCGGTCGTGCGGGCGAGGCCGATCAGCGCGTCGACGTCGTCGTCGACGCCACCGCTGCTGCCGATCATGGTCGATTCGTTGGCCAGCGTGGTGTGGGCGACCACCCAGCCGCCGTTGACCTCGCCCACGACGTTCGCGTGCGGGACGCGCACGTCCGTCAGGAACACCTCGTTGAACTCGGCGGCACCGTCGATCTGGCGCAGCGGCCGCACCTCGACGCCGGCACTGTGCATGTCGAGCACGAAGTAGGTGATGCCCCGGTGCTTCGGCGCGTCGACGTCGGTGCGGGCGATCAGGATGGCGAAGTCGGCGTACTGCGCGCTCGACGTCCACACCTTCTGCCCGTTCACCACCCACTCCTCGCCGTCGCGTATCGCCCGGGTCTGGAGCCCGGCCAGGTCGGAGCCCGCCCCCGGCTCGCTGAACAGCTGGCACCAGACCTCGTCGCCCCGGAGCAGTGGGGGCAGGTAGCGCTCCTGCTGGGCCGGGGTCCCGTGGGCCTCGAGCGTGGGCCGGACCAGGGCGATGGTCCCGGCCACGAACCCCGAGGTGACGCCGTCCTGGCCCTCCATGAGAACCCATTCTAGAATGCGTTCTCATGACGGGACAGCCCCAGCTGATGGGGGTCGACCTCACCGACCCCGACAACTTCGTGCCCGGCGTGCCCCACGAGACGTTCACCCGCCTCCGGCAGGACGACCCGGTCCACTGGCACCCCGAGCCCGACGGGCCCGGGTTCTGGGCGGTCACGCGTTACGACGACGTGGTCGAGGCCAACCGCGACTGGGAGACGTACTCGTCGGAGCGGGGCGCGGTGCACCTCTGGGATCTGGACCCCGAGGCCCTCGCCCAGATGATCCACATCATGCTGTACATGGATCCGCCGCGGCACACGCGCCACCGGCTGCTGGTGAACAAGGGCTTCACGCCCCGCATGATCGGACGTCTCCACGAGCACATCGTCGAGCTCGCGACCGGCATCGTCGACGAGGTCATCGAGCGGGGCGAGTGCGACTTCGTGACCGACGTCGCCGCCGAGCTGCCGCTCCAGGTGATCGCCGAGATGATGGGCGTCCCGCACGAAGACCGCGCCCTCGTGTTCGACTGGAGCAACCGGATGGTCGGCAGCGAGGACCCCGAGTACGCCGCCGACCCGTCGGAGGCACAGTCGGCCCAGGCGGAGTTGTTCGCGTACGCCAACGACCTCGCGGCCGAGAAGCGCAAGCACCCCGGCGACGACATCGTGTCGACGCTCCTCCAGGCCGACGTCGACGGCGATCGCATGAGCGAGCTCGACTTCGATCTGTTCTTCATGTTGCTGGCGGTTGCCGGCAACGAGACCACCCGCAACCTGATCTCGAATGGCCTGCTCGCCTTGTTCGACCACCCCGACCAGCGCCGCAAGCTCGTCGAGGACCCCGCGCTGCTCGACTCCGGGGTCGAGGAGATGCTGCGCTGGGGCTCGGTCGTCATGCACTTCCGTCGCACCGCGACCCGCGACGTCGTGTTGCGCGAGCACGAGATCCGCGAGGGCGACAAGGTCGTGCTCTGGTACATCTCGGCCAACCGCGACGAGGACGTGTTCGACGACCCGTTCGCGTTCCGCGTCGATCGTTCCCCGAACGACCACATCGCGTTCGGGGGCGGCGGCCCCCACTTCTGCCTCGGCGCCAACCTCGCCCGGGCGGAGATCAAGGTTATCTTCGACGAGGTGCTGCGGCGCATGCCCGATATCGAGCCCGCCGGCCCGATCCAGCGCCTGCGCTCGAACTTCATCAACGGCATCAAGCACATACCGGTGCGGTTCACTCCGGGACGTCGCGCGCTGACGAGTTGAGCGCAGGGGGGCCGATGGAAGGCAAGACGCCGCTCGAGGTCGCCGGCAACGGCGAGCGGGCGCCTACCGCCCTGGCCTGGATCGACCGGTTCCCGTACTACACCGCGTTCCCCTACTCCTGGTACTTCGCCTGCTACGCCGACGACCTGCCGGTCGGCGCGGTCAAGCCGCTGCGGTACCTCGCCCGCGACCTCGTGGTGTGGCGGGGCGAGGACGGCGCCGCCCACGTGATGGACCCGTACTGCCCCCACCTCGGCGCCCACCTCGGCCACGGCGGCCGGGTCGAGGGCTGCGAGATCGTGTGCCCGTACCACTGGTTCCAGTACGACGGCGACGGCAACAACACGAAGATCCCCTACAGCGACCGGGTCAACAAGCGGGCCAAGGTGCACACCTACCCGACGGTCGACCGCAACGGGCTGGTGATGTTCTGGTACCACCCCGCCGACGAGCCGCCGTTGTGGGACCTGCCCGAGGTCTCCGAGTACGCCGACGACGGGTATGCGCCCTACGTGAAGGGGGCGTGGACCATCCGTACCAGCTGGCAGGAGATGGCCGAGAACGGGCCCGACTACGTGCACCTCCGCACCGTGCACGGCGCCGCCGACGTTCCCGAGCTGGAGTCGTGGGAGACCGACGGCCAGATGGCGAAGCTACGGTCGCGCCAGGAGTTCAAGACGCCCCGGGGCGCGACGACCGGTCGCATCGACGTCGACAGCTACGGGCCGGGCTTCTCGATCGCCCGCTTCAGCGGCATCGTCGACACCTGCATGGTGTCGCTGGCGACCCCGATCGACTTCGAGTACGTCGAGTCGCACAAGGCGTACCTCGTGCGGCGGCTGGACGACGCCGAACGCGCGTCCAAGGTGGGCGACGCGCTGGTCGCCGACCTGAAGAAGCAGATGCTCGAGGACATGGTGATCTGGGAGCACAAGGTCTACCTGGAGCGACCGGCGCTGGCCGACGCCGACGGCCCGTTCACCAGGTTCCGAAAATGGGCGGCCCAGTTCTACGTTCGGGGTGACCCGGTCGCCGAGCGGCTGCTCCAGCGGGCCGGCGTTTCGTGAGCGACCTCGAGCTCGGGCTCCAGCTCGGCTACTGGACCGCGCAGCCGCCCGAGGGGCGCGAGCTCATCGACATCGCCAAGCTCGCCGAGGAGCTCGGCTTCGACTCGATCTGGACGGGCGAGTCGTGGAGTTCGGACGCGTTCACGCCGCTCGTGTGGGTGGGCGCGCATACCGAACGAATCAACCTCGCCACCGGGATCGCCCAGATGTCGGCCCGCAGCCCGGTGACGGTGGCGATGCACGCGATGACGCTCGACGCGCTGACGGGCGGGCGGTTCCGCCTCGGAGTCGGCGTGTCGGGTCCGCAGGTCGTCGAGGGTTGGTACGGGCGGCCGTTCGGCAAGCCACTCGCTCGCACCCGCGAGTACGTCGACATCATCCGCCGGGTCTGGCGGCGTGAAGAGCCCCTCACCAGCGACGGCGAGCATTACCCGATGCCCTACGGCGGCCCGGGCTCGGTCGGGCTGGGCAAGCCGCTGAAACTCATCACCCACCCACCCCGCAGCGACATCCCCATCTACCTCGGCGCCGAGGGTCCGAAGAACGTGCGCCTCGCGGCCGAGATCTGCGACGGGTGGATCCCGCTCTACTACTCGCCCTACCGACCCGAGGTCTACGACGACCAGCTCGCGGGCAAGGCCGACGGGTTCGAGATCGCGGTGAACGTGACGGTGGCGGTCGCCGACGACGTCGCCACCGCGCTGCTCCCCGTCAAGGGCGCGCTGGGCTTCTACATCGGCGGCATGGGCGCGAAGTCGACCAACTTCCACATGGAGCTGATGGCACGGATGGGGTTCGAGGACGAGGCCCACCACATCCAGGACCTGTTCTTCGACGGGAAGCGCGACGAGGCGGTCATGGCAGTACCCGACGCCTTCGCCGACGAGATCTCGCTCGTGGGCCCACCCGAGCGCATCCGCGACCGGCTCGACGAGTGGCGCAAGACCCCGGTGACGACGCTCCTGGTCGGCAACCGCGACCCCGAGACCATGCGCCTGCTCGCCGACCTCACTCGCTAATGATCGACAACACCGACATCGTCGAGGGGTTCTTCGACGCGATCTACGACCTCGACTTCGACCGCGCCCTGGAGTTCATGACCGACGACGCCTCGTACCACGACATGCCGGTCCCAACCGACCCAACCGTGGGTAAGGAAGCGATCCGGAAGAAGCTCGACTTCATGATCGCCGGCGGCGTCACGAGCATGGACTACGAGATCCGCCACCTGCTCGGCCGCGACGACGTCGTCCTGGTCGAGCGGTCGGAGACCTGGCACTTCCCGTCGGGCGCGAACCCGACGCTGCGGGTCATGTGCGCGATCGAGCTCGACGACGGGAAGATCAAGGCGTGGCGCGAGTACTGGAACGGCGAGGAGCTGATGACCCAGATGCCACCCGAGTTCTTCGAAGGCGTGGCCCAGGCCGGTGGCGCGCCGGCCGCCGACGCCACCTGACGACCCGTCAGAACGTGTTCTAGTCTCGGTGCTGCGTATGGAGTTCAACCTCGCCGATCTGTTCGAGCACGCCGTCGACCACTTCGGCGAGCGGGAGTACGTCGTGTGCGACGGGAAGCGCCGCACCTACGCCGAACTGGAGGAGCGAGCCAACCGCCTCGCCCACCATCTCGCCGCCGCCGGCGTCGGTCCCGGCGACCATGTCGGCATCTACGCCTACAACTCGGTCGAGTGGGTCGAGACCCTGTGGGCGGTCTTCAAGCTGCGGGCGGTCTGGGTCAACATCAACTACCGCTACGTCGAGGACGAGCTCCGCTACCTGTTCGACAACGCCGACCTGGCTGCACTCGTGTTCCAGCGTGAGTTCGCGCCGCGGGTCGCGGGTGTGCGGAACGAGTTTCCCCTCCTGCGCCACGCGGTGATGATGGAGGACGGCAGCGGCGCCGACACGGCCGGCGTCGATGCGGTCGCCTTCGAGGACGCGATGGCCGGTGGTTCGCCGGCGCGCGACTTCGGTTCCCGCTCCCCCCACGACATTTACATCCTCTACACGGGTGGCACGACCGGGATGCCCAAAGGCGTCGTCTGGCGTCACGAGGACGTGTTCTTCGCCCTCGGCGGCGGGATCGACATCGTCGCGGGCACTCGGGTGGACCGCCCCGAACAGCAGGTCGAGAAGGGCCTGGGCCAGGGCCCGACCACGTCGCTGCCGATCGCGCCCCTGATGCACGGCGCCACCCAGTGGTCGGTCATGGGCGGGAGCTTCGTCGGCAACAAGACCGTGCTGGTCTCGAAGTTCGACCCGCTCGACGTGTGGAGGCTGGTCGAGAAGGAGAAGGTCAACCTCGTGTTCATCACGGGTGACGCCATGGGCCGCCCGCTGATCGAGGCGCTCGACGAGCGGGGCGTCGACTACGACCTCTCGTCGCTCCTCGCGCTGTCGAGCACCGCGGCGGTGTTCTCGCCGTCGGTGAAGGACGAGTTCTTCGAGCGGTTCCCGAACCTGGTGATCAGCGACTCGGTCGGCTCGTCCGAAGGCGGCGCCAACGGCTACAGCGTGGTGGAGAAGGGCAACACCTCCATGAAGGGCGGCCCGACGGTCACCGCGGTGCGCGACAGCGTGGTACTCGACGAGAGCCTGCAACCGGTCGAGCCGGGTTCGGGCGTGATCGGGAAGATCGCGCGCGGCGGCAACATCCCGCTGGAGTACTACAAGGACCCGGAGAAGTCGGCCGAGACGTTCGTCATTGCGCCCGACGGCAAGCGCTATTCCATCCCGGGTGACTTCGCCACGGTCGAGGCCGACGGCCGTATCACCCTGCTCGGGCGGGGGTCGGTGTCGATCAACTCGGGCGGCGAGAAGATCTTCCCCGAGGAGGTGGAGGCGGCGGTCAAGTCCCATCCCGGGATCTACGACGCGGTCGTGGTGGGCGTGCCCGACGAGCGCTGGGGGCAACGCGTGGCCGCGGTAGCACAGCCGCGTGAGGGCACCGCACCCACGCTCGAGGATGTGCAGGCCCACTGCCGTTCGAAGCTGGCCGGCTACAAGGTGCCGCGGGCGTTGCACCTCGTCGACACCGTGCAACGGTCACCGAGCGGCAAGCCCGACTACCGGTGGGCGAAGGAGATCGCCACTACGGCGGAGGTCAACTCATGAGAACCCGCGTCTGCGACATGTTCGGCATCGACCTGCCGATCTTCGCCTTCAGCCACTGCCGCGACGTGGTCGCCGCGGTCAGCAAGGCCGGCGGCATGGGCGTACTGGGCGCGCTGGCGTTCTCGCCCGAGCAGCTCGAGATCGAGTTGAACTGGATCGACGAGCACGTCGACGGCAAGCCCTACGGCGTCGACGTCGTCATGCCGGCGAGCTACGCCGGCGCCGGCGACCTCGATCCCGAGCGCATGGCCGACCAGCTCGCCGACATGATCCCGCAGGAACACAAGCAGTTCATCGAGAAGGTGCTCGACGAGCACGACGTGCCCCCGCTCGCCGACGACGACGACCGCCCCCAGGGCCTGCTCGGCTGGACCCACGAAGGCGCACGACCGCAGGTCGACCTGGCGCTGTCGCACCCGATCAAGCTGCTGGTGAACGCGCTGGGGCCGCCGCCCAAGGACATCGTCGACCTCGCCCACGAGCACGGGGTCAAGGTGGCGGCGCTGGTCGGCAGCGTGCAGCAGGCGCAGCGGCAGGTGAACCAGGGCGTCGACATGATCGTCGCCCAGAGCTACGAGGCCGGCGGGCACACCGGCGACGTGGGCGGGATGGTGCTGTGGCCCGACGTCGTGGACGCGGTCGGGCCCGACACCCCCGTGCTCGCTGCCGGTGGGATCGGCACCGGCCGCCAGATTGCCGCCGCGCTCTCGCTCGGATGCGAGGGCGTGTGGACGGGCTCGATCTGGCTGACGGTCGCCGAGGCCGACACCAGCCCGCAAGTCATGGAGAAGCTGTTGGTCGCAGGGCCGCGCGACACGGTCCGGTCGCGCGCCATGACGGGCAAGCCCGCCCGTCAGCTGCGCACGGAGTGGACGGAAGCGTGGGAGCGCGAGGACTCCCCCGGCTACCTGCCGATGCCGCTCCAATACATGGCGACCTCGGACGCGATGCGCCGCATCGCCAAGTACCAGGTCAAGGAGCTCCAGGGGATGCCGGTCGGTCAGATCGTGGGCCGCATGAACCAGGTGCGCCCGGTGCGCGACGTGGTCTTCGACCTGGTCGAGGAGTTCGTCGAGGCCAGCGAGCACGTGCACAAGCTCGTCGAGGAGTAACGCGGTGAAGTTCTCGATGATCTTCGAGGCCCAGATGGCCTTCCCGACGCGCGAGCACGAACGCGAGGTCATCCACGGCTGCGTGGAGCAGGCGGTGCTGGCCGAGGAGATGGGCTTCGACCGGGTGTGGGCGGTCGAGCACCACGCGCTCCTGCGCTACGCGCACATGAGCGCGCCCGAGATCTTCCTCTCGTTCGTCGCGGCCAGGACATCCCGCATCCGGCTCGGGCACGGCGTCGTGTGCCTGCCGTTCAACTACAACCACCCGATCCGCGTCGCCGAGCGGGCGGCGATGCTCGATGTGCTGTCGGACGGGCGCCTCGACCTCGGCGCCGGTCGGGGCGCAACGCTCCAGGAGATGTCGGCCTTCGGCGTCGACCCAAGCGACACGTACGCCCAAATGGAGGAGTCGCTCCGCATGATCGGGCGCATGTGGGACGAGGACATGTTCGAGTGGGACGGCACGCTCGAGGTCGCGCCCCATCCGATCGTCCCCCGACCGGTCCAGGAGCCCCACCCGCCGCTGTACCTGGCGTGTACCAAGCGTGAGACGGTGCGGCTGGCGGCGCAGTGGGGCATCGGCGCCCTCGTTCTCGGGTTCGCCGGGGTCGAGGAGATCAACCTGCTGCGCCACCTCTACGACGAGGCCCGCGAGGAACGCGACGGCACGGGTTTCGTGTCGTCCGTGGTGAACGATCACTTCTCGGCGCTGTGCCCCGCGATCGTGCTAGACGACGCCGACGAGGCCCTACGCATCGGGACGCGCGGCCAGCGGTTCTTCGCCGAGGCCATCGCCCACTGGTACGGCGGGGGCCCGCCGCCGTCGGAGGACGAGGACCACGACGTGCGGGAAACGCTGGACGCGATGAAGGACGACCGGGAGCGCATCGTCGCCATGCTGCACGAGGCCGAGATCCCGGTGACCCCGACCGCGACCGGAATGTGGAACGCCGAGCACGCCTACGGCGACGCCGACCAGGCCGTCGCCTACGTCGAGCGATTGCGCGAGGTCGGCGCCGACGAGATCATGTTTCTGATCCAGATGGGGACGGTTCCGCAGGAGGCATGCATGGAGACGATCCGCAATCTGGGCGAGCGCGTGCTGCCGAAGTTCCGGTAGCCATGCCGCCGCTCTCGCCCGCCGCCCGCACGATGCTCGACCAGCTGAAGCAGATGGACACGCCTCCGCTCTGGCAGCAGGACATCAGCGCGGTGCGCGAGCGCGACAGCGCGCTCCTCGGCGCCCTCGACCAGCCCGTCGAGGTGAAGTCGGTCGAGAACCGGTCGATCCCCGGCCCCACCGGCGACTTGCCGGTGCGGATTTACACGCCCGAGGGGCACGAGCCGCGGCCGGTGATCGTGTACTTCCATGGTGGCGGGTTCGTGTTCTGCTCGCTCGACACCCACGACGGCACCTGCCGGCGGCTGGCCAACGCGTCCGGCGGCGTCGTGGTGAGCGTCGACTACCGCCTCGCCCCCGAGTGCGCGTTCCCGGGACCGCTCGACGACTGCTACGGCGCGACCGTCTGGGCGCACGCCAACGCCGCCGAGCTCGGCGTCGACCCCGCCCGGCTCGTCGTCGCCGGCGACAGCGCCGGCGGCAACCTCGCCGCCGCCACCACGCTCCTCGCGCGCGAACGGGGCGGGCCGCCGATCACGTTCCAGATCCTCATCTATCCGGTCATCGACGCCGCCTGCGCGACCGAGTCGTTCACGACCAACGGGGAGGGCTTCTTCCTCGACGGCGCCTCGATGCGGTGGCTGTGGGAGCAGTATCTCGGCGACAAGGGCGACGGCTCGCATCCGCATGCGTCACCGATCCGGGCCGACGACCACTCGGGACTGCCGCCCGCGGTTGTCGTCACGGCCGAGTACGACCCGCTGCGGGACGAGGGCGAGGCCTACGCCGACAAGCTGCGCGCTGCCGGCGTGCCCGTCACGACCGTGCGGTACGACGGCATGATCCACGGGTTCGTCAGTATGCCCATGCTCTTCCCCGAAGGGGACCAGGCGATGAGCGAGATCGCCGCCGCGCTTCACAAGCTCGAAACCGAGCGGTAACACCGCGCCGTTAGGTTCGTTGCATGGGCGCCGTGCGCCCCGGGCGCGCCGACGACCTCGGGCAGCTCAACGAGCTCTACAACCACTACATCCGCGAGACCCACATCACGTTCGACATCAAGCCGTGGGCGATCGAGCAGCGACGCGAGTGGTTCGGCCACTACGACACCACGGGACGACACCGCCTGCTCGTCGCCGTCGACGGCGATCGCGTGCTCGGCTACGCGTCCAGCAGTCCGTTCCGTCCGAAGCAGGCGTACGAGACGTCCGTCGAGACCAGCATCTACCTCCTCCCTGACACGACCGGGCGAGGCGTCGGCCGCACGCTCTACGAGGCCCTGTTCGACGCGCTCTCGGGGGAGGACGTGCACCGCGCCTACGCCGGCGTCACCGTTCCCAACCCGGCGTCGATCGCGCTCCACGAGCGCTTCGGCTTCCATGAGATCGGTCGCTACTCCGAGCAGGGCCGGAAGTTCGGCCGCTACTGGGACGTCGTCTGGTTCGAGAAGCCGCTCTAGGAGACTGATGAACAAGTAACTTGTGGGAGGTTGTCCACAGACAAACGCGCTGGTCACAGCGTCGCGCGATCGGCGAATCGCGAATTATTCAGCAGTCTCCTAGATGCGCTGCAGGATGCTTGCGGTGCCGAGCGAGCCGCCGCAGCACATGGTGACGAACGCCAGCTCGTTGTCGGTGCGCTCGAGCTCGTGCAGTGCGGTCGTGATCAGGCGCGAGCCGGTCGAACCCACCGGGTGGCCCAGCGCGATCGCGCCGCCGTTCACGTTGACGCGATCGAGGTCGGGCTTGTGCACTTGGGCCCAGCTCAGCACCACCGCGGCGAACGCCTCGTTGATCTCGAAGATGTCGAAGTCGGCCATCGCCATCCGCGAGCGGTCGAGCATCTTGTAGGTCGCGTCGACCGGCCCGTCGAGCAGGTAGTACGGGTCGGTGCCCGTCACGAGCTGGTGCATGAGTCGCGCCCGGGGCTTCAAGCCGAGGGCCTTGGCCTTGTCCTCGTCCATCCACAGCACCGCGGCGGCGCCGTCGGAGAGCTGTGACGACGAACCCGCGGTGTGCTTGTAGCCCTCGATGACGGGCTTGAGCTTGGCCAGCGCCTCCATCGTCGTGTCGCGCAGCCCCTGGTCGCGGCTGATGGTCTGCTGCTCCCCGGTCGGCTCGCCGTCGTCGCCGATCACCGGCGTCTCGATCGGCGCGACCTCCCGTTCGAACCGGCCTTCCTCCCACGCCACCTTGGCCTTGCGCTGGGAGTGGAAGCCCCACTCGTCGAGGTCCTCGCGGGTGATACCGCGGTTGTCGGCGATGCGGTCGGCGGCGCCGAACTGACCGTTGGGCGGGTCGTCGTAGGGCCAGGGCTCGGTCTTGTAGTGGCCGGGTCCGTGCATCACGTTCGCTCCGAGGTGCACGTGGCTCATGTGCTCGACGCCGCAGCCGATGGCGACGTCGGCGCCGCCGGCGGCGATGAGCCCGGCGGCGAGGTGGTTGGCCTGCTGGGCCGAGCCGCACTGGGCGTCGACGGTCGTGCACGCGGTCGTATAGGGAAGGACGTCGTTGCCGGCCGAGAGCCAGGCGTTGCGGGTGACGTTGCTGCCCTGCTCCCCCGCCTGGGTGACGCAGCCGCCGATCACCTCGTCCACCATTCCGGGCTCGATGCCGGCGCGCTTGATGACCTCGATCTGGGCGTGGCGCAGGACCTCGGGCGCCTTGAGGCCGGACAGCCAGCCGTTGCGCTTGCCGATCGGGGTGCGGACGGCTTCGACGATGACGGGCGTGCCCATGAACAGCCTCCAAGAAGGTGGGCGGACCGGCCGAGTTTAGAATCTGTTCTAGTGGCGGGTCCCCTCGAAGGTCTCCGGGTGGTGGAGATGGTGGGCCTGGGCCCGGGGCCGTTCTGCGGGATGTTGCTCGCCGACATGGGCGCCGAGGTCCTGCGGGTCGACCGGGTCGACGCGGCGCGGGCCATCGACCGCTCCCGACCTGCGACCAGCGCGATGGACCGGGGCAAGCGGGCGGTCGCGATCGACCTCAAGCTGCCCGAGGGCGTCGAGACATTTCTGCGACTCGTCGAGCAGGCGGACGTGTTCTTCGAGGTGTTCCGGCCCGGTGTGGCCGAGCGGCTCGGGATCGGTCCCGACGACGCCATGGCCCGCAACCCCCGGCTCGTGTACGGGCGGCTCACGGGTTGGGGTCAGGACGGGCCGATGGCGAACGCCGCCGGTCACGACATCGACTACATCGCGCTGGCGGGTGCGCTCGAGCCGCTGGGGCGGGCAGGTGAGAAGCCGACGCCGCCGATCAACGTGCTCGGCGACTTCGCCGGCGGCGGGATGCTGCTGGCATTCGGGATCGCCTGCGCCGCGTACGAGACCGCGCGCACCGGGAAGGGGCAGGTGATCGACGCCGCCATGGTCGACGGTGCCGCGCTCATGCTCACGCCGTTCTTCCAGGCTCGGGCGAGTGGGTTCTGGGGCGAGCGAGGCACCAACCACCTCGACACCGGCGCCCACTTCTACGAGGTCTACGAGACGTCCGACGGCAAGTTCGTTGCGGTCGGGACGGTCGAGGCCAAGTTCTACGCCGAGCTCATGGAACTGCTCGGCCTCGAATTCGATCCTGACGCCCAGTACGACAAGGCCCGCTGGCCTGAGGAGAAGGAGCGCCTGGCGGCGGTGTTCCGGACCAAGACCCGCGACGAGTGGTGCGCGCTGCTGGAGGGGACCGACGCCTGTTTCGCGCCCGTCCTCACCCCGCTGGAGGCGCCCGACCATCCCCACAATCGGGAGCGCGGGACGTTTCTCACGCCCGGCGGCATCCCCCAGCCGGCGCCGGCGCCGCGGTTCAGCCGAACGCCGGCGGGCGAGCCCGGTCCACCCATGCATCCCGGCGCCGACACCGACACGGTGCTGGGCCGTTGGGGCTTCGACGCCGACGAGGTCGCCAAGCTGCGAGCCGCCGGCGCGGTGCTGTAATGAGTGCGGCACGATCGACGCTCCGCGTGTCGACTTGGCGTCGGAGCGGGCGACCGCGGGCCGGCCAGCCCTATCGAGGATGGCCCGGCCCGCAGCGAGCGGAGCAATAGAGGATGCCCATCCCCGAGCAGCGCGACCTCGACGCCGCCCGCGGCGTGATCGGCGAATGGCTGGCGGGGAAGCTCGGCGCGAGCGAGGTGGCGGTCTCCCCCATCACCGGTCCCGCGTTCACCGGGTTCTCCAACGAGACGCTGATCTTCGACGCCACCTGGGCCGAGAACGGGAAGGAGCGGACGGGCGGCTACGTCATCCGGGTCAAGCCGACCGCCCACACGATCTTCCTCGAGTCCGACTTCGACTCGCAGTACAAGGTGATGAAGGCGCTCAGCGACAGCACCGATGTCCCGCTGCCGCCGGTGCACTGGTACGAGGACGATGACTCGGTGCTGGGAGCTCCCTTCTTCGTGATGGGCAAGGTCGACGGCCGGGTGCCGGCCGACAACCCGCCCTACACGCAGCAGGGGTGGATGAAGGAGGAGGCGTCACCCGAGGAACGCGAGCGGATCGTGCTTACCGGGCTCGACGCCATGACCCGCATCCACCGGACCGACTGGGGCGCGCTCGGGCTGGACTTCTTGGAGAAGCCCCAGTACGGCACCCCCGGGCTCGCCCAGCAGATCGCCTACTACGAGAAGTCGTTCGAGTGGGCCGCCGCGGGCCGGCCCCAACCGGTCGCGCAGGCCGCGGCCGAGTGGGTACGCGCCAACCGTCCGACCAGGCATCAACACCTTGCCCTCGCGTGGGGCGACGCTCGAATCAACAACCAGATGTTCGACGACGAGGGCAACTGCGTCGCCGTCCTCGACTGGGAGATGGTGACACTCGCCGACCCAATGATGGATCTGGCGTGGTGGCTGTTCCTCGACAAGCACTTCCACGAGGGGCTGCCGGCGCCGCGGCTCGAGGGCTTCCCGACACGGGAGCAGATGCTGGAGCGCTACGAGGAGCTCACCGGCTGGAAGCCGCACGACATCGAGTTCTACGAGGTGTTCGCCGGCCTGCGCTTCGCGGTGGTGATGATGCGGGTGACCGCGATGGTGGTGGAGTTCGGGCTCATGCCGCCCGACACCGACATGGGCACCAACAACACCGTCACCCGCGTACTCGCCGCGATGCTGGGCCTGCCCTCACCGGGCGAGCCCGTCCCCGTCGTGTAGTCCGTGAGGACCTCTCGGCGCCGCGGATTCAGCGGCGTCTACGCCAGAGACGGTCCGCGGCGCGGTCTCCGGGTAGCCGCGAGTTCGTCGACAGCTTCGAGAGCGGCAATCGAGACCGCGTTCGACGGCGTGATCTACAACCGCGCCCAGGTTGCCCGAGAAGTCAACGTGAAGGGCGCTCGTCTCCACGAGCCGAGTGAGGCAGAGCTCGTGGCGGCGCTGTACTGCTCCTACGGCATACGAGGCGTTGAGAAGATGCGCGGGGTGTTCTCATACGCGCTCGTCGATCGCGATCAGGAGACCTGCTATCTGGTGAGGGATCGGCTCGGCGTCAAACCCCTCTACTACGCGATCGAGCCGGAGTCCGCCACCTTTGGTGCTCGGGCTGCCGACGTGTTCGAGCTCTCGGGTGTTGAACCAGAGATCAACCTTCGGGCACTTCCCCACTTTCTCTTCGGTGTCATGAGGTCTCCGGAGACGATTTTTGCCGGCATCCTCACCGTTCCGCCCGGCCATTACGTCACCGTCGGCAGGAATGGCGTCGACGTTCACGAGTACTGGGATGTGCCATTCCCTGAGAACGGCACCCACCCGGTGCGCTCGGCGGAGGATTGCGCCGACGAGCTCGACGCGCTGTTGAGCGAAGCAGTCCAGCTTCCGCCCAGGGACGACGAGCATCCGATGGGGTTGCTGCTCAGTGGTGGTCTCGATTCGAGCCTGCTCGCCCGCTTGACGCGTGGCCAAGAGCTCTCGACGTTCACGGTGGCCATCAACGTGCCGCCGCATGAATCGGACGAATCCGAATATGCGCGCCTCGTCGCCGAGCACGTCGGGTCCCATCACACACAGCTCGACTACGGCAGTGAGGATGTCAACGCGTACTTTCTCGACACGCTGCGGCGATTCGAGTGCCCGATGTACCCCGGTGACATCGAGATCTTCATACCGATCTACCTGCTCCACAAGAGGATCCATGAGGACGGCATCGACTCTGTCCTCTGCGGTATTGGGTCCGACGAGATCTTCGGCGGTTACCAGTACCACGAGATCGAGAAGCTCCGCCTCTCGGGTGCCGCTGATCCTGAGCAGGCCTCAGCAGCCGATGACCCGTTCCGCGCAGTGACCGGGCGCCGCGGCGAGGACCGCAGCTTCTTCCGTCGCGTTCACGACGAGATCCTTCGGACCTATGGGCACAACCTCGCGTCGATGGTCTGGATCAAGGACTTCGCGTTCGTTCGCGACAACCTCACGAACCTACTGAGCGACGAGGTCTTATCGGTACTCGATTCGACGGAACTCGCCGGCTTGGTTCCGCTAGGCATCGCGGCTGACAGGTACCAACGCTTTCATCCCTTCGACCAGGTGCTGTACCTAGATCTCAAGACCCGCCTGGCCGACTCTCCTCTCTTGGCGGAACACCAGATCTCGCAGTCGTTTGGCATGGACGCACACCTGCCGTACCTCGATCATCGGGTCGTCGAATTTGCCGCAACGGTCCCGCCTGACGTGAAGATGCGCGGCCTCACCTACAAGTACCTCGTCAGCGAGGTTGCACGAAGGTATTTGCCGTCAACCTTCTTTCGGAGGGACTTCCGCGGATTCACTCCCTTCGAACGCGAGGTCTTTATGAGCCCTGAATCCTTTCTCGTCAACGAACTGCTGTCCCGATCAGCGCTTGCCCACGCGGGCTACCTCAAACCCGACTTTGTCCAAGAGCTCCTTCAGCGCTATCCGCAGGAGAGCGACCACGCAACCAAGGCTGCCATCTACTTCCTGTTGCAGCGCTGCCTGATCATTCAGGGCATTCATCACCTCTTCGTCAGAAAAGCCGGATTGAAGGCAAAGCTGGCGGCGCGGTTGACCGGCGTCAGGGAGCAACTGCTACTCGAAACGCGCCGGCGGCCGCGCGACTCGTCAGCAGGTTGACCGCCCGTACCGGCCGAATAACATCGCGCGAGCTGAAAGGGGGGGCGGGATGAGAAGACTGTTGTTGGCAGCAGTTGCATCGGTGCTCGCGCTCCTGGTCGGAGAAACCGCGGCCGGGGCAGACGAGCACAAGTCGACGGTCTGCCACAAGGAGAAGAACCTCAGCGTGGCCAATCAAGCGGTGCCAGCGCACCTCGCGCATGGCGATTCGCTCGGCGAGTGTGGGGGCGGCGGCAAGGCGTTGTAATTCACGCATTAGCCGAGATTCGGCAGCTCGGTGATGTGATGGTCAGGGCTCGGGCCATTCCTCGCTGACCGTTCCCAACCAGCGCGGCTCGCGTCGCTCCATCCAGCTGATCACCCCCTCGCGGGCGTCGGCCTTGCCCATGACGTGGCGGTGGTACTCGGTCTCGAGCCGCTCCACCTCGTCGGGGTCGAGGGCGGCGTTCGACCACAGCAGGCGCTTCGACAGCGCGACCGAGAGCGGCGCGGTGTTGACGGCGATGTCGCGGGCGATCTCGAGCGCGCCATCGAGCACCTCGCCGGCCGGGAGCGCCCGGTTGACCAGGCCGAGCTCGACTGCCTGGGCGCCGGTGAACGTGCGCCCGGTCAGCAGCAGTTCGGCGGCACGGGCGAAGCCGATGGCGCGTGGGACGGTCCAATGGGAGTGGGCATCGGGGATGACGCCCCGGCGGACGTGGACGAAACCCAGCCAGGCATCCTCGGCGGCCAGGCGGAGGTCGCACTGCATCGCCAGGGTCAGCCCGATGCCGATGGCGTGCCCGTTGATCGCGGCGATCACGGGCTTGCGCACCTTCCACGCGGGCGGGTCGATCGGCGACGCGGTAAACGCCTCGTCCTTGGGCGCGGCGAACGTCTCGCCCTCGGGCTGCATGTCGGCGCCGGCGCAGAAGGCGCGCCCCGCACCGGTCACGACGACGGCCCTCACCGCGTCGTCGGCGTCGGCCTCGGCGTAGGCCCGGCTCAGCGCGGCGCCCATCGGCCCGGTGAAGGCGTTCAGGTGTTCGGGCCGGTCGAGCGTGACGACCATGACGCGGTCGGCGATCTCGACCCGGGCGTGCTGCTCACCCACCGACGTGAACCGGCACTTCCTGCACCACGTTGTTGCCGTAACCGAGGCGGTTCCACACCTGGTCCTCGGGCTGGGCCCGACCGGCGAGATCGGCCGCGCGTGCCCGCAGGGTCGTCGGGCCGGGCTGTTCGAGCCGTGTGATCAGCTCCCACCACTGCCAGCCATGGCGACGGCGCTCGCCCACGAGCTTCGCTGCCTGCCAGTCAGCGCCCCCGACGCTCACGTCCACTCGGGCGACGGGTGCCGCGCCCGACCACGCCACACCCCGCACGGCCACCTCGCCGGGCTCGACCGTGTCGCCGGGTGACGGCTCGGTGATAAGGCTGCGCACCTGCTGGAGCGTCACCGGTTCCTGCACCAGGCGGCCGTCGCGCTCCCACTCGTAGAAATACGAGTCCGTCTGGTACTGGCCGCGGAAGGGCGCGCCGATGACGTCGATCTCGGTCAGCCACTTCACCGAAGCGACCGCGTACCAACTCGGCACGACGAGGCGCAGCGGATAACCGTGTTGGAGCGGGAGGGGCTCCCCGTTCATCGCGTAGGCGAGCAAGGCCTCCGATCCCCGGGCATCGTCGATGGTGAGGCTCCGTTCGAAGTAGATGGCCTCCGTTCGCCCCGGCACCGTCCCGCTGTCGGCGCCGCGGAACACCACTTCGCGCGCCTCGACGCCGAGGCCGGCGCGGTCGAGCACCTCGACGAGCGGGACGCCGGTCCACTCGGCGGTGCTGACCGCCCCCAGCGCCCACTTCTCGCCCTCGACCGGCGGGTCGAGCAGCGTCCGGCCGTTGCCGGCGCATTCGAGCGTCACCACCAGCGTCTGGGAGGGCATGTTCCTGAGATCGCGAAGGGTCAGGCTCAGCGGGCGCTCGACCAGTCCCCCGACCTCCAGTCGCCACGTCGAATCGTCGAACCTCGGGATCTGGAAGTGGTTGCGGACGTAGAAGTGGGCGTTGGGCATCACCACGCCGCCGATCAACGCCGGGATCGACGTCTCGCAGTTCAGCGGGTGGGCGCGGTGGACTACGAGCCCGGCCTCGATCGCGCGCTGACATGCCTCCTCGGGATCGACGGCGGGCACGAGGTCGTCGACGACGGGAGCCGGGGCGGCGCAGCCGCCGCTGGCGACCACACCGGCACAGGTGGATGCCGGATAGATGTCGACGGTGCCGGCACCGGAGAACGGCTCCATGAACTGCCGCACCCGGGCCTCGGCATCGGCCTCCACGATCATGTAGAGGGTGTGCTCGCCCTGCACCACCGCCTCGCCCCGGATCTCGACCCCGTGCTGGCGGACACTCGGCCGGCTCAGGTAGTTGAGCAGCGACGCGCCCGCTTCGAAGTCGGTCGCCGGGCAGCGCTCCGCCTCGTGTTCGTGGCGGACGATGAAGAGCGCCATGGCCCGAGTGTCGCGCTGATCCCGGTTCAGAGGCGGCGACCGGCGCGATGTCCGTCGAAGATTGCCCGGTCGGCGAGGCGCACCGCCACTGCGTCGCCGATACGGATCACTTCGGGCACTTCGCCCTCGAGTGCGAAGTACAGGCCATCGTTCGGGAGGCCGTGGGTTCGGATGACGACGGTGTCGGCGGGCGCGGTCTCCATCGCGAGCGAGAGCGTGTCGATCAGCGTGACGTCGTGGTCGCCGATCGAGACCATGGCGGTGTTCGGGCGCCATTTCGCACCGGCGCGGGCCATGCGTGGGAGCGCCATCGCCATGGTCTCGGCGTCGAGGAGCATCGGCGTCGGCAGTGGGCACGCAACGGTCACGTCCGCACCGTTGGTCGCCAGCAGCTCGCCGAGCCCGATGGCCTCGATATGGCCGACGGTGTCGAGGATCACGACTCGGCCCGTCAGCCCCTCGGCTTCGAGCAGCGCCCGCTCATGGTCGAGGACGAACGGCTGGTCGCTGCCCGGCACCGGCATGGGATGGAACTTGGACGCGGCGTCGGTTGTCGCCCGCCCTCCCGTGGCAACGACGACCGCGTCGGGCTTCAGGTCGAGCACGCTCTCGACATTGGCGTCGGCGCCGAGGCGCACGTCCACCCCTCGCCGTGCGCACTCGCCGGCCCGCCAGTCGGCGAAGTCGGCCAGCTCCTCTCGCCCCGGGAGGCGGGCGGCGAGCCGGATCTTCCCGCCCAACTCGTCGGACCGCTCGAGCAGCATGACTTCGTGACCGCGGGCGGCCGCGACCCAGGCCGCCTCCAAGCCGGCGGGTCCCCCGCCGACGACCACGACCCGCTTCGAGCGGACGGCCGGTTGGAGCGTGTCGGCGCCGAGATCGGCCTCGCGACCGACCGCGGGGTTGGTCACGCAGTTGATCGGCATCCCGGCGACGAGGTTTCCGTAGCAACCCTGGTTCGAGCCGGTGCAGCGGCGGATCGTGTCGTCCGCTCCTCCACGCGCCTTGGCCGGCCATTGGGGATCGGCGATGAGCGCCCGCACCAACGTGATCGCATCGGCCTCGTTCCGCTCGAGGATTCCCTCGGCCTCGTCGGGGCTGAGGATGCGGTGCACCGCGAACACCGGCGTGTCCTGCACCGCCTTCTTCACCGCGTGGGCGGCGTACACGCCGAGAAGGTGGGGCGCGTACAGGGGCCGCACCATCCCGACGCCCGACATGCCGATGCTCACGTTGAGGAAGTCGACCAGGCCGCGGTCCTCGAGTCGGGCGGCGATCTCAGCGGCGTCGTCAGCGGTCAGGCCGGAGCCGTCGCGCTGCTCCTCGTCACCCACGAGCCGGAGGCCGACCGCGACGCCGTCGCCGACCGCGGCCCGCACGGCTTCGAGCACCTCGACGCAGAAGCGCATGCGGTTGTCGAGGCTGCCGCCATACTCGTCGGTGCGGCGGTTGCTCTTGAGCGAGAGGAACTCGTGGATGAGGTAGCCGTGGGCGCCGTGGACCTCGATGCCCTCGAACCCGCCGGCGGCGGCGTTGGCGGCGGATCGGGCGAAGTGGTCGACCAGCTCCGCGATCTGGTCGCGCTCGAGCGCCTGGGGCGGCTCGTTGTAGTTGGCGACCGCCGAGGGCGCCCACACCGGCAGCTTCGACCACGTGCCGTCGTTCACGCCCCCGTTGTGGGCGAGCTGGAGGAAGGCAAGGGCGCCGTGCTCGTGGAGCGGCACGGTGACCTGGCGGAAGTGCGGCACCGCGGCGGGGTCCCACGCGACCGCGTTGTTGCGCATCTGGTACGCGGTCGTCGGGTGGACCTGGGCCTGGCCGGCGATGATCACGCCCGCGCCACCGCGGGCCCGCTCGCCGAGGTAGCGCCCGTAGCGCTCGCCGTAGAAGCCGGGCTCGCCCACCGTGTCCGCGGGCTCGACGAACTGGGTGAAGTGGGCGCCGAACACGATGCGGTTGGGCGCGGTCACCGGGCCGATCCGCAACGGAGAGAAGAGGAGAGGGCGGGCGTCGCTCAGGGCTCGGGATCGTAGATGACCTTGCCGCCTGAGAACAGAACGTGTTCTACTTCGACGGCTGTGCGGGAATTCAACCTGGCAGATCTGTTCGAGGTCGTCGTCGACACGGTTCCGTCTCGCCTCGCGCTCGTCGCCGGCGACCGCCGCCTCACCTACGAGCAGCTCGACGAGCGGGCCAACCGGCTCGCCCACCACCTCGTGGACGAGGGCG
>JBQTGU010000163.1:0-6548 GCA_052390575.1 Actinomycetota bacterium | reverse complement strand
CCGGACCGGTGGGGGTCCCACCCCCGCCTCCCCCACCCGGAGGTGGGGGTGCGCCGCCGCCGAAGCAGCCCGCCAGGCCGAAGGCGGCGGCGAGGATCGCCGCGGGGACGGGAATCAGGGCGCGACGGAACATGCCACTCCTATCGGCAGGTCGGTACATCGGAGTTGAGCGGATTCAGGTCGAAACGATTCAGGTGGTGGCGGCTTTGAAGACGTTCACCAGCCCCCACCCGAAATGCGGGTCCCAGCCGGGCGCCCCCAGATCGGTGGCGGTCGCGACCAGGTGCCCGTACACATCACTCGCGAAGGCCCCCGGGTGGGTTGCCCGTACGATCGCCGCGACCGCGGCCACGTACGGCGCGGAGAACGACGTCCCGCTGCCGAGCTGCGCGGGGGGCGCGTAGTTGTTGGGGATGGTGGTCGACGCAATGCCGACGCCGGGGGCGGAGATACTGACGTACGGGCCGGTGGTGGAGAAGCTCGCCGACAGGTTGTTCTGGTCGGTGGCACCCACCGCCATGACCTCGGGGAAGGCCCCTGGATAGGACGGCGCGCCGCACTTGCCGTCGTTTCCCGAGGACGAGATCACCGGCACGCCGGCGGTGAAGACCGCGTACTGCACCGCCTGGCGCATCGCGCTAGAGGGATTGGGACCGCCGAGGCTCAGGTTGATCACCTTCGCACCCGCGTCGGCCGCCTGCGTGATCCCGCTCGCCACGTTGGAGCTGAAGCCCTGGCCGTTCTCGTTGAGCACCTTGACCGGGAGGATCTGGGCGGCGGGCGCGGCGCCGGCGACGCCGACGGGGGCCGCGCCGTTGGTCGTGGCGGCAATGATCCCGGCGACACGAGTGCCGTGGCCGTTCGGGTCGTTGGTGGCGGGCATGGGTTGGCCGACGACGAAGCCGGCCAGTACCTGTCCGTCGTTGAGGTCCTCGTGGGTCGCCTGCACCCCCGTGTCGAGCACCGCGACAGTCTTTCCGGCGCCGGCGCCGACACTGGCAATGCCACCGAACGCATTCCACGTCGCCTCGAACGCGATGTTCTGGAACGCGTACTGGTTGGGGTACAGCGGATCGGTCGTGTCGGCCTCGACGAGCGAGTCGGCCTCGACCGCCAGCAGGTTCCCGTCGGCGGCCGCCTGCTCCGCCACCGCCTCGGCCTCGGCCTCGTTGGCCACGGGTGTGGACGTGATCGCGGGCGCGCCGCCGGTCTCCTCGACCGTCACCAACGGCACCCGTCCGTCGGGCGTGCGCACGTCCGCGGTCGCCACCTCGTCCTTGGCGATCTCGCCCGCCGCCTCGGGCGCGAGCGGCTGGTCGGCCGGCGGCGGAGTGGTCGCCGGTGTCACCCCCTGCGCCGGCGTGCCCGCGTCGCAGATGTAGACCGGCGCGGGCGCCTTGGTGCCCTGGCACGCGGTCAGGCCGAGCGACCCCGCGACCGCGAGCAGGAGGAGGGCGCGCTTCATCGCCGGGATGCTAGTGGTGCTCGTCGGAGATCCCGCGCCGGCCTAGATGTCGTAGTAGAGGTAGAACTCCCACGGGTGCGGGCGCAGCCGCACCGCGTCGATCTCGTTCTCCCGCTTGTACGTGATCCAAGTGTCGATGACGTCCTGGGTGAACACGCCCCCTGCGAGGAGGAAGTCCTGGTCGGCCTCGAGCGCGGCCAGGCTCTCGTCGAGCGACCCCGGCACCTGTGGGACCTGCGCGAGCTCCTCGGGCTTGAGGTCGTAGAGGTCCTTGTCGACCGGGTCGGGCGGCTCGATGCGGTTCTGGATGCCGTCGAGGCCCGCCATCAGCATCGCCGCGAACGCGATGTACGGGTTGGCCGACGGGTCGGGGCAGCGGAACTCGAGCCGCTTGGCCTTCGGGCTCTTCGAGTACAGCGGGATGCGCACGCACGCGGAGCGGTTGCGCTGCGAGTACACCAGGTTCACCGGCGCCTCGTAGCCCGGCACCAGCCGCTTGTACGAGTTGGTCGTCGGCGCCGCGAACGCCAGGATCGCGGCGGCGTGCTTGAGCAGCCCGCCGATGTACCAGCGGGCCATGTCGGAGATGCCGCCGTAGCCCTTCTCGTCGAAGAACAGGGGCTCGCCGCCCTTCCACAGCGACTGGTGGCAGTGCATGCCGGAGCCGTTGTCCTCGAAGATCGGCTTGGGCATGAACGTCACCGTGTAGCCGGCGCGCCGGGCCACGTTCTTGATGACGTACTTGTAGAGCATGAGCTTGTCGGCCATCGTCAGCAGCGTGTCGAAGCGCATGTCGATCTCGGCCTGGCCGGCGGTGCCCACCTCGTGGTGCTGCACCTCGATCTCCACGCCCAGCCGCTCGAGCTCGAGGATCATCTCCGAGCGCAGGTCCTGGAAGTGGTCCATGGGGGGCACCGGGAAGTACCCCTCCTTGTACCTCGGCTTGTAGCCCTTGTTGAGCTCGCCGTCGGGCTCGTACTCGGCGCCGGAGTTCCACACGCCCTCGACCGAATCGATGAAGTGGTACGCGGAGTACTGGTTCTGATCGAAGCGGACGGAGTCGAAGATGTAGAACTCGGCTTCGGGACCGAAGTAGATGGTGTCGGCGATGCCGGTGCCCTTGACGTAGTCCTCGGCCTTCTTGGCGATGTAGCGCGGGTCGCGGGTGTAGGACTCGCCCGTCACCGGGTCCTGCACGAAGCAGTTCACGTTCAGCGTCGTGTGCTGGCGGAACGGATCGAGGACCGCGGTGTTGGGGTCGGGGATCAGGAGCATGTCGGACTCCTGGATCTCCTGGAAGCCTCGGATGGACGAGCCGTCGAAGCCGTAGCCGTCCTCGAAGCCGTCCTCGGTGAGCTCGTGGATCGGCATCGAGAAGTGCTGCATGAGGCCGGGCAGGTCGCAGAAGCGAAGGTCGACGACCTCCGCGCCCGAGTCCTTCGCCAGCTTCAGCACGTCGCCGGGTGTGCGCTCCTCCACGTCCTTACCTCCCAGACCAATGGCCTATCCCGCCGAGAACGGCGGGAGCCTAGGCCCGCTCGCTTCAATGCCGCACGCACGGTCCCAGCCGGGGATTTCACGGTTATTGCCCAAGCGTGAACGCTCTGTTACACGGCCGCCCCGACCGGTTGAGACGGGGGCGGGGGCTGTCAGACTGGATGGATGGAACGGCAGCTCGACTACGTGCTGCGGACGGTCGAGGAGCGGGGCGTGCGCTTCGTGCGCCTCTGGTTCACCGACGTCGTCGGCTCGCTGAAGAGCTTCGCGATCACCCCGGCCGAACTGGAGGTCGCGCTCGAGGAGGGCATGACCTTCGACGGCTCCGCGATCGAGGGCTACACGCGGGTCCAGGAGTCGGACATGCTCGCCCTCCCCGACCCCAACACGTTCGAGATCGTCCCGTGGCGGGGCGACGACGCGCCGGCAGCGCGCATCTTCTGCGACATCCAGCACCTCGACGGTGAGCCGTTCGACGGCGACCCCCGCTTCGTGCTGAAGCGCAACCTCGAACGCGCCCGCGAGAAGGGCTTCACCTTCTACGCCGGTCCGGAGATGGAATTCTACTACTTCGAGTCGTCCGAGAAGCCGGTGCCACTCGACCGGGCGAGCTACTTCGACCTCACCCAGCTCGACATGGTGAGCGAGCTGCGCAAGCAGACCATCCTCACGCTCGAGGCCATGGGCATCCCGGTCGAGTACAGCTTCCACGAGCTCGGCCCGAGCCAGCACGAGATCGACCTGCGTTACACCGACGCGCTCACCATGGCCGACAACGTCATGACGTTCCGGCTGGTGGTGAAGGAGGTCGCCCAGGACCTCGGCGTGTACGCCACGTTCATGCCCAAGCCCATCGCCGACGCGTTCGGCTCCGGGATGCACACCCACATGTCGCTGTTCGAGGGCGACGTGAACGCGTTCCATGACCCCGGTGACGAGCACGGGCTCTCGAAGGTGGGCAAGTGCTTCATCGCAGGGCTGCTGCGGCACGCGCCCGAGATCACCGCGGTCACCAACCAGTGGGTCAACTCGTACAAGCGCCTCGGGATGGCGCAGGTACCGGGCGGGCCCGCGCCGATCGTCGGGTACGAGGCGCCGGTGTACGTGTGCTGGGCCCGGAACAACCGGAGCGCGCTGGTGCGGGTGCCGATCGCCAAGAAGGGGAAGGAGTCGTCGACCCGGATCGAGTTCCGCTCCCCCGACCCCGCCTGCAACCCGTACCTCGCGTTCAGCGTGATGCTGGCAGCGGGGCTGAAGGGCGTCGAGGAGGGCTACGAGCTGCCGCCCGAGGCGACCAACAACATCTTCGAGATGACACCCGAGGAGCGCGCCGCCGAGGGCATCGGAGCGCTGCCGAGCTCGCTGGCCGACGCGGTCGACGTGCTGGAGCGCTCCGAGCTGGTGGCGGAGGCGCTGGGCGAGCACGTCTTCGAGCACTTCATCCGCAACAAGCGCCGGGAGTGGGTCGAGTACAAGGCCCAGGTGACGCCGTGGGAGCTCGACCGCTACCTGGGGAGTCTCTGATGAGTCCGGGCGGGGACGACGTGACCGAACCGATCCTCGTCTACCCGGATCCGCCACCGCCGCTGCTGGCCCAGACGCTCGACCTCGCCGGCTACCGGTGGAAGGCGGTGGCGAACGCGTCGGTGGCTACCCAGGACGAGCCGTCGGGCGGTTGGGGCGGCGCGGTCGTGTGCGGCGACGACGATCCCGAGGGCGCGTTCGGCATCTGCCGCTCGCTGCGCAAGCGCGACGCGCCGCTCGAGCCGATCCTGCTGCTCGTGTCGGGTGCGCAGCTCGGCGACCTCGAGCTGCGCGAGGACCTCTTCGACGACTTCTGCCTCTCGCCGTTCCATTCCCGGGAGCTCGAGGCGCGGCTGCGGCACCTCCACTGGCGGGCGGGGCGGTCGACGTCGGCGTCGGTCGTCGAGTACGGCGACCTCGCGCTCAACGTCGAGACCTACCAGGCCGCGATCGGCGACCGGCCGCTCGACCTCACGTACATGGAGTACGAGCTGCTGAAGTTCCTGACCACGCACCCGGGCAAGGTCTTCACCCGCGAGCAACTGCTGTCGCGGGTGTGGGGCTACGAGTACTACGGCGGTGCCCGCACGGTCGACGTCCACGTGCGCCGGCTGCGGGCGAAGCTGGGCGAGGAGCACGCGCCGCTGATCCAGACGGTGCGGTCGGTCGGCTACCGCTTCGGCCAAACGCGCTAGCCCGCGCGCACTTCCGAAGGGATTCGCGGTCTACTGACAGGGTGCGTCGCGTCGTCGTGCTCGCGGTCGCAGTAGGGGTGCTAGCAACGGCAATCACGATCGCCGTCGTTCGGAGCCGCGAGCACCGTCAGCCCACCGGCGTCTTCGGCCCCGGCACCGAGATCGGCGACGGGTTCACGGTTGCGGCGGGAACCGTCCTATTGGGGACGCGCTTCCCGCTGCCCCCGCGCCACGATCCTCGGCAGCCGAAGACCTGGATCGCTTTCCTTCTGGTCGAGGGCGACCCAGGGGACGCGCTGAGCGACTACGCCGCCCAGGCAGCAAAGGCCGGGCTTTCCGTCCACACGTCGGCGTCGGCCTGTTATCGCTCGGAGCTTGACTACGTCGACTGCTCACTGGGAGCCGAAGCCGGTCCCTGGAACTCCCCCGCGGGCCGCAGCCTCGACGTGAGGCTCGCGCACTCTGATGCGGACGGGGACGAGCCGTTCGCCTCCCACCTCGTGTTGCGCTACTCCAGTTGGGGAGACCCCGCGGCGATCCCCTCCACCCCGATCATGCCTGCGCCCGAGCTGCCGATCGATGTGCGCTTCGGCCCGCGCCCAAACCCTCCAGAGCTTCCAGAGTCGGGTGAACCAATCGCTCCCCACCTACAACCGAGCTGGGATCTCCACACCATCGAGGTGGAAGCCGGCAGCGAGTTGTTGGCACCGCCATCTCCTCTCCATTGCGACGCGCAACCCGGCTTCGACGCCATCCTCCGGGTAACAGCGGATCCGCACAAGGTCCTGACGCGCTACGCAGAGCAGTTCGACCAGGGCTTCCCGCGCGGACTCGAACTCGAACGCCACGAATTGGACCAGCACGAGCTCGAGATGGTGCAGGTGGTCGGTCTGGGCGACAGCGGGTTCGGGAACGTCGACGTCACCGCAGTCACGGTGCCGAGCGGCGAAACGTATTTCTGGATCGAACGCTGCGGCGACTGAGGTTCAGCCTTGCAGGTGCTCGCCTAGGAACGCCTTCGTGCGGTCCCACGCCAGGGCGGCGGCATCGGCGTCGTGCCAGGGCGCGTGGGGGTTGTCGAAGGCGTGGCCGGCACCGTCGTAGGTCTCGAACTCCACGTTGGGCTTGGCGCCGAGGGTCTCACCCAGCTTGGTGACCGTGTCGAGCGGCACGAAGGCGTCGTCGGTCCCGAAATGGAACAGCGCCGGACAGTGGAGCTTGAACGCCTGGTCGAGCCCCTGGTCGATGCCGACGCCGTAGTACGACACCGCGCAATCGGGGTCGGCGGCGCAGGCGACGAGGTAGGTCATCAGGCCGCCGAAGCAGTGTCCGACGACGCCGACCGTGCCGCTGACCTCGGGCTGGTC
>JBQTGU010000162.1:0-11197 GCA_052390575.1 Actinomycetota bacterium | reverse complement strand
GTGCTGTAGACGAGCGCCCGGCCGGCCTCGAGCTCGGTGGCGGCGTCGGCGAGCATGTGCGCGAGCACCTGGTGCTCGGCGATGGGCTTGCCGAAGGCGCGGCGCTCCCGGGCGAACGCGATCGTGTCCTCGAGGACCCGCTCGGCGTGCCCGATGCACGCGGCCGCGCTGGCCATGCGCTCGTACTGGAGCTGCCACATCAGCTGGGCGAAGCCCTGGCCGGGCTCGAGGCCGATCAGGTTCGCGTGCGGCACCGGCACGTCGTCGAGCCCGATCTCGGCGGTATCGCTCGAGCGCATGCCGAGCTTCTCGAGCTTGCGCGAGACCGAAACCCCCGGCAGGTCGGTGTCGACGATGAACAGCGAGATGCCCCTGTGACCCGAGCCCGGTTCGGTCTGCACGACGCAGGTGAGGAAGTGGGCTCGGGCGCCGTTGGTGATGAACATCTTGCGCCCGTTGACGATCCAGGTGTCGCCGTCGCGGATCCCGCGGGTGGTGATGGCAGCGACATCCGATCCGGCGTCGGGTTCGGTGATCGCGATGGCGGCGATCTTCTTGCCCGCGATGGCCGGTCGCAGGTAGCGCTCGAGCTGGTCGTCGGTGCCGAACTCGGCCAGCGCCGGCGTCGCCATGTCCGTCTGCACCGACACCGCCATCGCGATCGCGGCCGCGCCGCAGCGCGCCAGCTCCTCGACGAACACGATCTCGGCCGCGAGGTCGCCGCCGGCGCCACCCCAGCGCTCGGGGTAGTGGAGCCCGAGGAAGCCGAGCTCCCCGCAGCGCTCGAACACCCAGTCGGGGAAGTAGCCGGCTTCCTCCCACTCGTCGACGTTGGGCACGAGCTCCTTCTCCACGAAGCGACGGACGGCCGAGCGCAGCTCGTCGTGGTCGGGCGTGAAGATGGCGTGCGGCGTGCTCACCGGCCTCCATGCTGGACGCGCTCGCACGGCGGGGGGGAGCCCCCGCCGCCGCCCTTCGGGCCGCTCGCCGCTCGTGCGAGCAACCTCGCTCCCGCTGGTCGCCTCGGTCGCCGCCTTAGACTGTTCGTCCCATGCCCCAGTCGATCCTGCAGCGGCGGCTCGTCGACGTCAGCGAGCGCCTCAAGCGGCTCCGGGCCGAGCTGGGCGTCACCGAGGAGCAACTGGCCTTCCTCGAGGACGAGGCCGACGACGCCCGCCTGCGCGCACTCGTGGCCGAAACGCCGCTGGGCGACGTCGAGGCGAGGGACGCTCGTCGCCACGCCGACGCGCTCACGCGCCACCGCGACGCGCTCACGCGGTCGGTCGCCGAGTTGGTGCGCGAGCAGGATGCGCTGCTCGACCGCATGTCGACCGACCTCTCCGCTCACTGAACCGATCGGAGCCGGCGCTCGTGCCCGACCCGACCCGCGTCGTCATCGCCGAGGACGAAGCGATCATCCGCCTCGACCTCAAGGAGCTCCTCGAGGAGGAGGGCTACGAGGTCGTGGGCGAAACCGGCCGCGGCGACGAAGCCATCGACCTCGTGCGCCAGCTCCAGCCCGACCTCGTCATCCTCGACATCAAGATGCCGGGCACCGACGGCCTGTCCGCCGCCCGTCACATCTCGGGCGAGCGCCTCGCCGCAGTAGTGATCCTCACCGCGTTCTCGCAACGTGACCTGATCGAGCAGGCCACCGAGGCCGGCGCCTACGCCTACCTCGTCAAGCCGTTCCAGAAGAGCGACCTCATCCCCGCGATCGAGGTGGCGTTGAGCCGCCACGCCGAGCTCACCGCGCTCGAGCGGGATGCGGGTGATCTCGCCGAGCGGCTCGAGGCCCGCAAGGTCATCGACCGCGCCAAGGGCCGGCTGATGGACGAGCACGGGCTCGGGGAACAGGAGGCGTGGCGCTTCCTCCAGCAGCGGGCGATGAGCAACCGGGTGAAGGTGCACGAGGTCGCGCAACAGGTGATCGACGGCGACGTCGTCCCCTGACCGATCGTCTCGCCGCTAGGAAGCGACGACGAGGACGATCACACCCGCGACGAGAAAGCCCACGGCGAGGAGCCCGACCAGGCCGGGGCCGAACCACAGGCGGAACCCGGTCGAGATGCGGGCATCCGCCGGGTCGCCAGGGTCGTACTTCACCGGCACTGTCTCGCCGACTTCGTGGGAGGGCGGGCTCCCGCCGACGTTGTCGGTGAACTGCATGGATCTTCCCTCCGAGGTCGCGAACTGCACGACGGGGTGGTAGCTGGTCGAGTGCCCGCCACTCGACGACGTCGACATCCTCGACTCGTGCCCGAGCACGGTGCCCTCGACGTCGACCGCGGTCGCGAGGAAGCGGCGGACTCTCCAAACCCAGAAGAGGGAGATGAGGGACAGCAGCGCGCCCAACCCGATGAGAAAAATCACTTCCGCCGATGCTACCCGCGAGCTGCCACGAGCACGACGATCAGACCGCCCGCCAGGAAGGCCGCGCCGATGACCGCGATCAGCATTGGCAGGAACAACCAGCTGCCGGCGATGCGGGCGCCCTCGGGATCGTCGGGGTCGTAGCTGACCGTGACCTTGTCGCCGACCTTGTTCGACGGCGGGTTGGTCCCCAGGCGGTCGGTGAACTTGATGGTCCGGCCCGCTGCCGTCGTGAACTGCACGACCGGCGCGTAGCTGATCCGTCCCTCGCCCGAGGTCGACTCGGCAAGGGCGACCACCTCTCCGGGCGCAGTGACCGATTCGCGCTCGATGCGCCGCGCGCGAAGGAAGAGGAGGCCGGCGGCGGCGAGGATGATCGCCCCCGTCCCGGCGAAGCCCAACCCGACTTCCATGCGTCCCTCCGTTTGCCGCGCGTTCGCGCGGGGGTAGATGCACAATGCCAGTGCCGCTATCGCCGGCACCAGAGAGGGAGGGATCAATGCTCGCAGGAGTGTTTGCCAGGAACGACGAGCTCACCGCGATCTTCCTGCTGGTGGGGGTGGTGTGCTTCGTCCTGGCCGCGTTCGCCGGCGGCACCATCGGTCGTCGGGCGGGTGGCGCCATCGGGCTGGTGGGTCTGGGCCTGGGCTTCACCTTCTTCCCGAACATGTGGGAAGTCATGGACGCCGCGTTCTTCGACTGATCCGACTACAAGCGCAGCCCAGACGCCCGGCCGGGCAAGGTCCGGCCGGGCGCTCTGCTGCCCGGCCTACGATCGGCCGAGATGCCGAAGCTGCTCCTCCTCGACGGCCACTCCATCGCGTACCGGGCCTTCTACGCCCTGCCCACCGACCTGAGCACCCGCGCCGGGACCGTCACCAACGCGGTCTACGGGTTCACCGCGATGCTCGTGAAGGTGCTCGGCGACGAGCAGCCCGACCACATCGCGGTGGCGTTCGACACCGGCGCGCCGACTTTCCGGGACGAGATGGACCCCGACTACAAGGCGGGAAGGAAGGAGACCCCCGATGTCTTCGCCTCGCAGCTCCCGCTCATCCGAGAGGTGCTCGACGCGCTCAAGATCGACGTGCTGGAGGTGGAGGGGGTCGAAGCCGACGACGTGATCGCCACCCTGGCCACCCGCGCCGCCGCCGACGGGCTCGACGTCATCGTCGTGACCGGCGACCGCGACACGTACCAGCTCGTCGAAGACCCGCACATCAAGGTGCTCTACAACCGCCGGGGTGTGTCCGACTACGTGCTCTACGACGAGGCCGGCATCTTCGAACGCTGCGGGGTCACCCCCGCGCAGTACCCGGAGTACGCCGCCCTACGGGGGGACACGAGCGACAACCTCCCGGGGGTCCCCGGCATCGGCGAGAAGACCGCATCGAAGCTCATCTCGACGTACGGCAAGCTCGAGGGGATCTTCGAGCACCTCGACGAGCTCCCACCCAAGCAACGACAGAACCTGGGCGAGATGCGCGACCGCGTGCTCAAGAACCGCGCGATGTCGGTGCTGCGCCGCGACCTCGACCTCGACATCAAAGTCGACGAGTTGCAGCAGGGGGGCTGGGACCGCGAGCAGGTGCGGGTCCTGTTCGACCAGCTCGAGTTCCGCACCCTGCTGCCGCGGCTGTTCGAAGCGGTGGGGGAGTCGGCGGCAGAGGAGACGGTCGCCGACGCGCTCGAGGCCGACGTCAGCGTGCTCCGCGACGCCGACGCGGCCGTGCAACGCCTCAAGGCGGTCGGCGCCGCCGGTGAGCGCTACGCACTCGAGCCGCGCTGGGCGGCCGTCCCCGGACGGAGCGACCTGCTCGGGCTGGCGGTCGCCGACCGTGACGACGGGGCCGCCTACGTCGACGGCGGCCTGCTCCCGGACCCGTCGGTCCGGGAGGCGCTGGCGGAGCTGCTCGGGCGCGACGGGCCGCCGCTGATCGCGCACCGGGCCAAGGACCTGATGCACGGGCTTCCCGTCGACGTGCGCTCGCTCGACCGGGACACCGCGGTCATGGCGTACCTGCTCGACCCGGCGGAGGGGAACTACCGACTCGACGACCTCGCGTTGCGCTACCTCTCGGTCGAGGTCCAATCACCCGATGCTCCCGAGCAGGACACGCTCGACCTCGACGGCGATTCCGGCGCCGAGGACACCGGGCGCCGGGCGCTCGCGGTCCGACGGTTGGCGGGCGTGCTGGCCGAGGCGCTCGAAGCGCGCGAGCTCACCGATCTCTACGAACGGTTCGAGCGCCCGCTGGTGCGGGTGCTGGCGCGCATGGAGGACGCGGGGGTCCGGATCGACCGTCGCTTCCTCGACGAGCTGCGCCACGAGTTGAGCCAGAGCTGCGAGGACCTGATCACGCGCATCCACGCGCACGCGGGCGAGGAGTTCAACGTCAACTCGACTCCGCAGCTGCGGCGGATCCTGTTCGAGAAGCTCGGCCTCGTCCCGGTCAAGAAGACGAAGACGGGCCCGTCGACCGACGCCGACTCCCTCCAGAAGATGGCGTCCGAGCACCCGATCGTCGAGGACCTGCTCCGGTATCGAGAGGTCGAGAAGCTCCGCAGCACGTACGCCGACGCGCTCCCGCCCCTGATCGGCGACGACGGCCGGATCCACGCCACGTTCAAGCAGACCGACACCACCACCGGGCGGATCTCGAGCGAGGCCCCCAACCTTCAGAACGTGCCGGTGCGCACCGCCGACGGGCGGGAGATGCGCCGGGCGTTCGTCGCCGACGACGGCTGTGGGCTGCTGACCGCCGACTACTCGCAGATCGAGCTGCGGGTGCTCGCGCACCTGACCGACGATCCCGGGCTCGTCGACGCGTTCTCGCGCCGGGCCGACATCCACACGACGACCGCGGCCCGGGTGTTCGGGGTCGAGGAGTCTGACGTCGACGAGTTCCAGCGCCGGTTCGCCAAGGTCGTGAACTTCGGGCTCGCCTACGGGATGGAGGCGTACGGGCTCGGGCAGCGCCTCGACATCCCGACCGAGCAGGCCAAGGAGATCCTCGACAGCTACTTCGAGAGCTTCCCCAACGTGAAGGTGTTCATGGACGAGACCGTGCGGGAGGCCAAGCAGCGTGGCTACACGACCACGATCTTCGGCCGGCGCCGCCAGATCACCGAGCTCTCGTCCGACAACTTCCGTATCCGCCAGATGGGCGAGCGCATGGCCCAGAACGCGCCGGTGCAGGGGTCGGCGGCCGACATCTTCAAGCTCGCCATGATCGAGCTGGACCGCGCCCTCGAGGGCGCCGGCCTGCGTTCGAGGATGATCCTCACGGTGCACGACGAGCTCGTCCTCGAGGTGCCGCTCGAGGAGCGCGAGCAGGTCGAGAGGATGGTGCGCGAGGTCATGGAGTCGGTCTGCGAGCTGAAGGTCCCGCTCGAGGTCGACCTCGGCTTCGGCCCCAACTGGGCCGAGGCCAAGTAGGGGAGTGCCCGCCGACGCCTCCGTCCTGATCGTGGGCGCGGGTCCGGTCGGGCTCGTGCTGGCGTGTGAGCTGGCCCGGGCGGGTGTGCGGTTCCGTCTCGTCGATCGCCTGCCCGAGCCCAACCTGCTGTCCAAGGCCGTCGCGGTGCACGCCCGCAGCCTCGAGATGCTCGACGCCATGGGCATCGTCGACCAGTTCCTCGAAGCCGGCGTCGCCGTTCCGAGCGCACGCATGTACGCCGGGCGACGACAGCTGGCCGAGATCGACCTGTCCCGGGTCGAGAGCGACCACCCCTATGTCCTGTGCATCGCCCAGGACCGGACCGAGGGCATCCTCACTGACACCCTCCGCGACCTCGGCGGCCGGATCGAGCGCGGCGTCGAGTGCACCGCGCTCACCCAGCTGGACGACAGCGTGCGCGTCGGACTGCGCCATGCCGACGGACGGACGGAGCAGGACGAGTTCGCGTGGGTGGTCGGGTGCGACGGCGGCCACAGCACCGTGCGCGAGCTCGCCGGCACGAGCCTGGAGGGCGGGTTCCGGGGGGCGTATTTCATCCTCGCCGACGTCGACATCGACCACGACCTCGACCGGCGAGCGCTGCAGATGTTCCTCGGCGACGGCGGCGTGTTCGCGTGCTTTCCACTCCCGGGTCGTCGGTGCCGCCTGGTCGCGCAGGTCGTTGACGCGCCGCCGGCGGGCGCGCAGCCGACCCTCGAACAGGTGCAGGAGTTGGCGACGCAGCGCATGACCGGCGACGTGCGACTGAGTAACCCCCGCTGGCTCACCTACTTCGAGGTTCACCACGGCCAGGTGCCGCAGTACCGAATCGGGCACGTGATGCTCGCGGGCGACGCCGCCCACATCCACAGCCCTGCCGGTGGTCAGGGGATGAACACGGGAATGCAGGACGCACACAACCTCGGCTGGAAGCTGGCGCTCGTCTGCCGGGGTGCGGCCTCGGAGGCGCTTCTCGACAGCTACCAGGCGGAGCGACACCCGGTCGCGGCCGCCGTGGTCAAGGAGACGAGCTTGATGACGAACGTCGCGACCGTGACCAATCCCGTGGCGCGGCACGCCCGCCGGCTCCTCGTTTCCGTCGTACTCGGCCACACGCCGTTTCGTCGCGTGATGGCCCGGCGCGTCAGCGAGGTGACGATCGCCTACCGCGACAGCCCGATCGTCGGGGGGACTCGGCGCCGTCGGCGCGGGTTGGTTCGCCCCGGAGACCACGCGCCCGCCGTGCCCGGCCACCGGCACCGTTCCCCCGAGCGGTTTACGGCTGTTCACGGTCCCGCGGTGACGCCGGACGGCCGGTATCCCCGGCGGGACGGGTTCGGCGAGTCGGTGGCCAACCTCTCGCTCGACGACGAGGCGTCAGCAGCCCGCTACGGCCGCGATGCCATCGTCCTGGTGCGCCCCGACGGGTACGTCGGATGCGTGAGCGACCCGGCGAACCCGGACTCGGTCGAGGCTCATCTCCAGGGGGTCCTCGAGCACGGACGGTCGCCGTGACGTCGAAGCCCGAACTGCCGGCGCGCGACTGGTTCAACCCGATCGCCCGGTTTCTCGGGCCCGCTTACCTGCGCAACGCGTTCACCAAGGGCACCGAGCAGGAGGTCGAGTTCCTGGTCGATGCGCTCGGCCTCGAGCCGGGTCAGCGGGTGCTCGACGTCGGCTGCGGCCCGGGGCGACACGCGCTGGCGCTCGCCCGGCGGGGGATGGAGGTGGTGGGCGTCGACCTCTCACCCGACTTCGTGGCCCTCGCTCGCGAGGCCGCCATTGCCGAGGACCTGCCGGCCTCGTTCGAGGTGCTCGACGTGCGCGACCTCGCCTACGAGAGCGAGTTCGACGCCGTCATCTGCCTGTGCCAGGGCGGGTTCGGTCTGCTCGGCGGGGCCGACGACGCCGCCGTGATCGAGCGGATCGTCCGCGCGGTCCGCCCCGAAGGGGGAGTGGCGATCACCGCCTTCTCCTCCTACTTCGCGGTGCGCGGCCTCGAGGACGGCGAGGACTTCGATCCGGTGACGGGCGTACTCCACGAGGTCGCAGCTGTCCGTGACGACGCGGGCAAGGAGCGGGACTTCGACGCCTGGACCACCTGTTTCACCGCCCGCGAGCTCGCGCTGCTCGGTGAGGCCGCCGGTCTGCGCGTCGACTCCGTCCACGGGGTGACCCCGGGGCGCTACCAGGTCGCACCCCCCGACCTCGACCAGCCCGAGCTGCTCCTCCTCGGTCGTCGCCTCGCTGATTAGCGCTCGAGCACGACCACCGGGATCTCCCGGTCGGTCCTTGTCTGGTACTCGTCGTAGGGAGGCCAGACCTCAGCGGCTCGCGCCCACCACTCCCGCTTCTCGTCATCGGCGACGACGCGGGCGCGGCGGTCGCCGACCTCGTCACCATCCTGGAGCGTGACCTCAGGGTCGGCGATGAGGTTGAGGTACCAAACCGGGTGCTGGGGCGCTCCCCCCAGCGACGCCACGACCGCGTACGTGCCGTCGTGCTCGACTCGCATCAGGGCCGACTTGCGCAGCTTGCCGGTGCGGCGGCCCCGAGTAGTGAGGATCACGCATGGTTGACCCTCCAACGTTCCGCCTTCGCGGCCTCCGCTCGTCTCGTATTGGCGGACCTGGTCGGCCACCCAGTCCCACGGGCTCGGTTCGTATTCGCCCTCTAGCGGCATCGGCGTACTCCCTCTCGTGAGCTCGGTCGTCCCTCTACTACCACGCGCCGCCATTCGGCCTGTACGCTGGTTGACCGGCCCACGCGCGAGGTGCGCGCGAGGTCGAGGTCAGGTCCCCGAGGAGTCAATCAGTTGTCCGAGCAGGAAGCGGCGGAGGCGGTCGACAGCGCCGACGCCCCCGAGTCGAGTGGAACCGCGACGGCAGCCCCGAGTGCCTCCGTCCCGAGCGACGACAGCGGCACCCAGGACGGCACCGTCGTCCTCGACGACCTCGGCAGCCAGTCGTTCTCCGATGCGGTCGACGAGACCATCGTCGCGTTCGACGACGGCGACATCGTCAAGGGCAAAGTCGTCAAGATCGACAGTGACGAGGTCCTCCTCGACATCGGCTACAAGTCCGAAGGCGTCATCCCGTCGCGTGAGCTCTCCATCCGTAACGACATCGACCCGAGCGAGGTCGTCCAGCTCGACCAGGAGCTCGAGGCCCTCGTCCTCCAGAAGGAGGACAAGGACGGCCGGCTGATCCTCTCGAAGAAGCGGGCCCAGTACGAGCGAGCCTGGGGCACCATCGAGGAGATCAAGGAGAAGGAAGGCGTCGTCGAGGGACCCGTGATCGAGGTGGTCAAGGGCGGCCTCATCCTCGACATCGGGCTGCGGGGCTTCCTTCCCGCCTCGCTCGTCGACCTCCGCCGGGTGCGCGACCTCCATCCCTTCGTCGGCCGCACGCTGGAGTGCAAGATCATCGAGCTCGACAAGAACCGCAACAACGTCGTCCTCTCGCGTCGCGCCTACCTCGAGGAGACCCAGCGGGAGCAGCGCGACGAGTTCCTCACCAACCTCAAGCCCGGCGAGATCCGCAAGGGCGTGGTCTCCTCGGTGGTCAACTTCGGCGCCTTCGTCGACCTCGGCGGGATGGACGGGCTCGTCCACGTGTCCGAGCTGAGCTGGAAGCACGTCGACCACCCCAGCTCGGTGGTCCAGGTGGGCGACGAGGTCGAGGTCCAGGTCCTCGACGTCGACCTGAGCCGCGAGCGCATCTCGCTCTCGCTCAAGGCGACCCAGCAAGACCCGTGGCAGGAGTTCGCCAACTCGCACGAGGTCGGCGAGCTCGTCTACGGACGGGTCACCAAGCTCGTGCCCTTCGGCGCCTTCGTGCAGGTGGGCGACGGCATCGAGGGGCTCGTCCATATCTCCGAGATGGCGGCGCACCACGTCGAGGCGCCCGAGCAGGTCGTCACGCCGGGCGAGGAGCTGTGGGTGAAGATCATCGACATCGACCTCGACCGCCGTCGCATCTCGCTGTCGATCAAGCAGGCGGCCGAGGGCGGAGTGGTCGCGGCCGAGTACCAGGAGCAGTTCGGCGAGCACGCCTACGACGACCAAGGCAACTACATCGGCCCCGACTACACCGAAGGCGCCGCCGCCCCACCCGCGCCCGGGATCGCGCCCGGGACCGCGCCCGGGATCGCGCCCGGGATCGCGCCCGGGATCGCGCCGACGACCGACGAGGAGATCATCGCCGGCAGCGCGGTAGCGGACGCGGCCGTCGCTCCGCCCGAGGTCGCGGCCGCGCCCGAGGTCGAGGACGCGCCGCCCCAGCCCGAGCCGATCGCCTCCCCCGAGCCTGAGGGCGAGCCCGCGCCCGAGGCCGAACCCGACCTCCCCGACGCGTAATTGCTGCTCGTCGGGCTGACCGGCGGGATCGGCGCCGGGAAGTCGACGGTCGCCGAGCTGCTCACGAACAAGGGCGCGGTCGTCGTCGACGCCGACGAGGTCGCCCGGGCGGTCGTGGAGCCGGGCCAGCCCGCCTTCGATGCCATCGTCGAGCGGTTCGGGCCCGAGGTCGTCGCTCCCGACGGCTGCCTCGACCGTGCCGCGCTGGAGCGAGTGGCGTTCGCCGACGACCAGTCCCGCCGGGACCTCGAGGGCATCACCCACCCCGCGATCAACACCGAGTTCACCCGCCGGGTGACGGAGTGCCCGCCCGACAAGGTCGTCGTGCTCGACGTGCCGCTGCTGGTGGAGTCGACCAAGGCCCGCGAGCGGCCGTACGAGGCGGTGATCGTGGTCGAAGCGCCTCGCGCCGTCCGGCTCGCCCGGCTGGAGGCCCGCGGTGTGCCGCGAGCGGATGCCGAGCGGCGCATGGCCGCCCAGGCCAGTGACGACGACCGCCGCGCCGTCGCCACCTTCGTGGTCGACAACTCCGGCGACCGCGGCGACCTCGCCCGCCAGGTCGACGAGGTCTGGGCCGAGCTCGAACGCATGCACCGAGAGAAGCCTTGACCGGCGCGTACCGGCGGGTAGGGTCGCTCCTTCCGCATCCCTAGACCCGGGAGCAACTCCATGCGCCGCGCTCGCACGCTCGCCACCACCGCCCTGCTGACCCTCGGGCTGGCGACTGCCGCCTTCGCCGGGGTCGCCGCCGCGGGCGAGCTGAGCAAGAAGGAGTACCTCGCCGAGGCCAACCAGGTCTGCGAAGACGCCGGGGACGAGATCGACGCGATCTTCGAGGAGGCGTTCGAGGGGGTCGAGTCGGAGGAGGACATCGATCCGGCGGCGTTCGAAGCAGCCATCCTCGAGGCCGTCCCGGTCTTCCGGCAGGCGATCGACGACATCGATGCGCTCGAGGGGCCGTCCTCGCTCGAGAAGAAGGTCGACAAGGTCCTCGACCAGTACAGCGAGGTCATCGACGAGATCGAGG
>JBQTGU010000161.1:0-7977 GCA_052390575.1 Actinomycetota bacterium | reverse complement strand
CTCGACCGACCCGAAGCGGTCACCCATGACGGCTAGGTGACCGTCTGGCCGTCGCCGTGGACGACGTACTTGTAGGTCGTGAGCTCGCGCAGCCCCATCGGACCGCGGGCGTGGAGCTTCTGGGTCGAGATGCCGATCTCCGCCCCGAAGCCGAAGCGCTCGCCGTCGGTGAAGCGGGTCGACGCGTTCACGATCACGACGGCGGCGTCGACCTCGCGGGTGAACCGCTCCGACGACTCGAGGTCGCGGGTGAGGATGGCTTCGGTGTGGCCGGTCCCGAACCGGTTGACGTGCCCGATGGCGGCGTCGAGGTCGGTCACGACCGCGACGCTCAGCTTGAGCGCGAGGAACTCGGCGCCGAAGTCGTCGTCGGTCGCCGCACCCATCGCGGGCCAGCGCCGGCGGGCGCCCTTGTCGCCGAGTAGCTCCACGTCGCGGTCGGCCAGCTCCTTGCACACCCGGGGGAGGAACTCGTCGGCGACGGCCTCGTGCACGACCAGCGACTCGGCCGCGTTACACACGCTGGTGCGCTGGGTCTTGGCGTTGAGCACGATGTCGAGCGCCTGCTCGAGGTCGGCGTGGGCATCGACGTAGACGTGGCAGTTGCCGTCGCCGTCGATCACGACCGGGACCTTGGCGTTGTCGAGGATCGACTGGATGAGCGCGGGCCCACCCCGGGGGATGAGGCAGTCGACGTAGTCGGTGAGCTGCATGACCTCGACCGCGGTCTCGTGGGCCACGTCTTCGACCAGGATCACGCCGTCGTCGGGCAGGCCGACCTTGCCGAGCGCCTGGCGCAGCTCGTCGGCGACGGCGACGTTCGAGTGCAGGGCGGTGCTCGAGCCCCGCAGCAGCGCGGCGTTGCCCGACTTCAGGCACAGGCCGGCGGCGTCGCTGGTGACATTGGGGCGGTTCTCGTAGATGATCGCGATCACGCCCAGTGGGACGCGCCGGCGTCGGATCTCGAGCCCGTCGGCGGTCACCCAGCCGTCGAGCACCTCGCCCACGGGGTCGGCCAGGCCCGCGACCGTGCGGAGGCCCTCGGCCATGCCCTCGAGGCGGGCGTCGGTGAGGCGGAGCCGGTCGAGGGGCCCGGGGTCCATGCCGGCGCGCTCGCCCGCTTCCAGGTCGGTGGCGTTGGCGGCGAGCACCTCGGGCGCCCGCTCGAGGAGGAGGTCGCCGGCGGTGCGCAGCGCGGCGTTCTTCTCCTCGGTCGTCGCGGTGGCGAGGCGCCGGGAAGCCGCCTGGGCCCGCCGGCCGAGCTCGACGACGGAGGCGGAACCGGACATCCGGGCGAGTGTACCTGCCGCCCTTGACCGCTCGGTCTAGTTGTTTCGCATCGGAAACCGGCCCCAGACGCGAGCTCGGGGGGGCAGTGTGGCCGGGCGTTCGCGCGGGCACCGGCGGCGCTGATCGACGATCGCAGCCGTCGTGCCTGCGAGGCGGTCACCCGACCTCACTGCGCCCCCCGCTCCTCGCCGGCCGTATCGAGGCCCTCCGAGGAGGGCCCTCCCCCCGTCGGCCGGCGACGAGGACCAGTTGACGCTGGTTGTGGCTGCGTAGTGTGACGGACGCCACAGGAACGCGCAAGCGAAACTTCGCGAACGGCGCGACCGGTCAGGGCAAGACGACCAGGTCATCGCGGTGGATGACCTCGTGGGGCGTCCCCTCGGGCAGATCCCGGGTGCGCCGACCGGCCACGCTCCGTAGCCCGTCGTCCGAGAATCGCACCAGGCCCTTGGCGAACGGGCGGCCGGCCTCGTCGACCACCTCCACTGCCTGCTCGGGCTCGAAGCTCCCCTCCACCCCCCGCACCCCGGCGGGGAGCAGCGAGCGGCCGTCCTGGCACAACGCCCGCTGGGCCCCGGCGTCGACCACCACCCGGCCGGCGGCGCCCTGGGCGAACGCGATCCAGAGCTTGCGGCTCGGGAGGCGCTGGGCACGCGGCTGCACCGACGTGCCCACGGGGTCGCCACGGAGGGCGGCCGAGACGACACTCGGAGCGTCGGCGGCCGCGATGACCGCCCGGACGCCCGACCACGCCGCGATCTTGGCGGCGGCGAGCTTGCTCGCCATTCCGCCGCTGCCCCGCGCCGTCCCCGAGCCCCCGGCCACCGACTCGAGCGCGGCATCGACCTCGGCGATCTCCTCGATGAGGGACGCCTCGGTGTCGAGACGGGGGTCGGCGGTGAAGAGCCCGGGCGTGTCGGTGAGCAGCACGAGCACGTCCGCCGCGACCAGGTGCGAGACGAGGGCGGCGAGGCGGTCGTTGTCGCCGTAGCGGATCTCGTCGTCGGCGACGGTGTCGTTCTCGTTCACGACCGGCACCACGCCGAGGTCGAGCAGGCGCCGGAAGGTCTCGCGGGCGTGCAGGTACTGCGAGCGTTGGACGAAGTCGTGCGGGGTCAGCAGCACCTGACCGGCGACGAGGTCGTGCTGGGAGAGGATGGCGCCGATCCGCTCCATGAGCCGGGGCTGGCCGACGGCGGCGATGGCCTGGAGCATGCCGATGTCGGCGGGGCGGGAGTCCAGGCCGAGCGCCGGTAGGCCGGCGGCGATCGCGCCCGAGCACACCATGACGACCTCGTGGCCGTCGACCCGGGCGGCGGCGACGTCGCCGCAGAGCTTGAGCACGGCGGCGTCGTCGAGCTCCCCGTTGTCGGTCGTGATCGAGGACGTCCCGACCTTGACGACCGCCTTCACGAGAAGGACTCCACGTACTCGAGCTCGATGGGGCCGATGCGCACGGTGTCGCCCTCGCGGGCGCCCGCCCGGGCCAGGGCCCGCTCGACGCCCATGCGGCGGAACCGCTCCTGCACGTAGGCGACGGCTTCGGTGTTGGTGAGGTCGGCCATGGCAACGACCCGCTCGGCCGCCTGACCGTGGACCCGCCAGGCACCGTCGTCGTCGCGCTGCACCGAGAAGCCCTGCTCGCGCGGGCGGTGCACGACGAACGGCTCGCGAACGGGCTCCGCCTCGCGAGCATCCGTGACCATCGTGGCGAGGCCGCCGAGGAAGGCGTCGAGGCCGTCACGGGTGACCGCCGAGATCCGGGAGCCTCCGAACTCGACCGTGGCCACGTCGGCCTTGGTCCCGACGATGACGCGGGGTCGTTCGAGGAGCTCGGGGCGGTACCGGCCGAGCTCGCTGAGGAGCACCCGCTCCTGTTCCGCCGGGGAGCGGCCCTCCACGCTCGCGAGGTCGAGCAGGACCACCAGCACCCGGGCGCGCTCGACGTGGCGCAGGAACTGATGGCCGAGACCGCGCCCGTCGGCGGCCCCCTCGATGACGCCGGGGATGTCGGCGAGGACGAACTCGTGCTCGTGGAACCGCACGACGCCGAGGTGGGGCTCCAGGGTCGTGAACGGGTAGTCGGCGATCTTGGGCTTCGCCGCGCTCACCGCCGAGATGAGCGTGGACTTCCCCGCGTTCGGGAACCCGACCAGCGCGGCATCGGCCATGAGCTTGAGCTCGAGGCGCAGCCAGCGCTCCTCGCCGTACTCCCCCTGCTCGGCGAACCCCGGCGCCCGCCGGGCGTTCGAGAGGAAGCGGGCGTTGCCGCGCCCACCGCGCCCGCCGCGGGCAGCGACGTAGCAGTCGCCGTGCGCGACCAGGTCGGCCAGCACTTCGCCCTCGCGGCTCTTCACCACCGTTCCCTCGGGGACCGACTCGACGAGGTCGGGGCCGGTGGCGCCGTGGCGCTTGTTGCCCGAGCCGTGGGTGCCGGACTTCGCCCGGCGGTGGGGATGGTCGCGGAATGCGAGCAGCGACGCGGTGTTCCGATCAGCTTCGACGATCACGTCGCCGCCGGCGCCCCCGTCGCCACCGTCGGGACCGCCCCGGGGAACGTGGGCCTCACGGCGGAACGACATCGCGCCCGCGCCCCCGTCGCCACCCCGCAGGTTCACCTGCACCTCGTCGACGAACCCCGACGCCATACGAGAAGGATAGGGAGGACGGCGCGGAGGACCGCGCGGTCATTCGGCTGCGTTCACCACGCGGACGCGGCCGGCGGACGGGTCCACCTCCACGGTGGCGCCGTCGCCGATGGCGTCGACCGCGCCGGCGACACCCACGACCGCGGGGATGCCGAGCTCCCGCGCCATGACGGCGGCGTGCGAGACCAGGCCGCCCTCCTCGACCACGAGGCCGCCGGCGATCGCGAGCACCGCGTTGAACGCCGGCGTCGTGGTGGGGGTCACGAGGACGTCGCCGGGTTCCATCCGCATGATCGCGTCCTCGGCCTGGCGGGCGACTCGAGCGCAGCCCTGGTAGGGCGCGGCGCCGATGCCGGTGCCTTCGAGCGCTCGATCGGTTGGCCCCGTCAGCATGGCGTCGCGGGTCGCCAGGATCGCCCGACCCACGAGCAGGAGCGGTCGGGGGATCGCGTTGAACGGCGGCAGCGGCTCGGGCAGCCCGAGCGTGGCCGGGGCGGGCCCCGCCGACTCGGCCCGCCGTTTGGCCGCTCGGGACGCGGCCTCGTCCGCCGAGGGACCCGCGCCTCCCCGGAGGACGTCGGCGACCGCGGCGATCTCGAGCTCGACGACGTGGTCCGGTTCCGCCAGGGCCCCGCGGGTGGTCAGGCGCGCGCCCGCTTCGAGCATCGCTCTGCGTACCAATCCGACCGGCCAGGCGGCGGTGTACATACCGTTGTCGTCGCGCAGCCCGTAGGTGAGGCGGGCGTCCTCGAGCAGCTGGTCGAACTCAGCGCGATCGTCCTCGGGCACCTGTTCCCGCAACGCCGCTGCACAGGCGTCGGCCCGCGCCTTCGTCTTCGCCGGATCGGGCGGGGCGGTGAGGATCGCCCCCAGCGTCAGGTCAGGCAGCTCGACCAGGGCGCGGCCGTCGAGGTCGTAGGCCGTGGTCATGCGCCACCCGCGGTCGGCGAGGTAGCGGTCGAGAAGCTCGGCCGCGACCGGGCCGACCGCCCGCACTTCGTCGAGAGACGATGGCCTGCGTCCCGATGCCGCGACGAGCTTGCGGAGCTCGTCGAGCTCGGGGGCGTGACCGGTCGACGAGGGCGAGGCGCCCTGGAGCGCGTCCAGGAGCCGGTCGGTGGGCAGGCCCCACTCCTCACCCCGCGCCAGCAGCAGCCCCAACGGGACGAGGTCGGGGCCGTGCAGCTCGAAGTGCAACACGTACCCGGCCCGCCAGTTCTCCAGACAACGCTCGAGGTGTCCGGCGAGCTCGGGACCGGTGAACGCGGCCGGATCTTCCCGCTGCAGCGCACGGTTGCGCTCGATCCACGCCGGCCGCTGCTCCTCGTACCAACGCCGGTTGTCGTCGCGCCAGCGGCGTTCGGCCAACGCAGCGCGTGCGGCCCGGTTCCGCCGCCGGAACGCCGGGTGGACCCGGCACATCAGCCAGACCATCGGCCTCGGCGGCGGGCGTTTGGTCACCCGGTCGGGCATCACGAGCGGGATGGGCCGGAAATACATATGGCCGTGCACGAAGTCGGCGCCCAGGTGGTCGACGAGCACTCCGTACCGGGCATAGGCAGCCGCGGTCCCGGCTTCGAACCCCTCCTTGAAGACGGCCCGATACGACGGCGTCAGCGAGCCCTCGAAATGATCGGTCAGCGTGCTCCACTCACCGGGCCCGGGCGGGTCCCAGGAGAGCACGCCGCAACCGGCCGGGGGTTAGGCCGAGCTCGGAACGACGTCGACGAGCTGGCGGCCCCGGCGGTGACCGAACTGCACCACGCCGTCGGTGGTGGCGAACAGGGTGTCGTCTCCGCCTTTCCCGACGTTGTCGCCGGGGTGGAAGCGCGTCCCCCGCTGGCGCACGAGGATCGTGCCCGCGGTCACCGCCGTTCCGCTGTGGATCTTGATTCCGAGCCGCTGGGCGGCGGAGTCGCGGCCGTTACGTGAGGAGGCGGCGCCCTTCTTCTTCGACATCAGCTCGTTCCCTTCTTGGCCGGCGATTTCTTCGCCGGCGCCTTCTTGGCCGGCGACTTCTTGGCCGTGGTCTTCTTCGCGGGAATCTTCTTCGCGGTCGCCTTCTGCGCCGGGGTCTTCTCGGCGGGAGCCTTCTTCTCGGCCGGAGCCTTGCGGGCGGCGCCGCCGGCGGAGATCGCGGTGATCTCGATCCGGCTCTGGTGCTGGCGGTGGCCCCAGCGCTTCCGCTGGTTGGACTTCGACTTGTAGGTGAACCCGACGATCTTCGGGGCGCGCACGGAATCGACCACCCGGGCGCTCACCTTCGCCCCGCCGAGCTCGTCGGGAGTGGCCAGCACCCGGTCGCCGTCCACGACGAGCACCGGGTTCAACTCGACGTCGCTGCCCGGGTCGGCGCCGAGACGCTCGACATCGAGCTGCTGCCCCTGCTCGACCCGGTACTGCTTGCCGCCGGTGCGGATGACTGCGTACATGAGAACGGCGACTCTACTTGACGCCCTCGAGCTGACTCTCGTCGAGGAGGATGCCCCGGCCGTTACAGGTCGGGCATGTGCTGGTGAACGTCTCGACCAGTCCCTCCGAGATCCGCTTGCGCGTCATCTCGACGATGCCGAGCTCGGAGATGTCGAAGACCTGCGTGCGCGTCTTGTCGCGGGCCAGCGCCTCGCGGAACGCCCGCATGACCTCCTCACGGTTCTTCCTGATCTCCATGTCGATGAAGTCGATGACGATGATCCCGCCGATGTCCCGGAGCCGGAGCTGGCGGGCCACCTCATCGGCGGCTTCGAGGTTGTTGCGGAACACGGTCTCCTCGAGGTTCGACCGACCGACGTTCTTCCCCGTGTTCACGTCGATCACGGTGAGCGCCTCGGTCCGCTCGATCACGAGCGAGCCTCCCGAAGGCAGCCACACCTTGCGGTCGAGCGCCTTGAGGAGCTGCTCGTGGACGTGGAAGTGCTCGTAGAGCGGCAGGCCCTCCTCCGCTTCGTCGTAGTGCTCGACCCGCTCGGCGAGCTCGGGCGCAATCGCCTCGACGTAGCCCTTGATCTCCTCGTACAGGGCCTGGTCGTCGATGACCACCCCTCGGTACTCCCGGGTGAACTCCTCGCGGATCACCCGCACCACCATCGGCGGCTCCTTGTAGAGCAGGCGGGCCGGCTTCGACTTGTCGGCCAGCTTCGAGATCTGCTCCCACTGCGACGTGAGCCGGGCGACGTCGCGTTCGAGCTCGTCGGGGGTCGCCCCCTCGGCGGCGGTGCGGACGATGAGCCCGGCGTCGGGCGGGCGCAGGTCCTCCAGCACCCGCCGGAGCCGCTTGCGCTCGTCGTCGGGCAGGCGCTTGGAGATCCCGTAGGTCTCCGGCTGACCGGGGACCATCACCACGAACCGCCCCGCCAGGCTCACCTCCTGGGTGAGGCGAGCGCCCTTGGCGCCGATGGGGTTCTTCGTCACCTGCACCATCACCGACTGCCCGTTCTTGAGCAGCCGCTCGATACGGGGATGGCTCTCCTCGACGTCGCTGGGGTCGAAGGCGACATCGCCGCGGTAGAGCACGCCGTTCTTCGGTGTACCGATGTCGATGAACGCCGCCTCCATCCCCGGCAACACGTTCTGGACGCGACCGAGGTAGATGTTGCCGTCGATCGAGGTGTCGTCGTCGGTGGTCGACGAACCGACGGTGTGCTCGACGAGGTTGCGGCCCTCGAGCACCGCGATGTGGGTCGCACCGGTCTCGGGGTGCACGTGCACGCACATCATGTAGCGGCCCGCGGGGCGACCCTTGCGGGTCTGACCCCGGCGGCGCTCGAGCACCTCATCGTCGAGCTCGACCCGGGCGCTTTCGCCGACGCCGAGATCGGCCTGGACGGCCTCGGCCGGCGACGCGCCGTCACCGCGGCCGCCCCGACCGCGGCCCCGACCGCCGCGGCGGCGGCGCCGGCTCGAGCTCCGCCGGCCCTCGGCCGGTTCGTCGCTCTTCGATGCGGGGGTCTTGGGGGCGGGGCGGGTGTCCCCGATCTTGGGTCGCTCGGTGGTCGGCGCCGATCGCCGCCCACGCCCGCCCGCGGCGCGGGGCTCGGTC
>JBQTGU010000160.1:0-3397 GCA_052390575.1 Actinomycetota bacterium | reverse complement strand
ACCTACGACGAGGCTGTCGCGGCGCTGGCCGAGGCGCGCCTCGGCGCAACGATGGCGGAGGAGTTCAGCGACGAGGTCGAGGCGGGCAAGGTAATTCGCACCGAGCCGGCGGTCGGACAGTCGGCGGCGCGTGACTCCGCCGTGACCGTCGTCGTCAGCAAGGGGCCCGAGCTCGTCGACGTCCCCGATCTCGAGGGACTTCGGGTCGAGGAAGCCAGCGCAGCCTTGCGCGCCATCGGGCTCGTCCCCGACGTCGAGGACTACCAGCCCGGTGGGCAGGTGCGGGCCCAGGACCCCGATGCCGGGACCCAGGTGAAGAAGGGCGAAAAGGTGACGTTGTTCTTGTAGTTGTAAGGTCCGGGCTCCTGCCATCCACCGGCGTTCTCGCGGCTGCGTGCGGAGCGGCGAGCGGCCCGGAGGGCGGCGGCCGGGTATCCCGGCCGCCGAGCGAGTGCGACAAGGAAGGAAGGTCCGCTCATGGGAGCGCTCGACGGGCGAATCGCGATCATCACCGGCGCCGGCCGCGGCCTGGGACGCGAGCACGCGCTCCTCTTCGCCTCCGAGGGCGCCAAGGTCGTGGTGAACGACCTCGGCGGTGACATGGACGGGACCGGCGACGACCGCGCCCCCGCCCAACAGGTCGTCGACGAGATCAAGGAGATGGGCGGGGAGGCGGTCGCCAACGTCGACAACGTCGCCGACTGGGAGGGCGCCCAGCGCCTCGTCAACACGGCCATCGAGACCTTCGGCGACCTCCACGTGCTCGTCAACAACGCCGGCATCCTGCGTGACCGCGTGCTCGTGAACATGACCGAGCACGAGTGGGACGCGGTGATCCACGTGCACCTCAAAGGCCACTTCTGCCCCACCCGGTTTGCAGCCGGCTACTGGCGGGAGCAGACCAAGGCGGGCAAGGAGGTCAAGGCGTCGATCATCAACACGTCGTCGACCTCGGGCCTCCTCGGCAACCCCGGCCAGGCCAACTACGGCGCGGCCAAGGCCGGGATCGCCGCTTTCTCCAACATCGCCGCGATGGAGCTGACCCCCCGCTACGGCGTCCGGTCCAACGCCATCGCCCCCGCCGCCCGCACCCGGCTCACGGAGCAGACGCCGGGCCTGGAGGACGCGGTGAAGCCGCCAGACGATCCGGGCGCGTTCGACACCTGGGACCCGGCGAACGTCTCCCCGCTGGTCGCCTACCTCGCCACCGAGAGCTGCCCCTTCACCGGGACCACGTTCTTCGTGCAGGGGGGCGTGGTGCGGTTGTTCCAGCCCTGGACCATGACCGAGACCATCGACAAAGGCGACCGCTGGACGGTCGCCGAGCTCGAGAAGGAGATGGTCAAGCTCCAGAAGGCGTGACCATCCGTCGGCGTTCTCCCATCCCCGATTAGATTGCCGGTCGGCCCAACCCGGTCGGCCCACCCACCGGTCCAACGACGGAGGCGATGGCTGTGACTGACGGCGAGTTCCTCTTCGACGGGTTCACCTTCCTGCTCGCGTTCGCGATCGTCCTGCCCCTCGGCCTGCTCGCGCTGGTCGTGCTGGTGCTGGCAGGCGGCCGCGACATCGACGCCACCGGCAAGCGCACGCTCACCCTCTACGTCGTCACGGTGAGCTTCGTCGCGCTGTTCACCGCGCTCATCGCGAGTACTGCGGTGGTCAGCTCGTTGACCGAGAAGATCAAGGACGACGAATCGTCCGAGGAGTTCGACTTCGACGACGAGGACTTCGAGGACTTCGACGACGTCGAGTTCGACACCGGCGGTGAGGTGAGCGAGAACGACCGCGTGCTGCGCGGGGTCGTCCAGGGCGCGCTCGTCCTGCTCGCCGCCGGGGCCGTTCTCTGGTTCCACCACCGCCGTCGCCGCGAGTACTCGGGCGAGCGGGGCTTCGACGGCAGCGCCGCCTGGCGGGCCGACCGGGCCTACATCTACGTGGTGTGCTTCACGGCCATCCTGATCTTCCTGTTCGCGGCCGGGTTCGGTTCGTACAACGTCTTCAAGCTGGCCGGGCCGGGAGTGTTCGGATCGGGCGACGACTCCGACGTCCGCAAGGCCGCCCTCCAGGAGCTGCTCACGCTGGCCTGGCTCGCGCTCGCGTCGCTGGGGATCTTCCGGTACTACTGGCTCCAGGCCCACCCGCCGGCCCCGGCCCCGGCCAAGGCCGCCCCGGCCAAGAAGGCGCCCGCGAAGAAGCGGTAGTGCCGGTCACCGACGTCGACGAGCGGCGCCACCCGGTCGAGCATCCCGACGCGCACTGGAGCGACTCGCTCTACTTCAACGGGTTCGACCTCGAGTCGGGCGTGTGCTTCCTCACCCGGATGGCGGTACTGCCCAACCAGCCCGGCGCCAACGCGCTCTTCATCGCCTGGCTCGACGGCGTGCCCGGCTACGGCTACTACCGCGAGCTCGACCACCTGCCCACCGCCGACTGGGACGCGACCACCATCGAGGGCGTCGGCTACCGGATGCTCGAGCCCCTCCGGCGCTGGACCCTGAAGCTCGACGACGGCGAGGACAAGGCGTTCCTCGAGTTCGACGGGGTCGGGCCGTGCTTCGACTACGCCGACAACGCCGCGCCGCTCCCGAAGCCGGTGGCGTGGGGCCACTACGAGCAGAGCGGCACCCTACACGGCGATGTCGTGCTCCATGGCAACCGGATTGCGTTCGACGGCGTCGGCCAGCGCGACCACTCGTGGGGCTGGCGCGACTGGAGCGGCGTGCGCGAGTGGCACTGGGTGACCGGCCTCTTCGGCACCGAGCGGGCGTTCAACCTCTTCCACGTCGTGAACGCCGCCGGCAGTGTCAGCGTCAACGGGTACGTCCTCGACGGCGGCGAAGCCCATCCGATCGTGCGGGCCGATCGGCGCACGCGTGAAGGGGAGGGCCGCGTCCCCGAGGGGTACGAGCTCGCGCTCGAGGTCGCCGGCGGGGACCGGTTCGAGATCTCCGCCGAGCGCTCGCACGCGTCGTTGCCCCTCCAGCCGGGCACGACGACGGTGCAGGAGGCGCCCATGCGCCTCGTCAGCGGCGGCCTGACCGGCGTCGGCATCTATGAGCTGCTGTTCAACCCGCCCTCCTGACGACAGCGCCCGCGAAATGACCCGCGGCACCCTCCGAGTGGGCTAGTTCGCGCTAGCCCGAACACCCCGAACTCGGTTCCCTTTGCCCGTTTTCCGCGCGGTCCCGACCGGGGGAGTGCGCGCGCATCAGGCCGTCCCCGACGCGTGCGATGTGTCCGGTTCGCGTCGCTTCACACCCGTGATCATGCACATGTCACCGCCCTGCTGGGCCATTGGTGATTCGGGAGTCGCTCCGTACCCTCCCGACATGCGACGACCTCCCCACGGCGGCACCCTTCGACCTGGACTAGTCCGTCCCGGCAGCGGGTACGG
>JBQTGU010000159.1:0-3161 GCA_052390575.1 Actinomycetota bacterium | reverse complement strand
CCGATGCTCGGGAACGCCAGCGGGTTGAGCCCGTTCTCGGAGAGGAACAGGGTGCTCGCCTCGCGGGCCACCTCCTCGACGTCGTCGCCGGCGTGGAACACGAGGCCGAAGACCTTCCCCGAGCGCCAGTCCTTGTCGTCGGCGCGCATGTCGGTGAGGCGCGCCAGCACCTCGTCCTTCGAGAGCCCGGACTCCGGCAGCGTCATGGCGGCGAGCCTACGGGAGTGGATCTGCCAGTCGCCTGCGCTCGTAGGCGTCCTCGCCGAAGTACTCGAGGGCGCGTTCGGGGTCGATCACCACGAACAGGCCCTCGGCCTCGGCGGTCACGACGCCGTCGGCCTCGAGGGTGCCGCGGGTGACGAGGCGGCGTCCGTCGACTTGCTGCGTCCGGGCCTCGAAGTGCAACTCGGTGTGCAACGGGGTCGGGCGCCGGTAGCGGACGCTCACACGGCCGGTCATCCCCGGGTGGCCGCCGGCGATGTTGGCCATGCCGAGGATCTCGTCGAAAGCGAGCGCGATCCATCCGCCGTGGACGTAGCCCGGCGGCCCCTCGTAGGCGGCGTGGAAAACGCCGCGACCGAACAGCCGGCCGTCGCGGTACTCGTACTCGACCGGCGGCGCCATCGGGCTGACCTCGCCCACGAGCGGACTCCGGGGGAGGTAGTCGTCGTGCGACCACTCCTCCCGTGTCCGCACCCCCGACGGGCGGTCGCCGAGGGCGGCCACGCCGTGGAGCTCGGAGGCGAGGCGCTCGGTGTCGACGGCGGCGGCGTCGAGCTGGGCTTCGGTCGCGTCCTCGGCGGTGAGCGCGGCGTCGATCAGGTGGCGCACGGCTTCGGTGAGCCGCACGCGTGCGGGCGTGACGAAGCTCACTTGCCCTTGAACACCGGCGGCCGCTTCTCGGCGAAGGCGCGCGGCCCTTCCTGCGCGTCCTCGCTGGCGAAGACCTCCCACCCGATCTTGTCCTGGATCTCCATCGCCTCGCGGTCGGGCAGGCCTTCGGTCTCGCGCCAGGCGCGCAGGATCGCCTGACACGAGAGCGGTCCGCACGCCGCCACCTGCTCGGCGACCGCACGCGCGACCGGCAGTGCCTGGCCGTCGGGGACGACCCGGCCGATGAGGCCGATCTCCTTTGCTTCCAGCGCGCTGACCGCCCGGGCGCTGAGGAGGATGTCCATCGCGAGCGTGTACGGGATCTGGCGAGGAAGCCGGATGGCCGAGCCGCCCAGCGGGAACAGGCCGCGGCGCGCCTCCCAGACTCCGAACGTCGCGCCCTCGCCCGCGATGCGAATGTCGGTGCCCTGCAGCATCTCGGTCCCGCCCGCGACCGCGTATCCCTCGACCGCGGCGATGAGCGGCTTGCTGAGCCGGTAGTCGCGCAGCAGCGCCTTCCAGTGGAGGTTGTCGCCCTGCGCCATGCGGTCACGCACCCGCTCGTCGTCGGAGGGCTTCGACATCGCCTTCAGATCCGCCCCCGAGCTGAAGGTGCCCCCCGCGCCGGTCAGGATGGCCACCCGGACCTCGGGCTCGTCGTCGATGTAGGTGAAGCCGTCGGCGAGCCCCACGAGCATGTCGGGGCTGAGGGCGTTGCGGGCTTCGGGCCGGTTCATGGTCAGCGTGACCACGTGGCCGTCGCGCTCGACGGTGCAGTGCTTGGTGGTGATGTCGTCGAGCACGGGCATACCGGCCTCCCCAATCGAATACGCCGGACGAAAGGAGAACGAATCCTACCGACGGGCCCGCGGCTTACTGGCGGTCGAGCGTCAGCTCGAGCACCTGGAACTGGATGGTGACCGTGTCGCCCTCGCACGTGTAACTCGCGTCGGGGGTGAACCCGAAGGTCTGCTCGACCCCGGCGGCGTCGGGCGGCAGCGGGATGTTGAGGACTTGGCCGTCGCTCGTCGTCGCGGTCAGCGTTCCCGAGAGCGAGGTGACGTCGGTGGTCACGGTGGTGGCGGTGGCGGTGTAGGTCCCGCCGGCGTTGGCCACCAGCTTGGCTGTCCCCGTGATCGGGGGGTTGGCCGAGGTCAACGAGAACCTCGTGTCCTCGGCTCCGGTGTCGTGGAAGGCAAAGGTGCCGTCGGCGTTGATCTCGATGGTCCGGCCGTCCTCGCCGCCTTCGAGCATGGCGGGCCCGTAGACGGTGTCGACCGGCCCGCTGTACTCCATGTTCGCCACCTTGTACTCGCCCTGGAGGCAGGCGGCCGGGTTGGCCGCGGCAGACTCGGGTGGCGCGGTCGTCTCGGCTGCAGCGGTTGTGGTGGTGGCGGCGGCCCGCTTTCGGTCGGCGGCGGGCTCGGAATCGTGGTTGTCGGCCAGCACGAGCGCGCCGGCGCCGGCGGCGACGAGCAGCACCACGCCGCCGGCGACCCCGGCGGCGATGCGGCGGCTCCGACGGCGCGACGCCTCGCGGCGCGTGGAACGAGGGGTGGAAGGGGGTTCGGGAGTCGTCACCTCGGGCCGAGGCTAAACGGCTCGTCGGCGCCCAAACCACCCGCGACGGATCAGGGGTACGTTCGGCGGCATGGCGACATCACTGGCAGGCAAGGTTGCATTGGTCGCGGGAGCGACCCGAGGAGCGGGACGAGGGATCGCCGTGCAACTCGGTGCGGCCGGAGCGACCGTCTACGTCACCGGGCGAACGAGCGGGTCCCAGCGATCGGAAATGAACCGGCCGGAGACGATCGAAGAGACCGCAGCTCTCGTGGATGAAGCCGGCGGGCGCGGGATCGCGGTCCAGGTCGACCATCTCGTGCCCGAAGAGGTGCGCGCGCTCGTGACTCGCATCGAAGGCGAACAGGGCGGCCTCCACATTCTCGTCAACGACATCTGGGGAGCCACCAAGATGGAGTGGGACAAGTCGGTCTGGGAATCCGACCTGGATTACGGGCTGCATTCGCTCCGACTGGCCGTGGACACGCACGCCATCACCAGCCACTTCGCGATACCGCCGCTGATCAAGACGCCGGGCGGCCTGGTCGTCGAGGTGACCGACGGAACCGACGAGTACAACGCGACCAACTACCGCGTCTCCTTCTTCTACGACCTGGCCAAGGCGGCAGTGAATCGGATGGCGTTCGCGCTGGCGCACGAGCTGGAGCCGCACGGCGCGACCGCCGTGTCACTCACGCCCGGTTGGCTGCGATCCGAGTTCATGCTCG
>JBQTGU010000158.1:0-2354 GCA_052390575.1 Actinomycetota bacterium | reverse complement strand
GTCGTGCTCGGGCTCCTCGGGCGGGCGTTGAAGGAGGACAACCGCCGCTGGCACCGGGTCGCCGACGGCGTCATGGGTGTCACCGAGGAGACCACCACCGGCGTCCACCGCCTGTACCAGATGCAGGAGCTGGGCACGCTGTTGTTCCCGGCGATCAACGTGAACGACTCGGTGACGAAGTCGAAGTTCGACAACCTCTACGGGTGTCGCCACTCGCTCGTCGACGGCATCTGCCGGGCCACCGATGTGATGCTGGCGGGCAAGCTCGCGGTCGTCTGCGGTTACGGCGATGTCGGCAAGGGCTGCGCCCAGTCGCTCCGGGGCCAGGGGGCGCGGGTCGTGATCACCGAGATCGACCCGATCTGCGCGTTGCAGGCGGCGATGGAGGGCTACCAGGTCACCACGCTCGACGACGTCGTCGACTCGGCCGACCTGTTCGTCACCGCCACCGGTAACTGCAACGTCATCACCGCCGACCACATGGCGCGGATGAAGCACAACGCCATCGTCGGGAACATCGGCCACTTCGACACCGAGATCGACATGGCCGGCCTCGCGGCGGTGAAGGGGATCGAGCGGATCAACGTGAAGCCCCAGGTCGACGAGTGGCGGTTCCCCGACGGGCACCAGGTGATCGTGCTGGCCGAGGGCCGGCTGCTGAACCTCGGCTGCGCGACCGGGCACCCGAGCTTCGTCATGTCGAACAGCTTCAGCAACCAGGTGATCGCCCAGCTCGAGCTGTACGGGCACAACGACTTCTACGAGAAGAAGGTGTACACGCTGCCCAAGCACCTCGACGAGGAGGTCGCCCGGCTGCACCTCGACAAGCTCGGCGTGAAGCTCACGACGCTGACCGAGGCGCAGGCCACCTACCTGGGCGTCCCCCAGGAGGGGCCGTACAAGCCGGACTACTACCGCTACTAAGCACCGCGTGGACCCCGATCCGATCCCGCCGACGGTCGAATGGCGGGACGGACGGGTCCGGCTCATCGACCAACGGGCTCTGCCCGGCGCGCTCGAGTTCCTCGAGTGCGAGACCGTCGCCGAGGTGTGCGCGGCGATCACCTCGCTGACCGTCCGGGGCGCACCCGCGCTCGGCGCCACCGGCGCCTTCGGGGTCGCGCTCGCAGCGCGGGCCGCGGACGCGCCGGAGGACGTGCGGGTACAGGCGTTGCAGCTGACCGAGACGCGCCCCACCGCGGTGAACCTCGCGTGGGGCGTGGACAGCACACTCGCCGCCTGGGAGGAGGGCGGCGCCGCCGCCGCGCTGGCCGAGGCCGAGCGCATCGCCACCGCCGATGTCGCCGCCAACCGGGCGCTCGGCGCATTCGGGGCCGAGCTCGTCGGTGACGGCGCCCGGGTGCTGACCCACTGCAACGCCGGGTCGCTGGCCACGGTGGGCTACGGCACCGCCCTCGGCATCGTGCGCGCCGCCGCCGACGCGGGCAAGCAGGTGTGGGTCTGGGTCGACGAGACCCGGCCGGTGCTCCAGGGCGCCCGCCTGACCGCGTGGGAGCTGGAGCGGCTCGGGATCGACGCCGCCCTGATCGCCGACGCCGCCGCCGGCTCGCTCATGGCCGGCGGGGAGGTGGACGTGGTCGTCGTGGGCGCGGATCGTGTCGCCGCCAGCGGCGATGTGGCGAACAAGATCGGCACGTACCCGCTGGCGGTGCTGGCGCGCCACCACGGCGTTCCGTTCGTGGTCGCGGCGCCGACACCGACGATCGACCTCGCCTGCCCGAGCGGCGCCGACATTCCGGTGGAACGCCGTCCGGCCGAAGAGATCGTCCAGATCGCCGGCGACCGCATCGCGCCCGTAGGGATCGCAGTCGAGAACCGTGCCTTCGACGTCACGCCCGCCGAACTGATCAGCGCGATCGTCACCGAGGTGGGCATCGTGCGCCCGCCGTACGGCCCCGGGCTCGCGGCGGCCTGCGAAGCGGCCTCGACGTAGCCGTCACACCCCGTCAGTACGGTCCGCTCATGGTCGTTGGAGGGACGGTGTGGAGAGCCCTGGTCCAGACCGTGTTCCCGACCCAATGCCCCGGCTGTGGGCGCCGGGCGGATCCGGTGTGCGGCGAGTGCGCCCGCACGCTCCGCGCACCCCCGGCGGCCCCTCCGCCCGCCGGCCTCGACGCCTGGGTCGCCCCGCTCGCGTACGAGGGGGTGGCTCGCGACCTCGTCGCCCGGGTCAAGTACCGCCACGCCCGGGCGACGCTGCCGTGGCTCGCCGCCGTCCTGACCCGTGCCCTCGGCGTCGCCCACCCGCCGGCGTCCTTCGACGCCGTGACTTGGGCACCGACCACCCCCGACCGGCGCCGGGGCCGGGGGGTCGACCATGCCGAGTTGCTCGC
>JBQTGU010000157.1:0-1776 GCA_052390575.1 Actinomycetota bacterium | reverse complement strand
AGCAGACCGTCAACTTCTGGCGCACCTGGGTCGGGCATTCCAAGTACCACGGCCGCTGGGCCGAGATGGTCAACCGGTCCGCGCTGATCCTCAAGCTGATGGTCTCCAACACCCACGGGTCGCTGGTGGCCGCGGCGACCTGCGGGCTCCCCGAGGAGATCGGCGGCGAGCGCAACTGGGACTACCGCTACACCTGGATCCGCGACGCGTCGTTCACGCTCTACGCGCGCATCCGCCTCGGCTACACGTCCGAGGCGGGGCGGTTCATGAGCTGGATCGAGGACCGCTGCATGGACCTCAACCCCGACGGGTCGATGCAGATCATGTACGGGCACGACGGCCGCAAGGTGCTCACCGAGGAGACGCTGCCCCACCTCGAGGGCTACCGGGGGTCGTCGCCGGTGCGCATCGGGAACGGCGCCTACGACCAGCTCCAGCTCGACATCTACGGCGAGCTCCTGGACTCGATCTACCTCTACAACAAGTACGGCGAGCCGATCTCGTATGCGTTGTGGGAGAACATCATCCACATCGTCGACTGGGTCACCGAGCACTGGCAGCGGCCCGACGAGGGCATCTGGGAGGTGCGGGGCGGCCAGCAGGAGTTCCTGTACTCACGCTTCATGTGCTGGGTCGCCCTCGACCGGGCGATCCGCCTGGCCGAGAAGCGTTCGTTCCCGTACCCCTACGACCGCTGGCGGGGCACGCGCGACGACATCACCCGTGACATCCTCACCAACTTCTGGGACCCGAAGCGGCAAACGTTCGTGCAGCACAAGGGGACGAACACGGTCGACGCGTCGAACTTGCTGATGCCGATGGTGAAGTTCATCAGCCCGACCGACCCGCGCTGGGTGTCGACGCTCAAGGCGATCGAGGAGGACCTCGTCGACGACTCGCTGGTGTACCGGTACCGCACGGGTGACGCTGCCAGCGACGGGCTCATGGGCGAGGAGGGCACGTTCAACATGTGCTCGTTCTGGTACGCCGAGGTGCTCGCGCGCGGCGGCGACGCCCAGAAGGCGCGGTTCTTCTTCGAGAAGATGCTCGGGTACGCCAACCACGTCGGGTTGTACGCAGAGGAGCTCGGCCCCCACGGCGAGCACCTGGGCAACTTCCCCCAGGCGTTCACCCACCTCGGCCTGATCAGCGCCGCCTACGCCATCGACCGCAAGCTCTCCGACGCCGGCTGGGTCGGGTAAGCCGGCGGCTGCGGACGGTCGACGCCGGTACTCTCCGCCGCGCGGCGACGGAGCGAGCGACGCGAGCGGAGTCGCTCGCCAGCGAACGAGCGCCCGCGGCGCAGGTAACCTGCGCCGCAGCGAGAGAGCGAGGAAATATGGATCGCATGAGTCCGCTCGATGCGTCGTTCCTGCACATCGAGGACGGCAAGAGCCACATGCACATCGGCTCGGTGGCGATCTTCGAGGGGCCGCCGCCGGCGTACGAGGCCTTCCGCGACATGGTGGCGGGGAAGCTGCCGCTGGTGCCGCGCTACCGCCAGAAGGTGCGGTTCGTGCCCTTCCAGCTGGGCCGGCCGCTCTGGGTCGACGACCCCCACTTCAACGCCGGCTACCACCTGCGCCACACCGCCCTGCCGACACCCGGCGGCGACGACCAACTCCGTAACCTGGTGGGCCGGCTCATGGCCCAGCAGCTCGACCGCAGCAAGCCGCTGTGGGAGATGTGGATGGTCGAGGGCCTCGACGACAACCACTGGGCCATCGTCTCGAAGGTGCACCACTGCCTGGTCGACGGCGTCTCGGGCTCCGACCT
>JBQTGU010000156.1:0-8386 GCA_052390575.1 Actinomycetota bacterium | reverse complement strand
GGTGATCACGCCGAACCTGCCGGTGAAGCCCAAGTACGTCGCCGGTCCGCCCAAGCGCTTCGCCCAGGGGATCGGCGCGGCGGTGACCGGGACCGGAGCCGTCCTGTACTTCGGCTTCGGGCTCGAGGGAGCGGCCCAGGTGCTCCTCGGGATGATCGTGGTCGCGGCCACGCTGGAGTCGGTGTTCGCGCTGTGCATCGGCTGCCAGATCTTCGGGCTGCTGATGCGCTGGAACGTGATCCCCGACGAGGTCTGCGAGCGCTGCAACAACATCTGGGTCGACGAGCACGCCCCTGCCTGACGCTTCCTGAGCGGGCTCTCAGGCGCCGCTGACAGGTACCTCGCGCGCCGCGCACCCGGCGCTGATCCCGGAGCGTTTCACTGCGGGGGATGAGGAGCTCGCTGGTAGCCATCGCACTGGTCGTGGTCGCGTGTAGCGCCGCGCCCTCGACCAAGACCCCGCCCGCAGGGACGGGCGACGCCCCGCTCTACGTGTCGTTCACGATGCACATCGAGTCGACGTCGGCGAAATGGCCGGACACCGCCGCGCTCCTCGAGCTCATCGAGGCAACCACTGCCGCGGGCGTGCGCTGGTCGATCGGCACCGACGTCGGCTGGCTCGAGGACTCGCCCGACGCGGCCGAGTTCGTGGCCGAGGCCAGCGCGCTCGGCGTGCAGTGGGACGTCCACACCCATGTGATGACGGACAAGAACCAGGCCGTGGCGCTCCTCGCCGACTACGGCGCCACCGAGTTCACCGGGGTCGTCTCGGGTGTCACCGTGCCCGAGCTCGACGCCCTCGCCGCCTACGACGCCGAGGGCTGGACCCCGACCGCGCTGTGGGGGATCAACCAGGGACCGAACCACGGGCCGGGCAGCGACGACGACACCGTCGGTGTCTGGGCGTGCGGCCCCGACGACGTGTTCGCGCACGACGCGGACGCGCCCTGGGTGTGCGTGGGCGGAGGCGATCGCAGCCTGGCCGGGGCCGAGGCGGTCGCGGCCGACGTGGCCGCGGGCGAAGCAACCGGGACGGTGGTCAGCACCACCGTGATGATCCGGCCCGAGACGCTGACGACGCACGACGGCGGTGATCTCGACGACATCCTCGCCTTCGTCGAGCGCATGGACGCCACCGGCGTCGTCGAGTGGGCCACCATCGCCGAGACCGCGGCGGCGTGGTCGGATGCCGGCGGCGAGGACAGCCGGCTGTGACCGAGCTGCGCCCGTCGCGGCGCCAGGTGCTGGCCGCGATCGCGTCCCTGCCCGTCCTCGCCTCCGCCTGCGCGAGCTCACGGAAGGGTTCCCCATCGTCCGGCTCACCCGCGGCCGATCCGACATCCACTGGCTTGCAGGACCTCAACTTGACGTTCTCCATCAACGTGCAGGACTTCGCCTACCCGGAGTTGAGCGCCGACGTGATGGACCGGATCGTCGACCTGCACGTGGAGCTCGGTGTCCCCGTCGACGTGTTCTTGACCGACGAGATCGCCCGGCAGTACGAGGACCTTGCACCGGGACTCGTCGACCGGTTGCGCACCTCGCCGCTGGTGGCGGTCTCGTACCACGCCCGTCCGCCCGTTCCCTACTACCACGACTTCGACTGGGCCGGACTCTCGTCGCTCCCGACCGACGAGCAGGAGGCCGTCGTGCGCGAGTACGAGACCCACCGCACCGACCTCACCACCGGGGAGAGCAGCGACGAGCCCGGCGGCTACGCGTGGGTCGCCGAGCTGATCGGCTACGAGCCTTACTCGGCGGGCGCGCTCGCCGACGCCCCGCTCAAGGGCGCGGTCGACCGCGTCTTCGCCGAGCTCGGCGCCCCGTTCACGATCGAACACGGCCGCCCGATCGACCTCGGGGAACGCACCCGGTCCGACGCGCTGTTCCTCAAGCCCGAGCACTACGACCTGCTGCTGTTCACCCACGTGGGCGAGGACCCGGCGGCGGTGTACGAAACCGCCGCTTCCACCGCCAGCGGCGGCGCCGCCGGGCCCGCCTTCGTGGGGGTGAAGATGCACGACAACGACTTCTTCGCGGTGGACTCGGCGTGGGTCACCACCTACGGCCGGGACCGCACTCCGCCGTGGGACCTGTCACGCCGCTCCGACCTGTTGACCGGCGACGACCAGACCGGGATGTGGGACACGTACGAGTCCTTCCTGCGCCACGTCGCCGAGCAGGGCGACGGCGTCGGCCGGGTGAACCTGCGGGATGTTGCCGGCGCGCTCTAGTCCTCGGTGAGGATGATCGCGTCCTCGGGGCAGTTGTCGGCGCCGGCGCGGGCGCCGGCCTCGCGTTCGGGCGTCACCTCGGGGTTGGGCACGACACAGTGCCCGTGGTCGTCCGACTCGAACACGTCGGGCGCGAGGGCGTAGCAGCGGCCGTGCCCCTGGCAGGCGGCCGCGTCGACCTGCACCTTCACGACGAACCGTTCCCGAACACGAGCGGGAGGGTGTTGGTCTGACGGATGCCGGGCGAGAAGTGGAACTCGGCGCCGTCGGGGATGCGGTACTCGGGGATCCGCCGGTGCCACTCCTCCAGCGCGACGCGCACCTCGAGCCGGGCCAGGTGCGAACCCAGGCACCGGTGGGACCCGCCGCCGAACGAGAGGTGACGGTTGCGGCCCCGGTCGAAGTCCACCGTCCCGGCGTGGTCGAACTCGGCGTCGTCGAGGTTGCCGGCGCCGAGCACCAGGGTCACGTTGTCGCCGGCTCGCAGGTCGACACCTCCCAACGTCACGTCCTGCTTCACCGTCCGGGGCGTGACCATGACCGGCGCCTCGAACCGCATGTACTCCTCCACGACCGCGGGTGCGATCGAGGGGTCGTCGACGAGGCGGCGACGCTCCTCGGGATGGCGGGCGAGGCGGTGGACGAAGCAGTCGAGGGTGGCGGTCACGGTGTCGAGCCCGGCGATGATCAGCAGGTAGCAGATGTCGAGGAGCTCCTCGCGGGTGAGGCTGTGGCCTTCGACCTCGGCGTCGAGCAGCCGGCTGAGTAGGCCGTCGTCGCGCTGCTCGGTCCGCTCGTCGAGGGCGCGCTCGAAGTAGGCGTAGATCTCCCGGCCGGTGGCGGCCCGGATCTCGGCGGCGGCGTCGAAGTCGCCGGGCTCGACGTCGGGCCGGATGATGTTGTCGCGCCACTGGAGGAAGACGGGGAGGTCGCTCAGCGGTAGCGCGGTGAGGCGGAGGAAGAACGTCGACGGCAGCGGGGTGGCGAAGTCCTCGTGGAAGTCGCAGCCGCTCTGGTCGGCGAACGTGTCGATGACCTCGTTGACCAGCTTCCGGAAGTCGGGCTCGAGCGCCGCCATCTTCTTGGGCGCGAACTCGGGGTCGAGCAGGCGGCGGTACTTGGCGTGGTCGGGCGGGTCGATCTGGAGCGGGATGAGGGGACGGTCGTTGCCGATCTGGACCGCGTCCTCCGACGAGAAGTACTCGGGGTGCTTGAGTGCCCAGTTCAGGTCCTCGAACCCGAGAACCAGCACCGAACCGCCGGGCTCGCCCGACACCGATCCGCCTTCCGAGCGGACCACGGGGCAGCGGCCCAGCAGCTCGCGGTAGGGCCGGTGGGGGTCGTCGGCTGCCTCGGGGGAGAACAGCAGCATCGCCGGGTCGACCTCGGGCTCGATGTGCGTATCCATGATCGTCCTCTCGCTTACTCGACTCGGTCGGATGTGGTCGCGCTGACGCCCGACCAGCACAGCCGCCAGAGATCGGCGGCCTCGTCGTAGGGATCGCGGCGGCCGAGGGTGACCTCGTGCACGCCCGCGAGGAGCAACCCGAAGATGGTCTCGGCGTCGCGGCCGGCATCGGGGGTCGTCGCCCGGCCGGCGGCGGCAGCGGCGGCGAGCTCGCCCGCCAGTAGGTCGACCAGCGGCGCGAGGGCGGCCCGCAGGTCGTCGGGGCGCTCCTCTCCGAGACGACGGTGCTCGCGCACGAGTACGCCGACGTAGCCGAGCGCGCCGGTGTGGGCGACCAGCTCGAACAGGCCGTAGACGTAGGCGCGCACGCGTTCGGCGGGGTCGTCGTGGGCGGCCACCTGCTCGGCGACGAGGGTGGCGCCGACCCGGCTGTCCTCCTCGAGCAGGGCGAGGAGTAGATCGTCCTTGCCGGCGAAGCACGCGTAAAAGCCCTTGAGCGAGGACCGGGCCCGCTCGGCCACCTGGGCCACCGTGAACCCGGCGCTGGCGGTCTCGGTGGCCAGGTCACGGGCGGCGTCGATGAGGCGTTCCGACCGGGCGATCGTGCGCTCCGAGGAGAACGTCATTCTCCTAGCCTACCCGGGCTACCCGGCGAGCGCCTCCACCGCCTGGCGGAGGTCGGCGTCGCTGACGGCGTTGTCGAACCGCTCCGTCACCAGGCCGTCGGCGCCCACCACGAACACCCAGGGCTCGCGGAGGTCGCCGCCGTCTCGGGGCGAGATCCACTCCGCCGCCGCCGGGTTGACGGCCTGGGCCTCGAAGTCCTGCCACACCTCGAGGTGCACGAAGTCGACCCGGTCGCCGAACTCCTGGGCCAGCTCCTGGACCTCCTCGGTGATCGGTCCGCAGAACCGGCTCACGCAGAAGGTCGGGGTCGACACGACCACCACCACCGGTCGGCCCGCCGCCAGCGCGCCGGCCACCGTCGTCGAGTGCAGCTCGGGGTCGGGGATCTCGCCGTCGTCGGCGCGGGAGTCGATCGCCAGCGGGTCCACGCCGGGCGCGCCCGCGATCGGGTTCTCGGTGCGGGGCGCGGGCTCCCCGACCGCCACGATCTGGGGCGCCGCCTTCACCTCGAACCCGGCCCCGGCTTCGAACGGCTCGCCGTCGACGGTGCCTTCGGCGTCCACCACCCAGAAGCCGGCTTGGTCGAACCGCACCGCGCTGGCGCCGTACACGCCGCGCGCCTCCGACTGGGCGACGAGGACGGGCCCCGGCTTGTCGGGGTCGATGGCCTGGCCCGCGAGCGGCAGGAACGGCGCCTTCACCGGTTGGGTGAGCGGCACATCGGCGCCCGCGCCGGCGGGATCGGTGCCGAGGAACGCGAACTGGAGGCGCACCGTCCCGTAGGCGAGGATGCGGTTGTCGCCGGTGAAGAACCCGATGATGAACCGCTCGTCGCGCCCGGCGGCAAGATCGAAGCTCGCCACCTCGGCCGAGACCTCGCTCAGTGCGTCGCCGCCGTCCGAGCTGGTGTCGGACCCGCCGCAGCCGGCCGCGCTCACGACCAGCGCGGCGAGCGCGACGAAGCCGAAACGGGACGCGGGCCGGCGCACGCGGCTATTCGATCGGGACGACCGGTCGCCCGGCGTCATCGAGCTGGTGGAGATACTCGGAGATGCCATGGCCGGTGAGGCCGCCGTACGACCAGCGGGCCAGGCCTTCGTTGACGACCGTCCGGCGCCCGTCGCGGTCGTGGAGCGCGGGCGCGACCCGCAGGAGGTCGGCGCGCAGCTCGTGGACCCGGTCGAGCTTGTCGGTGGCGCGCACGTGGCTGACCTGGTGCGTGAGCTCGTCGTCGGCGAGCTCGGTCTTGACCTCCCAGTCCTTGATCCCGGAGTGGGCACCGTCGGACCACACCCAGCCGCGGTGGAGGTCGCCGGCGTCGGTGCCGATGCGGATCCCGCCGAAGTGCACCTGCTCGTCGGGGGGCGCGTCGGAGTCGCCGAGGTTGATCGAGAACCAGCGCCACATGCGGGGCCCGCCCCAGCGTCGAGGTCCCCACGACTTGTCGCGGTTGCCGCGGGCGCGCCCGAGCTCGACCCGGGGAAGGCCGCCGGCTTCGATCCAGCCGGTCCAGCGGCCCGCCTGCTCGAGGTGGCCCTTGCCGACGGTCTGGCCGGTGGCAGCGGTTGCCCCGCGGCCGCTGCGACCCTGGCCGTCCCCGCCCACGGCCGGCATCAGGGCGTGGAAGCGGGCGTCGAGCGCGACCGGCGCCGTACGGGGCGCGCGTGACGGGTCGGAGAGCGACCGGATCGATGCGGGGGCGTCGGCGGTGAGGCGCCACTCGAGCATCGGGGCGACCCGCTCGTAGCGCACGCCGGCGACGTCGAGCTCCGAATCGGTCATCTCCCGGCACTCGCGGACTCCATGGACCTGGGCGAGCTCGTCGCCCGGGAGCCAGACCGAGAGCCCGACGTCCATCGTCCCCTCGTTGGGACGCACGCCGATGCGGGTGAAGAAGCCGGTGTCGGCGACGGGGTCGTAGCAGTTGAAGTAGTAGGACTCGCTCCACACGCGGTCGCCCTCGACTGGATGGGCGAAGTCGTGGCGTTCGTCGAGGACCGGCACGAACGCGAGCTTACGGCTCAGTACCGTGGTCGCATGCAGCGGGTGGCGGTTGTTGCGGTGCTGGCGATGGCCGGACTGGTCGCCTGCTCCTCGGAGAGCGATCAGGTGCGCGCCCGGCCGGAGCCGGAGGAGTCGGCGCCCCCGGTCACCAGCGGTACGCCCACGACGACCGACGAGCAGCTCGAGTTCGGCGCCCAGGCCCGTTCCTATCAGGTGTACCAACCGGCGTCGCTGCCCACGAACACACCCATTCCGGTGGTGCTCGTGTTGCACGGCGGGCTCGGCACCGGCGCCGGCGCGGCTCAGCAGGGCAAGTGGAACGCCCACGCCGAGTTGGGCGCGTTTCTGGCCGTGTTTCCGAACGGGATCGACCGGACCTGGAACGCGGGGATCTGCTGTCCGCCCGCGGCGCGCAACCAGGTCGACGACGTCGGCTTCCTGCTGGCGGTGCTCGACCAGGTCGCGACCGAGTTCGACGTCGATCCCGACCGCGTCTACGCGACCGGGATCTCGAACGGCGGGATGATGGCGTACCGCCTCGGCTGCGAGGCGGGCGAGCGGTTCGCTGCCATCGCGCCGGTGGCCGCGACGGTGACGTCGTTGGGCTGCGCGCCGGCGTCGCCGGTGTCGCTGCTCCACATCCACGGGCTCGCCGACCAGAACGTGCCCTTCGACGGAGGGCTCCCGACGAAGTCGTTCAACCCCAACCCGCCGACCTACGAGCCGGTGCGCGCCGGCGTCGGCGCGTTCCTCGACGCCGACGGCTGCGCCGGCGATCCCGAGGAGACGGAGGCGGGCAAGGTCGTCACCGAGACGTGGTCGGTGTGCGAGGCGGGCAGCGCGGTCGAGCTCATCACGATCGCCGACGGCGGGCACTCGTGGCCGAGCGGCCGCCGCCTGTCACCCGCGCTCGACCCGCCCAGCGACGCCCTCGACGCCACCCCCCTGATCTGGGACTTCTTCGGGGCCCACCCCAAGCAGCGCCTCTAACAACCGAAGTTGCGCGCTGTGCGCGCCTTTTTCGGCGCGGTGAGCGCGCAGGAAGGGAGGGGCGGAGGGGGTCAGGCATTGAGGATCTCGGCGGCGGCGCGCTCGCCCGACTGGACCGCGCCGTCCATGTAGCCGCTCCACACGGTGGCGGTCTCGGCGCCGGCCCAGTGGATGTGACCGATCGAGGCCCGGAGCGCGGGCCCGTACTGCGTCCACACGCCGGTCGGGAAGTGGGCGCCGTAACAGCCCCGGGTCCACTCCTCCTCGGACCAGTCGAGCTCGACGTAGTCGATCGGGCCCCGGGCCGGGGGCCCGAAGTAGTCGACCAGCGAGCCGATCACCGCGTCGCGTCGCTCCGCGGGGGCGAGCCGGTTCAGGCGCCGGGCGTGCTCGCCCTCGAGGAACGCGAGCAGGACGCCGGGCGACCCCGAGGGCGGCGAGTTGTCGAAGGTGACCTTGACCGGCCCCTTGTCGCCGGTGGCCTGGCCGGTCAGGCCGTCGTCGCGCCAGAACGGTGCGTCGTACACCACGTTGCACTTGATGACGGATCCGGCGGGGACGCGCTGGGTCAACTGGTCGCGGTACGCCGGAAGCGCGGGCTCATAGGCGATCCGGGCCGCGAGCGTGGGGGGAACGGCGACCACGACGTCTCGGCCGGTGGCGAGCACACCGTCGGCGAGGACGCTGACGCCGGCGTCGCGGTGGTCGATGCGACGGACGGGCGCATCGAGGTGGACCCGGTCGCCGAGTTGCTCGGCGAGCCCGAGCGCGACCAGTTGGGAGCCGCCGACGAAGCGGTCCTGCTGCGCGCCGCCTCGCGTACCCGCAAGCCTGTCGACCCCGCCGCCCGAGGGTGTGTAGAAGAGCGCGTGCAGGAGCGAGAAGTCGCCGGGCTCGGCCGCGAACACCCCCTCGGCGAAAAGGGCGAAGAGGGCGCGTGCCTTGCCGGTGCGCGCGTTGCGCCGGATCCAGGTGGCGAAGGTCTGGGAGTCCCAGGCCTCGGCCTGGTCAGCCGCCCACGGCGCTTCGAGGGGAACCCGCTTCGCGAGCCGGTCGAAGCGGGCCTGGGCCCGACCCATGTCGGCGAGGACGACGGGCGAGATCCGGGGGATCGTGCCCCGGT
>JBQTGU010000155.1:0-22725 GCA_052390575.1 Actinomycetota bacterium | reverse complement strand
TCGCTTGATCGACGCATCCACCAACTGGCCCGGGACGCGCGGGCCGGCGCGCCAGGCCAGGCCGGGCTCGTCGGTGACGCCCCGGCTGTCGGCGGGGAGGTCGGACAGCCCGGCCACGGCGGCGCGCTCGTCGGCATCGGCGCGCCCGGGCCAGAGCATCGGCCGGGCATGCCCCAGGTACCACGGCGCGACGGCCAACCCGATCACTGCGAGTACCAGGGTGCTCCGGAGCGGCCGGAGCGCGGCCAGGAGCGCGAGCGCCGGGATCACCTCGGCCAGCTGCGGCCGCCAGAACGCGGGCTCGAGGACGAGCAGGACCACGACCCCACCGGCCCAGGCACCGAGCAAGCCGGCCGACAGCCGCAGGGGAGGCGCGTCGGCCGGCGTCTCGTTGCCGGGCGCGTCGCGGTGCCGAGGGAGGGCGGCGGCGACGAGCGCCGCGATCCCGGCCGCGACGACGAGGGCGTCCCGCTCGACCAGGGTGCGCACCACCTTGCGGGCGGCGCCGGCGTGCGACGCGATGCGGGCGGAGTTGCGGTGGTACTCGATGTACTGGTCCCACACCCGACCGAAGCCCCACGGCAGCGTGACCACCAGTCCCACCGCCACCGCCGCGCCTGCCGCCAGCACGACGTCGCGAGGGCGGCGCCGCCCGAGGAGCAGCACGGCGATCGGCAGAGCGGCCGGGAGCACGAGCACCTTGATGCACAGGGCGGCCCCCAGCGTCAGCCCGATGAGAACCGCCCGGGCGGTCGATGGCCGGGCGCGGTAGCCGAACGCGAGTGTGACCGCGGTCGTGGCCAGGGCGAGGGCGGGCCCATCCGAGGTGATCGGCGCCGTCGTCCACAGCACTGAGCCACTCGTGGCCACGAGCCCGGCGGCGAGCACCGCGCCGGCTCGGGTCGTCAGGTGGCGACCGGCGGCGTACGTGGCCACCGTCACCGCGGCGCCGGCGGCGAGCGGAAGCAGCCGAGGGGCATTCTCGGTCCGCAGCCCGACCGCGTCGGCGACCCATACCAGGGGGAGGAAGAGCGGCCCCTGGGGCGAGAAGATGTCCCGGAAGGGCAGCTCGCCGTCCCGCAGGAGCAGGGCCGACGACCCGAACACCCCGTCGTCGTAGGTCAGGAATCGATCGGCGACGAGGGCGGGCACCCGGATGAGCAGCGCGCCGACGGCGAGCACCGCGGCGTCGACGCGCCAGGTGCGTGGCGCGGGACGCGTCGGCGCCGACGTGGTGGCGGGCGGGGGCATTGGTCGCACGGGCGTGAACGGGGTCCGCGCGGAAGCGGCGCGGGTGGTGGTAAGTTCGCACGTGTCCCCCCAGAGCCTCCCCCCTCAGGCCCCGGCGTGACCGTCAAGCACATCTTCGTCACCGGCGGCGTCGCGTCCAGCCTGGGCAAGGGTCTCACCGCTTCTTCGCTCGGGCGTCTCCTCAAGAGCCGGGGCCTGCGGGTCACGATGCAGAAGCTCGACCCGTACATCAACGTCGACCCGGGCACGATGAACCCGTTCCAGCACGGCGAGGTCTTCGTGACCGACGACGGCGGCGAGACCGACCTCGACCTCGGTCACTACGAGCGTTTCGTCGACGTCCCGTTGAGCAAGAAGTCGAACGCCACCACCGGCTCGATCTACCAGGAGGTCCTGGCCAAGGAGCGCCGCGGCGCGTACCTGGGCCAGACCGTTCAGGTCATCCCGCACATCACCGACGAGATCAAGGAGCGCATCCTCCGCCTCGCCGACGAAGACGTGGACGTCGTGATCACCGAGGTGGGCGGCACGGTCGGCGACATCGAGATCCTGCCGTTCCTCGAGGCGATCCGGCAGTTCCGCAAGGACGTGGGGCGCGACCGGGTCTTCTACGTCCACGTCACGCTGGTCCCGTTCATCGGGCCCTCGGGTGAGCAGAAGACGAAGCCGACCCAGCACTCGGTCACGGAGCTCCGGAGCCGCGGCATTCAACCCGACGCCATCGTCTGCCGCTCCGACCGACCCATCCCGACCCGGCTGAAGGAGAAGATCTCGCAACTGTGCGACGTGCCCGAGGAGGCCGTCGTCTCGGCCGTCGACGCGGCCACGCTCTACGAGATCCCGCTCGTCCTGCACGACGAGGGCCTCGACGACTACGTCTGCCGGGTCCTCCGCCTCGACGACGGGCCCCCCGACCTGGCCACGTGGCGCGATCTGGTCGGGCGGGTGGAGGCGGCCGAGCAGAAGGTGCGCATCGGGCTCGTCGGCAAGTACGTGAATCTGCCCGACGCCTACCTGTCGGTCGTCGAGGCGCTACGTCACGGCGGGTACGCGTGCTCGGGGCGCGTCGTCGTCGACTGGATCGCATCCGACGACGCCGAGGGCCTCCTCGCCGAAGGGCGGCTGCGTGACCTCGACGGCATCGTGATCCCGGGTGGGTTCGGGGTCCGCGGCATCGAAGGCAAGATCACCGCCGCCGCCTACGCCCGTGAGCACGCGATTCCGTTCCTCGGCCTGTGCCTCGGGCTCCAATGCGCCACGATCGAGTTCGCCCGCAACGCCTGCGGGCTCGCCGGCGCCAACTCCAGCGAGTTCGATCCGCACAGCCCCCACCCGGTCATCGACCTCATGGACGAGCAACGCGAGATCGTCGACCTGGGCGGCACGATGCGACTGGGCGCGTACCCGGCCAAGCTCGTGGCCGGCACGATCGTCCACCGCGCCTACGGCGAGGAAGTCGTCTACGAGCGGCACCGGCACCGCTACGAGGTCAACAACAAGTACCGCCGGCCGCTCGAAGAGGCCGGCCTCGTCTGCTCGGGTACCTCGCCCGACGACCGGCTGGTCGAGTTCATCGAGTTGCCGCGCTCGATGCACCCGTTCTTCGTCGCCACCCAGGCGCACCCCGAGTTCAAGAGCCGCCCCGACCGACCCCACCCGGTGTTCGCGGCGTTCGTGGCCGCGGCCTGCGACCGCGCCGAGGGGCGCGCCCCCCGGCTGCCGATCCCGGCGGCCGACGTCGGCGCGGGTCGGTGAGCGAGTTCCGAGTCGTCGCGTCCACCGATATCGCCGAAGCCGGGTTCCTGCGCCTCTCCCGCGACGAGGTGCTCGCGCCGACCGGCGAGTCGTTCACCCGCCACGTCGTCCACCACCCGGGCGCGGTCGTCGTGGTGCCGGTCGAGGCCGACGGCGAGACCACGCTCATGGTCCGCCAGTACCGCGTCGCGGTTCGGCGCACGTTGCTCGAGTCGCCCGCGGGGAAGACCGACGTCGACGGCGAACCGCCCGATGTCACCGCCCAGCGCGAGCTCGAGGAGGAGATCGGCCGGCGGGCCGGTCGCCTCGTGGCCCTCGCAACGTGCTTCAACTCCCCGGGGTTCACCGACGAGCTGACCCACATCTATCTCGGTCTCGATCTCACCGAGATCCCGCACGCCCGGGTCGGCCCTGAGGAGGCGGCGATGACGATCGAGCGGGTTCCGCTGGGCGACGTCGACGGCCTGATCGCGGCGGGCGAGATCATGCACGCGACCAGCATCATCGGGCTGCTCCTCACCCGTCGGTATCTCGCCGGTGAGTCCGACCCCGGCGGGCGCTGAGCGAGCGGTCGTGTCCAGCCCGGCCGCGGTCACCGAACGGGCGCCCGACGCCCTCGACCGCCTGCTCGCCGAGTACGACACCTGGCTCACGGTCGAGCGGGGCCTGGCCGCCAACACCGTGCTCGCGTACCGGCGCGACCTGCGCCGCTACGCCGCGTTCCTGCGTGACCAGGAGATCGGTGACCCCCCGGCGGTGTCGGAGGCGACCGTGCTCGGGTACGTCGAGCGCCTCAAGGCGGCGCGCGATGACGACGGGCGGCCCGCCGCGCCCTCGTCGATCGCCCGGGCGCTCGTGGCGGTCCGGTCCTTCCACCGCTTCTGTGTCGACGAGGGTTTCCTCGAGGTCGATCCCAGCGAGGAGGTGGGCGCGCCGCGTGTCCCCCAGGGCATCCCCAAGGCCCTGACCGAGGCCGAGGGCGGCGCGCTGCTCGACACGGTCATCGGCGACGACGCCCGCGCCCGGCGTGACCGCGCCATCCTCGAGACGCTGTACGCCGCCGGGGTGCGCATCAGCGAGCTGGTCGGCCTCGACCGCCGCGACGTCGACCTCGACGACGGGCTCCTGCGGGTCCTCGGCAAGGGCAGCAAAGAACGAGTGGTCCCGATGGGACGGTCGGCCCGTGCCGCGCTGGCGGAGTACCTCGACCACGGGCGTCCCGAGTTGGCCGCACACGCCGGTCGGCGCACCCGTAGCGGTGACGCGGTGTTCCTGAACGCGCGCGGCGGTCGTCTCACGCGGCAGGGGTGTTGGAAGATCGTCCGGGCGGCGGGGGAGCGGGCCGGGCTGGGCGAGCAGCTGTCACCCCACGTGCTGCGCCATTCGTGCGCGACGCACATGCTCGACCACGGTGCCGACATCCGCGTCGTGCAGGAGCTGCTCGGGCACGCAAGCCTCTCGACGACCCAGGTGTACACGAAGGTGTCGCCCGAACGGCTGCGCGCGGTGTACGACGCCGCCCACCCCCGGGCCCGGGAGCACTGACGGCACAAGGGATTTCCCTTGGGGCTGAGCGGGGCGGCGGGCAGTATCCTGGCCCCATGGCCGAAACCGCCCACGCGTCCCTGCGCGACCAACTCCAGGACGAGCGTGACCGCCTGCTGGACCAGCTCCGGCAGATGGGCCGCGGGCCCGAGGGCTCCCTCTCCTTCGACGAGGGGTTCGCCGACTCCGGCCAGGTGACCGCGGAGCGGGGTGAGGTCGACGCCCTCGCCGGCTCGCTGCTCGAGACCCTCCAGGAGACCGAGGACGCGCTGTGCAAGTTCGACGCGGGCACGTACGGGCTGTGCGAGTCGTGCGGCGAGCCGATTGGTGAGGCCCGGCTCGAGGCGATGCCGGCCGCGCGGCTGTGCATGGCCTGCGCGTCGAAGCGTCGCTGACGTAACCCGGTGCCGCTGCGGGAGGCGCTCGTCTTCTTCGGCTGCCTCGTCGTCGCCATCATCCTGCACGAGATCAGCCACGGTGTCGTCGCGTTGTGGTTCGGCGACGACACCGCCAAGCGAGCCGGCCGGCTCACGCTGAACCCGATCCCGCACATCGACCCCCTCGGCTCGATCATCCTCCCGGCGATGGGGGCGCTCACCGGCCTGCCGATCATCGGCTTCGCCAAGCCGGTGCCGGTCAACCCGGCGCGGCTGCGCCACCCCCGGCGCGACATGCTGTTCGTGAGCCTGGCCGGTCCGTTCACGAACTTCCTGCTGATGGCGGGGGCGGCGCTCGTGACCCGTGGGCTCCTACGCGGGAGCGGCTTCCTGGGCTCGGGCATCGGCAGCGAGAGCCCCGATCTGGCGGTGCAGATCTTCTTCGCGTTCGCGGTGGTGAACCTGTTCCTCGGGCTGTTCAACCTGTTGCCCATCCCACCGCTCGACGGCTCCGCAATGGTGGAACGGGTGCTCCCCGACCGCGCGCTCCCGGGGTGGTACCGGTTCCGGCCCTACGGCTTCCTCGTCCTCGTCGTGTTGGTGTTCTCGACCAACGTCGTCGGCACCATCATCGAGCCGTTCTTCGACGCACTGCGCGACTTCGTCGTGGCGTGAAGCTCCTGCACCTCGCCCGGCGCTTCGTGCGGGCGCTGTGGCCGGGCCGTCCCCGTGACCCCGATGTCGCCTGGGTGGAGTCGGTGCTCGCGCCGGCCGAGCTCGCGGTGTGGCGCCGCCTGCCCAGCCACGACCGCCGGTACTCGATCCGGGTGGCTCGCCGGGTCGAGCAGGCGCTGGCCGGGACCGAGCACGCCCGCGACCCTCGCTGGCCGGCGGTGGCGTTGCTCCACGACGTCGGCAAGCTCGACTCGGCTCTCGGCGTCGTACGCCGCGCCCTCGCGACGGCGGCGGGGGCGGTGCGGCCGGCGACCCGCCGCTCACCCGGTCGCTTCGGGCGTTACCTGCGCCACGACGAGATCGGCGCCGAGCTCCTGCTCGCCGCCGGCGGGCGGAACGAGGCGGCGCGGTGGGCGGGTGCGCATCACCACCCGGAGCGCTGGGACGCGACCGGCATCCCCGCGCCGGTGGCGGCGGCGCTCGACGCCGCCGACAACAGCTAGCACCCGTCGTTAGTCAGGCGGTAGCAGCCCGACCGCTCGGCGGGCCCGTTCGAGCACCGGCCCCGCGATGGCTCGCGCCTTCTCCGCGCCCCGCTCGAGTTGGCGGTCCACCTCGGCGGGATCGGCGGCGAGCGCGTCATAGCGCTCGCGTACCGGTGCCAGCAGCTCGACGACGGCGTCGGCGACCGAAGCCTTGAACGCCCCGTAGCCCTCACCGTCGAACTCGGCCGCGGCCTTGGCGACGTCGACGTCGGTGGCGGCGGCGTAGATCTCGAGCAGGTTGGAGACGCCGGGCTTCTCGTCGGGGTCGTAGCGGACGTCGGTCCCGGAGTCGGTCACCGCCGACTTCACCTTCTTGGTGATCGCCTCGGGCGGATCCAGCATCAACACGGTGCCCTGGGGCGAATCGACGGACTTCGACATCTTGGCCTGGGGTCGTTGCAGGTCCATGACCCGGGCGGCAACGGGCGGCACGGTCGCCTTCGGCACCACCAGCGTGTCGCCGAAGCGGTGGTTGAAGCGCATGGCGACGTCGCGAGTGAGCTCGAGGTGCTGCCGCTGGTCGTCGCCGACCGGCACCTCGTCGGTGTCGTACAGGAGGATGTCGGCCGCCATCAGGACGGGGTAGTCGAACAGGCCCGCGCTCACCGACTCCTGACCCTTCCCCTTGTCCTTGAACTGCGTCATGCGCCGCAGCTCGCCGAACGTCGCCACGCAGTTGAGGACCCAGGTCAGCTCGGTGTGGGCCGCCACGTGGCTCTGGACGAAGAGGATGCAGCGGGCGGGGTCGAGCCCGGCGGCGAGCAGCGCGGTCGCGGTCTGGCGGGTGGCGTCGCCGAGCTCGGAGCGGTCGAAGGGCTCGGTCATCGCGTGGAGGTCGACCACGCAGTAGATGGCGTCGCGGTCGTCCTGCTGGGCGACCCACTGGCGCACCGCGCCCAGGTAGTTGCCGAGGTGCATCTCGCCCGAGGGCTTGATACCGGAAAAGACCCGACGCATTGGGCATGCAGGCTAGTGGGGGAGCCCTTGGGTACCCTTCGGAAATGGAAGCGGCACGACCAATCGGTGCCGGTACAACTTGGCGTCCGAGCGAGCGCCCGCGGCGCAGGTACCCTGCGCCCCAGCGAGCGAGGCGATAAGGGATGCCGTATGAGGTGTCGACCGCGACGTTTGAAGGTCCCTTCGACCTGCTCCTGCACCTCATCCTGAAGCAGGAGGTCGACCTGTGGGAGATCTCCCTGTCGACGATCGTCGACGCCTACCTCGAGGAGCTCGAGCGCATGGAGACGCTCGACCTCGAGGTCGCGACCGAGTTCCTTCTCATCGCGGCGACGCTGGTCGACCTCAAGGCGCGCCGTCTGCTCCCCGGGCTCGACGAGGTCGAGCTGGACGAGGAGCTCCTCCGGTTCGAGGAGCGCGACCTGTTGCTCGCCCGGCTCCTCGAGTGCAAGACGTTCAAGGACGCGGCCCGGGCCCTCGAGGCGCACATTCGCGAGGCCGACCGCAGCCTGCCCCGGACCGCCGGCCCCGAAGAGCCCTTCCGCTCGCTCGCGCCCGACCCGCTGGCGTCGGTCGCGCCCAGCTCGCTGCTGGCGGCGGCCATGCGCGCGCTGGCGCCCCGCCCGATGCCCCGGGTCGACACCGACCATGTCGCACCGATCCGGGCGAGTGTGCGCGACGCCGTGGAGGCGTTGCTCGCCGGCCTGCCCGAGTCGGCGACGATCACGTTCCGCGAGCTCGTCGCCGAGCAGAACGACCGGCTCGAGGTCATCGTGCGCTTCCTCGCCCTGCTCGAGCTGTTCAAGCAGGGCCTGGTCGACATCGACCAGGCGGTGACCTTCGGCGACCTGGTCGTGCGGCGCCGCACCGGTGACGAGGTCCTCGACACCGCCGGCCTCGACGAATGGGACGAGGGCGCGGGGCGGCCAAAGGAGCGCGGCCGACGGTGAGCTGGCACGAACCCCAGCCCGACGAGCTGGACCCGAGCGAGGAGCTCCGCGCGCACGAGGCGCGGCGCATCATCGAGGCGGTCGTCCTCGCCGCGCTCGAGCCGGTCGACCCCGGTGTGCTGGCCCAGCTGGTCGAGCTCCCGGTGGCGCGGATCCACGAGTTGTGCCGCGACCTGACGGAGGAATACCGGGAGGCCGGACGGGGCTTCGTCCTCACCCTCGTCGCCGGTGGATACCGCTTCCAGACGCATGCCGACTTGGCGGCGTACGTCGAACGCTTCGTGCTCGAAGGTCAGCACGCCCGGCTTTCGGGCCCGGCGCTCGAGACCCTCGCGATCGTCGCCTACAAGCAGCCCATCTCCCGGGCGCAGATCGCGTCCATCCGCGGCGTCGACCCCGAGTCGGTGCTCGGCACGCTCATCGTGCGGGGATACGTCGAGGAGGTCTCCCGCGACCCGGGACCGGGCAACGCGGTCATGTACGGGACCACGCCCGCGTTCCTCGAGCGCCTGGGGCTCGGCTCACTCGCCGACCTCCCGCCGCTCGGTGACTTCGTGCCCGCCCCCGACGTGGTCGAGGCGCTCGAGCGCGGGCTTCGGTTGTCGGACGACCCTGCGCCGGTCGACGAGACGGGGTCGGCGCCGACCTGAGCGGTCCCGGTGGCTGAGTCGTCGGCCGAGTCGGGGGAGCGGCTCCAGAAGGTGCTGGCCCGAGCCGGGTTCGGCTCCCGCCGGGCCGCCGAGGAGCTGATCGCCGCCGGCCGGGTGGCGGTCGACGGTGACGTCGCGCACCTCGGACGCCGCGTCGATCCCGACCGGGACCGAATCACGGTCGACGGCATTCCCGTCTCGGTGCGCGCCGACCTCGTGTACTACCTGTTGAACAAGCCCGCCCGGGTCGTGACCACGGCGCGGGATCCCCAGGGGCGCGCGACCGTCATCGACCTCGTGCCCCTCGAGCCCCGGGTCTTTCCGGTCGGCCGGCTGGACTACGAGACCGAGGGCCTGCTGGTGCTCACCAACGACGGCGAGCTGGCCCAGTTGCTGTCGCACCCCGGTCACGGGGTGCCCAAGGCATACCTCGCCGAGGTCGACGGCGTGCCGTCGCGCGCCACGGTGCGCATGCTGCGCGATGGCGTGGACCTCGAGGACGGACGTACCGCGCCGGCGCGCGTACGCCTGGTGCAGACCCATGGCGACAACGCCGCCCTCGAGCTCGTGATCCACGAGGGGCGCAACCGTCAGGTGCGCCGGATGTGCGAGACCGTCGGTCACCCGGTTCGGCGACTGGTGCGCACACGGATCGGGCCGGTGACCGACCGCCGGCTCGCGCCGGGGGAGTGGCGTCCGCTGCGACAGCGCGAGGTACGGGCGCTGTTCGAGGCGGCGGGAGGTCCGGAGCCCCCGGGTGACGACGCGTCCTCGCAGTAACCTGCGGTTCCGTGAGGTTGCAGGCGCTGCGCGGCGCGATCACGTGCACTGAGAACAGCAAGGAGGAGATCGAGGAGAAGACGCAGCGCCTCATCAAGGAGCTGCTGGCGCGCAACGACCTCCTCCACGACGACATCGTCAGCGTGATCTTCACGATGACCGACGACCTCACCGCCGAATTCCCGGCCACCGCGGCCCGGGCGGTCGGGCTCGGCGACATCCCGTTGCTGTGCGCGCGTGAGCTCGACATCGAGTACGGCATGCCCCGGTGCGTCCGGATGCTCGTCCACTGCTACAGCGACCGGCCCCGGGACGAGCTCCACCACGTGTACCTCGAGGGTGCCCGCGCCCTCCGCGACGACCTTCCCGAGTGACGCTGCCCGCCGAGCTCAGCGTCGTCGGGCCCCGGCCGCTCCGGGGCCGGCTCCGGGTACCGGGCGACAAGGGCGTCTCGCACCGGGCGCTGCTCTTCGCCGCGCTGGCCGACGGGCGCAGCCGCGTCGCCGGTGTCCCCGACGGTGACGACGTCCACCGCACCCGCGCCGCCCTCGAGCAGCTCGGCGTGCGCTGCCGGTCGACCGGGGGGCCGGTGTCGGTGCACGGGCTCGGGGGCGTGCTCCGGGAGCCGGACCGCGAGATCGATTGCGGGAACTCGGGGACCACCATTCGGATGGTGGCCGGGCTGGTCGCGGCACACCCCTTCCTCACCGTCCTGACCGGCGACGAGTCGCTGGTCACGCGGCCGATGGCGCGCGTCGCCGAGCCCCTCCGAGCGATGGGCGCGCGCATTGACGGTGCCGCCGACGGCACCCGGGCCCCGCTGGCGGTGCGCGGCGGCGAATTGCACGGCGCTCGTCACGAGCTGGCGGTCGCCAGCGGCCAGGTCAAGACCGCACTGGTGCTGGCCGGGCTCCAAGCCGACGGCACGACCGAGGTCGTGGAGCCCGGGCGGAGCCGGGACCACACCGAGCGGATGCTGATCGCCCTGGGCGCCCCGCTCGAGCTCGTCGACGAACGCACGATCCGCGTCCGCCGCGGCGCGCTTCCGCCGTTCGAGCTCGAGGTGCCGGGAGACCCGTCGGCGGCGGCGTTCTTCGCAGTGGCGGCGTCGGTGACGCCGGGATCCGAGATCGTGCTCGAGGACGTGAGCATCAACCCCACCCGGATCGGCTTCGTCAAGGTGCTGCGCCGAATGGGCGGACGGGTCGAGGTCCGCCAAACCGGCGAGCGCCTCGGCGAGCCGGTGGGCGAGATCGCAGTCGAGGCCGCCCCCCTCTCGGGCACGACGATCACGCCCGACGAGGGATCGATCGACGAGGTGCCGGCGCTCGCGGTCGCGGCCGCGTTCGCCGATGGCGTGACCGAGATCACCGACGCGGCCGAACTGCGGGTCAAGGAGAGTGACCGCATCGGCACCCTCGAGCAGGAGCTCTCCCAGCTCGGGGTGGAGGTCGAAGCCCGCCCGGACGGGCTCACGATCCGGGGCGGGCGACCACGGGCGGCGGAGCTCAAGAGCCACGGTGACCACCGCGTCGCCATGGCGGCGGCCGTGGCGGCGGTGGCGTGCGACGGGCAGTCCACGGTCCGCGGGTGGCGGGCGGTCGCCAGCTCCTATCCGGGCTTCGCCGACGACCTCACTGCCCTCACCGACGGGACGAGCGCGTGAGCCGGGCCGGGCGGGTGGTCGCGATCGACGGACCGGCAGGATCGGGGAAGTCGACAGTCGCGCGCGGCGTGTCGCGTGCGCTCGGGTTCCTCGTCCTCGACACCGGCGCCATGTACCGCGCCGCCACGCTGGCCGCGCTCGACCGCGGCCTCGATCTCACCGACGCCGCTGCGGTGACCGAGGCGGCCCGGGACGCCGAGATTGTCGTTGGAGAGGGGGTCGTTGGGGAGGGGGGCGTCGGGGAGGATCAAGACGACCGGGTCCTGCTCGACGGGCGGGACGTGAGCTCCGACATCCGCGGCCCGGCGGTGACGGCGGCGGTGTCGATCGTGTCCGCCCACCCCGGTGTCCGCGAGGTGATGGTGGCGCGCCAGCGGGCCTGGGCCGCACGCCACGGCGGCGGCGTCGTCGAGGGACGCGACATCGGCACGGTCGTGTTCCCAGACGCGGCGGTGAAGGTGTTCCTCGTCGCCAGCGACGACGAACGGGCCCGACGGCGCCAGCGCGACGAAGAAGCTGCCGCCCGTCAGGCCGACGTGGGCGAGGTGCGGGAGGCGCTGGCCCGCCGGGACGCGCTCGATGCCGGCCGCACGGCGTCACCGCTCAAGCCGGCCGACGACGCGCTCGTGATCGACACGACCGGGCGTACTGTCGACGACGTCGTGGCCGAGATCGTGAGCCGGTTCGAATCGACCGTCGGAGCCGGCGGGTGACAGCGCCGCCGCGTGACCGGGGCAAGCGCATCTTCTATCGGGTTGCCCACGCGGTCGTCCTCACGCCGTTCAAGCTCATCTTCCGGGTACGCGTCCACGGTCGGGAGAAAGTGCCGCGGTCGGGCGCGTTCGTCGTCGCCCCGTCGCACCGGTCGCTCATGGACATCTTCTTCAGCGCGTACGTGACCCGGCGTCGCATCCGCTTCATGGCCAAGCAGGAGCTGTTCGCGAAGCGGTTCCTCGCCTGGCTGCTCACCGCCGGCGGCGGCTTCCCCGTCGACCGGGGCAGCGCCGACCGAGCCGCGCTGCGGGCGGCCCAGCAGGCGCTCGAGGGCGGGGAGCCGGTCGCAATCTTCCCCGAGGGCACCCGCAACCACGGGCCCGAGATCGGGCCGCTCTTCGACGGCGCCGCCTACCTGGCGGCGCGCCTGCGCGTTCCGATCGTGCCGGTGGCGATCGGGGGGAGCGAGGAGATCCTGCCCAGCGGCAAGCTCCTGCCCCGGCTGCGGCGGGTGGCGATCGTCGTCGGCGACCCGATCCTCCCGCCCCGCCACGACGGTCGGGTCCGCCGCCAGGAGGTGGCCCAGATGACCGAGCAGCTCCGGGTCGAGCTCCAGAAGCGCTTCGACGACGCGCTCGGCCTCGCCCGGGTCGGGAGTTCGTCGGCCTCGGGTTAGCCGGCGAGTTCGGCCAGCACGAGCGACGCGTCGGCGTCGCGGTCGTCGGTGAAGGGACCACCGCGCGCCCGGGCACTCGCCGGATCGCCACCGAGCACGAACGCGGCCAGCGCATCGAGCGCGGGCATGAGCTCGCGCAGCTCCCGCGGCGGCGGGAAGTACTCGTCCTCGTCGGTCACGTAGACGGGCTCGACGCCGTCCGTCGGGGCGAGCTTGGTGATCACGGCCTGCACCAGATCCTCGGGGGCGCTGGCGCCGGCGGTGACCCCGACGACGCGCGCGTCTCGGAGGGCGTCGACCTCGAGCTCGTCGGGCCCGTCGACCCGTAGGACGGTCTTGCATCCCGCCGTCGCCGCCACCTTGGTCAGGGCGATCGTGTTCGACGAGTTCGCGCTGCCGATCACGACGACCGCGTCGGCTTCCTCTGCGATCGCGGTGAGCGCCGCCTGGCGGTTGGTCGTGGCGAAGCACAGGTCGTTGCGGGTCGCGGTCCACAGCTCGGGGAACTGCGCCCGGGTCCGGTCCATGATCCCTTCCCAGTCGTGCAGCGAGAGGGTCGTCTGCGCGAGCAACGCCACCTTGGACGGGTCATCCACCGTGGGGAGCGTCTGGTCGAGATCGGACTCGTCCTCGACGAGCCTGATGGCGTCGGGGGCGACGGCCAGGGTGCCGACGGCCTCGTCGTGGCCGGCGTGGCCGACATAGAGGATGGTGAACCCCTTCCCCGCCCGGACCTTCGCCTCGTGGTGGACCTTGGTGACGAGTGGGCACACCGCGTTGACGACGAAGCGGTCGCGATCGCGCGCTGCCGCCACGACCTCGGGCGCGGAGCCGTGGGCCGAGAGCATCAGTGGGGCGCCGTCCGGGACCTCGGCCACATCGTCGACGAACACGACGCCGAGGCTGCGGAAGCGGTCGACCACGAGCCGGTTGTGCACGATCTCGTGGTAGCAGTAGACCGGCGGCTCGAACACGCGCACCATCCACGCCAGCGCCTTGATGGCCATCTCGACCCCGGCGCAGTAGCCCCGCGGCTGGGCCAGCAGCACGCGTTCCACGGTCACGCGGTCGAGGGTACCGCCGCGTCGGGAGAGCGACGGCATCGCCCTTCTACACTGGCGTCATGGCGCTCGCACGTGTCGTGGCGGTCGCGCCCGGATCGCCGGCCGCCTCGGCCGGGCTCCTCGCCGGCGACGAGGTCCTCAGCCTCAACGGCGAGGCCGTGCGCGACGTCATCCGCTACCAACTCCAGGCCGACGAGCCCCTGGTCGAGCTGGACGTCCGTCGGGGCGGGCTGGAACGGCTCGTCGCGGTCGAGAAGCCCGCGGGCGCGCCCCTCGGCATCGAGCTCGACCGCGCGGTGTTCGACCAGGTGCGCACGTGCGACAACCACTGCCCGTTCTGCTTCATCTACCAGCTGCCCAAGGACATGCGCCCGAGCCTGTACGTCAAGGACGACGACTACCGGCTCTCCTTCCTCTACGGGAACTTCACGACGCTCACTCGCTTCACCGAGGCCGACCTCGAGCGGGTGGTGACCGAGCGGCTCAGCCCGCTCTACGTGAGCATCCATGCGACCGACCCGCACGTGCGGGCGCAGCTCCTGCGGAACCGGCGGGGCGCGACCAGCTTGCGGTGGCTGGCCGCGCTGCTCGATGCCGGGATCGAGGTGCACGGGCAGGTGGTGGTGTGCCCCGGCATCAACGACGGCCCGGTGCTCGACGACACACTCCTGGGCGTCCTCGATCGCTTTCCCCGGCTCGCCACCCTCGGCGTCGTGCCCCTCGGCGTGAGCGCGTATACGACCGAGACCGAGATGCGGCCGCACACGTCGGCCGAGGCCGGCGCCGTGGTCGAGACCGTGGAGCGCTGGCAGGACCGCTTCGTCGGCGCGCGGTGTCGCCGGCTCGTGTTCGCCGCCGACGAGTACTACCTCCTCGCGGCGCGGCCGTTCCCCGATCCGGCGGCCTACGAAGGCTTCCCGCAGCACGAGAACGGCATCGGCATGGCCCGCACGTTCGAGGACGAGGTGAGGCGGGCCGCCGCCGGCGAGTCGGTGAGCCCGACCGGCCCGAAGTCGGGCTTCTTCGCCTGGGTCGACGGCGCCCCCGCCGACGGATATCGCGCACCCAGAACCTCGTTTGGTCACGAGTACGCGCCCCACGACCAGTTCGCGCCCAAACAGCTCCCGGTGGCGCTCCTCACCGGTGCGTACGGCGCCGAGGTGCTGGGACCGCTGCTCCCCGAGCTGCGACGCGTGTCGCCGGCACCGGTCCGGCTCGTCGACGTCCCGAACCACTTCTTCGGCGGCAACATCGGCGTGACCGGCCTGCTCACCGGCGCGGACGTAGCCGCGGCGCTCGCCGACGAGCCCGCCGGAGAGCGCTTCCTGCTGCCGGACGTGGTGCTCTCCCAGGGCCGGTTCCTCGACGGGACCACCGTGGCCGACCTGCCGCACCCGGTGGAGGTCGTCCCGACGAACGGCGCCGCCCTGGTCGCCGCGTTGCGCTGAGCGCCCGCGCCATGCAACTCCCCGTCGTGGCCGTCGTCGGCCGGCCCAACGTCGGCAAGTCGACGCTGGTCAACCGGTTCGTCGGCCGGCGCGACGCAATCGTCGAAGAGCACCCGGGCGTCACCCGCGACCGCAAGGAGCTCCTCGCCGAGTGGGGCGGCCGCCGCTTCCGCCTCGTCGACACCGGCGGATGGCTCGCGAGCGACGAGCCGCTGGCCCGCCAGGTGAGCCGGCAGGCCGAGCGGGCGGTGGCGGAGGCCGACGTCATCCTGCTCGTCGTCGACGTCACCGTCGGGGTCGTCGAAGAAGATGCGGGCGTGGCCGGGTTGCTCCAGCGCTCGGGCACGCCCGTCCTGCTCGTGGCCAACAAGGTCGACGACGAGAGTCGGGAGACCGACGCATGGGCGTTCAGCCGACTCGGCCTGGGCGCCCCCGTCCCGGTGTCGGCCATCCACGGGCGGGGGAGCGGTGACCTCCTCGACGCGGTCGTCGCCGCGCTGCCCGAGCCGACCGACGAGCCCGCCGAGGACGAGCACGACGGCACCTTCGCGATCGCGGTGGTCGGACGCCCGAACGTCGGCAAGTCGACCCTGTTCAATCGGCTCGTCGGAGACGAGCGGACGGTCGTGCACGACCAGCCCGGGACGACGCGCGACGCGGTGGACACGATCGTCGAGACCGACGAGGGGCCACTGCGCTTCGTCGACACCGCCGGCATGCGCCGCCGGAGCCGCGTCGACGAGCCGACGGAGTACTACGGGCTGGTGCGCGCCCTCCGGGCGGTCGACCAGGCCGACGCCGCGCTGCTGGTGATCGACGCCAGCGAGGGCGTTACCCACCAGGACCAGCGGCTGGCCGAGCGGGTCGACGCCGCCGGCAGCGCGATCGTCGTCGTGCTCAACAAGTGGGACCTGCTCGACGTCGAGCAGCGCGCCCGGGTCAAGGCCGAGCTCGCCGACCGGCTCGGCTTCCTCTCCTATGCGCCGGTGCTCCAGGTGTCCGCGCTCACCGGCCGTAACGTGGGGCGGCTGCTCCCCGCGCTGCGCGACGCCGAGTCGGCCTACCACCGGAGGGTGCCGACCGCCGCCCTCAACCGGCTGCTCGAAGCGGCCCAAGCGAAGCAACCGCCGCCGTTGGTCCGGGGCCGGCGGCCGCGGGTGCTGTACGGGACCCAGGGTGCCACCGACCCGCCCACGTTCACGCTGTTCATCTCGCACGAGCTGCCCGCCACCTATCTCCGATACCTCGAGCGTCGCATCCGGGAGACGTTCGACCTCGGGCCGACGCCGGTGAAGCTGCGCGTGCGCCGCAAGGGCCGCTGACGACCGCCGGTACGCTGGCGCAATGAGCGTGGCACGACCGATGAACGTTGCGGCTCAATTGGCGCCGAGCGAGCGCCCGCGGGCCGGGTATCCCGGCTCGCAGCGAGCGAGGCCATAAAGCATGCGGCATGCGTTCCCAACGGCAGTCGAGGTGCGCGAAGTAGGCCCCCGCGACGGGCTCCAGAACGAGGACCCCATCCCGGTCGACGACCGGGTCCGTCTCGTCGACGCGCTCTCCGCCACCGGGCTGGCGCGCATCGAGGCGGCGTCGTTCGTCAAGCCGGAAGCCATCCCGGCCATGGCGGGCGCCGAGGAGGTGATGGCCCGCATCGAGCGGCGGCCCGGCGTCGTGTACTCGGCGCTCGTGCCCAACGTGCGGGGCGCGGAGCGGGCGTTGGCCGCGGACGCCGACGAGCTCCAGGTGGTGGTCAGTGCGAGCGAGACCCACAACCGCAAGAACGTCCGCCGCCGCGTCGACGAGTCGATCGCGGGCGTGGCGGAGGTGGCCGGGCTCGCCCACGGTGGTGGCCGCCCGGTCGAGGCGATCGTGTCGACCGCGTTCGGCTGCCCCTACGAAGGCGATGTCGAGCCGGCGCGGGTAGCGGCGGTGACGCTGCGCCTCATCGAGGCGGGCGTCGACCGATGCTCGTTCGGCGACACGACCGGCATGGCCACCCCCCGTCGCGTCGACGCGCTACTCGACGCCCTCGAGGACGTCGGCCTGGTCTCGACCGAGGTGGGCCTCCACTTCCACAACACCCGCGGCACCGGGCTCGCCAACGTGCTCGCCGGGCTCGAGCGCGGCGTCACCCGGTTCGACGCGTCCGTCGGCGGCCTGGGCGGCTGCCCCTACGCGCCCGGCGCCACCGGCAACATCGTCACCGAGGACCTCGTGCACATGCTGATCGACATGGGCGTCGACACCGGCGTGGACCTGGACGGGCTCGTCGCCGCCGCCCACCTCGCTCAGGACCTCGTCGGGCGCGAGCTCCCCGGCCAGATCATGCGGGCCGGGCCGCGCTCTCGCGTCGTCTCGGCATGAGCACTGTGCGGACGAGCGTCCCGGAAGGGGCGACGCCGGCCAATCTCTTTGAGGATGGCCCGGCGTCGAGCGAGGGAGCCATGTGATGGACGCCGTCCGCAAGCATGTCGAACGGGCGCTCCAGGGCAACCTCGAGCGCGGGGCCGACAAGCTCGCCCGCGAGGGAAAGCGGTTCGTCCGGGACCGGCTGGCCCGCCTGCTCGACCCCGGCTCGTTCGCCGAGGACGCGCTGCTCGCCAACGCACTCGCCGACGACCTGCCTGCCGACGGCGTGGTGACCGGCGTCGGCCGCGTCGACGGCCGCCCCGTCTGCGTGATGGCCAACGACTCCACCGTCAAGGCCGGGTCGTGGGGCGCGCGCACCGTCGAGAAGATCGTGCGCCTCACCGAGACCGCCCTGCGCCACGAGCTCCCCGTCGTCTACCTGGTCGACTCCGCCGGGGCCCGGATCACCGACCAGGTCGAGCTGTTCCCCGGGCGTCGGGGCGCCGGTCGCATCTTCGCCAACCAGGTCCGGCTGTCGGGCCGGGTGCCCCAGGCGTGTTGCCTGTTCGGCCCGTCGGCCGCCGGCGGCGCGTACATCCCCGCCTTCTGCGATGTCGTCTTCATGGTCGAGGGCAACGCGTCCATGTACCTCGGGTCGCCCCGCATGGCCGAGGAGGTCATCGGCGAGCACACCACCCTGGAGGAGATGGGCGGCGCCCGCATGCACGCCACCGTGAGCGGGTGTGGCGACAACCTGGTCGCCGACGACGACGCCGCGATCGACGCGGCCAAGCGGTGGCTCTCCTACCTTCCCCGCAACTGGCGGGAGCACCCGCCGCCGGCGGCGACCCGGGCGGCGCGCGCCGATGTCCGGCCTATCGCCGAGGTGGTCCCGGCCGAGGAGCGCCGGGCGTACGACATGCACCAGGTCATCGACGCGCTCGTCGACGAGGAGAGCTTCTTCGAGGTCAAGCCGCTGTACGCCCGGGAGCTGATCATCGGATTCGCCCGGCTCGAAGGAGAGGTGGTCGGGATCGTCGCCAACAACCCGATGCAGCTCGGTGGCGTCCTGTTCGTCGACTCTGCCGACAAGGCCGCCCGGTTCGTCTGGCTGTGCGACGCGTTCAACCTGCCGCTCGTGTTCCTCGCCGACGTGCCCGGCTTCATGATCGGCACCGCGGTCGAGCGCGAGGGCATCATCCGCCACGGCGCCAAGATGATCTCGGCGGTCACGGAGGCGACGGTCCCGAAGGTCTCGGTCATCGTGCGCAAGGCTTACGGCGCCGGGCTCTACGCCATGTGCGGTCCCGCCTTCGACCCCGACGCCTGCCTGGCACTGCCCACCGCCCAGATCGCGGTGATGGGGCCCGAGCCCGCGGTCAACGCGGTCTTCTACAACCGCATCCAGGCGATCGAGGACCCCGAGGAGCGGGCGGCGTTCGTCGCCGAGCGGCGGGCGGAGTACGAAGCCGACGTCGACCTTGTGCACCTGGCGGCCGAGCTCGTCGTCGACGCGGTGGTCGCGCCCGAGGACCTCCGGGTCGAGCTCGCCCGCCGCCTGGACCTCGCGCGCCATCGTCGCCGGGAGGATTTCGCGCGCCGTCACGGCGTGCCTCCGGTCTGATTCCGCCGGTCTGATTCAAGAAATCGCTATCGTCCGGTCGATACCTCGCGCGGGAGCTCGCGCGGTGATCGCGATCGCCGTGACCCGACGACAACGAGGTTGAAAAATGCGACGAATCGTCCTACTCACGGCGGTGGCGGGGCTCCTGGCGGCCGGCTGCTTCGGGGGCGGGGGCAAGGCTCCACCGAAGCCTCCCGACGTCCAGGCGCAGTTCCTCAGCAACTGCACCTTCAGCCACCGGCTGCCCGACGACCCCATCGTGTTCCCCGGCGCGGCCGGCGCGTCGCACAGCCACGACTTCCTCGGGAACGTGTCCACCAACGCGAACTCGACCGCCTCGTCGCTGCAGGCGAACGGCACCACGTGCCAGCCGTCGAACGACAAGGCGGCGTACTGGGTGCCGACCGTCTCGGTGGGAGGGACGCCGGTGCCGCCGGTGTTCGCCAACTTCTACTACCGGGGCAACAAGCGCGACTGCCAGCAGGTCAACCCGTTCCCACCCGGATTCAAGATGATCGCGGGCACGGTGACCGCCACGACGCCCCAGCCGATGTCGATCACGAGCTGGGGTTGCACCAACGGCTCGACCAACACCAGCGAGATCCCGACCTGTCCGGCGGGGGAGCGGCTCAAGCTCAGCCTCTTCTTCCCCGACTGCTGGGACGGGGCGAACCTCGACAGCGCCGACCACAAGAGCCACCTGTCGTACCGCGTGAACGGTCTCTGTCCCGGTACGCATCCGTTCCGGGTGCCGCAGATCCAGTTCTTCATCGTCTACGCGACGACCGGCGGCCCCGGCACCACAGTCGCGTCGGGATCGCAGTACAGCGGTCACGGCGACTTCTTCAACGCCTGGGACCAGTCGGTGCTCAACAGCCGGGTGGCGACCTGCATCAACGCCGGGATCAAGTGCAACAAGTTCGGGCAGCCCGAGTGAGCCCCGGGTAAGCCGCCGCAACTGACGAGTGTGACAATGGGGTGTGCCCTGGTGCGCCCAATGTGACCGGTTCCTCTCGCCGTCCACGGTGGGGAGCGACGGCACCTGCCCGTCGTGTGGGCGGCGGGTGGAACCAGCGCGTGCCGGTCTCGACGCCGCCACCGACGAGCCGGTCGCGTTCCCATGGCACCTGAAGCTCTTGGCCGGCGCGGCCGCGGTGTACCTCGGTTACCGGGCGTGGCAGGGCATCGTGTGGGTGGTCGAGCGGTTCTGAGGAGCGACTGAACCCCGGGGACCCCCGAGGACGCCCGTCGTAGACTCGGCCGTCACGGGCTGTGGCGCAGCTTGGTTAGCGCGTCGGTCTGGGGGACCGAAGGTCCCGGGTTCAAATCCCGGCAGCCCGACCAGAAAGGCCAGGTCAGAGGGGGTGCAGCCTCGGCTCGCCTCCGGTGGATCGGGATTGTGTCACGAATGTGTCACAGGATTCCGGTACGGTGGTGCTGTGCGAGGCCGCGTCTACCGCCACGAGGGCACCCGCGGGGCGACGTGGCGCTTCGTGGTCGACCTGCCGCCTGACCCGGCGACCGGCCGGCGGCGCCAGCAGCGGGAGAGCGGGTTCCGCACCCGCAAGGACGCCGAGGCGGCGCTCAACGAGCTCCTGGCCAGCGTCGACGGGGCTCCGATCGAGCGGGGCGCCGGTCGCCAGACCGTCCGGGAGTTCCTCGACGAGTGGCTGGTGGCGAACAAGCCGCCCGTGCTGTCGCCCACGACGTGGAAGGGCTATGCCGATCTCGCCCGCAATCGGGTGATCCCTCGAATCGGCGCAGTGCGGCTGGAGGCGCTGACGCCGAAGATCCTCCGCGACTTCTACACCGACCTGCGTGAGAACGGTCTCGGTCGTAACGGTCGCCTCGCGCCGCAGAGCGTGCGGAACACGTACACCTTCGTGAACCGCGTTCTCGAGGACGCGGTTCGGCCGCACGTGCTGAAGGAGAACCCCAACCGGCTCGCGCCGCGCCCGAAGGTGCCGAAGACGGAGGCCGACGTGTGGTCGCCCGAGGAGGCGTCGGAGTTCATTGCCCGCACCACCGACGATCCGCTGTGGGCGGCGTGGCTGCTGCTGCTGACCACGGGGATGCGCCGGGGCGAGATCGTCGGGCTGCGGTGGCGCGACGTCGACCTCGACGGTGGGCGGGTGATCGTCCGCCAGAACGTTGTGGCCGCCGGCTACACCGTCCACACCAAGGACCCGAAGACGACGGGCAGTCGCCGGACGGTCGCGCTCGACGCGATCACGGTGGAGGCATTGCGCCAGCACCGGGACCGCATGGAGCACACGATGATCGCGCTCGGCGGGACGACCGAGCTGACGATGAAGGTGTTCCTGTCGGAGGTCGGCGAGGAGCTGCACCCGCAGGGCTTCACGTACCGCTTCCGCAAGGCCGCCGAGCGAGCGGGACTTCGCCCGATCAGCATCAAGGACGGCCGCCACACGTCGGCGACGATCGCGCTCGCGGCCAAGACGCACCCGAAGATCGTGAGCGAGCGCCTCGGTCACGCTGACATTCGCATCACGCTCGACACGTACTCGCACGCGATGGAGGACCTCCAGCGCGAAGCGGCCGAAGGGATCTCCGCACTGCTTCACCCTGTGACCAGTCCGAAGGGCAAGAAGCGTTCCGCTCGCCAGCATCACGGTCACTGATAGCTTCCGCCGAGCCGCGCAATGACGGACGCAAGGGGGACGAAAAAGTGATTGTGGTATGGATCATCGGTGGAGTGCTCTGCCTTGCGATCCTCGTGGTGGCTTATCGACTGTTCAGCAATCCGAGTCGGAGCTTCCGATGCTTGACGGCGCGACATCGCAGCTGTCCGGGCGTCGCGGCGAGACCATCCGACCATTACGGCGGTACACGCGGTGAGGTGATGGTGAGCCCGTGTACCTGCGTGTGCCACAACCGGTAGTAGGCATCTGGAGCGTCGAGCGCGGCAACGTACGCTGCCGCAGACACGACCAAGGTCTCCGTGACGGTCGATGGCCGCCGTCTCGACCCGAGAGAAGCGGCGCCCGGATGGCGGGACCGGAGTCGGAACCGACATTGCTGTCGACCGATGCGCCGCGCTGAATGACGGCGCGCTGGCTTGAGGCCCCACCGTCACTCTCGTCATAAGTCCATACCGAGGCGAGGCGCCGGCGGCCGAAGCCCGTCGAGTGCGAGGCCCTTGTGTCGAGACCTTCGCAACGTCGCGCTGAGCGCATCGAGGGGATCGGCGCGTTCGACGATCGGCGCGTGCGCGATCTCTCGGTGCGGGTGCTCGGCGGTGACGCGGTAGAGCTGGTTGTGGTGTCGACCTCGCGATAGCGCGGTGTAGCCGGCTTCTCGGAACAATGCGTCGTCGGCGAGGAGCAGTGCGGTGTCGCACGTCATGCCCTGGGCCTTGTGGATCGTGAGGGCGTAGGCGTGGCCGAGGTGGCCGGCGCGCAGGTACGTCGCCGGGAGCGTGGTCTCGGGCCCGGTGTCGAAGCACACGGTGATCTCGCCCGCTCGGTGGTTGATGCTCGTGACGGTGCCGCGGGCGCCGTTGATGACGCCGAGGCGGCGCCGGTTGGCGAGGGTGACGACGCGGTCGCCGGTGGCGAAGTCGCGCCCGGGGCCGTCGCGGGGGTGGGGGGCGCGCTCGCCCCCCGCGGGGAGGGGGTGGCGGGCGGCGCGGGTGAGCGCGTCGACGTCGATTCGTCGCCCGGCGCGCAAGAGAACGTC
>JBQTGU010000154.1:0-3508 GCA_052390575.1 Actinomycetota bacterium | reverse complement strand
GGTCGGTCGGAGCCCGCTGGGGTCGGATCCTCTGGCGCTGCTGGCTGGACCGCCAGACCTACGATCCGGCGCTCGATCGTCGGGTCGCAATGGCCGCCTGACGGCCGGAGGTTGACAGAGGGAGTCTGCCGGGTCCACTTCGCGCGGAACGCCCAGGACCTCGTCCCGCGCTCGGCCCGGAGCATGGTCGCCTCGGCCATTCGGGCCGTCTTCGTGCAGCCCGACGAGGCCGCCGCGCGCGAGCAGCTCGATCGGGTCATCGATGGCTTCCGGCCGCGCTACCCGGCCGTGGCCGAGCTGCTGACCGCGGCCGAGCCCGACCTGCTCGCCCACTTCGCCTTTCCCGAGTCACACCGCCGCCAGATCCGATCGACCAACCCGCTATCCGTTAACCGGCTATGGACGGAGGCATCTGCCAGGGCAGCCTGACGGTCGAGCAGACCGCCCTCCCGGCCAGCCATGATGGCGGCCGGACGACGCGGAGGTGGGCGGTGGGCATGCGGGTCGAGCGACAGGCGGGCGCGTATCGGCTGGCCGGCGACTGGGCTGGCACGGACGCCGCCAACGCCTTCCTCGGACACCTCGAGGCGCGAGCCTTCGCGCCGGCGACCGTGCGCGCGTACGCGTACGACCTGCTGAACTTCGCGCGCTTCGTCGGCGAGCGCCGGCTCGCCCTCGCCGAGCTCGTTCCGACCGATGTCTTCGACTGGCTCGACTGGCAGCGCCCGCCCCGGCAGCGAACCGGGACGGTCATCGCGTTCGGCACCCGCGGCGGTGCCGCACCGGCCTCGGTCAACCGCCGGGTCGCGGCGCTGCGGGCGTTCTTCGAGCACCAGGTCCTCGCCGGCGCCCGCGCCTCGAACCCGGTGCCGGCGCCCCGACGCGGCGCTGGCCTGCGCCCGAAGGCCCGCGGACCGCTCGGTCATCTCGGCCCCGGCCGGACCCGTGGCGGTGGCCGGCTCGTGCGCGAGGTCCGCCGGCTGCCGGAGTCGCTCGACCCGGCCGACGTCGTCGCCTTCCTGGCCGATCTCGCCAGCCACCGCGATCGGGCGATCGTGCTGGCGATGGTCCTGGGCGGCCTGCGGGCCGGCGAGGTCCGCTCGCTCCGCCTCGCGGACGTCGACCAGGGACGCCACCGGGTGCGGGTGATCGGCAAGGGCGGCAAAGAGCGGGTCGTGCCGATCGACCGAGCGTTCTTCGCCGAGCTCGCGGCGTACCTGCGCCGGGAGCGTCCGCCTGGGCTCCCGACGCCGGCCTGCTTCATCGTCCTGCGCGGCCCGACCGCCGGCCAGCCCCTCACCGAGGCCGGCCTGCGCAGCCTCTTCCGTCATCACCGAGATCGTTCCGGTGCCGTCCGGGTGCGTCCACACCGGCTCCGTCACACGTACGGCACCGAGCTCGCGGCGGCCGGCATCGACCTGCTCGTCCTGCGCGAGCTCATGGGTCACGCCAGCCCCGAGACGACCGCCGCCTACGTCCATCTGTCGGCCGACCATCTCGCCGCCGAGTACCGAGCGGCGCGAGCGGCGATCGGCCGATGAGCCGCCCGGTGCCTCGGTTGGCAACCGAGGACGACCACGACCTCCTCGACGGCTACGCTCGCTTCTGCGCGAGTCTGGGAGCCACCGATCGGACCCTGCGCTACCGACTCCGGACCGCGCGAGCGTTCCTGGCCGTCCATCCAGATCTCGACGCCTGGATGGCCCGGCCCCTCGACGCCCGACTGGCCGATCTCCGCAGAACCCAAGCCTGGCCGCTCTTCAGCTACCTCGCCTGCGAGGGCACGATCCGTCTCGACATCGACCTGCTCCTGGCCAAGAACCAGGGCGGCTTCGGGCTCACCGCCGAGCGCTACTGGCGCCTCGATTTCGAGCGGGCCCGCGGGGTCGCGACGCGCCTCGGCTGGCAGGCCAACTGGACGCGAGACGTCGTGCGCGAGACGCTCCCGCTCGTGCTGGTCTGGGCGGGCAAGCACCTGGACGAGCTCGACGAAGCCGACTTCGACGGCTTCCGTGCAGCGGTCGAGGCATCGCCCGCCGCGACCCGCTGGAGCCGGCGCAGCTACAGCGCGCGCCTCTTCAGCGTCCGGATCCTGCTCTTCGAGCTCGGCATCCTGGCGACCCCGCCTCGACGTGCCTACACGGCGGCGACGCTCGCCGAGCGGTTCGCGCTCGTGGCGGCGCCCGAGATCCGGCGGACGATGCTCGCCTACGTCGAGACCCGCTCGGCGGTTCTGTCGCGCTCGTCGCTCGAGGGACTCGCCAACGATCTCATCGTGTTCGGTGAGTACCTCGGCGCCCACCATCCCGAGCTCGGCTCGCTCCGGGCGCTTGAGCGCCGCCACGTCGAGGGCTTCCTGGTCTGGAATCGGACCCGGCCCTGGCGCGGGCGGCTGGCCCGCCCGAAGCCGGTCTCGGCCACCGTCGTCCACGCCGCGGTCCTCGCGCTGCGCAACTTCCTCGACGACATCACCCTCTGGGGCTGGGCCGAGCGGCCGGCGCGGCGGCTCGTCTTCGCCTCGGACGTGCCGCGCCTGCCGCGACCGCTCCCGCGCGCCCTGGCACCGGACACAGACGCGGCGCTCATGGCCGCGGTCGAGCAGCTCGCCGATCCGTTCGCCCGGACCGCGCTCACGCTCCTCCGGCGAGCGGGCCTGCGTCTCGGTGAGTGCCTCGATCTCGAGCTCGACTGCGTCGTCGACTACGGATCGACCGGCAGCTGGCTCCGGGTGCCGCTCGGCAAGCTCGCCACCGAGCGGATGGTGCCGCTCGAGCCGGCCACCGTCGAGCTCCTCGACACGTGGGCCGCCGGACGGGGTCAGCAGCGCCCCCAGCCCCACCCACGAACCGGTCGACCGACCGACTTCCTGTTCGCCGAGCGGGGCCACCGGCTGGGGCCCTGGGGTGTCCGCTCCGGTCTGAGGACGGCGGTGATCAACGCGGGTCTGACCGGTCCCGGCGGTGGACCGCTGCGGGTCACCCCGCACCAGCTCCGCCACACGTATGCGACCGAGCTCGCCAACGTCGGGCTGAGCCTCCAGGGGCTCATGGCCCTCCTCGGGCACGTGACGCCCGAGATGACCCTCCGCTATGCGACGCTCGCGAGCCCGACCCTGCGCGCCGGCTATGACGCCGCGATCGGCAAGGTCCGTCGGGCGCTCTCGGTCGCGCCCGTCGGACGCCCGATCGTGCCCGAGCGGGTCGCTTGGATCGCGTCAGAGTTCCTCAAGACCCGCGTCGCGACCGGCTACTGCTCGCGCCACCTGGCGGCCGACGCCTGTCCCTACGCCAACGTCTGCGAGACCTGCGACAACTTCGTCCCGGCGCCCGAGTTCGTCCCCGCTCTCCGCTCGCAACTCGTCGACATCCGCGAGCTCCAGGCCGACGCCAGCCGGCGTGGCTGGACCAGCGAAGTCGAGCGCCACGGTCGTGTCATCGAGAGCCTCGAGGGTCATCTCCAGCAACTCGAAAACGAACCGGATTCCGAGGTCGCAGTTGACACGACCCCG
>JBQTGU010000153.1:0-8126 GCA_052390575.1 Actinomycetota bacterium | reverse complement strand
GGGCCGGGTATCCCGGCCCGCAGCGAGCGAGGCAATAGAGGTGCTGGCGGCGACCCTTCTCGCGCTCGGGTCGGCGTTTCTCCACGCGGCGTGGAACCTGCTCATCAAGACCAGCCCGCGCCGGCTGCTGGCCGCCTGGGGGCAGTTCCTCGTCGGCGGATTGCTGTTCGTGCCGGTGCTGCTCATCGTGGGCATCCCGGAGGCGAAGGCGTTCCCGTTCGTCGCCGCTTCGAGCTTCATCCACGTCGCCTATGTGCTCGCGCTCGTGCGGGCGTACGAGCACGGCGACTTCTCGTTCGCGTACCCCATCGCCCGGGGTGGCGGCGCGCTGCTGGCCGCGATCGGCGGCGTCCTCTTCCTCGGCGACGTGCTCCCAGGCCTGGCCTGGGTGGCGATCGCGGTGATCGTCGGCGGGCTCGCCTCGTTGGTGAGCCCGCACGTGACCCGCACCGCGATGCTGTGGGCCGGGCTCGCCGCCGCCACCATCGGCACCTACACGACTCTCGACGCCGCCGGCGCCCGCCGCTCGAGCGGGTTCGGGTACGCGATCACCCTCCTGCTCGGCGCCGGCCTCGCCCTCAGCGTTCTCCTCATCGCCACCGGGCGCGGCCGCGAGATCGGCCCCGCGATCCGGTTGGACTGGCCCCGCTACCTGGTGGGCGGGGTGTGCTCGACCCTGGCCTACTGCCTGGTGCTCGCGGGCGCCCGGCTCGCGCCGGTGGGGTACGTGGCCGCGCTGCGGGAGTCGTCGGTGGTGCTGGGCGCCGGGGCCGGGTGGCTGTTCCTGCACGAGCGCCTGGGCCGGGCCCGGCTGGTGTCGGCGGCGGTCGTCGCCGCCGGCCTGGTCCTGCTCATCGTCTGGCGCTGACGCTTTTCGCGGAATCTTCACCGCCGCAGGGAACGAGCAGTGGGGCCAGAACGTTTCAGGGGTATAGGTGATGTGACATGCAGTCGTTCAAGAACAACGCCAAGACCTTCATCCTCCTCGCCGCCCTGGGCGGTCTCCTCATGGGGATCGGCTCCTTCTTCGGCCAGGTCGGGCTCTTCATCGGGCTGGCCATCGGGCTGGTCTTCGTGGGCGGCGCCTACTGGTTCAGCGACAAGATCGCGGTGCGGGCGGCCGGCGCCAAGCCGGTCACCGAGCAGGAGGCCCCCGACCTCCATCGCATCGTCCGCGAGCTGACCCAGCAGTCGGGCATGCCGATGCCCAAGCTCTACATCTCGCCCGCGGCCCAGCCCAACGCCTTCGCCACCGGGCGCAATCCGAGCCACGCGGCGGTCGCGGTCACTGAGGGCATCCTCCAGGCCCTCGACGAGGACGAGCTGCGGGGTGTGCTCGCCCACGAGCTCTCGCACGTCCGCAACCGCGACATCCTCATCGGCTCGGTCGCGGCCGCGGTCGCGATGGGGATCACGTTCGTGGCCCGCATCGCGATGTGGGGCGCGATCTTCGGCGGCGGTGGTGACGACGACGACGGTGGCGGCATCCTCGGGCTGCTCGCGCTGACGATCCTGGCCCCGATCGCGGCGATGCTGCTCCAGATGGCTCTGTCGCGGTCGCGGGAGTACGAAGCCGACCACGACGGCGCCGAGCTGCTCGGAAACGGCGAGCCGCTGGCGCGGGCGCTGGAGAAGATCGAGGCGTACGCCAAGCGGGTCCCGATGAACGTCAACCCGGCCCAGGCCACCGCCTACATCATCAACCCGCTCACCGGCCGCAAGATCAACTTCGCCGGCCTGTTCCAGACCCACCCGCCCACCGCCGAGCGCGTCGCAAGGCTGCGCGGCCAGTACGCCCGCTAACTCTGCGTTCTCGAGGCCCCAGGGTGCGGATTCCGCACCCCACAGCCTCGAGAGTTGGGGTCAGTCCCGGTAGTTGGTGAACTGGAGCGGGATGCCGAAGTCCTGCTCCTTGAGCTTGGCGATGACGGTCTGGAGGTCGTCCCGCTTCTTGCCGCTCACCCGGAGCTGCTGACCCTGCACCTGGTGCTGGACGCCCTTCAGGCCCATCCCCTTCACGAACTTGCCGATGGTCCGGGCCTTCTCGTCGTTGATGCCGACGGTGAGCGAGACGGTCTGGCGCACCGTTCCCTTGGCCGCCTCCTCAACCTTCCCGTAGTCGAGCGCCTTCAGCGACACCTTGCGCCGCACCAGCTTCTCCTCGAGCACCTGCGTGAGCGCGCGCAGCCGCTCCTCGCTGGCCGTGTGCAGCTCGATCGCCTTCTCGCTCAGCTCGATGCTGCTGCCGGTGTCCTTGAAGTCGAAGCGCGTGCCCACCTCACGCGCGGCCTGGTCGACCGCGTTGCGGACCTCCTGCATGTCAACCTCGGAAACGACATCAAAACTGGCCATCTCTATCGCTCCGTCGCTTTCGCTCCGGGTCCCTGACGCCGCGGGCGCTCGCTCCGACGCCAAGTTCCGCTTTCGAACATCGCTGCTGCCGCTTTCGTCCCGATGAATCGCGAAACGCGGCTGGTATCGTACGCGTCCCGGGTCGGTACCCGAGTGGCCAAAGGGGGCAGCCTGTAAAGTTGCTGCGAAAGCTACGCTGGTTCGAATCCAGCCCGGCCCACCCGTTCCCATCCGGCCCGCCATCATCGGCGGGCCGTCCCGCGAGTCCACGGCGCCCCGATCTGACCGATACTGGTGCATGGCCACTCCCCGGGGCCGGGTCCTCACTTGCGTCGTCACCGGTCTGGTCGCCGTCCTCGTCGGGGCGGCGTGCGCGCCTTCGGGCCACCGCTACGTCAAGAACTCCTCCGAGGGCCTGTACTTCAAGATCCCGGACGACTGGGAGCTCTACGACGAGGACGCCATCCTCGAGTTCCAGGAGGAGGACCTCTCGCCCCTCGAGTTGGAGGAGACACGCGCGGGCGGCTGGCAGGTGTACTTCGACGCCGCTCCCCGCCCGAGCATCGACCACCTGGGCGAGCTCGTGACCAAGCACCCCAACGGGCAGGCTCAGATCATCGAGCTCGGTCCCACCGCGAGGGACACGATCTCCATGGAGCGGCTGCGCAACCTCATCTTCCCAATCGATGAGGTCTCGGACTTCGACGCGTCGCTGGTCGAGCTGGTGGACGGCAAGGAGATCCACGAGGACGGGGTGAGCGGCGTCCAGTTCGTGTTCAACATCGACGCCCGGGTTCCCGCACTCATCGAAACCGGTACCCTCGAGGAAGGCGACCGACGGTTCGCCACGTTCAACCAGACCGCGCTGATCGACGAGCGCACGGAGACGTTGTACGTGCTCCTCGTCAGCTGCAGCGTCCGCTGCTACGAGGCCAACAAGGGCACCATCGACGATGTGGTGGAATCGTGGACGGTGAAGGACCGCTGAGATGAGCATCCAGCCGACCGAGTTCGTGAGCCGTCCCCGCGACGACGAGCGGCCCACCCGCAAGCCCCTCGCCCTGTGGGACAGGGTCAAGTTCCTGCTCCTCCTGACCGGGCTGTTCTTCTTCTTCGTCTGGGCGCAGATGGCCGACAACCCGCTGCTGCCCTACTACGACGCGGTCAACGACACCTGGCACTCGAAGCGCTGGATCTTCCTGCTCGGCGGCATCGAGCTCGCGCGTCAGCTCCACTACTTCGTCGCCGAACGCTGGGCCTGGTACCACCGGCTCTGGTCGCAGAAGATCTTCGGTGGCCTGAACCGGCGCGGCGACCGAATCAACCCGTGGACGCGGTACCGGCTGGCGCGCGTCGTCAAGCTGCTGATCTTCCTGGTCGTCCTGTCGCTCGTGCTCGGGACGCTCTTCGACGTCTCGCCGGCCCTGGCCATCTTCGAGCTTCCGAAGCGGATCTACGACGCGCTGCCGCTGATCTTCCAGCTGATCTTCGGGTTCTTCTTCGTGATGATCCAGTTCATCGGGCTGTTCTGGTTCCTCTCGCGGGGCGGCATCGACGTGTACTACCCCGACGACGTGCGGACCCGGTTCGACGACGTGTGGGGCCAGGACGCGGTGGTCGAGAAGGTCAAGGAGAACATGATCTTCCTCGAGAATCCGGAGTCGATCGAGGAGAAGGGCGGGTACGTCCCCGGCGGCATCCTGCTGTGGGGTCCTCCCGGTACCGGCAAGACGCTCATGGCCGAGGCGGCTGCGGGCGAGACGGGCAAGCCCTACGTCTTCGTCGACCCCGGCGCCTTCATCGCGATGTTCATGGGTGTCGGCCTGCTCAAGGTGAAGGGACTGTTCCGCAAGCTCCGGCGCCTGGCCCTGAAGTACGGCGGCGTGATCGTGTTCTTCGACGAGGCCGACTCGCTCGGCAACCGCGGCGCCATGCAACCGGGACCGTTCGGGGGCACGGCGAGCGCGAGCCCATGGTCGACCACGCCGGCGTGCAACGGGCTCTCGTACCTCTCCGAGGAGACGACCGCGACGCTGCTACGCGCCGGGCTCGCTCCGAGTGTGACCGACGAGCCGCCGCGCCGGATCCGCGACCGGGTGTTCATGGGCGGCATGGCCGGTGGTGGGGGCGGCCAGGGCACGCTCCAGGCGCTGCTCAGCGAGCTGTCGGGACTGAAGAAGCCCCGCGGCTTCATCAACCGCCAGGTCCGGCGCGCCCTCGGCATGCGGCCCAAGCCACCGCCCAAGTACCGCATCCTCGTGATGATGGCGACGAACATGCCCCAGGCGCTCGACGAGGCGTTGTTGCGCCCGGGTCGCATCGACCGGATCTACAAGGTCGGGTACCCGTCGAAGGTGGGACGGGTCCGCACGTACCACGGCTACTTCGACAAGGTGGGCCACGACCTCACCGACGACGATGTCGAGAAGCTCGCCACGATCACGCCCTACGCCACCGGCGCCACGATCAAGGACCTCGTCAACGAGTCGCTCATCACCGCGATCCGAGACGGACGGTCCACGATCAGCTGGCGCGACGTGGTGAAGGCCAAGCAGCTCAAGGACCTCGGCCCTCCCGAGGACGTCGAGTACATCGAGCGCGAACGCCACGCCACCGCCGTCCACGAGGCCTGCCACGCGGTGGCCGCGTACCGCGTGCGTCAGCATCTCGTCATCGACATCGCCACCATCGAGAAGGGCGGCAACTACCTCGGGATGGTCAGCTCGATCCCGCCCGAGGACCAGTTCACGCGGTGGCGCACCGAGTACGAGGCCGACGTGATGGTGAGCCTGGCCTCGCTCGTGGGCGAGAAGATGTTCTTCGACGGCGACAGCTCCTCGGGCGTGTCGGGCGACCTCGAGAGCGCCACCCAGATCGCGACCCTCATGGAGGGTTACTGGGGCATGGGGTCGAGCGTGACCTCGCACGGCGTCACCCATCGCGTCGGCATCGGTGGTGGGGGCCGACCGGGCGCACCCGACGAGAAGGAGAACGAGCTGCTCAAGTCCAACCTCGGCGAGCGCATCGAGGAGAAGCTCGGCGAGCTGCTCGACCAGACCGAGCGGCTCATCGAGGACAACCGCTTCGAGGTGTTGGCGGTGGCGCACGCGCTTGAGACCACCAAGACCGTCACCGGCGACGACGTGAAGGCCATCATCGAGGGTGAGCAGGGGCCGCTCCTGGACGGCCGCGAGTACCACACCAAGGAGTTCGCGGCTGAGGCTGAGGCGTACCACGAGCTCGTGGTCGCCGCCCACAAGGGCCACGCCAAGGTCGAGGTTCCACTGCCCCAGCTCAACGGCCAACGCCGGGGCGAACCCGAGCCCGAGCCCGTCCTCGACCGCAGCGAGGATCCCGGGCCCGAACTCGGCTGAGCCGCTAGCTCTCCGCTCCGGCCGCTCGGGCCGCTCCGGCCGCTCGGGCCCGGCTCGCTGCGGCGCAGGATACCTGCGCCGCGGTCGCTCGCCTTAGAGCATCCGCTGCATCAGGAGTACGTCCAACCACTTCCCGAGCTTGCGGCCAACTTCGCGCTCGGTGCCGACGGTCTCGAACCCGCACGCCTCGTGCAATGCGATCGATGCCGCGTGCCCGCCCACGATGCGGGCGATCATCGAGTGGAAGCCCTGGGCCGCACCCAGGCGCACCAACTCGTCGAGCAGGACCCGCCCCAGCCCCTCGCCCCGGACGTCCCGCCGCACGTAGACCGAGTCCTCCACCGTGGGGTTGTACGCGGGACGGTCCCGGTAGGGCGAGAGCGACCCGAACCCGAGGACGTCGCCGCCGGCGCCGACGGCCACGACCGCGGGATGACCGCCGGAGTGCTCGTCGATCCACTCGACCTGCTCGTCGAGGGAGCGGGGCACCAGGTCGAACGTCACCGTCGACTCGGAGACCTCGAGGTTGTAAATGGCGCGGATCGCCTCGGCGTCACGTCGCTCCACCAACCTCACCGCGGCCTTCATTGGCGGCGGACGGTAGCGCGGCGGCTGCGACACTGGAGACGATGGCCATCGGTCCCCGCGTTCTCGTCGTCGGCACGTCCGGCTCGGGCAAGACCGCGCTGGCGGGCCGCCGCGCAGCATCGGCGGCCCCCACATCGAGCTCGACGAGTTCAAGCACGGCCCCAACTGGACCGAGCGCAGCGCCGAGGAGATGCGGACGCGCACCGCGACCGCGATCGACGGGGTCGCTGTCTGGGTCGCCGACGGCAACTACGAAGAGGTCCGCGACGTGCTCTGGCCGCAGGCCACCACGCTGGTCTGGCTCGACTACTCCCGGCCGCGGGTCATGGGCAGGGTCGTGCGGCGCTCGATCGCCCGCGCCGTCACCCGCCGGGAGCTCTGGAACGGCAACCGCTCCGACTGGCGCCGCTGGGGTGACCCCGACCACCCCATCCGCTGGGCCTGGAACACCCACGCCGCCAAGCGGAAGGAGTACGAGCACCTCAGCGCGCTCCCCGAATGGTCGCACCTCGACGTCGTGCGATTGCGCCGGCCGCGGGACGCGAAGGCGTTGCTATCCTTGGCGGGCTAGCCGGCCCCCTTAGCTCAGTCGGCAGAGCACTTCCATGGTAAGGAAGGGGTCTACGGTTCGAGTCCGTAAGGGGGCTCCACGGCGGTGTAGCTCAGATGGCAGAGCACGCGGCTCATAATCGCGGCGTCGCGGGTTCGAGTCCCGCCACCGCTACCACCAACCGACGAGACGGACGAGACGGAGTGACGACGTGAGCAAGCAGAAGTTCGAGCGGAACAAGCCGCACCTGAACATCGGCACCATCGGTCATATCGACCACGGCAAGACGACCCTGACCGCGGCGATCACCAAGGTCCTCCACGAGAAGGACGCGGCCACCGAGTTCACCGCCTTCGAGGACATCGACAAGGCCCCGGAGGAGAAGGAGCGGGGCATCACGATCTCGATCGCCCACGTCGAGTATGAGACCGACAACCGCCACTACGCCCACGTCGACTGCCCCGGCCACGCCGACTACATCAAGAACATGATCACCGGCGCGGCCCAGATGGACGGGGCCATCCTCGTGGTCGCGGCCACCGACGGGCCCATGCCCCAGACCCGCGAGCACGTGCTCCTCGCCCGCCAGGTGGGGGTCCCGTCGATCGTGGTCGCCCTCAACAAGGCCGACATGGTCGACGACGAGGAGATCATGGAGCTGGTCGAGCTCGAGGTCCGGGAGCTCCTCAACGAGTACGAGTTCCCCGGCGACGACACCCCGATCGTGCGGGTCTCGGCGCTCAAGGCGCTCGAGGGCGACGCCGAGTGGGCCGGGAAGATCGTCGACCTCATGGACGCGGTCGACTCCCACATCGCCGAGCCGCCGAGGGAGGTCGACAAGCCCTTCCTCATGCCGATCGAGGACGTGTTCACGATCACCGGCCGGGGCACGGTGGTCACCGGCCGGGTGGAGCGCGGTGTCGTGAAGGTCAACGAGGAGGTCGAGATCGTCGGGATCAAGGACACGACCAAGACGGTCTGTACCGGCGTCGAGATGTTCCGCAAGCTCCTCGACGAGGGCCGCGCCGGCGACAACATCGGCGCTCTCCTGCGGGGCACCAAGAAGGAAGACGTGGAGCGGGGCCAGGTGCTGGCGAAGCCGGGCTCGATCACCCCGCACACCGACTTCGACGCGCAGGTGTACATCCTCACGAAGGAGGAGGGCGGCCGGCACACGCCGTTCTTCTCCAACTACCGGCCCCAGTTCTACTTCCGCACCACCGACATCACCGGGAGCATCAACCTGCCCGAGGGCGTCGAAA
>JBQTGU010000152.1:0-18341 GCA_052390575.1 Actinomycetota bacterium | reverse complement strand
GCGAGGATGCTGAGGCCGAGCTCGGAGGCGCGCCGGCGCTTGCCGACCACGCTCGCGATCGCGGCGCTCACGCCGGGGGCGGTGGGGGCGGGGGCACGGTGGTGGTCGTCGTCGTGGTCGTCGCGCTCGCCGCTTCCCGGTCCTCGATCTTCTGGTCGAGCCGCTCGACGAACGCGTCGGCCTTCTCCCGGGACGAGAAGCGCTTGCCTCCGTCGAGGTCGTTGACCTCAGCCTGGGTGAGGTCGCCCACCTTGATCGCGGTGCGCTCCTCGATCGTCGGGTCCCAGCCCAGCAGGCCGCCGGGCACGCCCTTGAACACCGTGACCCTGGCTCGGTCGACCTCGACGAAGTACGTCCGGCGGGCGTACCAGCCCACCGCGCCGAACGCGAGCGCGAGCACGAGCAGGACCGGGATCACCCACAGCGCGATCCGGACGATGCGGCCCGCGCCCAGCCGCCGCCGTCGCTTGCGTCGCGACGGAACGGGCTCCTCGGCGGGGCGCGCCCGGTCGTCCGGCAGCACCGCGACCGCGGGCGAGTCGTCGGCGACCACGTCGAGGATCACGACGGTTATGTTGTCCTCGCCACCGGCCTTGTTGGCCGCGTCGACGAGCTTGTTCGCCGCCTTCTGCGGATCGGGCTCGCGTTGGAGGATGGCGGCGATGTCCTCGGTGCGGACCATGCCGCTCAGCCCGTCCGAGCACAGCAGGATGCGGTCGCCGTCGCGGAGCTCCACTGGGTACATGTCGACCTCGACGGCGGGGTCGATCCCGAGGGCGCGGGTGATGACCGAGCGTTGCGGGTGCACCTCGGCCTGCTCGGGGGTGAGCTCGCCGCCCCGCACCATCTCCTCGACCAGGCTGTGGTCCTCGGTGACCTGTTGGAGCTCGCCGTCGCGGATCAGGTAGGCGCGGGAGTCGCCGACGTGGCCGATGAGCAACGTTCCCCCGGCCGCGAGCGTCGCCGCCGTCATGGTCGTGCCCATGCCCCGCAACCGCTCGTCACCGGCGGAGCGCTCGAGCACCGCCTCGTTGGCCTGGGTGATCGCGTCCCGGATCGAAGTGCCGTTCGCGACCGCGGCCCGCAACGCCTCGATGGCGGTCTGGCTGGCAACCTCACCCGCTTGATGACCGCCCATGCCGTCGGCCACGGCGTACAGGTCCATCCGACGGTCGATGAGGCGCTCGTCCTCGTTGCCCTCGCGGACGCGGCCCTTGTCGGTCTTCTCGCCGACGACAAGCTTCACTTGATGACCTCGGCGGCGGTCTGGCCGAACTGCACCTGGTCGCCTCGTTTCAGCCGGGTGGGGGCGGTCACCTGTTTCCCGTTCACGAAGGTGCCGTTGGTGGACCCGAGGTCCTCGACGAACGCCTGCCCGTTCTGCTGATAGAGGCGGGCGTGGAGCGTCGACACGTAGGTGTCGTCGGCGAGGACGATGCCGCACCCCCCGCCTCGCCCGACTGTGACCTCGGCGGGGAGCGGGATCACCTCGCCGCTGCGGGGAGACGGGTCGAGGAGCCGGAGCCGCAGGCTGCCCCTACCCTCGGACCGCTTCTCCCGTCCGCGCGTCGCGGCGGCGGGCGCGGCGGCGCCGGCGACCTCGGCCGCGGGACTCCGGAGCTCGAGCACGACCACGCGCACGACCCGCGCCAGGAAGAGATAGAGCAGCGCGAGGAAGCAGAACTTGAGGACGGTGAGGACGGCTTCGGACATTCGTCGCCTAGGAGGCCTCGAAGCCGATGTTGGTGGAGCCCACCCCGATGACGTCGCCGTCGGCGAGCTCCTGCTGTTTCACGGCCACGCCGTTCAGGGTGGTGCCGTTCATCGACCCCAGGTCGACGAGCACGAAACCGTCGCCGTGGGGACGGACCTCGGCGTGGTGCCGCGAGGCGCGCGGGTCGTTGAGCGGCACCGCGCAGTCGGGGAGCCGGCCGATGACCGCGGGCTCGTCGCCCAGCGGGATGCGGCTGCCGTCGGGCAGCACGAGCGAGCCCACCCGGCCGCCCTCGCCCTCGGCGATGTCGGCGACCACGTCGACGTCGCCGGCGCGCAGCGCCTCGTCGGCTGCCAGCGCCACCGTGACCGGCCCGATGAAGCGGTAACCCTCTTCCTTGGCGTGCGTGCGGGTCGCCTCGGCGAGGTCGCGGCTGAGCGCGTCGGCGTAGGACTCGAAGTGCTCGAGGTCCGCCGGCGACAGGTACACGACGATCTGGTTGGGAACAACCGCGTGGCCGGTGACGCCGAGCGTCCGGCCGGCGTCGACGGCGCGGACGATCTTCCGGCCGATCTCGACCGGCTCCACACCGCTGCGGAAGGCCTTGGCGAAGGTGCCCTCGACCAAGCGCTCGAGCCGACGCTCGAACCCCTTGAGTCCCACGGCGGGGAGCATACCGGCGGCCTTCTCGAAGTAATCGGGCAGTCGTGCGGCGACAGGTACCCTTTGCGGTCCACTCCGGGCGAGTGGCGGAATTGGCAGACGCGCAGGCTTCAGGTGCCTGTGTCCGCAAGGACGTGGGGGTTCAAGTCCCCCCTCGCCCACCGACCTCCCTCTCGGCCGATCGCTTGAGCACGGGCGCCGGTGGGTACTACTCCTTCCACATGGCGGCAGCAGAAACTGACGCGCGCTTAGGCGGGCGCTACGAGCTCGGCGAGGTCATCGGCCGCGGCGGTATGGGCGAGGTGCGCGCCGGTACCGATCACCGCCTCGGTCGGCCGGTGGCGGTGAAGCTTCTCCGCGCCGACCTGGCCGACGACCCCGAGATCCGCGTCCGCTTCGAGGCCGAGGCGCGGGCAGCAGCGCAGCTGTCTCACCCCAACGTGGTCGCGGTGTTCGACACCGGAGAGGAGGACGGCCGCCCGTTCATCGTCATGGAACGCCTCCCCGGCGACACCCTCGCCGACGAGATCGAGAAGCGGCCGCTCCCACCGGACCAGGTCCGCCAGGTCGGCACCCAGATGCTCGCCGCGCTTCAGCTTGCCCACGACGCCGGGATCTGCCATCGCGACGTGAAGCCCGGCAACGTGCTGCGCGCCGAAGACGACGTGTGGAAGGTGGCCGACTTCGGGATCGCCAAGAGCACCGAGGCCGCGGTCGACCTGACCGCCACCGGCGGCTTGATCGGCACTCCCGCCTACCTCGCCCCCGAACGGGTGGAGGGCCGACCCGCGACCCCGGCGAGCGACCTCTACTCCGCCGGCGTCGTGCTCTACGAAGCGCTGTCGGGGCGCAAGCCGTTCGACGCCGACACGCCGGTGGCGGTGGCCCAGATGGTCCGCGATCGACCGCCCGAGCCGCTCCGCTCGCTGTGCCCGGACGTGGATCCCGCGCTCATCGACACGGTCGAGCGGGCGATGCACAAGGACGCCTCCCGCCGGTTCTCGAGCGCGGCCGAGATGGAGCGCGCGTTGACGAGCGAGACCGCGGCGGCGACGCAACCGCAGACACCGACGCGAGCGAGCGGCACCCGGATCTTGCCCTTCCCGCCCCGGCCGAGGACGCAGCCTGCGGTCGGCTGGTGGGTAGCAGCGGCAGCTGCCGCCGTGATCGGTGTGGCCGTCGGCGTTGCCGCGCTACGCGACTCGGATGGGGCACCAGCGGTGCCGCCGGAGACGACCCCGCCATCGGAGGTAGTGGGAGGCGACACCGGCGGCGCGCCCCTACCGGAATCGCTCGACGACGCGCTCGGGCGGCTCGAGGAGTCGGTGCAGCCATGACGGCGCGCGCCCGACGTGGCGTTCTCGGTATTGCTGCGAGCCTGGCGCTGCTGGCGGCCTGCGGCGGCGCGTCCGGCGGCATCAGCGAGGAGACGTCGCGGAGTCTCGGGTCCCAGGTTCAGGCGGTCCGCCAGTCGGCGCAGTCGTTCGATCCCGCGGGCGTGGAGCGCGGCCTGGCCGAGCTGCGGGCGTCGGTCGCACAGCTCAAGGCGGACGGCGAGCTCGACGACGAGCGGGCGGCAGAGATCCTGGCGGCCGCGGCCGACGTCGAAGCTCAGATCGACGTCGTCCCGACGACGACCACGGCGCCGCCCCCGCCCCCGGTCGAGGACGACGACGACGACAAGAAGGGCAAGGGCAAGGGCGGCGACGACGACTGAGGGCTACGCCGCCGCCGGCGCCTCGTCGCGCACGCACGGGTCGTGACACGACTGGCCGATCGAGGCCTGGGTGATAGCCCGGTGCGGGGCGGCCGTGCGGATGGTGATCGCAGCGACCACGCTCCCGGCGACGGCCAGTCCGGCCGACACGAGCAGGGCGCGCCCGACCGCGTCGGTGAACTCGGTGTCGGATGCCGCGGTCGACAGCCCCACCACTGAAGGGAGTACGGCCACCGACAACAACGAGGCCACTCGTGCCACCGCGTTGTTGACGCCCGATCCGACGCCCACATGGTTCTCGTCCACCGCCGCCAGCACCGCGGCGGTGAGCGGTGCCACGGTGAGCGAGAGGCCGAGACCCAGTACCACGACCCCGGGCAGCACACTGGTGAAGTAGGAGTCGCCGGTACCGATGCCGCTGAGGAGCGCAAGGCCGGCGGCCACCACGAGCGGACCGATCGTCATGGGAAGTCGGGGTCCGATGCGTTGAGAGAGTCGTCCGGCGCGCGCCGACAGCGTCAGCATGATCACGGTGATGGGCAGCAGCGCCGAGCCCGCCTCGATGGCCGAGTACCCGAGCACGGTCTGGAGCTCGACCACGACGAGGAACAACGCGGTCCCGAGCCCGGCGTAGACCGCCAGCGTGGTCAGGTTGGCCCCGCTGAACTGACGCGACCGGAAGATGCCGAGCGGGACGAGCGGGTGCTCCTGCCGAAGTTCGATGAACGGGAAGGCCCCCAGCGCGACCGCCCCCACCACGCCCGCGCCGATCACCCCCGGTGACCAGCCGTGGCTCGGCCCCTCGATAAGTGCGTACACGACGCCGGCGAACCCGAGGGTAACGGCGATTGCGCCGGTGAAATCGGGCATGCGGCCGGCCTCGGGATCGCGGCTCTCGGGGACATGGCGCAGCGCGACCCAGGTCGCAAACGCCGCCAGCGGGAGGTTGATGAGGAACACGAGCCGCCACGACACCGAGTCGACCAGCCAGCCGCCGAGAAATGGGCCGATGGCGGTCGACACGCCGGTCAGACCCGACCAGGCTCCGATCGCCGCGCCCCGGTCCTCCTCGCGGAAACTGGCCGAGATCAGCGCCAAGCTGCCGGGGACGAGCAGCGCACCGCCCACACCCTGGAGCGCGCGGGCGGCGATGAGTGTCCCGATGTTCGGCGCGATTCCGCAGAGCAGCGACGCCACGGTGAACGCGATCAACCCGATGACGAAGACGCGCTTGCGGCCGTACTCGTCGCCGAGCGCGCCGCCCAACAGGAGCAGGGCGCTGAGCGTGAGCAGGTAGCCGTCGAGCGTCCACTGGAGCCCGGACAGTCCGCCGCCGAGGTCGCGTTGGATCGCTGGCAGCGCCACGTTCACCACCGTGCCGTCGAGGAACGCGATCCCCGAGCCCAGGATGGCGGCGAAGATCACCCACCGTCCCGCGGCGCTGCCGAACCGGATCGTGCCCGCCGCGCCGGACGTGTCGGCGGGCGCGGCGCTCACTTCGTGTCGGGGTCGAGGTCGAGCGAGCAGGAGTTGATGCAGTAACGCTGGCCGGTCGGACCGGGCCCGTCGGGGAACACGTGGCCGAGGTGCCCGCCGCAGCGCCGGCACACCACCTCGGTGCGCACCATCCCGTGGCTGCTGTCGTCGCGCAGCTCGACCGCGTCGGCGACCGCGGGCTCGGTGAAGCTGGGCCAGCCCGTGCCCGACTCGAACTTCGTCTTCGAGCTGAACAGCGGTGCGCCGCAGGCGGCGCACCGGTACATGCCGTCGTCGTGGCAGTCCCAGTACTTCCCGGTGAAGGCGCGCTCGGTCCCCGCCTGCCGCAGCACCTCGTACTGCTCGGGCGTCAGCTCCTCGCGCCACTCGTCCTCGGTCTTCGTCACCTGGTCATCAGCCATCTCCACCTCTCCTGGTCGCGCTCGCCTCGCTCGCCGCTCCCGCACGCAGCTGACTGTCCGGGGGCCGGGGAACCCGGCCCCCTGCCGGTGGATGGCAGCTTCTTGTCATTCGATCAGCAGGACGGCCTTGCCCGCCACCGCCCGGTCCATGAGTGCCTTGACCGCAGCGGCGGCGTCCTCCCACTCGGCGGTCAGGCCGATCTGGGGATCGAGTCGGCCGGTGGCGGTGAGCCCCGCCAGGTACGCCAGATCGCGTACCGCGGTCCCGCTGCGCTGGAGCTCGGGTAGCAGCACGAACGCGTACAGGCGGGCGCCGCTCTTCGAGTAGAACGCGCTGACGTCGAGGGTCGTCGGCTCGCGCGACGAGTTGCCGTACGACACGACCGTGCCGTTCGGCGCCACCAGGACGAGCGCGGCCGCCAGCGACGGCCCGCCCGCCGACTCCAGGATCACGTCGAACTCGCCCTCGGCGGGCATGCCGACCACGACGTCGTGGGCGCCGAGGTCGGCCAAACCCGCCGCCCGCTCCTTGCTGCCCACGATCGCGGTCACCCGGGCGCCGCCGTGGCCCGCGAGCTGGACCGCGAACCGTCCGACGCCGCCGGCCGCGCCGGTCACGAGCACCCGCTGGCCGTCGACCATGCCGCCGACCGCGAGGGCGCGGTACGCGGTCAGGCCCGCCACCGGCAGCGTGGCCGCGGCCGGGAAGCTCAACGCGTCCGGGATGGGCGCCAACATGCTCGTGCGGACGGCCGCCCGCTGCGCCCACGCCCCGCCGCCGACCAGACCGACGATGCGCGTGCCCGCGTCGGGGCCGCTGCCGTCGTCGGCGGGCTCGATCACGGTCCCGGCGACGTCCCACCCCGGCCGCCAGCCGTCCTCGGCGGTGCCGAGCGCTCGCACTTCGCCCCGATTGAGCGAGACCGCCCGCACCTCGACCAGCGCCTCGCCGGGACGGGGGGCCGGGTCCGCCACCTCAGCCAGCGCGAGTCCACCGGGCTGTCCGGGGGCACCCACCAATGCGCGCATCGCCACGCTCACCCCAACCCGGCCGTAGCCACGGTCATTCCGGCCGGTGGGCCCAGACCTCGATCTCGACCCGCGCACCCGCCGGGAGCGCGGCGACCTGGACGGTGGAGCGGGCGGGGCGGTGGTCGCCGAGGGCCTCGCCGTACACCTCGTTCACCGCACCGAACTCGGACAGGTCGGTGAGGAAGATGGTCGTCTTGGCGACGTCGGCGAGCGAGGCGCCGCAGTCGCCCAGCACCGCGGCGATGTTGGCCATCACCTGACGCGCTTCGCCGGCGGCGCCGCCGGGCGCGAGCTTCCCCGCGGCGGGGTCGAAGCCGACCTGGCCCGCGAGCACGAGCCAGTCTCCGGCGCGCACGGCCGGCGAGTACGGCCCGGCGACGGGCGGCGCGTTCGGAGTGGGTACCGGTTCGACGGGCACGGTGCTTGTTAGCCCAAGTCCGCCGGGCGGTTCCAGAGCCAGACGACGTGGTTCTCCCGCTCGTGGCCGAGTCTGCTCACCGTCGCGGTCGAGAGGCCGAAGAGACGACCGGACTGGGGCGGCAACTCCAGCCAGGTCGCGGTGAGGACCCGGAGGAAATGGCCGTGCGAGAAGACCACGACGTCACCGCCGACGCGTTCGAACTCAGCGAGCACGCGCTGGGCGCGCTCGGCGACCTGTTCGGGAGTCTCGCCGCCGGGGGCGCCGTCGTCCCACAACGACCAGTCCGGACGCGTCTTGCGGATGTCGACGGTCTTCTCACCCTCGTACTCGCCGTAGTCCCATTCCCGCAGGTCGTCGTCGATCTCGACCCCGTCGCCGTACCCGGCCAGCCGGCAGGTGTCGAGCGCACGGCGCTTGGGACTGGAGCGCGCCCGGGCGAACGGGCGTCCATCGAGCAGCGCGCCGAGCGCCTCCGCCTGGCGCTCACCGTGCTCAGTGAGCGGTACATCGGTGCGGCTGGTGTGTTGGCCGGTCTTCGACCACTGGGTCTCGCCGTGCCGCACGAGCCAGAGCTCTCCCTGTTTGGTCACGAGTACGGGCTACACGGCCTGTTCGTGACCAAACAAGAGGGGTCTACGGCTCGGGGTCGTGCCAGAACTCGCCCTCGGGCAGGAGCTTGTCGGCCTCCGACGGCCCCCAGGTCTTGGGCTGGTAGGGGTGCGCCGGGCCGTGGTCCTCGAGGATCGGGTCGACCACCCGCCAGGCCTGCTCGACCCCGTCCTCGCGGGCGAACAACAGCGCCTGGCCCTCCATCGCGTCGCCGATGAGCCGCTCGTAGGCGGGCGCCTCGTCGCCGCCCTGATTGCACAGGTACAGCTCGACCGGCTCGCCGACGAAGGTTTCGCCCGGGACCTTCGAGCGCGCGCCCAAGGCGATCACGACCCGGTCGGGGCCGAGGCGGAAGCGCATGTAGTTGGCGTCCTCGGGGTGGGGCTCGTCGTCGGCGAAGACGTGCTGGGGCGGCCGGCGGTACTCGACCATCACCTCGGTGGCGGTGATCGGCAGGTTCTTGCCTGCCCGGATGAAGAACGGCACTCCCTCCCAGCGCCACGAGTCGATATGCACCCGCACCGCCGCGTAGGTCTCGACGTCCGACTTGGGGTCGACGCCGTCCTCGTCGCGGTAGCCCCCGAACTGGCCCCGGATGAGGTCGTCGGGCGTGAGCGTGCGCATGGCCCGGAACACCTTCTCTTTCTCGTCGCGCAGTGCCTCGGGGTCGGAGCCCACCGGCGGTTCCATCGCGAGCATGGCGGTGGTCTGGAGCAGGTGATTCTGGATCACGTCCCGCAGCGCGCCGACCTCCTCGTAGAACTTGCCTCGTCCCGCTACCCCGAAGTTCTCGGCCATGGTGATCTGCACGTTCTCGACGTAGTTGCGGTTCCAGACCGGCTCGAGGAACGAGTTGGCGAACCGGAAGTACAGGAGGTTCTGGACCGGCTCCTTGCCGAGGTAGTGGTCGATGCGGAAGATCGACGGCTCGGGGAACACCGTGTGGAGGACGCGGTTGAGCTCCTCGGCCGACGCGAGGTCGCGGCCGAACGGCTTCTCCACGATGACGCGGGCGTCGTTCGCCGCGCCCGACTTGCCCAGTCCCTCGATGACTGTAGGAAACAGGCTGGGCGGGATCGCCAGGTAGTGGATGGGACGCTTCGCCTTACCGAGCGCGTCGCGCAGGGCGGCGTAGGTCTTGTCCTGCTTGTAGTCACCGTCGACGTACTGCATCGATTCAGTCAGCTTGGTGAACGCGCCCTGGTCGTCGATCCCGCCGCCGTGCTCCTCGATACTGTCGTGGGCGCGCTTGCGCAGTTCGTCGATGGTCCAGGGCGACGAAGCCACCCCGATCACCGGGACCTTGAGCTCCCTCCGTTTGGTCATGCTGTAGAGCGCGGGGAAGATCTTCTTGTAGGCGAGGTCGCCGGTGGCCCCGAAGAACACGAGCGTGTCGGAGGGGACGGGCTTCGCCATCAGGAGACGCCCTTCTCGGCGTGGCCGCCGAACTGCTTGCGCATCGCCGATTGGAGCTTGTTGGCGAAGTCGGCGTGACCCTGCGAGGCGAACCGCGAGTACAGCGACGCGGTGAGCACCTGGGCGGGCACGCCCTCCTCGACCGCGGCCTGGACCGTCCAGCGGCCCTCGCCCGAGTCGGAGACGCGGCCCGAGAACTCCTCGAGGCCCGGTGACTCGGCCAGCGCGAGCGCGGTGAGGTCGAGTAGCCACGATGCGATCACGCTGCCGCGCCGCCAGACCTCGGACACCGCGGGAATGTCGATGTCGTACTGGTAGAACTCGGGATCCTGGAGCGGCGCGGTCTCGGCGTCCTTCTCCTGCTTGCGGGTGCCGACGTCGGCGTCGTTGAGGACGGCCAGGCCCTCGGCGTAGGCGGCCATGATCCCGTACTCGATCCCGTTGTGGACCATCTTCACGAAGTGGCCGGCGCCGTTGGTCCCGCAGTGCAGGTAGCCGTTCTCGGCGGTGCTGGGGGTGCCGGTGAGGCCGGGCGTACGCGGCGCGGCGTCGACGCCCGGCGCGATGGTGGCGAAAATCGGGTCGAGGTGCTGCACGACCTTTTCCTCGCCTCCGATCATCAGGCAGAAGCCGCGCTCGAGCCCGAACACACCACCGCTTGTGCCCACGTCGACGTAGTGGACGCCCTTGGCGCTCAACTCCTTGGCCCGGGCGATGTCATCGCGGTAGTACGAGTTGCCGCCGTCGATGATGATGTCGTCCTTCTCGAACTCGGCCACGATGCCGGTCACCGTCGGGCCGGTGAACGCGGCCGGGACCATGACCCACGCGGCGCGCGGCTTCGTGAGCTTGGACGCGAAGTCAGCCAGCGAGGTCGCACCGGTGGCGCCGTCCTGCTCCAGCTCCTTCACCGCGGTCTCGTTGACGTCGAAGACGACGCAGTCGTGGCCGTCCCGCATGAGGCGGCGCACGAGCCCCGCGCCCATGCGTCCCAATCCGATCATCCCGAGCTGCATGGTGTGAGCCTTCCTGTCAGCTCGCCTTGGCGAGGGTGGCGGTCTTGGACTCGAGGCACCCCAGGAGGTCGTCCCACGACGCGACGAACGAGTCGGCGCCCTCCTTCTGGAGCTGGGCGGCGACCGCGTCGACGTCGAGGCCGGCATCGGCGATGCGGGCCAGGACCTCCTCGGCGTCGCCCCCGTCGGGCGGGAGGAGGTCGCCGACGTCGCCGTGGTCGGCGAATGCGACGAGCGTGCCTTCGGGCATGGTGTTGATCGTTCGTTCCGAGGCCAGCGCGCGGATGTAGAAGGTGTCGGGGAGCGCCGGGTCCTTGGTGCCGGTGCTGGCCCACAGCAGCCGTTGGGGCCGGGCCCCGGCGCCGGCGAGCGCCTGCCATCGGTCCGACTCGAGCAGGTCGCGGTAGGCCGCGTACGTGCGCCCGGCGATGGCCACGCCCAGCTGGTCGTGAAGGTCGGCGGGCAGGCGGCCCTGGGCCGCCTTGTCCCAGCGGGAGATGAACACCGACGCCACCGATCCCACTCCGAGGTCGAGACCGGCGTCGCGGCGGCGCTCGAGCCCACGCAGGTAGGCCTCGGCCGCGGCCAGGTAGTGCTCGCGGGAGAACAGGAGGGTCACGTTCACCGGGACCCCCGAGAGGATCAGCTCTTCGATCGCGGGGATGCCCTCCGGCGTGCCCGGCACCTTGATGAAGAGGTTGGGCGTGGCCGCCCGTTCGTGCAGCCGCTCGGCCTCGGCGACGGTGCTGGCGGTGTCGTGGGCCAGCCGCGGTGACACTTCGAGCGAGACCCAGCCGTCCACCCCGTTGGTCGCGTCCCAGATCGGGCGGAACAGCGCCGCCGCCCGGGTGAGGTCGGCGAGGGCGAGGGCGAAGAAGAGGTCTTCACCCTTGGTCCCGTCGGCTTGCAGCGAGCGGATCTGGGCGTCGTAGTCGTCGCTGCCCGTGATCGCCTTGTCGAAGATGGTGGGGTTCGACGTCAGGCCGGTCACCGCCAGGTCGGCGATGTAGTGCGCCAGCGTGCCGGTGGCGAGCAGCACCCGGGTGATGTTGTCGAGCCAGAGGCTCTGACCGGCGGCGTGGAGGCGGGTGGCGGCGTTCATGCTGCGCTGGCGCTCGAACTCGAGCACCTCGCCCAGGCGGCGGAGGTGACGCTCCTCCATGCTGGGCCGGGCGCACACGAACGCGTTCACGATGTCGGCCGCGACCTCCTCGCCCATCACCCGCGCCCCGAGGGTCAGGACGTTGACGTGGTCGTGCTCGACCATCTGGTGGCCGGTGTAGTGGTCGGGCGCGAGCGCCGCCCGCACGAGCGGGAGTTTGTTGGCGGCGATGGTGACACCCGCTCCGCTGCCGCAGATGAGGATGCCCCGGTCGACCGATCCGGCCGCGAGCGCGTCGCCGACGACCTTGGCCACCAGCGGGTAGTCGACCGGCTCACCCGAGTCGGGACCCATGAGCACAGGGTCGTGGCCGGCGTCATTCACGGCGAGCGCGACCCGCGGTCGGAAGGGGAGTCCGGCGTGGTCGGCCGCGATGGCAACTTTCATCGCCGCGCCAGCCTACGCACCGGATCGGCGACTCACTGTCGGGCCCGGAACCTCCGGATGAGCGCGTTCGTGGAGCTGTCGTGGTCGAGGTCGGGTTCGGTGCCGGCGGCGAGTTGGGGGACGATGCGGTTGGCGAGCACCTTGCCGAGCTCGACGCCCCATTGGTCGAACGAGTTCACGTCCCAGATCGTCCCCTGGGTGAACACCCTGTGCTCGTAGAGCGCGACGAGCTGGCCGAGCACGTAGGGCGTGAGCTTCGGCGCCAGGATCGTGTTGGTGGGGTGGTTGCCCGGGAAGGTCCGGTGCGGGACCTGGAACGCGGGCACGCCCTCGGCCTCCACCTCCTCTTTCGTCTTGCCGAACGCCAACGCCTCGGTCTGGGCGAACAAGTTGGCCATCAGCAGCTCGTGGTGATCGCCGACATCGTGGTTGGGCTCGAGGAAGCCGATGAAGTCGCAGGGGATGAGCTTCGTGCCCTGATGGATGAGTTGGTAGAACGCGTGCTGGCCGTTGGTGCCGGGCTGGCCCCACACGATCGGCCCGGTCTGCCAGCCGACCGGCTTCCCCTCGCGGGTCACCGACTTGCCGTTGCTCTCCATGTCGAGCTGCTGGAGGTAGGCGGTGAACCGGCCGAGGTACTCGCTGTACGGGAGGATCGCGTTGGTCTCGGCGTCGAAGAAGTTGTCGTACCAGACGCCGATCAGGCCCAGCAGCACCGGCAGGTTCGAACCGAACGGCGCGGTGCGGAAGTGCTCGTCCATTGCGTGGAACCCGGCGAGCATTTCGCGGAAGTGCTCGGGGCCGACGGCGATCATGAGCGACAACCCGATCGCCGAGGCGTAGGAGTAGCGGCCCCCGACCCAGTCCCAGAACTCGAACATGTTCTCGGTGTCGATCCCGAACTTCTCGACCTCGACCGCGTTCGTCGACACCGCCACGAAGTGGCGCATGACCGCCTGCTCGTCCCCGAGCTGGTCGAGCAGCCAGGCTCGGGCGGTACGGGCGTTGGTCAGCGTCTCGAGCGTCGTGAACGTCTTCGAGCACACGACGAACAGCGTCTCGGCGGCGTCGAGCCCGTGCGTCGCCTCCCACACGTCGGTGCCGTCGACGTTGGAGACGAACTGGAACGTCATCGACCGGTCGCTGAATGGCTTCAACGCGTCGAACGCCATCGCCGGACCGAGATCGGAGCCGCCTATCCCGATGTTGACGACGTTGCGGATCCGCTTGCCGGTGTGGCCGGTCCACTCCCCGGAGCGGACGCGATCGGCGAAGTTCGACATCTTGTGCAGGACCGCGTGGACCTCGGGGACGACGTTCACGCGGTCGACCTCGATGCGTTCGCCCTCGGGTGCCCGCAGCGCGACGTGCAGCACCGCCCGGTCCTCGGTCACGTTGATCTTCTCGCCCGCGAACATCGCGTCGATGCGCTCCCGCAACCCGGCCCGCTCGGCCAGGGTCCAGAGGAGCTGCATCGTCTCGGCGGTGAGGCGGTTCTTGGAGTAGTCGAGGTAGAGGCCGTCGAACTCGACGGTTAGGCGCTCACCCCGCTCGGGGTCGTCGGCGAAGAGGTCGCGCAGGTGGACGTCCCGGACGGCGCGGTGATGCTCCCGCAGCTCCTTCCATTCCGGCGTCCGGGTGATGGCCGGCATCGTCAGCCGTTGCCCCAGTCGAAGATGCGCCACCCCGCCCACACGCCGAAGACGATCGCGATCCCCTGGAGGGCGAGGACCGCGCCACGCGGAGCGGTGGCGACGACCGGCGGCGCGGAGTCGGTCGGGGGCGGCTTCGGCAGCCAGCGGCCGGCACCGCTCGTCTCTCGTCCGGTGAACAGGCTCCGGAGCCAGCCCGTCTTGAGCAGGAGCAGCAGCGGCAGCCCGCCCATGAGCGCGAACAGCACCCCGCAGATCAACCAACCGGGCGCGACGCCGCTGCCGAACGGCGGGTCGATGCCGTACTCGAAGAAGTTGCAGCCCAGCGACAGGAACAGCGCCGGCCACGCCAGCGGCCACAGGCTCGGCCCACCGACGGCGCTGATCGCGTAGAGGCCCAACATGAAGGTGCCGCCGAAGATCGAGCCGGTCATGAAGAACCCGGTGCCCTTCGGGCAGGGCCGGGTGATCTCGTACGGGACGTTGCCGGACGCGCAGCTGCCGCCGATCTCCATGACCGCGCGCATCGACCAGAACAGGATCGTGAGCGCGGCACACAGGCCCGCGAGCCCGATGAAGATCCCGACGAGACGGGCCGGGCGCGAGCCCATGAACGACCGGGTCGCGGTAGGGATCGCCACGGCCAGGCACCGTAGCGCCGGCCCGATGCCCCGGACCGGCCTCGCCGTGCCATCCTGTGACCGTGGCGACGAAGGTCGAGGACACCCGCCCGAGCCCGCCGCCCCCGCCTGACTCGGCCGGGACACCGTGGTGGGCCTGGGTGCTCCGAGCGCTCCCGGCGGTCGCGTTCCTGGCGACGTTCGGGTTCTTCTTCGTCGACAAGAACGAGCAGGCCCGCAGCGTCTTCCGGGCGGGCCGCGGGCTGCTCACGGTGGCCGCGCTCGTCGGCGGCTACGTCGTCCTTGCCATCGTCCTGCGCCGGCTCGTGCGCTGGACGTGGGTCGCCCCGCTCGCGCTGACCGCGGTGATCCTGGTGCTGGCGGCGTGGATCGTGCGGCCGTACTACGTCGACGAGACCGACAACACGAAGCTGGTCGAAGGGCCGGTCGTCGACGCGTCCGACGACGAGCAGCCGCCTACGACCGACGCCTCCCCGGCGCCCGACGTGCCCGACCAGCCGGTGCGGGTGGCGACGGGAGCACTCGAGGGCCTCGCCGGCCACGACGCGTCAGGAACCGTCGACCTGATCCGGAACACCGACGGGACCTACGTCGTCCGGTTCAGCGCGTTCGACATCGAGGGCTCGCCCGACCCCAGCGTGTACCTGATCGAGGGGAACGACCAGCGGAGCCCGGGTGGGTCGAACCTCGGCGGGCTGCGCGGCAACGTCGGTGATGCGTCGGACTACGCGGTGCCCGCCGACGTGCAACCAGGTGGCGGATGGACCGTTCTGGTGTGGTGCGGGCAGTTCACCGTCGAGATCGCCAACGCCAGTCTCAGCCCGGCGTAACTCCCCCGCCTAACTCCAAGGCGCGCGCGACACCCACAACTACGATTGCTTCGTGCCAACGCGCGTCGGGTTCCTCGGTCCGCACGGGACGTTCGCCGAGGAGGCCATCCTCACCCAGCCCGATCTCGCCGGGCAGGACCTCACACCGCTGCGGTCGGTCCCCGACGTGATCGGCGCGGTCGAGCGGGGCGACGTCGAGGTGGGCCTGGTCCCGATCGAGAACTCGATCGAGGGCACGGTCACGGTCACGCTCGACACGCTGGCGTTCGACACCGACCTGCTGATCCAGCGCGAGGTCGATCTCCCCATCTCGCTCAACCTGTGCGCCCGGCCCGGCACCAAGCTCGGCGTCGTGCGCACCGTCCTCTCCCACCCCAACCCGTTGGGCCAGTGCCGGGTGTGGCTGAGCCGCAAGCTGCCCGATGCGGTCACCGTCGTCACCAACTCCACCGCCGAGGCGGCCGAGCAGGTGGCCGCCATGACCGACGCCCCGGACGTCGCCGCGATCTGCACCGAGTACGCGGCCGAGCTTCACGGCCTCGAGGTCATCGCCAAGGACATCGAGGACCATCCCGAGAACCAGACCCGCTTCGTGCTCGTCGGGCACGGCGTGCCCGCTCCCACCGGGCACGACAAGACGTCGATCGTCTGCTTCCAGCGCGAGGACCAGCCCGGCTCGTTGCTGGCGATGCTCCAGGAGTTCGCCGCCCGCGCCATCAACCTCACCAAGCTCGAGTCGCGCCCGACCAAGCGCAGCCTGGGCGACTACTGCTTCTTCATCGACTTCGACGGCCATGTCGTCGACGAGCTCGTGGCCGACTGTCTGCGCAACCTGCGGGCGAAGACCGCCGACGTGAAGTTCCTCGGCTCGTACCCCGTGGCCGGCGCGGAGGACACCCTTGCCCGCCGGGAGGCGGCGGGCAAGGCGTGGCGCGAGGCGGGGGAGTGGATCGACGGCGTGCGCGGGCTGATGCGGCCACCGGGCGACGCCACGTGATCGACCTGCGGCGCCTGCGCGGCGAGCCGGGCTACCGCGAGGGCATCGAGCGCAAGCGGGTCGAGGAGGGGCTGCTCGACCGGGTTCTGGCCGCCGACGAGGCCCACCGCTCCCTTCTCAACGACACCGAGCAGTTGCGGGCGCGTCAGAACGCGGCCTCGAAGGAGATCGGCCAGGCCGCGCCCGACGAGCGCCCGGCCAAGATCGCGGCCGCGTCGGCGCTCAAGGACGAGCTCGCGGCCAAGGAGCCCGCCCTCGCCGAGGCCGAAGCCCGGCTACGCGAGCTCCTGCTGCAGGTGCCCAACCCCGCCCACGAGTCGGTGCCCGACGGCGGCGAGGACGACGCCGCGGTCGTGCGCACCGTCGGCGAGCCCGGCGCCGAGCCGGCCCTCGACCACGCCGCGTTCGGGGAGCAGCTCGGATTCGTCGACACCGAGCACGCCGCCGAAGTGAGTGGCTCGCGTTTCGCGTATCTCATGCGGGAGGCGGTGCTGGTCGAGCTCGCGCTGGTGCAGTGGGTGATGAGCAGGCTGGCGGCCGAGGGGTTCACCCCCGTCGTCCCGCCCGTCCTCGTGCGCGAGCTGGCGATGGAGGAGGCCGGGTTCTTCCCCACCGACCGCCACCAGGTCTACGAGGTCGACGGGGGCGAGTTCTTCCTCGTGGGCACGAGTGAAGTCCCGCTGGCGGGGCTGCACCGGGGCGAGATCCTCGACGCGGCCGAGCTGCCGCTCCGTTACGGCGGGTTCTCCACCTGCTTCCGGCGGGAAGCGGGCACGCACGGCAAGGACACGCGCGGCCTCTTCCGGGTGCACCAGTTCGACAAGGTCGAGATGTTCTCGTTCGCGCATCCCGACCGGTCGTGGGACGAGCTCGACGCGCTCGTGGCGCTCCAGGAGTCGATCGTCTCGGGGCTCGGGCTTCCGTACCGCGTCGTCGACATCGCCGCCGGCGACCTCGGCGCGCCCGCGGCCCGCAAATACGACATCGAGGTGTGGCTGCCGTCCGAGGGCCGGTACCGCGAGCTCACGTCGTGCTCGAACTACACCGACTACTCCGCCCGACGCCTCGGCACGCGCCTGCGGGCCGAGAAGGGCACCGAGCTCGTGCACACACTCAACGGCACCGCCTGCGCGGTCGGCCGCACGTTGGTGAACCTGTTCGAGCACTACCAGCGGCCCGACGGGTCCTTCGCCGTGCCCGAGGTGCTGATCCCGCTGTGCGGCTTCGACCGGGTGGAGCAGCGCTAGCCGAGGCCCGATGCGTGTTGGGTAGCGACTGGCGGTTGCGAACACATGTTCGATAGCATGTGATCATGCGGCTGACCCAACGCAAGGGCGACATCGCAACGGCCAAGGGGGTTCATACCTTCACGGCGTTGGGGCTAGACGTCTCTCTCCCGCTGACGGAGTCGGCACCATACGACCTCGTCGTCGACGACGGAACCGGCCTTTTCCGAGTCCAATGCAAGTTCACAAGTCTCGAGCAGGTGGGGCTTCGTCGGATCCACTCGAACGCGCAGGGCTACGTCGTCAAGTTCACGTCACCGGCTGCCTACGATTGGCTTTACATTCTTCACGCTGATGGACGCGAATACCTGCTGAAGGAGTGCTTGGCTGGACGCAACAGTTGGAAGCTAAGGCCTGAGTATCTACTTGGAGCGGTGGCGGAGTCTGGTTTATCGCAGCTGCCTTGAAAGCAGCCGGCCGATGAGGCCCGGGGGTTCGAATCCCTCCCGCTCCGCGAATCGTCATCACTGGCAGCCGGCTATTAGTCGCGAGCCGCTAGCCCGACCCACGTGCTCTGGGCACTCAGGGAAGAACGACAGGAGCTCCCGCGGCGGAAGCACCTTGACGCCGCCGATCACGCTGGGGCGCGCACCGGGCACAACGAGTGCGGGGCCGCGCGCGGCCTCGAGCGCACGGGCGTACTGGGTCACCTTCGCGATGGCCCCGCCAAGCGCGTACCTCGACAAGGGCTGACGCTTCAGCTCGAGCACCCACTGAGGGCTCTAGTCGTCGGGTGGGACGCGTCACCCGATTTGCAGGACCCGCAAGCCGCCTAGCCGCGACCTTCAGGCGTCGGCGGTGAGGGCAGAGCGGGCGACGGCGTAGCCGTTCTTGCCCCGGCGCTTGGCCTCGTACATGGCGAGGTCGGCTTCCCGCAGGAGCGCGTCGACCGTGCTGTCG
>JBQTGU010000151.1:0-11260 GCA_052390575.1 Actinomycetota bacterium | reverse complement strand
GGTGGCCGCCTGGGCGGTGGCGATCGGGATCGGCCACGCATCTCACGAAGAGTGCGACGAGCTGGGCATGACGGCCGCGCTGCGCGCGGCCGGGCGGCGGGCCCTCACGCTGCTGGCGATCCAGGGCTATGACCCCGACCGGATCATCCTCGACGGCAAGCACGACTATCTCGGTCTGGGCGCCAGGGTCACCACGGTGATCAAGGCCGACTCCACCTCGCTGGCGGTGGCGGCGGCGTCGTGCGTCGCCAAGGTCACCCGGGACGCCATGATGCACGGGGAGGCGGAGCACTACCCGCCGTACGGCTTCGAGTCGAACGTGGGCTACCCCGCGCCCGCCCACAAGGCCGCCCTGGCGGGCTACGGCCCCAGCGCCATCCACCGCCGCTCGTGGATCTTCATGGACGGCCTGTGCTGGCGGGGGGTGGCGCCCCCGCCGGGCAGACTGTTCCTATAACGCCAGGAAGGCTCGCCATCCTCCGACTTGCTGCCGCGATTGCGCGGAAGCGGCGAGCGGCCCGCAGGGCGGCGGCAGGTACCCAGCCGCCGAGCGAGCGCGACGAGGGGAGAAGGGGGAGCGATGGCGGACCTGAACCTTCCGGAACTGCACGACGAGGCGCTGGCGTCGACCCGTCACTACGTCGCCGGGATCGGCACCGATCAGTGGAAGGCCCCGTCGCTGTGCGAAGGCTGGGACGTGCGCGAGCTGGTCAACCACATCGTCAGCGGCAACTACTGGGCCGGAGAGCTGGCGAGGGGCAAGACGATCGAGGAGGTGGGCGACCGCCTCGCCGGCGACATCCTGGGTGACGACCCGCTGGGCGAGTACGACACGTCGAGCGGCGCCGCCAGCGCCGCTTTCCACATGCCGGGCGCGATGGAGGCACCGTGTGCGGTGTCGTACGGGCCCGTGCCCGGCGAGGTCTACGCCGGTCACCGTTTCCTCGACGTGGTCATCCACGGGTGGGACGTCGCCAAGGCCACTGGTCAGGACACCAAGCTGGCGCCGGAGCTGGTGGAGGCGTGTTGGGCGGTGGTCGAGCCCCAGAAGGACCTGCTCGTTGGAAGCGGGATGTTCGGGAGCGACCACGATGCACCGGCGGGCGCCGACCGTCAGACCGCGCTGCTCGCGCTCCTGGGCCGTACGGCCTGACCACCTAGTCTTCGGGCGCCATGGGCCAGCCGATCACCGTCACCGCGCAGCGCGGGGCGTCGCCGTCGGTGGTGACGTTCGACTGCGACCGCTCGATCACGGGAATGGCGATCGAGCGGTACGCGAGTGTCGACGACACCCAGGGCGCGCGGCCGCCCGACGTGTTGGCCCGGCGGCTCTTCGATCTCGGCGCCGGCGCCGTCACCATCTACTCCAGCGTGGTGACGGTGCAGGCTCCGCCCGAGCGCATGGACGAGCTCGAGCCGAAGTTCGCCGAGGCCATCGAGCACCTCTTCCTCTATTACGGCGACGAGGCGGGCTGGTCGCCGGCCGCCCGCGAGGCCCTGGGCATCGAGGTGAAGGCGCCGCCCGAACCAGCGAAGTAACGCCGCTTGCGAGTCGAACACACGTTCGATAACGTCCGGGCATGGCGTTGGCGGCACTTCCCCGCCGTGACGAGCAGGCCCGCGCCCGCCTTGCTGAGACCGGGGAGATCGCCCGGCCGATCGCGCACGCGGGCGAGCGGGTCCTCCCGGTCCCGGGCGAGCTCGGCGAGCTGATCCCGGCGCTGCGCCGGGGCTCGGTGGTCGCAGTTGAGGGCGAGACCGGCACGGGCGCGACCTCGGTCGCCCTGCGGCTGGTGGCGGCAGCCACCGCCGCGGGGGAGTGGGCGGCGGCGGTCGAGCTGCACGGGAGCCTCGGCGGTCTGGCCGCGGCCGAGGCCGGGATCGCGCTCGAACGGTTCGCCGTGGCCCGGCGGGTGCCCCCCGCCCGCTGGGCTGCGGTGGTAGCGGCGCTGCTCGACGGCATCGGCCTCGTGTTGGCCGAGGTCCCGCCCTACGCGCGCGCTGGCGACGCCCGACGGCTGGCGGCGCGCGCTCGCGAGCGGGGCGTCGTACTGGTCGCCGTCCAAACCATTGGGGGCGGCTGGCCGGCGGAGGCGGCGCTGCGGGTGCGCACCGAGAGCTCGGAGTGGCGCGGTCTCGCTCGTGGAACCGGTCTTCTGTCGGCACGCGAGCTGGGAGTGCGGGTCGAAGGCCACGGCGTCCCCGCGCACGCGGTCGTGCCGGTCGCGCGCGCCGGCTGACAGGTGCGGACGAGCGTCCCCGTAGGGGCGGCGCCGGCCAGTCCTTTCCAGGATGGCCCGGCGCCGAGTGAGGGAGCCATGTGATGGCGGAGCGCACTGCCTGTCTCTGGTGTCCCGACTGGCCAGTGGTCGCGCTGCGCTCGCGCGATCCGGGACTGCGGGAAGTGCCGGTCGCGGTGCTCGAACGGGGTGAGCGGGGCCCAGTCGTGCTGTCGATGTCGGCCGAGGCGCGCGCCGAAGGAGTGACGACGGGACTGCGTCGGCGCGAGGCGGAGACCCGCTGCCCCGGGCTGGTCGTCATTGATGCCGATCCTCCTGTGGAAGCGCGCGCGTTCGAAGCGGTGGCGCGGGCGGTGGAGGCGTTCACTCCCCGGCTGGTGCTGGAGCGTCCCGGCCGGTTGGCGTTTCCCACCCGGGGCCCGTCGCGCTACTTCGGCGAGGATGAATCGCTCGCGACGGGCGTGCTCGCGGCGATGGGCGAGGTCGGCGTCGTCGACGCCCGCCTGGGTGTCGCCGACGGCACGTTCGCGGCCGGGTTGGCGGCGCGGGCGGCGATGCCGGGAGCGGCGCACGTGGTGCCGGCGGGGAAGTCGCCGGCGTTCCTGTCCGAGTGGTCGGTGGCCGCGCTGGGTGATCCCGAGCTCGCCGATCTGCTCACCCGGTTGGGGTTGCGCACGCTGGGCGCGTTCGCGGCGCTGCCCGCGCCGGCGGTGCTCGGGCGCTTCGGTCCGTCGGGGGCACGGGCCCACCGGCTCGCCCTCGGCCTCGACGAGCATCCGCCCGCGCTCGAAGAGCCGCCGCCCGAGCTGACCGAGACCGCCGAGCTCGATCCACCCGCGACCCAGGTCGAGACGGCCGCGTTCGTCGCCAAGGGCCTGGCCGACCGGCTGCTCGAGCGGCTCGAGACGCGCGGGCGGGCGTGCACCCGGGTGACGATCGAGGCCGAGACCGAGCACGGCGAGCGCCTGGCCCGGTGCTGGCGCCACGACGGCGCACTCACGCCGGAGGCGTTGGCGGCGCGGGTGCGCTGGCAGCTCGAGGGCTGGCTCACCGGTCGCGAAGACGTCGAGGACGACCTCGACGTGACCGCCGGGCTCACGCTGCTGCGACTGGCGCCCGACGAGATCGTGCCGCTCGCCGGTCGCCAGCTCGGGTTCTGGGGTGGCGACCAGGCTGCCCCCGACCGCGCCGGCCGTGTGCTCGCGCGCGTGCAGGGGATGCTCGGCCATCCCGCGGTCGTCACTCCGGTGCGCCAGGGAGGACGCACCCCGGGCGAGCGGGTGCGCTGGGTGCCGTGGGGCGATCCGCGCGAGCCGTTGCGGCCGGTCGACGCGGTACGCGCGCCGGGCGCCAACGTGGCCGAGGTGCCGCCGTGGCCGGGCGCGCTGCCCGATCCCGCGCCGGCGCGCGTCTACGAGCCGCCGCTCCCCGCCGAGCTGCTCGACGGCGACGGTCAACCGGTCATGGTGTCGGCCCGGGGCGATCCGTCAGCGTCGCCGGCGCGTCTGCGTTGCACCGAGTTGCCCGACGGTGGTGGTGACGTCGCCGCGTGGGTGGGCCCGTGGGCCCACGACTTGCGCTGGTGGGACCGCACGGCGCGCACGCGCTGCGCCCGCTGGCAGCTGGTGGTCAGTCCTGGCGTCGCCTGTCTCGTCGCGGTAACGCGTGGACGCGCCTCCGTCGAAGCGATCTACGACTAGCGCAGTTCGTAGATCTCGTACTCGAGGAGTTGGCCGTCGGTCTTGCCCTTGGCGACCGCCTGGATCTTGTTGATCCAGGCGTAGCGCTCGTCGCCGGTCTCGTAGAGCGGCGCGGCGTAGATGGGCACGCTGCCGACGGGCTGGGAGACGTCCAGGCGACCCCGGTAGAAGCTGTAGATCAGGGCGCCGTCGTCGGTCTCGAGCGTCGCCCGCACGTCGAGCGTGCCGGTCCCGTCGGGCCCGACGGTCAGCCAGTCGGCCGCGGCCACGCCCTTCTGCTTCCCCCTGATCCGCTCGCCCTCGAAGGTGGCGGAGGCGACCTCGACGATGAGCCGGGTGCCGCTGGGCGTGTTCGGGAGCATGATCGGCTCGCGCAGGTTGATCGTGGCGGTCATCAGAGGGACCAGCTCGATGCTCATGCCGGGATGGTAGAAGAGCAGCCATGACGACTCTCGATCGCGTGAAAGAGCTCGTTGCCCGCGAGAACGGTTTGGCTGTCGTCTTCACGATCCGAGCCGACGGAACGGGTCAGGCGTCCATCGTCAACGCGGGCGTGCTCGACCACCCCGTGAGCGGCGAACCCGTCGTCGGGTTCGTCGTGCGCGGCGACACCCTGAAGCACACGAACCTCCGCAGCCGACCGCGGACGACGGTGGTTTTCCGCGTCGGCTGGGAGTGGGCCGCGGTCGAGGGTGACACCAACCTCGCCGGTCCCGACGATGCCCTCGACGGGTTCGACCCAGCCGGCGTGCCCGACCTCCTGCGCGATGTGTTCAAGGCTGCTGGCGGTACCCACGACGACTGGGACGAGTACGACCGGGTGATGGCCGAGCAGCGCCGCCTCGCCGTGCTCGTGTCGCCCGAGCGCGTGTACTCCAACCCCGGCTGACCCTGTGGAAAAGGTGCGTTCCGCGGAGCGCACCGTGCCTGTGGGAAAAGTGTGTTCCGCGGAACGCCTGAGGCGGCGCTTGCCCACCGAACACACGTTCGATAGGGTCGGCCGCCCGGGGTGCGGAGTCCCGGGCCAGCGGAGTAGGGGCTCACGAGGCGAACGGCCGATTCGGCGTATGCCGAGCTGCACTGCCACACCAACTTCTCCTTCCTCGACGGCGCCAGCCACCCCGAGGAGCTGGTCGACGAGGCCGCCCGGCTCGGGCTCGCCGGCCTCGCGGTCACCGACCACGACGGCTTCTACGGCGTGGTCCGCTTCGCCGAGGCCGCCCGTCCCTACCGGCTCCCCACCGTCTTCGGCGCCGAGCTGACCCTCGACGCCCCCCGCAAGCCTCCCAACGGCTTCGCCGATCCACCCGGTGAGCACCTGGTGGTGCTGGCCGAGGGACCGAAGGGGTACGCGGCGCTTGCCCGGGCGGTCAGCCAGGCCCAGCTCCGGGGCGAGAAGGGCGCGCCCCGCACCAACCTCGACGCGCTCGCAGGCACACCGAGCTGGCGCGTCCTCACCGGCTGCCGCAAGGGCACGGTGCCCGCGGCGCTGATGCGCGACGGCCCCGCCGCGGCCAAGCGCGAGCTCGCTCGGCTCGTCGACGGGTTCGGGCGCGACCGGGTGCTGGTCGAGCTGTGGGACCACGGCGATCCGCTCGACCGTCACCGCAACGACGCCCTTGCCGAAGTCGCGACCAGCGCGGGCGTCGACGTCGTCGCCACCAACAACGTGCACTACGCCACCCCGCGCCAGCGGCCGCTCGCCACCGCCCTCGCGGCAGTGCGGTCGCGCCGCTCGCTCGACGAGATCGACGGCTGGCTGCCGGCGGCGCCGTTCGCGCATTTGCGCGCGCCGTACGAGCAGCGTCGCCGCTTCGCCCGCTACCCGGGCGCGGTCGAACGCACCGTCGAAGTCGCCGAGGCGTGCGCGTTCGACCTCCGGATCGCCGCCCCCAACCTGCCCGACCTCGACGTGCCCGAGGGCCACACCGACATGAGCTGGCTACGCGAGCTCACCCGCCGGGGCGCAACCATCCGCTACCCGTGCACCCATCCCCAGCACGAGCAGGCGATGCGTCAGATCGCCTACGAGCTCGGCGTGATCGAGGAGCTGGGCTTCCCCGGCTACTTCCTGTTGCTCGTCGACATCGTCGAGTTCTGCCACCAGCACGACATCTACTGCCAGGGGCGGGGCAGCTCGGCCAACAGCGCGGTCTGCTACGCGCTCGGCATCACCAAGGCCGACGCGGTCGCGCTCGACCTGCTGTTCGAGCGCTTCCTCTCGCCCGAGCGCGACGGACCGCCCGACATCGACATCGACATCGAGCACCAGCGGCGCGAGGAGGTCATCCAGTACGTCTACGACAAGTACGGGCGCCAGTGCGCGGCCCAGGTGGCCAACGTCATCACCTACCGGCCCCGCTCGGCGCTGCGCGAGATGGCCAAGGTCGCCGGGCTCTCACCCGGGCACGCCGACGCGCTCACGAAGTGGATCGACCGGTGGCGCTCCAACAACGGCGCCTTCGGCGACCTCCAAGCCGACGGCCCGCCCGTCCCCGCGCTCGTGCTCGACCTCGCCAACCAGGTGCTCGACTTCCCCCGCCACCTCGGCATCCACTCCGGCGGCATGGTCATGGCCGACCGCCCGCTGGTCGAGTACTGCCCGGTCGAGTGGGCCCGCATGGACGGCCGCTCGGTGCTCCAGTGGGACAAGGACGACTGCGCCGCCGCCGGGCTGGTGAAGTTCGACCTGCTCGGCCTGGGCATGCTCACGATGCTGCACCTGGCCGTCGACCTGATTCGCGCGCACGAGGGCGTCGAGGTCGACCTCGCCACCATCCCCCAGGAGCCCGAGGTCTACGCGCTGCTCGGCGCCGCCGACACCGTGGGTGTGTTCCAGGTGGAGAGCCGGGCCCAGATGGCCACGCTGCCCCGGCTGCGCCCCGAGTGCTTCTACGACCTGGTGGTCGAGGTCGCGCTCATCCGCCCCGGCCCCATCCAGGGCAACTCGGTCCACCCCTACCTGCGCCGCCGCAACGGCGAGGAGCCGGTCACGTACCCACACCCGCTGCTCGAGGACTGCCTGCGCAAGACCCTGGGCGTGCCGCTGTTCCAGGAGCAGCTCATGCAGATGGCGATCGACGTCGCCGGCTTCACGCCGGGGGAGTCCGACCAGCTGCGCCAGGCCATGGGCTCGAAGCGCTCCCATATCCGCATGGCCGCGCTCAAGGAGCGGCTCATGACGGGGATGGCCGAGCGGGGGATCACCGGCGCGGTCGCCGAGGACATCGCCCACAAGCTCGAGGGGTTCGCGTCGTTCGGCTTCCCCGAGAGCCACTCGGTGAGCTTCGCCTACCTCGTGTACGCGAGCTCGTGGGTGAAGCTGCACTACCCGGCCGAGTTCGTCTGCGCGCTGCTCAACGCCCAGCCGATGGGCTTCTACTCGCCCCACACGTTGGTGCGCGACGGCGTCCGCCACGGCGTCGAGGTGCTCGGCCCCGACATCGCCGCGTCGCGCAAGGACTGCACCCTCGAGCCCCGCACCGAGGCCGCCGGTCCCGTCGGGCATCCCCGCCCGGGCTGGCACGCCGACCCGTCGATCCACGCGGTGCGCATCGGCCTGCGCTATGTGCGGGGCCTGAGCGACGCCCTGCTCGACCGCATCGACGAGGAGCGCGCCCGGCTGCCGTTCGAGAACCCCGAAGACTTCACCCGCCGCACCGGCGCGACCACCGACGCGCTGGAGGCGCTGGCGACCGCGGGCGCGTTCGGGTGCTTCGGCGAGACCCGCCGCTCGGCGTTGTGGTCGGCCGGCGCGCTCCGCGACGCCCGCCCCGACAAGCTGCCCGGCCTCGTCACCGGTGCGGACGCGCCGCCGCTGCCGGGGATGACCGACGTGGAGGAGACCGCCGCCGACCTGTGGGCGCTGGGCCTCTCACCCGGCCGGCACCCGACCGAGTTCGTGCGCGAGCGGCTGCGGAGCGAGGGCGTGGTCGCGACCCACGACCTGGAGGAGCTCCCGCACCGCAGCGTGGTCGAGGTGGCGGGGATCGTCACCCACCGCCAGCAGCCGTCGACCGCCAAGGGCGTGATCTTCCTCAACCTCGAGGACGAGACCGGCATGCTCAACGTGATCTGCACGCCCGACATCTGGCGCCGTTTCCGCAAGGTCGCCCGGGTGTCGCCGGCGTTGCGCATCCGCGGCGTGCTCGAGCGCTACCAGGGCGTGACCAACCTGCTGGCCCAGCGCATCACCGCGTTGCCGCTCACGGTCGCGGATCTCCTGCGGTCCCGAGACTTTCACTAGCGGTCGCCATAGGATCCCCGCCCATGGCGCAGGCCGAGGCGCGCATGGATCGGAGCACGATCCTCTCGCTGTTCGCGATGGGGCTGGCGGTCCTGATCATCGCCAACGACTTCACCGCCCTGAGCGTGTCGCTGACCGACATCGAGAAGGACCTCGAGTCCGATCTCACGACGGTGCAGTGGATCATCAACGGCTATGCCCTCGTGTTCGGCGTGCTCATCGTGACCGGCGGTCGCCTCGCCGACATGTTCGGGCGCCGCAATATCTTCTTCGTCGGCGCGGCGATCTTTGCCACGTTCTCGCTCCTCGGCGGCCTCGCGCCGAACATCGGCGTGCTCCTCGGCTGCCGGGCGTTGATGGCCGTGGGCGGGGCGATGATCTGGCCTGCCATCCTCGGGATGACGTACGCGATCCTGCCCGAGAGCAAGGCCGGGCTCGCCGGTGGGCTGATCCTGGGCGCGGCGGGCTTCGGGAACGCGGTCGGGCCGATGCTGGGCGGGTTCCTGACCGACACCTTCAGTTGGCGGTGGGTCTTCTTCGTCAACCTTCCGATCGCCGGTTTCGCGGTGCTCGTCACGTGGCGGGCGGTGCACGTGGCCGAGCCCGTCACCACCGATCGGCGGATCGACTACCGCGGCATCGCCTGCCTCTCGACCGGTCTCCTTGCCGTGCTGCTCGCGCTCGACGAGGGCAGCGACGAGGGCTTCGGCGACCCGCCGATTGTTGCCCTCTTCGTGCTCGCCGCCGTTCTGCTCGTGGCATTCGGGCTCTTCGAGGTGCGCGGGGGACCGAGCGCGCTGGTGCCCCGCGACGTCATGACCAACCGCCAGTTCGCGGCCGCCTGCCTCGTGACCCTGATGATGTCGGCGATCTTCTTCGCCGCCATCCTGTACCTGCCCCAGTTCCAGCAGAAGGTGCTCGGCTACTCCCCGCTCAAGGCGGGCGCCGGGCTCCTGCCCATGATGGGGACGTTCGCGGTGATGTCGTTCGCGTCCGGGACGCTCTACGCGCGGTTGGGCCCCAAGCGGATCGTGTGCTTCGGCTCGGCATTCCTCGGAACCGGGATCTTCCTGCTCTCGTTCCTCGACGCCGACTCGTCCTACGCCACGCTGGTTCCCGGGATGGTGGTACTCGGGATCGGCGTCGGCACCTTCTACTCGTCGATCACCACCGCCGGCGTCACCGCCCTCGACGAATCCCGGGCGAGCCTGGCCGGAGGGATCGTGTACATGTTCCAGATCGCGGGCGGCGCGGTCGGCCTCGGGCTCAACACGGCCATCGTTGCGAGCGCCGATTCGCTCCCCGAAGGGATCGAGACCGCCTTCCGGGTCGACGCCGCCCTCGCGCTCGTCGGGCTCGTGATCGCGTTGCTCTACGTCGGTGGCACGGTGCACCCGGAACGGCTCCGGACGCTGCGCTGGCACCACCGCGCCCACGCCTGACTCGCGGCACCCCTCACAGACCGAAGGCCAGCGCCACCGCCACCAGCACGAGGATCGTGGCGTTGTACGCGAGGTGGGCCCGGGTCGATTCCAACAGCGCGCCCGCCTGGCTGCGGGTGGCCTGCCACCCTCGGAGATAGCACCACGTGAGGTAGAGGCCCCCGATCGACAGGGCCAACGCCGCGCCGATGGGGATGCCGATAACGGCGTGGGCGAGCCCGAACACGACCGACCGGCGGATGTTGCTCAGGGCCCCTCGGTGCTCGGCGCCGCGGCGGAAGACCCACTCCTCGCGGGCGACGAGGAGGGGGAGCGCGACGACGAGCAGCCCGAGGAAGAACGCCGGGATCAGCACGTCGAGGATCCCGAGGTTCTGATCGGTGAGCCCGATGGCCGGGTTGCCCACGCCGCCGATCGCCTGCCACCACCCGAACGAGAGCACCGGCAGCTGGATCAGCGCGAACGCGGTAGCCACGATGGCGGCGAGGACGGGCACCGCGAGCAGGAAGTGATGCGGTTGCAGGCCCTGGGCCACGACGAGCGACTTCCGTCGGGCTTCGACCGAGGAACGCGCCGCCTCGACCAGGCGGACGCCGACGACGGCGAGAACGACCAGCGCGAGCACGTCGACCGCCGTCACCCCGAGAGTGTGCCCGATCACCCGCTCCGGCCGCGGCCCGCCCGTTAGCCTGGGAGCCGCACCATGAAAGTCAGAGCCAACCCGATGAACGAGCCTCCGAGTCCCCGATGGTGTGGCGCCCGCGTCTCCTGCGGCGGTTCGCCGCCCTCATCCGCTCCGACCCGGCCGGGGTCGGTGCGGGCTTCGTCGCGCTCGTCGTCTCCGCGTTTGCGAGCCTCACCGCCGGTCTGACGCTCGGCGTCATCACCGGGACGCTCGAGAAGCTCCCCGGTCTGCTCGTGCTCGTGCCCGCCGCGATCGGAATGCGCGGCAACGTCTTCGGTGCCCTCGGCAGCCGCCTCGGCACCGCCATCCACGCCGGGACGTTCTCGGTCTCGCGACGGCTCGACACCGTGGTCGGCCAGAACGTCGCCGCCGCGCTCGCGCTGTCCCTCTCGACGTCACTGATCCTCGCGGTGCTCGCGAAGGCGGTATCGGTCGGGTTCGGCGTGCCCGGAACGATCTCGATCGCCGACTTCCTCGTGATCTCGGTCGTGGGCGGGATGCTGTCCTCGGTCGTCGCGCTCTTCGTCGTCGTCGGGGTCACCGCTGCCTGCGTTCGCTGGGAGTTCGACCTCGACAACGTGCACACGCCCATCGTGACCACCGTCGGCGACATGGTGACGCTGCCGAGCCTGTTCCTCGCCACCTACCTCGCCGGGATCCGGTGGGTCACACCCGTGGCCGCTGGGCTGTGCGCGGTGGCGGGTGTGGCCGCGCTCGTGGTCACGCAACGGGCCCGGTTGCCGATCCTCCGGCAGATCGTGCGCGAGTCGGTCCCGGTCCTGGCGCTGGCCGGGCTCGTCGACGTGATCGCCGGCATCACGGTCGAGAAGCGACTCGAGTCGTTGGCGGCCAGCCCCCCCCGCCACGGGGGCGTGCCCCCGGTTATAGGGGCGTGGGGCTCGCGCGGCGGCAACCCGTCGTCGCGGGTCTCGACGAAGCTGAACATC
>JBQTGU010000150.1:0-11436 GCA_052390575.1 Actinomycetota bacterium | reverse complement strand
ACCCCCCCGGGGGGGGGGGAGCGGACGCGCCGGCCCCGGGTGGCCGCCCCCCGGGCCGCGCCCACCCGCCGCCGCGACCGCCGGGCCGTCGATCACGCGCTCGACGTGCTCGACCTCACCGCCCTCGCCGATCGTCTCCCCGGCGAGCTGTCCCAGGGTCAACGCAAGCTCGTCGGCGTCGCCCGGGCGCTCGCCGCCCAACCGAAGCTCATGTGCATGGACGAGCCTGCCGCCGGCCTCGACACCTCCGAGAGCCAGGCCCTCGGGCGGCGGCTGCGCGACACCGTCGACGCCGGCGTCGCCATCCTGCTCATCGACCACGACATGGGATTGGTGTTGAGCGTGTGCGACTACGTCTACGTGATCGAGTTCGGCGCGCTCATCGCGTCGGGCACTCCGGCCGAGATCCGACGCGACGAGCGCGTCCTCGCCGCCTACCTCGGCGAGCAGGCCCGCCGCGAAGTGGAGGTGGGCGCGTGAGCGACCGACTGCTCGATGTTCGCGACCTGCACGCCGGCTACTCGGACGCGGCGGTGGTACGCGACCTCACGCTCTCGGTCGATGTCGGCGAGGTCGTGGCGCTGCTCGGCCCCAACGGCGCCGGCAAGACGACGACGCTCGAGACGGTCGCCGGCATCCTCCCGGCGATCTCGGGGGCCATCGCGGTGCTCGGCTCGCCTGTGCGCGGCCGGCCCCACCGGGTCGCCCGCCGGGGCCTCGCCTACGTGCCCGAGGACCGGTCGCTGTTCTTCGGTCTCACGGTGCGCGAGAACCTGAAGCTCGGGTCGCGCCGGGGCAAGGTCGACACCGAGCGGGTGGTCGAGTACTTCCCCGCACTCGGGCCGCTGATGGAGCGCCGCGCCGGGCTGCTCTCGGGGGGCGAGCAGCAGATGCTCACGATGGGCCGCGCCATCGCGTCGAACCCGCGCCTGCTCATGGTCGACGAGCTCAGTCTGGGCCTCGCGCCGATCATCGTCGAGCGGCTGCTGCCGGTCCTCCGGCGCATCGCCGACGAGACCGGCTGCGGCGTGCTCCTGGTCGAGCAGCACGTCGACCTCGCGCTCGAGGTCGCCGACCACGCCTACGTGCTGTCGCACGGCCAGCTCGTCGCCCACGGCCCCGCGCGCGAGCTCGCCGCCGACCGCCACCTGCTCGAGTCGAGCTACCTCGGCGAGGCCGCGCTCACGGCGTAGCCGGGTGGCTCAACCGCGCACCACGCGGTAGCGCAGATGGGTGACGCCCTCTGACTCGATCACCCTGGTCTGTTGCAGCACGATCGGGTCCGGGCCGAGGTGATCGAAGAGCCGCACACCCGACCCGAGGAGCAGCGGGACGACACTGACCTGGATCTCGTCGAGCTTCCCGGCACGAAGCAGTTGCTGGGCCGTATCGGCCGCGCACACCGACACCTTCAGGTCGCCGCCGGCTTCTTGAGCCAGCTCGAGGGCCCGGTCGATGCCGTCGGTCACGAACGAGACACGCGGGCTCCATTCGCCCTGCGTCGGCGCCTGGTGCGTGACGACGAAGATCGGCACGTCGATCGGATGGCCGTCCTTCCACCCGTTGGCGATGTCGAACGTGCGGCGACCGCTGATGATGGCGCCGGCGTCGGTCATCCACTCGTCGACCACGACCTTGCTCGCGTCCGGCGGCGCGAGTCGATCCTCGACGCGATTCGCCTCTGGTCCGGCGCTCATCCATGTGAACAGACGCTCGCCGCCCCGACCGAGGGGAAGGTCGGGACCGTCGTCGCTCCCGGCGATGAATCCGTCCAGCGACACGGTGAGATCCACGACGACGTCGCCCATCTCTCACTCCTTCAGGTGCTCTGGCTGTCCTTGGTTCCCGTGTTGACCGTTCGTCAGACCGACGACTCATCGGTCGACATGATCGCGGCTGACGGGCTAGGAACCTGAAAAGCGGACGCGCCCGCGGAGCCAGTTCGCGAACCAGGCTTCGTCGACCTCGTGCGCGGCGACGGCGACCATGGCCGCCTCGGCCTCGTCGAAGTCGGGTGGATCGGGGTCCCAGACGCCGCCGTTCAGGTCGACGAACAGCACCAGCGCAGCCCACGCGGCGCGCTTGTTGCCGTCGATGAGCGGATGGTTCCAGGCGAGCCGACAGGTGAGCACAGCCGCCTTGTCGATGAGGTCCGGATAGAAGTCCTGTTCACCGAAGCAGCCGCAGGAGCGTGGAGGGCGGAGTCGGCGAGATCAGGCCGCGCCGCCTTCACGAGCACCCCTGCTTCGGTGCCCGTGACTTGTTCGGCGAGCCAGAAGTACTCCGCCAGGGTGATGTAGCGCGTCACCGGGCGAGCCGGTCGAGGAGCTCCTTGTCCCGCTCGAGCAGCTTCCGGGCACGAGCGGTGAAGTCCTTGTCGGCCCGCACGCGCTCGATCTCGGCGCTGAGCGACTCGATGATCAGCGCGTTGACGCTGGTGCCGAACACGCGGGCCACGGCTTCGGCCTGGTCAGCGAGCTCGTCCGGCAGCCTCACCGTCGTCTGCTTTGCCATGAAACCATGATATCACGATATCAGGACTCACGACGAGGAGCCGATGATCGCCATCACCGCGCCGGTGCCGCCGAAGATCACGCCGAGCAGTGCGAACAGCCCCGGCAGGAACCAGAGACGGAACGGCTTGGTGATCCTCGCTTCCTCGGGATTGGCGGGGTCGTACTTCACCGGCACCTCGTCGCCGGGCTGAGCGGCGGGAGGGTTGCGTCACTCCTCCGGTGGTGGGATCCGACCCTCGCTGACCGCGACCGCCAGCTCGACCCTCGATTCGACGCCGATCTTGGCGAACAGGCGAGAAAGATAGACCTCCACGGTCTTGGGGCTGACGATGAGCACCTTGGCGATCTCGCGGTTCGTCAGGCCGTCATGGACCAGCTTGCTCAGCATGATCTCCGTGTCGGTCAGCTCGCTGCTCCCCTTGCGCCGCCGGCGCGGCGTCGGCACCCCGGCGGCGCGCATCGCGTGGGCGGTGCGGCGGCGCAGCGAGTCGGCCCCGACCGTCCGGTAGGTGTCGTAGGCGGCGCCGAGGTTCGCGGGCGGGTCCTCGCCCAGCGAGCCGAGCAGCAGTCGGGCGTGGGCCGCCTCCAGTACCAGCCCGTGCTCTTCGGCCACGGCCAAGGCGCGCCGGGCGGCGTCGACGTCGTCGTCGACGGCGGCGGAGCATCGGGCCCGCGCTACCAACGCGGTGGGCGCGTCGAAGTGGGCCAGCGCCGTGTCCATCACCGTCGTCCAGCGCCGTGCGGTGTCGCGGTCGTCCCGGACCAGCGCGATGTCGACGAGCGTGCCGAGGAGCTGCGGTGCGTCGGCGAGCCGGCCGCAGGCCTCGTTGTGCTGCCACGCCTCCTCGAGGAGCGCGGTGGCGGCGTCGTGCTGGCCGAGGAGCTCGTGGAACTCCGCTCGGGCCCACGCGGCCGTGCTCGGCACCAGCGCGGCCTGTTCGAGCTCGGTCGCGACTACCCGCGCCGCCCCGACGTTTCCCCTCGCCACGAGGATGTCCAGCTCGGCACAGTGGGCGAGCTCGGCCCAGGCCTCGCCCGGCCGGGGCGGGACCGCGAGCCAGCGGGCCCGGTCCACCGCCTCGTCCCACCGCCCGACCTGCCGGTCGACGATGGTCGATGCCACGTCGAGCGCCTCGCGGAGCGCGGCGCCGCCGAGCGCGTCCCGAAGCTGCTCAGCCTCGGCGATCTTCACTTCGGCGTCAACCACCAGGCCGAACAGCGCGAGTTGCATCGCGTGGGTCGTGAGCGCGCTGAGGCGAGCGGCCGGCCCGAGCTGGTCGGCGGCGCGGACCTGCTCGTCGAACAGGTCGCGGCATTGCGGCACGTTGCCGCGGGTATGCGCCAGCGTCGAGAGGGCGCGGTAGGCGAGCGCGCGGGCACCGGGGTCGTCACCAGCCTGATCGAGGGCAACGCGAGCCCCGGCCTCGGCCTCGTCGAGCCGGTCGAGATGGATCAACAGCGCGCCCCGCTCGGCGTGCAGCCGCGGGAGCGGCTCGTCCGACCGGGCGAGCATGGCGTCGGCGTGGGCGAGTGCCTCCTCGAACCGGCCCAGCGCGGTGAGCGCGGTCACCTGGAGCGCGGCGGTGCGCGCCCGTGAACGTCCCGATGGCAGCGACTCAAGGGCGCGGCCGGCGGCGGCCGTCGCCCGGTCGAGCTGTGACGCGAGGAATAGCGCTCGGGCCTGCGCGGCGCACAGCTCACCGTGGCGCTCGTCCGCGGCGGGGAGCAGGTCGATCGCCCGCTCGTACCAGGCCGCCGCCGATGCGGGCGCGTGGGATGCCACCGCCGCCGCCGCTTCGGCGAGCACCGCGATCGCGGTGGCGTCGCCGGTCGTCGCCGACGCCGCCACGTGCGTTGCCAATCACCCAACGCGACCTCGCGCCCATCGGCGCGCGCGGCCAAGAGGTGGTCGGCGATCCGGCCGTGCACCCGTCGCCGTTCCGCCGGACCGAGATCGTCGTAGAGGGTGTGCCGGACGATCGGGTGCGCGAAGTCGTAGCCGTCCCCGTCTCGCGTGAGGATGTGGGCGGTGACGAGCGCGTCGAAGGCCTCGTCGACCTCGCCGGGCTCGAGGTCGGTGAGGGCGGCGAGCAACGGGAGGTTCTCGAGCCGGAACCAGCGGAACGCGGTCAGGGCGCGCGCCACCGAACGGGCGGCGGGGCCGAGGTCGAAGAGCCGGTAGACGATCGTGGTCGGCGCGCGTAGCGCCGACGGCGGGTCGTCGGAGCTCAGCCGGCAGCGTCCGTCCTCGACCACGAGACCGTCGGCCGCCTGTAGCGAGCGGACTCCTTCCTCGACGTAGAAGGGGTTGCCCTTGGTCGACTGCCACAGCACCTCGAGGAGCTGGTCGTCGGGGACGGCGTCGAGCACCGCGCGGGCCAGGGCGCGCACGTCGTCGACGTCGAGCGGGCCCAGATCGACGAGGAGGGCGAGGCCGTCGCGGCCGAGCCGGTCGATCGTCGCCGCCAGCTCGACCGACAGGTCGGGTGGATGGGCGCGCGTCGTTGCAATGAATGAGATCGGATCTCCCTGGAGCTTGCGGATCAGCAACGCCAGCACCGTGAGCGTGTCGGCGTCGGCGGCGTGGAGGTCGTCGATGGCCAGAACCAACGGCTCGCGCGCCGCCCAGCCCCGCAGGACCTTCTCGAGCTCGGCGACGAGGCGGGGCAGCGGCAGGGCCTCGGCCGCCGAGCCGGCCGCGGCCGCCGCGACCAGGCCGTCGTGGATCGCGAGCGCGCCCTCCACCAGCTCGGGGTCGCGTTCCGCGTCCAGTGCCGCGAGCAGCGCGGCCCGGAAGGCCGCGTACGGCACGTGGCGGTCGAGGTCGTCGAGACGCCCGAACCGCACGACGTGGCCGAGGAGCTCGGCCTGGGCGAGCGCTTCCGCCAGGAACCGCGACTTGCCGATGCCGGGCTCGCCGCGAATGACGACCGTGGTCGCCTGCCCGCTGCGAGCAGTCTTGAACGCCTCGACCACCTGTTGCAGCTCGGCGTGGCGACCGATGAGCGCGTCGGTCATGCCCTCGTCACGCTACGCCGGTGGCGACTCCGACGCGTTCGCCACCATCGACTCGAGCAGCTGGAGCAACGCCATCCATCCGCTGAGAGGGTGCGCGGTCGCGGGGGCGAGTCGCGCCGTGCCCTCGACGTGCAGCGCACCGTCGGGACGCGTCGCCGGCACGAGCTGGAGCTCGATGGTGAGCGGATCGATCGCCACGACGAGACTCAGTGCGGCCGGTACCAGATGCCACCGCCATCGGGGCGGCGATAGCCGAGGGTGCGGTACACCTGGTCGACGAGCGCCTGCCCCCGGTGGTTCATCCCGATGCCGCCGCCCTGCTTGCTCATCGTGTACCCGAACGAGAGCCGCGCCGGCGCGTCCGCGTATCCGACCGACCCGCCCATCCCGCAGTGACCGAGCGCGTCCTCGGTGGTCAGGACACTGTCCTCGATGCCGCCGGGAAGCCGGCGGTTGTCGACCGCCTTCATGAACCCGAGGGACCAGCGCGTCGGCACACCGAGGGTGGCGTCGATCGCGGTCGCCGACGCCACCCGCCCCGCCTCGAGGATGGTGGCCTCGTCGAGCAGGCGGACGCCGTCGACCGAACCGCCCAGCGCGAGCGGGCGGTACATGCCGGCGAGGGCACGGGCGTTGGCCACGCCGTTCACGGCGGGGATCTCGGCCCGGTACACGACCGACCGGTCGATCGCGCCCGGGAACAGGATCCCGCCCGAGTTCATCAGGACGAGACCGGGGATCGACGTCGGATCGGTCATGGCCTGCACGTAGAAGTCGGGGATCGGATCACCGGGGCCGGGCTCGTCCGCCGGAATTGTCGGCGCGATCCGCGCCTCGTGCTCCTCGGGCAGGCCGATCCAGAAGTCCAGGCCGAGCGGTGCGGCGACCTCCTCCCGGAAGAACGTGCCGAGCGACCGACCGGTGATGCGGCGCACGACCTCGCCGACGAGGTGACCGAACGTGAGCGCGTGATAGCCCTGGCGCGTGCCCGGCTCCCACAGCGGCTCCTGGTCCGCCAGCAGGCCGACCACCAGGTCCCAGTCGCACAGCCCGTCCTCGGGCACGGCCTCGCGGATGGCGGCCAGCCCGGCCTGGTGCGAGAGCAGGACGCGGACGTTGACCTCCTCCTTGCCGCCCTTCCCGAACTCGGGCCAGTACTTGGTGACGGGGGCGTCGAGGTCGAGCTCGCCCCGGGCCACGAGCATGTGGGCGCAGAGCGCGGTCGCGCCCTTCGTGCACGAGAAGACCAGACCGATCGTGTCGCGCTCCCACTCCCGCCCGGTGGCGGGGTCTGCAACCCCGCCCCAGAGGTCGACCACGGTCTCGCCGTCGACGGTCACGCAAGCGGCGGCGCCGACCTCGCCCCGCTCGGCCAGGTTGCGCTCGAACTCCTCTCGCACGCCGGCAAAGCGCTCGTCACAGGTGCCCTCGACGGTCACGGCTCCCCCTGAGCTCGGTGGCTACCCCACCAGGATCCTCCTCCGGACGGGGCTCCGACAGTAGGGAACCACCCACCCCTTGTACGTAGGGGGGTCCCCACTACTCCCCGAGGCCCGGATGGGGTTCGATGCCGGGCATGGGACTCGACGGCCAGACCGCCTTCGTCACCGGGGGCGGCTCCGGGATCGGGGCGGCGACCGCCCGCCGGCTGGCCCTCGACGGCGCCCGGGTCGTCGTCGCCGACATCGACGTCGACGGCGCCGACAAGGTCGCGGCCGAGACCGGCGGCGAGGCGGTCCCCCTCGACGTCAAGGACGTGGCCTCCGTCCGCGATGCGGTCGCCGCCGGTGAGCGCGCGATAGGTCCGATCGACATCCTGATCAACAACGCCGGCACCGACCGCTTCGCGTTCTTCGTCGACACCAACGAGGACACGTGGGACCACGTCCTCGGGGTGAACCTGCGGGGCACGCTCGCCTGCACGCACGCGGTGTTGCCGGGAATGCAGGAGCGCCACACCGGCGTCATCGTCAACGTCGCCAGCGAAGCGGGCGTCGTCGGGACGCTCGCGGGCGCGACGTACGCCGCGTCCAAGGCCGGGATCATCGGCTTCACCAAGTCGATCGCCCGGGAGGCGGCGCGCTACGGCGTGCGCTGCAACGCGGTCGCGCCCGGCCCGATCGATACGCCGCTGCTGAACGGAGCCGTCGAGGCCTCGGGGGCGCGCGGCGACGCGTTCCGACAGGGGATGATCGACGCCACCGCGATGGCGCGACTGGGTACGCCCGACGAGGTCGCGGGCGCGATCGCCTTCCTCGTGTCGGACGACGCGTCGTTCGTGACCGGGCACACTCTCGCCGTCAGCGGCGGGCTCTCGATGACGTCCTGACGCTCCGGTAGCGTCTCGCCGGTGAGTCGAACCGCCGACCTCGACCCGCTGGCTGAGGTACAGAAGCTGGCGCCCGGAGTGCGCGAGCGCGCCCCCGAAATCGAGGCGGCCCGCCGCCTCCCGCCCGACCTCGCCGACGCCTTCACCGAGGCGGGCTTGTTCCGGTTGGTCGTACCCCGCTCGCTCGGGGGGCTCGAGGTCGACCTGCGGGTGCTTTTCGAGGCCATCGAGGCGATGTCCGCCGCCGACGGGTCCGCCGGCTGGTGCCTCATGATCGGCGCCAGCACCGCCGTCCTCGCGCCCTATCTCCCCGAGGCCGGAGCCAAGGAGATCTACGGGAGCGATCAAAACGTCGTCACTGGCGGAGCTCTCGCACCGAGAGGGAACGGTCGCGCGGTCGACGGCGGCTACCGCGTCACCGGTCGCTGGCCGTTCGTCAGCGGAGTCGAGCACTGCTCCTGGCTGACCGGCGGTTTCCTCGACGAGGACGGCGACTTCCGCATGGCGTACTTCCCGGCATCAGATGTCGAGATCATCGACACCTGGGACGTGTCGGGCCTCCGCGGCACCGGCAGCCACGACATGGCCGTCGACGACGTCTTCGTGCCCTCGGATCGCTCAGTGGCACTCCTCACCGCGACTCCGCGCGATCCGGGACCGCTGTACCGGTTCCCGATCTTCGGGTTTCTCGGGCTCAACGTGGCCGCGGTTGCCCTCGGCATCGCCGGCGCCGCCGTCAACGAGCTGACGACCTTGGCCACCACGAAGACGCCGACGATGAGCGGCCAGCGCCTCGCCGAACGCAACACGACGCAGGCCGACGTGGGCCGAGCGGCGGCGGCCCTACTCGCCGCCCGGGCCTTCTTCTTCGCCGAGGCGGCCTCGGCCTGGGAGGTTGCCGAGCGCGGGGACGAGTTCGACCTCGAGCAGCGGGCTCGCCTCCGGCTCGTCGCCGTTCATGCTGCTCGCACCGCTGCCGACGTCGTCGACGTCATGTACGACCTCGGCGGGGGTACCTCGATCTACGCGACCAGCCCGCTGCAGCGGCAGTTCCGGGACGTGCACGCGGTGACCCAGCACATCGTGGTGGCCCCGGCGACGTACGAGCTCGGTGGGCGGGTGCTGCTCGGGGTCGAGGGCGACACCTTCATGCTCTGATCGCGATGACCGCAGCATCGATCCGCCGCCAGCGCGCCGGCGACGTCCTCGTGGTCACGATCGACAATCCTCGCAGCGATCTCAACGTGGTCGACGCCGAGCTTCATCACGAGCTGGCCGAGCTGTTCAGCGACCTCCGCACCGAACGCGACGCCCGCGCCATCCTGCTCACCGGATCGAAGAAGGCGTTCTCGGCCGGGGGCGACTTCAACTGGTTCCCCGAGCTGCGCAGCCCCGCCGCCCTCGACGCGCTGCGGGCGGACGCCCGCCGGTTGATCACCGACCTCCTCGACGTCGAGCTGCCGATCGTGTGCGCAGTCAACGGGCCTGCGGTCGGGCTGGGGGCGTCGATCGCCCTGCTGTGCGACGTCATCTTCATCGCCGACACCGCCTTCATCTCGGACCCGCACGTCGTGGCAGGCATCGTCGCCGGCGACGGCGGCGCGGTCATCTGGCCGCTGCTGCTCGGTCCCGCCCGGGCGAAGCAGTACCTGCTCACCGGAGATCCCGTGCCCGCGGCTGAGGCCGAGCGCATCGGGCTGGTCAACCGGGTAGTGCCCGCCGCCGAGCTCGAGGCCGACGCGCTGGCGTTCGCGACCCGGCTGGCCGAGGGCGCACCGCTGGCGGTGCGCTACACGAAGCTGGCGGTCAACAAGCTCGTGAAGGACGCGTTGAACACCGCGTTCGACGCGTCCACCGCGCTCGAGCTGATGACGTTCATGTCGCAGGATCACGTCGAGGCGGTCGACGCGCTCAAAGAGAAGCGGCCACCGCGCTTTGAAGGAAAGTAGCGACACGATGGACATGTACGACGGGATCCTCACGACCCGGGCCATCCGGCGCTTCACCGACGAACCGGTGACCGAGGAGGAGGTGATGGCGTGCATCAAGGCCGCGGTGCAGGGCCCGAGCGGCGGCAACATCCAGCCCTGGCAGTTCCTCGTGGTCACCGATCCGGAGAAGAAGCAGGCGCTGGGTGACATCTACCGCCGTTCCTACGACCGGTACGAGGCCGCGCTGCTGCCGCTGGTGCCCCCGTTCAAGCGCGAAGAAGACCAGGGCAGCTGGGACCGGACGATCGCAGCGTCACGTCATCTGGCCGAGCATCTCGGCGACGCGCCTGTGCTGGTGCTCGCGCTCATGCCCGCGATGTCGATGACGCTGACCGACGCCGAGGGCGAGATCGACGTCGGCACGCCGTTCGCGTCCGTCTATCCGGCGGTGCAGAACCTGATGCTGGCGGCCCGCAGCCTGGGCATCGGCTCGACCCTCACCACGGTGTACCGGATCCGCCAGGACGAGGTGCGCGAGCTCCTCGCCATCCCCGAGGGGTACGAGGTGGTCGCGCTCGTGCCGCTGGGTCGGCCGGCCGGAAAGTTCGGCGCCGCCCGTCGCCGCCCACCCGAGGCCGTCACCCACTGGAACCGCTTCGGCGAGAAGCGGAAGTAGTCGGTTACTCGCTGGTCGGGCCGGTGAAGCGGGGTGGGCGCTTCTCCCGGTGGGCGGCGAGGCCCTCGACCGCGTCGGGCCCGCCGAAGCCGTAAAACTCGAGCGCCAGCGACGCGTCGAACGCCGGTCCCATCATCCGGTACCAGTGGTTGAGCGAGTGCTTGGTCCAGCGGATCGCGCTCTGCGCACCGCCGGCGAGGTCGCGGGCGATCGCCAGCGCTCGCTCTTGCACCTGGTCGTCGTCGACGCACAGCGACACCAGTCCGATGCGCTCCGCTTCCTCGCCGGTCATGGGCTCGCAGGTGAGGAGGTAGTACTTGGCCTTCGCCATCCCGCACAGGAGCGGCCAGCAGATGGCGGCGTGGTCGCCGGCGGCGACACCGAGGCGAGTGTGGCCGTCGATGATGCGCGCCGAGCGCGTCGCGACCGAGATGTCGGCGAGCAGCGCCGCCACCAGCCCGGCGCCGACGGCGGGGCCGTGGATTGCGGAGACGATCGGCTTCGAGCAGTCGATGACGTTCATGACCAGGTCGCGCGCTTCGCGGAGCACGCGCGTCCGGACGTCGTAGTCCTGGGTGATGTCGTCGATGAGCTCGAAGCTGCCGCCGGCCGAGAACGCCTTGCCCGCGCCTGCGATCATCGCCACCCGCACGTCCGGGTCGCGGTCGATCGCCAGCCAGACGTCGGCGAGCTCGCGGTGCACCGCGTGGTCGACGGCGTTCAGCCCTGGTCCGTCGAGCACGACCCGCAAGACGCCGGGCTCGGGCCGGTCGAACGTGAGGTGGGGGAAGTCGTCGTAGCGGTCGGCCACCGCCCCACGGTACCGGGCGGCTCGCCATCTAGCCTCGGCCCGTGCCTTTCGACCCGTCGTCGATCCTGCTGACCGACCGGGTCGCGGTCGTCACCGGTGTTGGACGGGGCGTGGGGAAGGCGACGGCGTTGCTGTTCGCCCGGTTCGGCGCCCGC
>JBQTGU010000149.1:0-23359 GCA_052390575.1 Actinomycetota bacterium | reverse complement strand
ATCGGGTTGATGCTCGAGTCGATTCCCGAACCGGACGAGATCCGCCTCACCCGCTTCTCGCACGGCGCCGGCTGCGCCTGCAAGCTGTCGCCGGCGGAGCTGCGCACGGTGCTCAGCCTGGTCCGGGGGCTCGACCCGCCGGCCGACCCCAACCTCCTCGTCGGCCTCGACACCGCCGACGACGCCGCCGTCTACCGGGTCCGCGACGACCTGGCCCTGGTGGTGACCGCTGATTTCTTCACCCCCATCGTCGACGACCCCTACGACTGGGGACGGATCGCGGCGACGAACGCGCTCTCCGACGTCTACGCCATGGGCGGCGCGCCGCTGCTGGCGCTCAACCTGGTGGCCTGGCCGCGCGAGGGGTTGCCGTTCGAACTGCTGGCACGCGTGCTCGACGGCGGTGCCGACGTGGTGCGCTCGGCGGGCGCGATCGTGGGCGGGGGCCACTCCATCGACGACGCTGAGCCCAAGTTCGGGCTGGCGGTGGTGGGCACGGTCGACCCGGCCCGCGTGCTCACCAACGCGGGGGCGCAGCCCGGCGACGCCCTCGTGCTCACGAAGCCGATCGGCCTGGGTGTCATCTCGACGGCACTCAAGCGCGACGCCGCGCCACCGGAGCTGCTCGACGAGGCGGTGCGGATCATGACCACACTCAACGACACCGCCCGCGACGCGGCGTTGGCAATGGGCGATGCGGTGCACGCCGCCACCGACGTCACCGGGTTCGGGCTGACCGGCCACCTGCGCGAGATGCTCGTCGCGTCCGGTGCCAGCGCCGAGATCGACGCCGGCGCGGTACCGGTCATCGACGGCGTGCGCGACCTGCTCGCCGCCGGCATGGTCGCGGGCGGTACGCAACGCAACCACGCGTTCGTGAGCGACACGGTCGACTGGGGCGCGCTCCCCGAGCCCGAGCAGCTGCTCCTCGCCGACGCCCAGACGTCGGGCGGACTTCTCATCGCGGTCGCGCCTGACCGCGCCGCCGCCCTCGTCGACGCCCTCCGTACTCTCGCAACGCCGGCTTGTGCCGTGATCGGGGGTCTCATTCCCGGGCAACCCGGACATGTCGTAATCCACTCACTTGCGTAAGCGCGCGTAGCGCGTTCACGGTGAACGCGCCTCCGCCCATCCCGGTCGAGCCTCCGCCGGTCGTCGGCGGCGCTACGACGCCGACACCGGCTCCCGCGCCGCCGGTCGGCGCTACGCCCCAGCTGGCCGGGTAACGCGTTAGGGAATCACCAACATCCCGAGGTCGGCCTCGAGCTGCGGGCGCGGCTTCGCGCCCAGCGATGCGCGCTCGAGCCGGCCGTTGCGGAAGAGGCCGATCATCGGGATGCTCTGCACCTCGTACTGCTGCGCGAGCGCGGGCTCCTCGTCGATGTTCACCTTGCCCACCTTGTAGGAACCCTCGCGCATCACCGCGATCTGCTCGACGATGGGCGACACCTGGCGGCACGGCGCACACCACGGCGCCCAGAAGTCGACGATCACGGGTACGTCGCTCTGCAGCACCTCGGCGTCGAACGTCGCGGTCGTGACCGCTTTGACCGGTCCCTCGGGAGGGTCTTCGGGCACCGGCTCCGACGGCTGCTCACCGGCGCGCACCGCGTCGAGCCACCCGCGCGCCTGCTGCACGCTCTCCAGCGCGACCTGATGCGCCATCGGGTACTCCGTGTACACGACGGGCACGCCGTGCGACTCCAATTCGCGCGCCAGGTCGCGGCTGCGCTGCACCGCCACGAGCGGGTCTTCGCTGCCGTGCTCGATCAGGACCGGCATCGCCTTGGCCGCCTCCCAGTCGGGGTCGATCACGTCGGTCAGTCCGGGCAGCGCCGGGCTCATCGCGAGCACGCCCGCAGGGTGGGGTTTGTCGCTGCGGCGCAGCGCGAGCGCGAGGGTGACGCCGGCGCCCTGCGAGAACCCGCCGACGACCGACTGCTCGCGCGCCACCCCGTGCTCGGCGCACGCCTCGTCCAGCAGCTCGTCGAGGGCAGTGAGCGACGACTGGAAGCCGGCGGTGTCGAGCTCGCCCGCTCCCGTCCACTCGTACCAGGCGAAGCCAGGCGGAGCTGCGACCGGGCCACGCGGGAGCACGGTGACGAACCGGCCGTCGGGGTCGAGGTGCGGCAGCAGGCCGCCGAGATCGCGCTCGTCGGCGCCGAGGCCGTGCACGAGCAGCAGCACGCGCTCGGGATCGCCGCCCTTCACGACGTTCGTGATCAGGGTCATGGCGCCAGCGTAGGAGGAAATCGAAGCCGGTCCCGTCGGGCGCGTGCCACCCTGGACTGATGGAGCTGACCGTGCCGGCGCTCGACGACGGAGTGGTCCGGCTCCGACCGCCCGAACCCGACGACGTCGACGCGGTGTTCGCGTACTGCAACGACCCGGACGCCGCCCGCTTCACCACGATCCCCTGGCCCTACGAGCACCGTCGCGCGGTCGAGTGGATCGAGGAGTCGACCCGCTGTTGGGCCGATGGCGTCCGGGCGTCGTTCGTCATCGTCGAGGCCGCGACGGGTGAGGTCGTCGGCTCCATCGGGCTTGTGCACATCGACCACGACGCCGACGTGGCCGAGGTCGGCTACCTCGTCAACCAAGAGGCGCGCGGTCGGGGAATCGCGACCCGCGCGGTCCGCCTCGTCGGCGACTGGGTCCTCGGTGAGCTCGGGTTCACCCGGCTCGAGCTGCAGACCGACGTGCGCAACCACGCGTCGCAACGGGTCGCCGAGAAGGCGGGCTTCACGCGCGAGGGCGAGGTCGAGCCGCCGGAACGCTGCCGTGAGCGCAGCGAGCGGATGGTGATGTTCTCGCTCGCCCCCGCCGACCTCGCCAGCGACTAGCGGCGCATCGCCCGCCGGGTCCGCTCGACGTCGGCGTCGGCCGTGACCACCTGCACCGTGCCGTTGGGCTCGAGGATCGCAGTGTCGACCTGGCCGAAGTCGTCGAGGCCGCTGTGCTCGATGATGAAGCCCTTGACATCGTCCTCGGTGAGGTTCTCGCGTCGTAGCGCCCGGGGCTGCACCACCCCGTTCTTGACGAGCACGAGCGGCTTGCCCTCCACGATCTCGCGGATCGGCGAGAACTTTCTCCGCGCCCGAGCGACCACGAAATTGGCGGAGAAAAGCGTCAGCGCCGACACGAGGCCGCCCTCGAGCGAGACGTTCGCTCCGACCATGGCGTTCTGGACCGCGTTCGAGACGAGCAGCACGAACACCAGGTCGAAGGGCGTGAGCTGACCGATCTCGCGCCGACCCCCGATGCGGATGAGCGCGAGGACGGCCACGTACACGGTCAGCGATCGGCCGACGATCTCGAGCAGGTACACCGCCGTAGACGGTAGAGGTGGCCGCCCCAAGACGGGGTGACCCTCGACGCGCGACGATGCCTGCATGCGACTGGGGATCAATTTCGGGTACCAGGACTGGGGCAGCGGCCTCGGCAAGGCGGTCGAGCTGGCGAAGGAGGCCGAGCGCCTTGGCTTCCACTCGGCGTGGACCGCCGAGGCCTACGGCACCGACGGCATCACGCCACTCACCTGGCTCGCCGCCCATACCGAGAAGCTAAACGTGGGCTCGGCGATCATGCAGATGCCGGCGCGTACACCCGCTATGACGGCGATGACCGCAGCGACACTCGACCTCATGACCGGCGGCCGGTTCCTGCTCGGACTCGGGCTGTCGGGCCCCCAGGTGGTCGAGGGCTGGCACGGCCAGCCCTACGGCAAGCCGCTGGCAAAGACGCGCGAGTACGTCGACATCGTGCGCACGATCCTCGCCCGCGAGGCGACGCTCGAGCACCACGGCGCGCACTACGACATCCCCTACAGCGGCCCCGACGCGACCGGGTTGGGGAAGCCGCTCAAGATCATCGTGCACCCCCGCCGGGCCGACATCCCGATCTACCTCGCCGCCATCGGCCCCAAGAACGTCGAGCTGGCGGCGGAGATCGCCGAGGGTTGGCTCCCCATCTTCTTCTCGCCCTACCGGCTGAAGGAGGCGTACGGCGCCGCCCTCGATGCCGGCTTCGCCAAGGCCGGCGGCGAGAAGAGCCTCGACACCTTCGACGTGGCGCCGACGGTCACCGTGATCCTGGGCGACGACGTCGATTCGCTGCGAGGCTTCGTCAAGCCCATGGTCGCCCTGTACGTCGGCGGGATGGGCGCACGGGGCAAGAACTTCTACAACGACCTCGCCTGCCGCTACGGGTTCGATGCCGCGGCCAAGGAGATCCAGGACCTCTACCTCGACGGCAAGAAGGCGGAGGCGACCGCGGCGGTCCCCGACGAGATGATCGACGAGGTCTCGCTGATCGGGCCGAAGGAACGCATCGCCGACCGTCTCGACGCCTGGCGCGACAGCGGCATCACCACAATGGTCCTGGGCGCGGCCCAGCCCGAGGCGCTCCGGGTGATGGCCGAATTGGTCCTCTAGGAGCTAGGAGCTGCCATCGGCTCACGAGGGGGCCGGGTCCCCCGGCCCCCTCGGCAATTGGAGGCGTGCGGGAGCGGCGAGCGAAGCGAGCGCGACCAGGAGAGTTAGGAAAGGAAGTTCATCTCGGCCGCGATCCGGCGGCCTAGTTGCTCGTCGCCGTCGAAGCGGACCTTGCCGGCCGCGAGCATCGCGGCGGGATCGCCCCGGCCCATGCCCAGGCGGACGAGCGTGTCCGTACCCAGCGTGAGCCGGACGGTCGGGTCGGCCGGCGCCCGGTCGAGGGGCTTGGCCCGGCCGCCGTCCATCGTGATCGCGGTCGTGTTGCCGTCCCAGTCGAAGATCACAGTGGTGCCGTCGGCGGGCTTGACCTTCTTTCCCACGACGAACGGGAGCGCGCCGGTCAGGCGCCCGAGTGACAGCTCGGCGGCGGGGCCGTCGAGATGGCCGGGCTGGTTCAGGGCGCGCCGCATGTCCTGCTCGTGGGCCCAGGAATCGAAGATGCGGAACGGGAGGAGGTCGCGCACCGTCCCCGGGCCGGCGGGGGTCCACGACTCGGCGCCGAAGTCTTCGTCGGTCATCGCCCGCAGGGTCGTGATGCGCTCGCGGGCGACCTCACGAAACTCGTCGAGGACCTCGGGGCCGGTGCGGGCCCGGCGGGCATCGACCCACACCTCGTTCGACTTGCCGATGTCGTTCTTCACGTGCGGCAGGTCCGGCGGCGTGTGGTCGGGCGGGGGACGACCCATGATCACCGACTCGATGCCGATGAGGTGGGCGACGTTGTCCTGCACGCTCCAGCCCGGGCACTCGGTCCCGGTCTTCCACTCGGCTTCGGCCAGCCCCTCGCAGAGCTTGTCGATCGACTGCCACTCCTCGTCGAGCGCGTCGACGAGCTTCTGATCGTCACTCATGCCGCCCTTGCTACCACCGCCCTCGCCCACGGGGCGAGGAGCTCGAAGAGCTCGTCGACGTCGTCGCCGAGCGCCGCGACGAGGACGCGCTCCTGACGGTCGGTGGCGAGCTCGACTTCGTCGCGTACGGCGCGGCCGGCGTCGGTGATGGCGTCGTGCTCGTCGAGGAGGCCGCGGTCGCGGAGCCGGGCCCGGCCGGCGCCGGCGTCGGGCTCGGGCCAGCCCATCGCCGCCGGTCCGGCCGACCCGGGGTTCGGGGTCGTGCGCCACTGCTCGGTCAGCAGCAGCAGCTCGACCGGGTCGAGCCCCGCCGCGACCCAGGCGTTGAGGTGCGACCCGCCCCGCCGCTCCCGGACCATGTCGCACGCCCGCCACAAATCGCCGAGGGCGGTGCCCGGCCACGGCAGAGACCGGAGCCCGGCATAGAGCAGGTGCCCCTCGGTCGGGCCGGCTTCGACGACCGGCTGTAGCAGCGCCACCGCCCGCCCGACACCCTCGGGCTCGGCACCGATCACGTCGGCGAGGTACGCGGTCGCGCACCGCAACCGCGCCGCCAACAGCGTCTCGGGGTCGGTGACGCGCCAGGCTTCGTCGATCGCGGGCACGGCTCGGCCCGGGCACATCGGCGCGACCACCGCCGACGCCACCCGCCCCGGCACCCGCCCCAGGGGCGCGACCCGGCTTCCGAGCGAGCTGGCCTCGGCCGAGAGGCCGAGCTCGGTGAACCCGGTGGGCGCCTCGGGCATGAACCACACCGCCGCCACGATCCCGTCGCAGCGAGACCGGAGCCGGCGGCTGACCTCACTGACCCGCTCGTCGGAGACCGTTCCGCGGAACGCCACCGTTGCACGATATGATGTAACGATGATTCGTGCAACCCTCGGCCCATCATCGGGATGGCCGATCGACGAGCTCGCCCGCCGTACCGGGGTGACGGCCCGGACCATCCGGGCCCACCAGACCGCCGGGCTCCTGCCGCCGCCGCGGGTCCGCGGCCGCACGGCCTACTACGGGGAAGAGCACGCTCGGCGTCTGACCGCCATCACCCGGCTCCAGGCCCGGGGGTGGTCGCGGGCGGCGATCCGGGAGGCACTCGAGGCGTGGGACGGGGGACGCGGCCTCGGCGATCTGCTGGGACTGCGGGGAACGGGAGCGTCGGCGACGACGCCGGGCGACTGGGCCGACGAGCTGTTCGCCGGCTACGTGGCGCCGGCCGCGCCCCGCAGCCTGCTCCCGCCTCCGCTTTCGAACTAGCGCCAGACCGCCGGCTTGATCCGGCGGTTCGTCCGACCGTCCCATTCGGCGATCGGCGCACAGTGCCACCACCAGTCGGCATCGAGCCGTTCGCGGTCCCCCAGCGGAGCCCGGCCGTTCGCCCACAGCAGCGTCGGCCACGGGTCGGTGTCAGCCGGCGCCCAGGGAAAGAGGCGCGCGACCACGCGGCGGCAGAGGTCATCGGAGGGACCGAACGCCACGCCGAGCCCGGCGGCGATGTCGCCGGTGTGGACGATGATCTCGTCGCACCCCATCGCCAGGAAGCCTTCCGAATCGGCCATGCCCGCGGGATGGAACGCGCGGACGTCGGGTCCGCTGCCCCGGGCCACGGCCGCGAGCACCGCTGCTCCGGCTGGGACGAGGTCGAGCACGTGCTCCAGGGGCGCGTCGAGGTCGTGCTTCCGGAGCGGAGGGAGCAGCGCCGGAGCCCGGGTCGCGAGGTGGCTGGCGTAGAAGGTCTGGCAGCTGACGACGTGGTCGATCGTCTCGCGGCAGGTCTGACCGATGTCAGCCGCGGGGACGTTCCAGTCGGCATCAACGGCAGGTGCGAGGGTCTCGCGACAGAGGTCGGCGGCGTGCAGGAGGTCGTCGGGCGTCACGGTCATTGCACGGTCCCGGGGTCGCGCAGGTGCCGGCTGAGATCACCGATCAGATCGGGGATGATCATCCGTTCGGCGAACCGCCACCGTCCTCCGGCCCGCTCGAAGCGGTCGTGGTAGCGCCCGGCGATGATCGGCTGGAGCGGCAGGTCCGGTCGGGCCTGGAGCACGGTGAAGTAGGACCGGGCTGCGGCCCTCCCGGCACCACCTTCGACATCGACGGTGACGTTCGAGATGACGTGCTTGGTCGACGGTGTGCCGTCCTCGTGCAGGATCACGCCGTCGTACCCGCGCCGCACCTGCGCTGCGCCCCGCAACGGCTCACCCCGGCCGGGCGATCCCCAGGTCGCGTGCTCGAACAGCGCGGCGACGCCGTCGAGGTCGCCGCCGTCGAGGCGGTCGGCGTACTCGTGGATCAGCGCGGTGATCTCGGTGACGTCATCCACTGCCCGCGCTCACCCACCGGTTGGCCCAGGCCGACACCGCGTCGACCACGTCGCCCAGGGCCTCCCCCTTCTCGGTGAGGCGGTAGTCGACCCGCACCGGGGTCTCCGGGCTCACGCAGCGCTGAACGATCCCCTCGACCTCGAGGTCCTTGAGCCGCTCCGAACAGAGCCGGTCGCTGAGGCCCGGGATGGCGGCGGTGAACTCGCCGAAGCGGGTCTTGCCCGCGAGGAGGGCCCTGACGATCTCCCCCGTCCAGCGCCGCCCCAGCAGCTCGATCGCCTCCTGGTAGCTGGCGCAGTACTGCTCGGCGGGATCCGCGGCCATGGTCGCGGACCCTACCGCTGCCCCTTCCGGGGCTCGGGGGAACATCGGGCCCCCTCCTGGGCTTGTATTACATAAGTACCTTACTCTCTATAAGCAGGAGGACCCAATGAGCGTCACCGAGACCACCACCGCTCTCACCCCCATCGCTTCGGGGGTGTGGGAGATCGACCCGTCGCACTCCAACGTCGAGTTCGTCGCCCGCCACCTTCTCTCGAAGGTACGGGGCCGGTTCACGGGCTTCGAGGGGGCGATCACCATCGCCGACGACCCGAGCCGTTCCTCGGTGGAGGCGACGATCGACGCCGCCAGCGTCGACACCGGCACCCCCGACCGGGACGCCCACCTCCGAAGCCCCGACTTCCTCGACGTCGAGCAGCACCCGACGCTCTCGTTCCGGAGCACGTCGGTCGCCGAGGACGGCGCGGGCAGCTACCGGGTAGACGGCGACCTGCGCATTCGAGGTGTGACCCGCCCGGTCACGCTCGAGCTCGAGTACCTCGGCTGGAGTGACGACCCGTGGGGCGGCAAGCGAGCCGGGTTCTCGGCCTCCACCGAGATCGACCGGCACGACTTCGGCGCCACCTGGAACCTCGCAGTCGAGACCGGCGGTGTCGTCGTCGGCCGCAAGGTCCGCATCGAGCTCGAGATCGAAGCGGTGCTCCAGGCCGACTGACTCGGCGCTAGTCCCGCGAGGTGGCCTCCACGCGCTCCTGGTACCTCTCCGCGAGCGCGTGGAGGGCGGCGACGCAGTCTCCGTTGAACGACGGACCGTGCATGAGCGCGAGCGTCGACGGCGCCAGGTCAGCCAACCCGCGAATGGTCGGCGCCGTCGCCGGCGTGAGCGCGGTCGCGAGGAATAGATCCTCGGCCGCCATCGCCGGCCCGACGACGTCGTCGTCGGTCAGCGCCGGGCTGTCACCGGTGGCGGTGAACAAGTCCCCACACAGCAGGGTGTCGGTCGTCTCCTCGAACAGCAATCTCGCCTCCCAGGCGTGAGGGACGTGGGGGGTGTCGAGGTGGCGGACGCGCCATGGGCGACCTCGGCGTCGGGAGCGGCGGCGAGCCACTCGTTCATCGATCCGCACTCGTCTGCCTCGACGTGGCCGAACGTGATCCACCGCAGCTTCTCGAGCATTGGGGAGTGACGCCTAGCCTGCCCGACGTGACCGGGCGGCGGCGAAAGTTCTGGGGGTGGGGCTTCGAGGGCGAGGGCCCGACCCGCGACCAGCAGGAGTCGATGGCGAAAACGCTGGCCGGCATGTTCGAGGTCGAATCGCTCACCGTGGCCGAGCCGCCCACCCTGGACGAGCTCGACCTTCCCGCGCCCCGACTCGCGCTGCCCGACTCGCTGGCACCGCTCTGCACCACCGACCCGTTCGAACGAGCCGGGCACGCCTACGGCAAGTCGTTCCGCGACGTGGTGCGCGCGTTCGGTCGTGACTTCTCCCACCCGCCCGACGTGGTGGCCATGCCGCGGACCGAGGACGACGTCACTGCCCTGCTCGACTGGTGCGCCGACGCCCACGCCGCCGCCGTCCCCTACGGCGGCGGCTCGTCGGTGGTGGGCGGGGTCGAGTGCGACGCGGCCGAACACGGATACGCCGGCACCGTCACCATCGACCTGCGCGAGCTCGATCGGGTGGTCGAGATCGACCGCACCTCGCGGGCGGCGCGCATCCAGGCGGGCGTGTACGGGCCCGCGCTCGAGGAGCAGCTCCGGCCGCACGGTCTGACCTTGCGGCACTTCCCCCAGTCGTTCGAGTGCTCGACCCTGGGCGGCTGGCTCGCCACCCGGTCCGGCGGCCACTACGCGACCCTCTACACCCACATCGACGACTTCGTGGAGTCGCTGCGCGTCGTCACTCCGCACGGCCTGGTCGAGTCGCGCCGGCTGCCGGGCTCGGGGGCAGGCCCGTCCCCCGACCGCCTGTTCCTCGGCTCGGAGGGGATCCTCGGCGTCATCACCGAGGCATGGATGCGCCTTCAGGACCGCCCCCGGTTCCGCGCCGGGGCGAGCGCGCGCTTCGACACGTTCGCCGACGGCGCCGCGGCAGCACGGGCACTCGCCCAGAGCGGCCTCTTCCCCACCAACTGCCGGCTGCTCGACGCCACCGAAGCGATGGTCACCGGCAGCGACGACGGCTCGGCTCATCTCCTGCTGGTGGCGTTCGAGTCGGCCGACCATCCCCTCGACCCGTGGCTGGCCCGTGCGCTCGAGCTCGTGGGCGACCACGGCGGCGACGTGAACCCCGACAGCGTCCGGGTCAGCGGCGACGGCGAGGGAGCACGCGAAGGCTCGGCCGGTGCCTGGCGCAACGCGTTCATCCGGGCGCCGTACACGCGCGATGCACTCGTGGCCATGGGCTGCGTGAACGAGACGTTCGAGACCGCCACCACGTGGGACCGGTTCGACGCCCTGTACGAGGACGTGATGCGCTCGACCCGGGACGCGCTCGTCGCCGTCGGCGCCGGCAAGGGCGTCGTCACCTGCCGTTTCACCCATGTCTACCCCGACGGGCCCGCGCCCTACTTCACCGTGATCGCCCCGGGGCGCGAGGGGGCGCGGCTCGAGCAGTGGGCGGCGGTGAAGTCGGCGGCGTCGGACGCGCTCGTCCGCCACGGCGCGACCATCACCCACCACCACGCGGTCGGGCGCGACCACCGGCCCTGGTACGACCAGCAGCGGCCCGAGCCGTTCGCCGATGCGCTGAGGGCGGCCAAGGCCGCCCTCGACCCCGCCGCCGTCCTCAATCCGGGCGTCCTGATCGACCCGTGACCACCCACCCAACGACCCACCCGACGACGTATCGGGCGGTCATCTTCGACCTCGGCGGGGTGGTGTTCCCGTCGCCCATCGACGTGTTCCGCGCCTACGAGCGCGAGCACGGCGTTCCCGAGCGGTTCCTCAGCGAGGTCGTGCTGACCGACCCCGACGGGGGCGCGTGGGCGCGCCTCGAGCGGGGCGAGCTGAGTGTGCCGGAGTTCTGCACCGAGTTCGAGGCGGAGTGCGCCCGCGCCGGTCATACGATCGACGCCACCGCGGTCATGAACGCGGTCGGCGAGGGCTTCGCCCCCCGACCCGAGATGGTGGCGGCGATCACCGCGATCCGGGCGCACGGGCTCAAGACCGGCGCGCTCACCAACAACTGGGTCCCCGACGAGCCGCGCGAAGGAAAGATCAACGATCTCACCGGCGTGTTCGACGTCATCGTGGAGTCGGCGATCGAGGGCGTGCGCAAGCCCGACCCCCGCATCTACGAGCTGGCGTGCGAGCGGCTGGGGGTGCGTCCCGACGAGTCCGTCTTCCTCGACGATCTCGGAGTGAACCTCAAGGCGGCGCGGGCCCTGGGCATGACGACGATCAAGGTCGCGGATCCCGCCGCCGCGCTCTCGGAGCTGAGCGAGGTGCTCGGCTTCACGCTCGACGGTCGGAAGTGATGCGAGCGGCACGTCAGTTCTGCGCGGCAAGGATTTGGCGTCCGAGCGAACGCCCGCGGCGCCGTCGGCGAGCGGCCCGAAGGGCGCCGGCCGGGTATCCCGGCCGGCGAGGCGAGGCGACCATGAGGATGGTCCCTGCGCCGCAGCGAGCGAGGCCATAGAGGTGGACTTGTTGCTCATCCGTCATGCCGAGCCGGTGCGCATCGCGCCCGGCGAAGGCGGCGGCGGACCCGTCGATCCCGACCTGACGGCGCGCGGACGTGACGAGGCCGAGCGGTTGGCGGCGTGGCTCGCGACCGAGGACATCGACGCGGTGATCAGCAGCCCCCTGCGGCGGGCGCGCCAGACGGCGGGACCGGTCGCACGCGCCCTCGGGCTCGACGTCGAGGTGGACTCGGACGTCATCGAGTACGACGCCAACGCCGACCACTACATCCCGGCGGAGGAGCTCAAGCGGGAGCGCGACGCGCGCTGGCAGGCGATGCTCGACGGTCGCTGGGAGGACTTCGGCGGGGAGGCACCCGATCAGTTCCGGGGCCGCATCGTCCCGTGCCTCGACGGGATCATCCGCCGTTTCCCCGGCGGCCGCGTCGTGGTCGTGTGCCATGGAGGCGTCATCAACGTGTACGTGGGCGCGTTGTTGGGGCTCGACCGCCTCCTCTGGTTCGAACCCGGGTACACGTCGATCACCCGGGTGGCAGCGGCCCGATCCGGTCAGCGGTCGCTCGTCACCCTCAACGAGACTGCCCACCTCCTCGGCGTACGCGACCCCGCCGCCGAGCCTCCCCCCGAACCGCCTGCTCCCACCGGCTGAATAGACTCGCCGCGGCTTCGAACGCGGGAGGGAAATCGATGCCAGCAAGCGCCGTACCGGGGGCACGCACGGTCGCCGAGATCATGAGCCACCCGGTGATCACGGCCGTCGCGACCGAGTCGATCGCCGAGACCGCCACCCGGATGCGCGAGAGGCACGTCGGGTCGGTCGTCGTGGTCGACGGCGAGAAGCCGGTCGGGATCCTGACCGAGCGGGACATGATCCGCATCGCCGCCGGCGGCGCCGACACATCGGCCGACACCGTGTCCGACTGGATGACGGCGAACCCCGACTCGGTCGCGTCCGACGAGGAGGTCACCGACGCGTTCGCCAGCCTGGCCGAACACGGGTACCGGCACATCCCGGTGGTCGACGACGGAGTTCTCGTGGGTCTGGTGTCGATGCGCGACATCATGAAGATCGCCCAGATCCAGCCGGCGGAGAAGGCGGCGGCGGAGATCCCCGAGGGCCTCGAGGGCGTCGTCGTGGCCGACACCGCCATCGGCGACGTGCGCGGGCGCGAGGGCTTCTACCACTACCGCCAGTACAACGCGGTCGAGCTGGCCGAGACGCGGACGCTCGAGGACGTGTGGCACCTCCTCTTCGAGGGCTCGCTCCCGTCGCTCAAGGAGCGCGACGCGTTCATCGAGAAGGTCAACCCGCTGCGCGCGATCCCGACGGATGTGAAGGAGATCCTGCCGAGCGTGGCCGCGCTCGGAGGTCCCGAGGCGCCTCCGCTCGACATGTTGCGCACGACGTACTCGATGATGGGCGTCGACCTCGACTTCCGCCCCTGGCTCGACATCCCCGCCGAGGAGCTGCGGGCCCAGGCGCTCCAGACCTGCGCGGTGGTGCCGACGCTGCTCACCGCGCTCTACCGCCTCAAGCACGGGCTCGAGGTCGTCGACCCCCACCCCGATCTGCCCTACGCCGCCAACTACCTCTACATGATGTTGGGCGAGGTCCCGAAGCCCGACTACGCCCGCGGCGTCGAGCAGTACCTGATCTCGACCATCGACCACGGCTTCAACGCGTCGACGTTCACCGCGCGCGTCATCACCTCAACCGGCGCCGACCTCGCCGCCGCGGTCGTCGGGGCGATCGGCGCGCTGTCGGGACCGTTGCACGGTGGTGCCCCCAGCCGCGCCCTCGACATGCTCGACGCCATCGGCACCGCCGACAAGGCTGAGCCGTGGCTACGCGACGCGGTCGAGCGGGGCGACCGGCTCATGGGCTTCGGTCACCGCGTGTACAAGACCGACGACCCCCGCTCGGTCATGCTGCGCGGGGTCGCCGAGCGCCTCGGCGGGCCCAAGGTCGAGCTGGCCAAGACGATCGAGAAGAAGGCGGTCGAGGTGCTGGCCGAGCTCAAGCCCGGCCGCCAGCTCTACACGAACGTCGAGTTCTACGCCGGGATCGTGATGGACACGTGCGGGGTGCCGCGGGAGATGTTCACGCCGACGTTCGCGTCGAGCCGGGTGATCGGCTGGACCGCCCACATCCTCGAGCAGGCCGCCGACAACCGCCTAATCCGGCCCAGCGCGCACTACGCGGGGCCGCCGCCACCCGAGCCGGTGCCCGAGCCCACTTGATGCGACGGCTCGTGGCGGCGGTGGTCTGCGCCGCCGCCCTGGTGGCGGCCGGGTTCGTCGGGGCGGCCTGCTCCGACGACAGCACCGAGGGCGAAGGGGTGACCGACCTCGAGGAGGTCGGCCCCGACATCGCCCGGCTCGAGGCCGAGGTCACCGCCCTGATCGAGCAGGTCCGCGAGCTCCAAGCCCGCGTCGACGAGCTCGAGACGAACAACCCGCCGCCGCTGCGCTAACGCTCGCCCTCAGTAGTACGGCGGGGGTGGGGGCGGCGGAGGCGGAGGCGGCGGTGGAGGTGGCGGTACCGGCGTCGGCGTCGTCTGCGGAGCGCGCGGCGTTGTCGTCGACGGGGGAGGCTCGATCGTCGCGCCGTTCGCACCGATGACCCACCACGTTCCCCCGACCCCCTGGCCCTTGGTCTCGCCCGGTGCCTGGTCGAGCGAGTAGCGGTACAACGGGTGGCCGGCGTACGTGACCTGCTTCCCGTTGGGGCCGTCGATCGTCGAGAGCTGGGCCGGGTCGACGCCGGGACCGGCGACCGGCGCGTCGGTGCCGCCCACGACCACGCCCGCAGCCGCGCCCGGTCCGGGGACCGTCACCGGAGGCCACAGGCCTGCGCAATCTCCGGTGCACGCCACTGACGTGGCGGTGTCGTTGTCGAACGCGTAGAGCGTGTAGCCGGTCCCGTCGACCAGGATCGGACCGAGGCCCGAGTCGGCGACCGAGACCGTCGGCAGCGGCGGTGCCGTCGTCGTGGTCGTCGTGGTAGTGGTCGCCGAGCGCTTCGGCTTCGAGGCCACCTCCGTATCAGAGGACCCTTCGCCGCCGCAGGCGGCAAGGAGAGTTGCGCCGACAACGAGCGTGACGAATCGTCCCACCGGCCCCCTTGGTTCGATCGGGCTCTCGGAGGGGACTACGGGCGGCGCCGGACCCGGGATTGCAGGGCCATCCGGGGGTTTGGCCCTTTATCGGACACCCTTGCGAGCCGATCATCCTCGCGTGGGCGCCGACCAAGATTTCGACCCAGGCGGGCAAGGCCGGGTCGCGGGTTCGATCACCGGAGTGATGATCCGTCTACTCCGTCAGGACGCAGGCGACGACGGCGTCGCGCGCGCGCTGAAGATCGCAGGTGTCGAGCAGAGCCCGGACGAGCTCGAGGATCTGGGGTCGTGGAGCCCCTACCGCGACATGCTGGCGCTGTTCGCGGCCGGGAGCGAGGTCACGGGCGATCCCGATTTCCCGCGCCGGTGCGGCGAGGAGATGCTCAACCAGTACGAGGGCTCGGAGGTGACCGCGCTGCTGCGCTCGCTGGGGTCACCGGGAGAGGTGCTGCGCAACGTCGCTTTGGGCACGTCCAAGTTCACGACCGTGCACGCGATGGAGGCCGTGGAGATCGGTGAGGACTACGCCGTTGTTGCGGCCTGGAACACCGGCGGCCTGCGGCGACGCCACCCGGCGTCGTGCGCGTATTCCGTCGGCCTGCTCTCGCAGGCGTCGAAGCTCTTCGGGATGGAGCCCGCCGACGTGGTGGAGACCGAGTGCCAGAGCCGTGGGCACGAACGATGCGTCTTCGAGGTCCGCTGGGACCCGAGCTCCTCGCCCGAGGCCGATCCCGAACGGCGCGTCGCCTACCTGGGCAGTCAGCTCGCCGGGCTCACGGAGCGGTTCGACGCCCTCCAGGCCACCGCCATGGAGCTCGTGGCCACCGATGTGGACAAGGTTCTCGACGCGGTCCTTCGCCGCGCCGCGGTCGCGATCCGCGCTCCCCGCTACCTACTGGCGGTCTCGCTCGACCCCACCGACCTTCACCTGCATCACCAAGGGTTCGATGAAGAGGCGGAGGCGCGCGCCGTCGCGGACGAGATCCTGGCGGACTACCCCGACGACCACGCGGGGTCCCGGCTGATCGTCGACGTGATGTCGCGCGGCCACCGGTTCGGCCGCCTGGCCGCCCTCTACCCGGAGGGCTCCCGGTTCTTCCCGGCCGAGCGCCGCCTGCTCGAGGCGTACGCAGCCAACGCCGCCGCCGCGCTCGAGCCGGCCGCGGCGCTCGACGAGGCCCGGCGCCAGAACCGCACGTCGCACGCGCTGCTCACCCTCGCGTCGTCGTTGGCGGAAGTCACGACCAGCGACGAGGTTGCCCGCCGACTCGCGGAGGCCGTCCCTTCGGTCGTCGAATGCGGCCATTCGGCCGTATTGCTCTGGGACCCCGAGGCCGAGGTCCTGCGCTACGTGGGCATGTCGGGCTACGCGGAGGACACCGAGGCGCGGCTGCGCGAGCTCGCGATCGGGCCCGCCGACGTCCCCGAGCTCCAGCAGATGGTGAGCTCGCCGGCACCGGCCGTCGTCGACAGCGAATCGGCGAGCGGCGGATTGCGCTCGCTGTTCGACATCGCCGATGTCCCCGCCACGACCGCGGTACCGATCACCGCCCGGGGCGAGTTCTACGGCGTCGTGACCGCCAACCTGGACCGGGCGTCCGCCGGACCCGACACGTTGGAGCGGCTCACCGGTCTGGCGAAACAAGCCGCGACCGCGCTGCAGAACGCCCGCCTGCTCGAGCAGATCCGGCACCAGGCCCTCCACGACCCGCTCACCGGCCTCCCGAACCGGACGCTGCTGGCCGACCGCGCGAACCACGCGCTCGATGCCGCGCGGCGGACGGGGGCGCATGTCGGGATGCTCTTCGTCGACCTCGACGCCTTCAAGGCCGTCAACGACGGGCACGGGCACGCGTTCGGCGACGCCGTGCTCCGGCGGGTCGCCGACAGGTTGGCGACTGCGGTGCGCAAGAGCGACACCGTGGCCCGAGTCGGAGGCGACGAGTTCGTCTTCGTCCTCGTCGACCTCGACTGCGCGGAGGAGGCAGAACGCGTCGCCGAGAAGGTCCTGCGCCTCTTCGACGAGCCGTTCGAGCTCAGCGGCCACGACATCACGGTCTCGGCCAGCATCGGTGTCGCGGTCGCCCACCCCGCTGACCAGTACGACTCCCTCTTGCGACAGTCAGACGCTGCCATGTACGCCGCCAAGGCCAGTGGCGGCGAACGGGTGATGACCAGCGCGGGATAGCTCCTACTCCGGCCAGTCGAGCTGCGACTCCGGGACCCCGACTGACCGTCCGTACTCCTCCACCTCGGCGCGGGCCGTTCGGTTGCCGCGTGGATACCGGAAGACGCGCCCGGCGAACACCACGAACGTCTCGTCGGGTGAACGGAAGTCGCAGTACCAACCCAGTGCCTCGTCGAGCGTTTCGCTGAGCGCCACCGCCAGCGCCTCGGCCGATTCGACCGGAGCCTCGAAGTCCACGAAGGTCCACGTGAGCGGCTGGCCGACCGATACATCTCCCGCGTCCGCCCGGTAGATCCTCCGGACGGTCAGCGGGACCGCCTCGAGCACGGCTCCGACCTTCAGGCTCTCGGCGATCAGCCCACCCGACAGCGCCATCCGCACATCCTCCACGCGTGCCCTTCGTCGACTCAACCGAGCTGCGTTCCACGGAACGGCTACCGGGCTGGCACGGACGCACCTTTCCATTCCCAGAGCATGACCTTCGCCTACTGCGGAGATCGCTGCCAACGCCGTCCCCCTCCACGAGCATCATCATCCCCAGGAAGAGGTCTGGAGCGTCGTCGAGGGAAAGCTGGCGGTCACGATCGACGGCGTCGAGCGCATCGCGAGCCCCGGTTGCGCCGCGATCGTCCCGCCCAACACGCCGCATTCCGCCCCGGCGCTGACCGCCTGCCGAGCGATCGTCGTCGACTACCCCATCCGCGCCGACTGAACGGCGGGCTCAGTCGAGCTCGAGCGCTTCGGGCGCGGGAGTGTCGAGGGGTTCGATCTCATCCAGGAGGCCGTCGACCTGTGAGGTCGCCTCCTGGGCGTCCTCCTCGCCGGCTTGCTCGGCGACTTCCTGGCTCGCATTCCACGACTCATCGTCGATGTGCGCGAGCGGATCGGCGGGGCCGCTCTCCCCGTTTCCGCGCCCGAAGTCGTCGAGGTCGGTGCCGTCGTCGCTGCCGCTCCCGAAGCCGAGGTCGTCCAGCGCGTCCTCAGCCGCGGCACCGGTGCCGTACCCGGCGTCGAGCACGGCTCCGGGCGCGTCGGCGACGGCCCCCTCGGTGTCGTCGTACGCCTTGGCGACCGAAGCCTCGACGTTCTCGTAGACGTCCTCGGCGGTCTGGTTGCCCCAGAGGGCGTAGTTGGCGTCGCCGATCCCCCGCGTGATCGCGTCTCCCGGCGCGTCGTCGAGGGTCTTCCATCCCTCGTATGCGTCCCCGACCGCGTCCTTCGCTCCGGAATCCTCGTAGGCGTCACTGACGGCGTCCTCTACGGGGTCAGAAGCGCGATCGGCGGCCTCGAATGGGGCGGACACCGTGCCAATGGGGTCCCACAGCAACCCGCCCTGGTGTTCAGGAAGGTCCCCGTCGGCCACACCGTGGTCCCACGTGCCGGCGTCGCGCCATTCCTCGGCGACCTCGTGCTCGATGTCGTCGTAGAGGCTGGCGGCACCGCCCTCCACCTTGTCGTAGGCGCCACCGGCGGCGTCCCCCGCGTCGTCGGCGGCGTCATTCACGGAGTCCTCGACGTCGTCGTAGGCATCACCCACGGCGTCGGCGATGTCGCCGAACAGGCCTCCGGAGGATGAGCCGCCGCCTCCACCACCACCGGCGCCGGTCTGGCCTTCGACGCCACCGTCGTCCTCGAACGTCGCTGGACCGTCCTTCGGACCTCCGAGCGGGTCGGCGTCCGTCCCGCTCGGGGGCGGCCCCTCGCCCGACGATCCGCCGTCGCCGGAGCCATCCGACGGCCCCCTCGGCGCGTCCTTGTCGACGGGAGGATCGGGTGTTCCGCCCGCCGGTCCGCTCGGGCCGCCACTCGATCCGGGCGGCTCGTCCTCGGCTGACTGATCGACCTTCAGGTCTTGATCCGCCACGACGACCCCCTGGCTCCGGCCGATGCGCGGCAACGGAACCAGCACGAGTGTCGCGCGTTCGGTGCTCCGGTGCCCCTAACGGGTCAGCTTTCGAACCCGGCTGTCCGAGCCAGGCTGGCGGACTTGGTCGCCCTTGCGATTCTGGGACGAAGGCTCGCTAGCCCGGGTCACGGTTCACCGGGCGGCTCGGGCTCGGCGGGTGGATCGGGCTCGGCGGGTGGATCGGGCTCGGCGCTGCTTCCCGACGGGGGTGGCTCTGGCGACTCGTCACCAAGCACCTGCACCTCCACGCTGCCGTCCTGACTGACCTCGAACGGGATGCCTTGTCCCGGCGTCCAACCGCTGTAGAGAAGGTCAGCCGTCGCTCCCGCCGTCAGGTCGAGCGCGTCGTGGTCGAAGGTCGCCTCGCCGGCTGGGTCCAACCGGAGCATATGCAGGTCGAAGGTCGTCTCTCCCGCGGCGGCCGTCGCGTCGATCTCGAGGCGGTCGGGAGACAGTCCGAGACTGACGGTGGAGTCCACGCCGACGTCGTGAGCCGTAACGGAGAACGCAAAGTCGGCGTCGGGATAGTCGGCGCCAACCTCGAAGACCGGAGACTCCTCGTCTCCCGGCTTGTAGGAGAACCGCGGCCCGTCCGACGGGAGGATCAACTCGTCCTCCTGCCCGGGATCGAGCTCGATGTTGCCGATCGCCAGGTTGTAGCCGGGCCCGACGACCCCGACCTTCGTCTTCGCCCGGCCGGTTCGGGCGGTACCTGCGATCGTCACGCGGAGCTCGGTGCCGAGCGGTACGCGGTAGACGGGCTCGTAGGCCTGCGCCCAGCTCGGCGCGAGCAGCGGTCGCTCCACCGTGACCCCCGGAATCTCTCCGAGAAACTCTCCGTTCGAGTAGCCGTGTCTCCGACCCTGGGTGTCGGTGAGCAACAGATGGGCCGGCTTCTTACGGTCGCCCTCGACGTACAGCTCGATGTATCGGGAACCTGCGGCCGGCGGCGTTGCGGCGTCGGGTCCGGGACCGGCGCAGAAGGGACACGGCTGCACACCGACCCCGGGCGTGGTCGGGTACAGGCTCAGCGATCTCGTCGCGGCGTCGCCCTTCCAGACCGTCTCGGACTGGTCCGGGTTGCCCGACACTTCGTAGGCCCAACTGTTGGCGTTGCGGTCGAAGGTGATCTCCCGAGCCTTGCCGGGGTGATTGTTGTCGTAGACCTTCACGCCGAACTTCCCGCCGCCGCGGTCGACGACGGCGTACGGCGTCACCGCGTGACCCGACCTGCCATTGAAGACCGCGATCGTGTAGATCTCACCCTCGGTCGCGCCGGCACCAAGGACCTGGATCAGCGTGTCGAGGATCTCGTTCGGTGCCCCGACGATCGCGGCCTGGCGGACGGAGTCGAAACCCTGGGCAACGAACGACCGCGCGATCTCCCGTTGCAGGAGCCTGTTGCCGCGGAAGCGGAGCGCGTCGACGTTGGCCGCGCCGTAGGTTTCGGTGTCGAGGGCGCCGGTGAAGAACAGCAGGCTCGTGACCGAGAGCCCGTAGCAATGGCCGCCACCCATCAGTTCGTTCCACCGGGCCATCTCCTGTCGGGCAGGAGGTGTGAGCGCGCACTTCCCGCCGACCGAGTTGGCGCACACCGCGTCGCCGTATATCGCCTGCATGTCCGCGGGCGTGAGATCGGTGACCCGGGAACGGGCGCCGTAGTTTGCGAACGGAAGGCCGTCGGTGTCGGAGCGGAATCCGAGATCGGCGACGGTCGTCCCTCCTGCCGGCGCCGAAGAGACGGACCATCCCGCGGCCGCGCTGCCGCAGCTGAGGAGTGCGATCGCGCCCGCGCAAACCACGGCGGTGCGGATGGTGGGAGTCCTTCCGGTCGGATTCGGCCGGCGCACTATTCGTTCGTCGGCGTCTCCGCCGGCGGTGGCCCCGGCGCCGGCGTCTCGGGCTGGGCAACGGGCTGACCCGTGAAGGGGCTGAAGCCCGTGATGTTGCCGGCCGGGTTGTAGTTGCAGACCCAAGCCTCGGCGTCGTTGCCATTCACCTTGCCGGTCGCCTTGCCACAGCCCACCGCGGTCGTCGTTGCCCAGACCACCTGAGTGAAGTGACCGCAGACCTTGCCTAACGCGCAAGTCAACGCGTTGCGGTCATAGTCGGCGTCTTCCTTTCCCCACGAGTCAACGACGCCCTTCGCGGTCCAGGTCGAGACACCGTCCAATACACCGCCCTGGAACAGGTTCTCCCCGTACTTGGCGTTGGTACGGTGCTCGAACTGGCCCGAGGTGACGATCATCTGGGCCCATTCCTGGGCGTACGCGGCGACATCGTTGTCCCAGACCACCCGCTGTGTCACTCCGTACTTGTCGCGCCACTCGTTGTGGGTACTGACGATGGCGTTGATCTCGGCCTGAGTGAGCTTCGAAGGGGGCAGGGCGCTGATCACGGGTTCGTCGGCCTGAGTCGGCGCAACGTCGAAGGTCAGCGGCTCCCCGGACGACTGCCGCAGCTCGTCGCCGCCGCCGTCGCCGTCCCCGTCCCAGGGTGTGGTGAACACCAGCGCGAGCACGACAACGAGGATCACCGCACCAGCGATACCGCCGATCACCTTGCCGGGCGTCGTCTTGACCCGGTCCCCCCAGCGAACCATTGCCGCCCCCCTCACCCCGCCGGTTCTCGGTAGGAGGTTAGACCAGGTGAAATTGACGTCGCTGTGCCCGCGATGTCTCACGACGCGGCAGCGTGCCCCTAACGGGACAGCCTTCGAACCCCAAGATTCGAGCGAGTTTGGTGCAGCTTGGCGAAGTCATGCGGCGGCTACAGCGTTGAGATTGGTCCCCCGCCCCCTGTGCCACGGCGGTTAGTGCCAGGTGAGGGAGCGGCGCCCGCTAGCAGTTGGTGTTCGCGTCGACCGCGCAGACAACGACGACGCTCACGCCTGTGTTCAGCCCGGTGGCGCAGCATTGTCCGTCGACGATACGGCGATGGAGTTGGATGTCGAGGTATCGTTCGGACTCCGCGCCTGTCACCCGGTAGCCGATCAGACGTACGGAGACGAAGCCCGACACGCGGAACTCTGCGTTAGCGCCGTTGCCTCGCACGTCATCGAACAGTGGCAGCTCGAAGAGCGCACCGCTTTGGACCAGCGTGTCGAGCGAGCCGCTGAGACTGCCGCTGATCGCGCCGGGGTCGCCCTCGACGTAGGCGTTCGCGCTGATCGAGCCCTCGTAGCCGTTCTGGATCCACTCTTTGGTGGCGGCGTTGGAGTTGTTGCCGCCGTCCAGGTCGAGCATGCCCCAGTTGCCGGGTGCGTTCGACCCACAGGCGTCGGGGTGGGACTTCGTGTAGCTCACGCGAATGGTGCCTGACGGGCTGGCGGGCTGGTGCAGCTGGGTGTCAATCCAAGTTTCGATCGCGGGCGTCGACTCAGGGCACAGGCCGATCGGTCGTAGCCGCCGGAGGGCCGCCGGGGGGCCGTACCTGGTCCTGGTCGCGGCCGTCACGGTGGCCTCATGGATCCCGAAGATGCCGGCGAACACGAACCGCACTGGACTGGTGGCCTCGATCCGTAGCTGTCCTGAGCTGTGCCGGGGCCCGCTGTGGTTCCCGGAGCCGCACTCGGTGAGCGTGGCTTCGGGGTCGTTCTTGGCGAGGAACTCCGTCGCGATGGCCGTGCAGTCCTCGGTGCCCTGGGCGAAGGACTGTGCGACCGCGAGCGCGGCGGCGTCGGTGGCGGTGATGAGCTGCCGGCGCTTTGCCCACAGCGCCCCCGCATCGATCGCGAAGGCCGCGCACCCGATGAACACGGTGCAGAGGATCGCGACCATCACCAACACGGCACCACGCTCGTCATCGCATCGCTTACGACGCCCGATCACTCTCTACCGCCTCCGGTACTCGGTTCGCGCTCGCCTGCCCGGGGTATGGCGTCCCGCCGGCGTCGTTGGCGCCGAACGGGGACCCGGTCCGTATATCGGCGGATGGAGTGTCCAACCCTGAGCTGTGCTCCCCCTTATGAGAGAACTCTCATTCGCAGTCCATTTGGACGACTCTGAGCGTGGCGGTTTGCCGCGATACGGGCCAATCGCGCGATCAGATCGCTCAGCACTTCAGCGATGGCCCGCTCCATGTAATGGAACGGCGTGCTGGTCTCCTACATGCCCCCCGCCAGCGGGTGGGGGCCTGGTGCCGGCGAAGTGGGCACGCCCTCGTCCTCGAGGCTCGTTGTCGCGTCCGCCCCGCCCGGGGCGGCCTCGGTCGCGGCGGCGACGTACGCGAGCCGCTCATCGAACTCGCCACGCTCGTCATCGACCGGCTCCCTCAGGACGTCGACATTCCCGACTGAGCTGGCGCAGAGACCCGTGGTCGACTCTGCTCGCCGCCGAACGTCCGACGGCAACTCCGCGCATGCGCATGGCCCGTTCGAATGCGGGGCACTACGTCTTGTCGGTGTGCCCCCGGTGGTGTGCCCCCGGTGGTGTGAGATCCCATGACATAGGCGACACCTGTGTCAAGACATCGGAGACACCGAAGCTGGGGGTTCTCCGATGGGGATGGGCCGATATCTGGTCGAGGCGCACCTACGGGAGGGGCGACCGGTCG
>JBQTGU010000148.1:0-24860 GCA_052390575.1 Actinomycetota bacterium | reverse complement strand
TGGGCGTCGGAGATGACGAGCTGGACGCCGGCGAGGCCCCGGGCCCGCAGCGAGCGCAAGAAAGCGAGCCAGAACGCCCCGTCCTCGCTGTCACCCACCGCGGTGCCCAGGACCTCGCGGTCGCCGGTGCGGGTGACGCCGGTGGCAACAACGATCGCCTTGGAGACGACTCGCCCGCCGGTGCGGCACTTGACGAACGTCGCGTCGCAGAACACGTAGGGGAACTCGACATGACCCAACGGCCGGGTCCGGAACGCCTCCAGGGGCTCGTCGAGCTCGCCGCAGATCCGGCTGACTTCGCTCTTGGAGATGCCGGCTTCGAGGCCCAGCGCGGCGACGAGGTCGTCGACCTTGCGCGTCGACACGCCGTGCACGTAGGCCTCCATCACCACCGCGAACAGGGCTCGGTCGATGCGACGGCGCCGCTCCAGCACCGCCGGGAAGAACGACCCGCGGCGCAGCTTCGGGATCTTGAGCTCCACGTCACCGGCCTTGGTCGACAACAGCCGGTCCCGAGTCCCGTTGCGCTGGTTCGTGCGAGTGTCGGTGCGCTCGTGGAGCGCGGCGCCGATCACCTCGGTCGCCTCGGCGTCGATCAGCGCCTGGAGCACCACTTCTACGCTCTGGCGGACGACGTCGACGTCACCGCCGGCACGGATCATCTCGAGCAGCTGGGTAAGGTCATCATGGGTAAGGGCCACCGTCGTCTCCTCGTCGTGAGCCATTGGTCTGGATCACGCTGAGGATCACGCGGTGGCCCACCTACGTGGTGGACCCGTCAGTTACACCACTCGAAGGGACGCCAACGCGATAAGGGCGGCCGTGCGCTTATTGCCTTCGTGGAAGCCTTGGGCACGCGTCAGCTCGAAGGCGATCGCGGCTGCCGCGTCGATGGGGTCGGACGCGATGCGAGCTCGATCGAGCGCTCGGGCGACCCTTTCGAGGTCGTCGTCGTCGGCGCTCGGCGAGAGCTCATCAGGCCCACGAACTGCTTCGTTGCAGGCGATCACCTGGTCGAGGGAGGGGGACCTCACCGGTCGCGCAGGTATGTGAGCAGCTCCCGGCAGTGCTCGACGTCCGCTTCGATCTCGGCGCGGAAGGCTGGATCGACCTCCATCAAGTGGGGGCGGCGGATCGGGTCGACGATGGGCGCTGGCACGCTGCTCACGATCCCAGTTTACGGGCATCGCGCGCCCAGGAACGCGGGATGGTTACGCCACCAGCGAGATCCTCCGGATAAGGCAAGCCGGTGGGGTCAAGCCGCGTGTCCCCCCTCCGACGCGTCCGTACGCTGGTGCGGTGCCTACGTGAGAGCGAAGAACAGCACCGCTATGGCAAGGCTGGCCACACCGATGCTGACGGCTGTCCAAGCCATTGCCAGGCGCTCGCCCTGGGAGGCGGCCCAGAGACCGAGCCCTATCGCGACGATGGCTATGGGCACGGCCACATACGTGAACAGCGCACCGACTATGAGTGACCCGAGGCCGCACGCTAGAGCAACGACGGCAGCCGGCCCGGTCTTCGCCTCGGATGCTCCGATCCCCGTCACGGCGATCACCCCTCATCAACAACCCGAAAACCGCGCCGCATCAGCGCCAGCGGCACCGTAGAGGCTGGCAGGCCATCGGCACGCATCGACGCCTCGAGTCACCACGGGCCCAGCTGCCCGCTCGCGGTCAAACCTCGACCTCCACGGTGCGCACGAGCCGCGCCCGTGGGGTCAAGCCGCAAGTCCCCCTCCGACACCGCGTTTCCGCACCCGTCATTGTCCGATCGTGACGCGTGTCGTTCGGTCCGTCGTGATGACCACGACGTCGATGTGCCGCGGCTCCTGCTCACGTCGCGGGTAGTGGAACGAAGCGGCGGAGCTTGCCGGTGTCGTGGTGCCGTTCGAGGCGGTCGACGATCCGCACCGTCACTTCAGGGTGATCGAACCCGGCTTGTGTGAGTGCCCTGCCGAGGCGAGCAGAGAGTCCTTCGATGCCGCATGTGTCGGCGGTGATTGCGTCAACGTCGATGCCATGGCGAGTCTGTCGAACTTGGTAATCGATGATCTCGGGCGACTTGACCATCACGGACCGAATGACAAGGGGATGCACGTCGACCTTCTCGTAGTGGAGCACCTCGTCGGTACGCCCGTTCACGCGAGCCCGGAGGTGGCCGTGGTCGTGCGCATCGGGTTGACGCGCGAAGGCGTCGGCGAGTTCGTAACGGATGAGCGGCTGAGCCAGGTTGTACAGGTTGGTCACGAGCACCTTGGTCGATGGGATGCCGGGTGGGACGGGCCGGTTGTCGTCATCGACGAGCTCGACGATGCACATGTCGGTGTTGAACACCAACACACTGTCGCCCGGTGCGCTCGTGCCTACGAGTCCTTCGGTGGAACCGAACGTGTCGACGACCGGGGCCCCGAAGGCCTCGGTGATTGCGGCGCGCGTCTCGGGCAGCAATGTCTCGCTCGTAGACGTCACCGCCATTGGGGCAATGTGCAGGCGACCGGCCTGCTGCTCAACGGCTAGGCGGGCCAACATTGAGGGATACCCGTACAGGGCGGGGGCCTGGATGGTGTTGAGTCGCTCCACGATGTCGGGCAACGACAACGTGGCTGGGATCGGCTCGAACCGGAATGGCATGGCGTGTCCCACCGAGAACGCCGGCGCCGTGCCGGTGGCGTGGACGGCGGAGCCGGCGGCGATCATCGCAATGGGGAGCCCGCCGGGCGGCGGACCGCCCAGGGCGTCGAGCCGGGCCATGAGTGACCGCGATATCGAGGAGATGAATCCGGCGATGGCAGCGCGGTCGAAGACGAACACGCCCCGCTGTCCGGAGCTGCCACCAGAGGACAACGCGATGTACTCGTCGAGGATCGGAACGGGCTCTGCGCCGGTCGCGGCCAACGCCCGTTCGACCATTCCGCGGGTGAGGCGGTGGTCGGTGAAGACGTCGTCGAGTGCCGTCATCATGTCTGCCTTCGTCATGACCGGCAGGGACGCCATATCGGTGGGGTCAACCCGGTCGAGGTCGATCCCGGCGAGGCGCCGCTGGTGGAGGGGGGAGTGGTCGGCCGCGTGAGCGAGGAGCTTGTGCAGCCCGTTTCGTTGGGCACCGTGGATCTGGTCGGCCCCCCACTCGAGCCGCTGCAGCTGCTCGGGGGCGCCCGCGAGCACCCGGGCTTGGACGTCGGCGCGGAAGCGGTCGAAGCCGGTCGTCGTCGCGGTCATGGTGGTCAGTGCTCCTCAATCGTGCGGTCGGGCAGGCCCAGGGCGCGCGGCACCATGAGGGCCAGGTCATCGCCGGGGAGTGCGGCCGGATTCACGGCTCGCTCGAGCGCGATCCCGGAGCCGACGGCGAGGATGAACTCCGCCATCGATCGAAGCGCCACCGCGGGCTCGAGGCCAACCCGGTCGTGGAGCCGGCCAAGGACCGAGGCCAGCTGCTCCACCGTGCGAGTGTGCGCGTCGGCATACCGCCGGTTGAGATCGGGGTCGCGGCCGGCAATCGCACGGAACTCCACGAGGAGTCCCGCCCACCCGCGCTCCGCCGTCCCGTCGCGGTCGGCCACGCGCAGCAGCTCGCGCAGGCCCTCGCCCCCGGCCATCGCGGGGCCAATCCGCTCATTCTGCGCGGCACGCTCGTCGATGCGACGGTCCAGCAGGGCGAGGAACAGGTCGGCCTTGCTCCCGAACTGGGAGTAGACCACGCCTTTCGAGAAGCCGGCTTCGTCGGCGATCGCGTCGAGGCTCGCTCCCGCATAGCCCCTGTCGAGGAACACGCGCCTGGCCGCGGCCAGCACGACCTCGTGGTTCCGCTCTACCTGCTCCGCCCGCCGCAGTCGCGTCGCCATAGCGTTCGGATTAGATACTAAAGGTATTCAGATGTCAATGGTATCTGACTACGGCGACTGGTGGGGTCGCTGCGGACGGGCTGACAGTCTGGGGAGAGCGTGAGGTATCAGGGTGATACCATCAGCAGATGGCCATGACGCTTCGGCTTACCGAGGACGAGCAGGCGGCGTTGCGAGAGCGCGCCGAAGCCGAAGGGATCTCGATGCAGGAGGCAGCGCGGCGGGCGGTACGGGACTACGTCGCTCGGGCGCACCATCGGGACCGGGTGTCCGCGGCGGCGGAACGCGTGATCGCCGCGCACCGGGAGGCACTCGACCGTCTCGGGCGGTGACGGCGCCGGTCCGATACCTCGACCTCGACGACCTGGTCAGCCTGGCGACGAGGCTGTTGGGCGACCCGCCACCGATTCGGGACGTCGGCCTGCTCGGGTCGGCGGCGGCCCGACCGCAAGCGGTGGCGTTCGGCGAAGAGGCGTATCCCGACATCTGGACCAAGGCAGCAGCGTTGCTGCAATCGATCGTGAAGAACCACCCGCTAGTGGATGGGAACAAACGCCTCGCGTGGCTCGCCACAGCGGTGTTCCTCGAGCTCAATCGGGTCGGTGTGACCGTCATCCCGGCCGACGATGTCTATCGGTTCGTCATGGACGTCGCCGCGGGCAAGCACGACGTAAGCGACCTGAGCCGCGAGCTCGAAGCACTCATCGCAAGGCATCGCTGAGGACGCCCGTCATGCTGGGAGGGCGACGACCAGCGCGAGCCTGATCCGTGGGGTCAAGCCGCAAGTCCCCCCTCCGACACGTTTTTCTGCGTTGCGCGGAATCGCGACCGCGAGTTGGGCGCTCCTCCAGCGGGGGTTGAGCCGTGAACGCGCGAGAACTCCGCGCAGTGCGTCGCGCTCAGGTCGGCCGGTAGCGAGAAGCTCAGGCCGCGGTCGCAACCTTCGGAGGCGGCAGCATGGCAAGCAGGTCACTAGGCAGGCGCTGGCTCGCCTGCCAGTACTCAAGACCGACGACACGTCCGGTAGCGGGATCGAGTTCGCGCAGACCGGCCTCGACCTCCTCCGCGACGACGGTGTCCGGGTCGTAGCCCTCGAACCGCAGCCACGCGATGTCGGCCTCGGGGTCGTAGTGACCGTCGATCTTCATTGCCTCAAGGCTACCGGCGTCGCCAGAGGGTCACGATGCGCGCCGCCGTCGAGTCGTCCCGATCCGGATGGTCGTAGAGGATGACCCAGGGTCCGGTCGAGAGTCGCCACTGAGCCGCTCCCGGATTGCTCTGACGGTCGTGATGCTGCTCCAGCACGGCCCGTTCGATGTCGGGGCGGGCGGCGCCGAGCAGGCCGGCCTTCACATACGCGTGATCGGTCCAGCGCACGCGTTCCGGCACCGAGGGCATCAGCAAAGCATGCCGCGGCAGGACGCGATCCGCGATCACTCCCGCTGCCGCCGATCACTCCCACCTCACAGCTCTCCTGAGTCGGAGTTGTGGGGTCAAGCCGCGAGTCCCCCCTCCGACACCGAACGCTTGGGACAGCTCCGCTCGGTCGGCCGCGTTTGCACGATCGAGGATCGCCACGAGCCCGCCCAACTCCCGAACGGCGGCCTCGACGTCCTCGACCGTCAGCGGTGGGGGAGCAGCCCGGAGCGACGCCTCCAGCGCGGCCTGGGCCGCGCGCCTTCGTGCCGCGACACGAGTTGGGAGGTCAGTTTGCCGAGCCCGTTGCTGCCCGGGAAGCCGGCTTGACGTGCGCGAAGAGGCTGCGACCGTTCCAGGTGGGGAAGGCTCGAACGAGCCGCGCGGGACCGTGGAGTTGGATGCGGCCGTCGCGGACGGCTTCGACCCAGGCGAGTCGGCCCGCGTGCCACTTGACGAAGGCTTCACCTTCCGCGGTGACGTAGAGGTCCTCGTCGAGGCCGGGGTACTCCTTGCAGATCTCGGTGTCTCCGTGCTCGATCAGCAGCCAGTACCGCTCATGACGCTGGCCACCGGTGAAGTCGAAGCGGATGACGACGCGCCTATCGGGAAGCCGGTCTCGGCGAAGCGCGTTGCACATCGACCACAGAGCCACGAAGGGATCGAGGTGCTCGGGGGCAATCTCGAGCCATGCGGCGCCCCACTCACCGAGTAACTGGCAGACCTTGAAGAGGTCGTGACCCGCCGCCGTCAGCTTGTACTGGCTTCCGCGCCCGTCGGACTTGGGTGCCGACTCGACGATGCCGAAGCGTTCGAGCTGGTTGAGCCGCTGAGAGAGCAGGGTGCGGGAGAGCCCAGGCGCGCCCTCCAGAATCTCGCTGAAGGTTCCGCAGCCCAGGTGCAGATTGCGGATGATTAGTGGCGTCCATCGCTCAGCGAAGATCTCGGCGCCGCGGGCGATGGGGCAGTACTGGCCGTAGGTCCGCACGACGTCAGGGTCGCGCGCTTGCCTTCGGCTGTGAAGTCCAGATTTCGGACTTCACAGCCGCGGTCCACGGTGGTCCGATGGCGCCGTCGAGTTCCGACGACACGGAGGGCGACCACCGCAAAGTTGGCCGCGAAGCGCGAGGAGGCAACCGAAATGGAGATCGACGGGTTCCGGGGCGAGCTGATCACCGCTCACCACGCCGACTACGACACCGCCCGGGCCGTGTGGAACGGGACCATCGATCGGCGCCCCGGGCTGATCGCCCGATGCAGCGGCACCGCGGATGTGGCCCTCGCCGTCCGGTTTGCCCGCGACCACGACCTGGAGATCGCCGTACGGGGCGGGGGCCACAACGTGGCCGGCACCGCTGTGTGCGACGACGGCATCGTCGTCGACCTCTCGGCGATGCGGGCCGTATGGGTCGACCCCGACGGCCCAACCGCCTGGGTCCAGGGTGGCGCGCTCTGGGGCGACGTCGACCACGAGTCGCAGGCCCACGGCCTCGCCACCACCGGCGGCATCGTGGGCCACACCGGCGTCGCCGGCCTCACTCTGGGTGGCGGCATCGGCTGGCTGATGCGCAAACACGGGCTCACCATCGACAACCTCCTGGCGGCCGAGGTGGTCACCGCCGATGGCAGCATCGTGCGGGCGTCCGCCGACGAACACCCCGATCTGTTCTGGGCGCTACGAGGCGGCGGCGGCAATTTCGGCGTCGTCACCTTGTTCCGGTTCGCGCTGCACCCCGTCGGCCCGACCGTGATGGCCGGACCCGTCTTGTGGGCGGCCGACGACACCACCGAGGTGCTGCGCTTCTACCGGGACTTCGTCGCCGACGCGCCCGACGAGCTGGGCAACGTGATCAGGCTCGGTACCGTGCCCCCACTGCCAGTGATCCCCGAGGATCTGCACTTCCAGCCAGCCATCGCCGTCGCCAGCTGCTACGCCGGCGCCATCGAAGATGGCGAGCGTGCCGTGCGGGCCATCCGCCAGTTCGGGACGCCGCTCGTGGACCTCGTCGCACCCACGCCATACGTCGCCCACCAGTCGGGCCTCGATGACACCGTCCCCCACGGGTGGCACTACTACTGGAAGGCCACGAACCTCGCCGGCCTCTCCGACGACGTCATCGCGGTCATCGCCGATCACGCCTACGCGGCCAGCTCGCCCCGGACCTACGCGGCGATGTTCCACATGGGTGGCGCCGTCGCCCGAGTCCCCGAAGACGCAACCGCCTACGGCGGTCGCGACGTGCTCCACAACATCATCATCGACGCCGCGTGGCTCCCAGAGGACTCCGGCGAGTTCGCCGAGTCCGAAACCGCTTGGGCGCGGCAGTTCCTCGAGGCCGTCGGGCCGCACCGAGACGCCAGCGTCTACGTCAACTTCCTCGATTCCGACGACGACACGAGCCGGCTTCGAGAGGCCTACGGCGACGAGACCTACCGGCGACTCGCCGAGGTCAAGGCCAAGTACGACCCCGACAACGCCTTCCACCACAACCAGAACATCCGTCCCGGGTGAGGGAGGTGTGTCGGCCTGCTAATGGTTTGCCAATAGCCGTTGGTGGCATCCAGCGTCCTCCAGGGTTCTCGAGCGATACCGCCAGCCGCGAACCCGGTGCTCAACGCCGCTGCATGCCGCGCGATGCCGCTGGATGACACGGAAGGGTTCGTTCAAGTCCCCCCTCCGACACGACTCCGTTGTCGACACCGGACAATCCTTGTCCCGCCCAGGGCATCCTCTCTCTATGCCAGCGCACCTCCACTCGCCGCCTACAGGCGAGGATCACTCGTCGTAGAAGCCGAGGTCCTGTGCTTCGGCCGTCAGTGCATCGAGAGACCGTCTCGCCTCGGCGTCAGATCCGCCGTGAGTCGCGGCGCGGCGATGGAAGAGACCGCGGATCTCAGCGCGAACGTCGTCACCCCGTGCAGCTGCAATAAGGAGATCGGCGAACTCGGGATCGTCAGGTTTGATGATCCGGTCAGGGTCGATGTCGGTGTTGGTTCTAATGAACCAGCGGGCGATAAGCGCAGCAGTGCGTTTGTTGCCTTCGTGGAATGCTTGGGCGCTCGTGAGTTCGAACGCGAGGGCCGCCGCAACGTCAATCGGATCGGCGTCGATCCGAGCTCGATCGAGCGCACGAGCCACCCGGGCAAGGTCGTCGTCTTCGGCGCTCGGCGAAGCCTCATCCCGTCCCCGGACCGCCTCGTTGCAGGCGATCACCTCCTCCAGGGAGGGGAACCTCACCGCTCACGCAGATATGTGAGCAGCTTTCGGCAGTGCTCGACGTCGGCCTCGATGGCGGCGCGAAACGCCGCGTCCACTGCCATGAGGTTGGGTCGCCGGATGGGATCCACGACGGGTGATGTGCTTCTACTCACAATCGCCAGTCTAGGTGAGCACCGGCCACAGACCTTCGCCAGAAGAGGATGCTCGGCCTCGGATCCGCACGAGGGCGCGAACAAAGGCGTACGCGACTTCAGGCTCGAGACAGGGTGGCAGGCCGAAGCTGCGGGCACTCATGCGGCGAGCCGAACCGTCCTGATCCACCGCATCCGTGGGGTCAAGCCGCAAGTCCCTCCTCCGACACGAACCCCAAGTACACGCGCGCCGGCCGTGACATGGACTCGTCCCTCGGCGTGGTACGTGAGGTTCACGCCGAGCTCTTCGTAGATGGCTCGCTTGTCGGCCGGGTCGGGGTTCGCCAGGACGCCGACGACCTAACGTCACCGGTCGAACACGCGTCGGTCGACGGCGGCTGGACCTGCTCCTGATTCGCAACCCTCGACGAATCGAGGGCGACGTTCTTCGCGAGGGTGCGGGTTGCGGTCCCGAGCGACCAGCGCTATATTCACCTCTATGGGTGAATATTCGGCTGGCATGCTCGATCGGGTCTTCTCGGCAGTCTCGGACCCCACGCGCCGCACCATCCTGGCCCGTCTTGCCGAGTCGGACGCTCGGGTAACGGATGTCGCCAGCGCATTTCCGATCTCGCTCAATTCGACGTCGAAACACATTCGGGTGCTCGAGGGCGCAGGCCTGGTGCGACGGAGGGTGCGGGGGCGCGAGCACATCTTGAGCCTGGATGCGGCACCGCTTTCCGAAGCGGCCGGATGGATCGAGCACTACCGCAGGTTCTGGAGCGATCAGCTCGCCTCGCTCGACGCTTTTGTCACGGGTCGCGACAACGCCGAGAGGTCGTCGTGACGGACGAATACTCGGTCACCGTCCGGCGGGAGATCGCCGCCCCCGCCGAAGATCTCTTCGACGCCTGGTTGGACGCGCAAAGCCTCGGGTCGTGGCTCAGACCGGCCGGCATTCGGGAGACTCGTGCCGAAACGGATCCGCGTGTCGGCGGGACGCTCCGCATCGTCATGGTCGACGACGAATCCTCGATGGTGCACACCGGCACGTATCGGGAGATCGACCGACCCCATCGTCTGGTCTTCACCTGGTCTTCGCCCGCGACCCGGTTCCGGGACTCGATCGTGACCGTGAGCTTCCAACCGTCGTCGAACAGCTCAACGGTGGTCGAGATCCATCAGGTCGGGCTCCCGGACGAGGAGGCGCGGGCCTCGCATCACGCGGGCTGGTCGGACGTCCTGCGTGAGCTCGGCCGCACCACCCACTCCAAGAGAAGGGCTGAATCGTGACGATGGCATCCCACACACTCGGCACTCGCGACGAATGGCTCGCGGCGCGCCTCGAGCTGCTCAAAGCGGAAAAGGAATTGACGCGCCGCAGCGACGAGCTTGCGCGACGGCGGCGTGACCTGCCCTGGGTGCCGGTTGAGCACGACTACCGGTTCGCGACCGAAGACGGCGACGCGTCGCTGCGCGACCTGTTCGGCGGGCGCTCGCAGATGCTCGTCTATCACTTCATGCTCGGGCCGGGCTGGGACGAAGGGTGTCCGAGCTGCTCGGCGGTCGCCGACGGCTTCGCCGGCAGCATCCCGCACTTCGAGCATCACGATGTCGCGTTCGTCGTGGTGTCGCGCGCGCCGCTCGACAAGCTCGCCGCGTACAAGCGGCGCATGGGATGGGACTTCCGTTGGGTTTCGTCGTTCGACAGCAGCTTCAACTACGACTTCCACGTGACGACCGATCCCGCAGTGGCACCGGTTGAGTAAAACTACAAGGACCGGGCGCAGCTCGAGTCGGAGAACGTCGCGTGGCGCGACTGGTCGGGCGAGCAACCCGGCATGAGCGCGTTCGCGCGTGACGGCGACGACGTGTTCCACACGTACTCCGCATATGCCCGCGGTTTGGACGGGCTGTGGGGGATGTGGCAGTGGCTGGACCGTGCGCCGCTGGGCCGCAACGAAGGCGATCTGTCATGGTTCCATCGGCACGACGAGTACCCCGGAACCGCGGGCGGACCGTCGTGATAGTCGCAAAGGAGTCCGACATGAAGACACCCCCGATCGTGTCGCCGGACGAGTGGGAGGCTGCGCGCCAGCAACTGCTCGTGAAGGAGAAGGAGTTGACTCGCGCCCGTGACGCGCTGGCCGCCGAGCGTCGGCGGATGCCGTGGCTGGCCGTGGAGAAGGAGTACGAGTTCGACGGGCCCGAGGGCAAGGTGAGCCTGCTCGACCTGTTCGACAGCCGGCGTCAGCTGATCGTCTACCGCGCCTTCGCCGATCCCGGCGTGTCCGGCTGGCCCGAGCATGCCTGCATCGGCTGCTCCATGGTGGCCGACCAGGTCGCCCACGTCGCCCACCTGAACGCCCGCGACACCACCCTCGCGTTCGTCTCGCGGGCGCCGCAGACGGACATCGAGCGCGTGAAGGCTCGGATGGGCTGGGAGATGCCGTGGTACACGATGACGGACAGCTTTGACGCCGACTTCGGCGTCGACGAGTACCACGGCACGAACGCATTCATCCGCGACGGCGAGAGCGTGTTCCGCACCTACTTCATCAACAACCGCGGCGACGAGGCGATGGGGAGCACCTGGAGCTACCTCGACCTGACTGCGCTCGGGCGCCAAGAGGAGTGGGAGGACTCACCCGAGGGCTACCCGCAGACCCCGCCGTACGAGTGGTGGACCTGGCACGACGAATCACAGCGGACGGATCCCGATCGACCCGGCCGGGCGACTCGCCGCGCCGGCGGTTGACGGAGCGCACCGTTCGTGGGCATGTCACGGGCGAACCACTTCGAACGAGATGGCGTATTCGACGCCGAAGGCGCGTCCCGTCTCCCCGGCCCACTCGCGCAGCATGGTGTCGGCGTCGGTCCCCGTGTGCTCGAGGTACAGGCGATGCTCCTTCAGTGACGCCACTCCACGGTCGATGAAGCCGGTCACGTCGACCGCGTGGGTCGGGTCGGGTGAGCCGTTGTACGCGACCAGCGTGACACCGGCCCACGGTTCGTAGCCCTCGTCGAGTAGCTCGGGGAAGATCCACGGATTGGCGGCGTCGCGCACCGCGTCGAGCACCGCCAGACCGACATGGCGGTGATCGGCCATGTTGAACGACGGCCCGCCCCAGGTCTCGTGGCGGTTGATCGACACGACGACGTGCGGGCGATGGCGCCGAATGACGCGGGCGAAGTCACGGCGCAAGGTCAGGCCGTACTCGATCATGCCGTCACGATGGTCGAGGAACTCCACGGACTCGACACCGACCGCGGCGGCGCTGGCGCGCTGCTCCGCCTCCCGCAGGGGACCAGCCTCGTGGGGCGGGATGGCGAGCCCTGCTTCCCCGCGTGTCGCGAGGACGTAGTGCACGCGCTTGCCCTCGCTCGTCCAGCGGGCGACGGCGGCGGCGGTGCCGTACTCGAGGTCGTCGGGATGGGCGACGATCGCCAGGCCGCGCTCCCATTCACCGGGCAGCGGCTCCAGCGTCACTGCGTCACCCGCTGGTCGAGCTCGACATCAGCTCCTGAAGGCGGTCCAGACTTTCCGTCCAACCCCGCTTGTGAAGCGCACGGCGCCCTTCCGTGGCAAAGGCGCCCTGATCGACACTCAGCGCAGTCGACTCGTCCAGATCGCCGAGCGAGAACGTCACGATCGTTTCCCGATCGTCGGGGTCCGGATCTTCCCATCGAAACGTGTAGGCCAAGCGGGTGGGAGGGTCGACCTCGAGGAACTCCCCGGAGAGATAGAAGAGAACACCGTCGGGTGGTTGCATCGCGATTCGATAACGGCCTCCGACACGAAGATCGAACTCGATACGCGGGGCAGAAAATCCTGTCGGACCCCACCACGTCGCGAGCAGGTCGGGCTCGGCATGGGCCCTGAACACGAGGGGCCGAGGCGCCGGCACCGCGCGCTCCACATGCAGTGTCAGCTCCTCCAAGGCCCCCCCGTCGTCGGTTCCCACGAGTCGGCGACGAGTCCGTCGTACGCGAGTCCCCACGGGGGTCGGAGGAACCCGAGGGCACGTACGTCCTCGAACCAGTGGCCGAACGGTGAGTGGCGGGCGAACGTCCCGCCGCCGAGTACGCGGCAGATCCGCAGCAGGCACGACTCCGCGAGCTGGGCCGTGATCGTCTTGCCGCGCAGCGCCGCGCCGCGGGCGGGATTGCCTGACTCGATCGCTCGGAGCATGCCCTCGTAGGCCTGCTCGGCGGTCCATGCCTCGAGCTCCGCCTGGGCCCATTCCACTTGCTCGTAGGGTCGGAGCGATTCTGCCTTCGGTGCCAGCTGTGCCCGCGCGGCCGCGACGGCGGTCTCGAGGATGCCGAGAACCACGGCGGTGAACAGCGTGGCGATGAACGGGGCGGCGCCGTCGATCAGGTCGTCGAGGTGTCCGGGCCAGGCGAAGCGTTCGGCGGGGCAGTCATCGAACGCGAGCGCGTGGCTCTGCGTCGCCCGCATGCCGTGACCATCCCAGGGTGCCACCAGTGTGATGCCGGCGGATCCGTCGAAGGGATTGTGGTCGACGGGTAAATAGAACCAGTCGGCTTCCTCGCCGTCGGGCACGGCGGTGGTCACCATGTAGGAGGTCATCCCCGACCCGCTCCCGAAGTGCTTCTGTCCGCTCAGCCGCCATCCGTCGGCGTCACGCCGAGCGACGGTTCTCGATCGGTGGACGTCACCGCCGCTCCCGGGTTCGGAGGTGATCGTGCCCCACCACGCGCCCCGCTCCACGCTGTCGAACACCGCGGCGCGCTGGCTGGTCCAGGCGGCGGTGTCGGGCTCGGGGACCTGCGGTGTGGCGAGCCAGAACGCGAGGACGGCGGGATGCATCGAGCACACGAGGGCGACTGACGAGTCGCCGTGGGCGAGGGTGCGGTACGTCTCGCAGATCGATCGGGTCGACTCCGGAAGGCTGTGCCAGAGACCACCCCGCTCGGCGGGAAGCCCGGCCGTCTGCAGCCCGGCGTCGGCCAGCCGACGGAAGTCGTCCGGGTCGAGTGTGGTGCGCATCTGCCGTTCGCGCTGGTCAGCCGCGAAGCTCTCGGCCAGCTTCTCCACCGCACGACGGACACTCTTCGCGCTCATGGCATCCCCTCCGCGCTGGGGAGAAGGGTACAAGGCCGTCCCGAGTTCATTTCCTTCCTCACCGGGCGACGTTGTTATCCGCTTCGGCCAGCTCTCTGAACTCATCGGGAACGCCGCCCGCTTCACGGAACACGACGGCCGCGTAGCCGACCGCATTCCGTCCGAACCGGGCGCGCACCTCGTCCACGGCCCGGTCCAACGCCCAGCGGGCCGAGCCGGCCGCCGTACCCGGGCGGTGCCGTTCGTCGCCGATCCCGAGGGGCAACTCGAGCTGGAGCGCGGGCTCCGCCACCAGGTTGGAGACCGAGATCGCCAGGAGAGTGATCTCGCGCTCGCCCGGATGGTCGGCGAGCGCGGCATGCGCGAGCTCGACGCTCAGTTCGGCGAGCGTGAGCGTGGTCGAGATCGCCCAGGGCAGCGTCACCGACCGCGTCACCGAGCGGAGGCCCGTGAACCGAACCCGGACGGTGATGGTCCGCCCGGCGTGTCCGTTGGCCCGCAGCCTCGTGGCTACGCGGTCGGCGAGGAACCCGAGCGCGGCGCGTAGCAGCTGCTCGGTGGCGATGCCACGGCCGAGGGCGGATTGGGCACCCAGGGACCGGGCTCGCCGCCTCGTCTGGATGCGGCGTGGATCAGCGTTGGCCGCGAGTGACCCGAGCTTCGCTCCTGCCGCCTCACCGAGCAGCCGCTGCAGTGTTGACGGCGACGTCGAGGCGAGCTCGCCGATGGTACGGATGCCCGTGGCCGCGAGCCGCGCTCTCGTGACCGGCCCGACACCCCACAGCAGCTCGACCGGCAACGGATCGAGGAACTCCCGCTCGCGGCCGGGTTCCACGACGACGAGACCGTCGGGTTTTGCGACCTGTGATGCGACCTTGGCGAGATGCTTGGTGGTGGCCACGCCGACCGAGACGGGCAGGCCGAGCTCAACGCGCACCCGCCGTCGAATCTCTGACGCGATCTCGGCGGGCGCCCCGAACAGGTGCACCGAGCCGGCGACGTCGAGGAACGCCTCGTCGATCGATATCCGCTCGACCAGTGGTGTGAAGTCGCGCAGCACGTCGATCACGTCGTCGCCGAGACGCTGGTACTCGCGGAAGTGGCCGCCGACGACCGCGAGGCCCGGGCACAGCCGGCGGGCGCGCCAGCCGGGCATGCCGGCGTGGACGCCGAACGCCTTCGCTTCGTAGGACGCGGCGAGGACCACGCCGCCGCCCACGGCGAGCGGCTTCCCTCGCAGGCGGGGGTCGAGCAGCTGCTCCACCGACGCATAGAAGGCGTCGAGGTCGGCGTGGAGGATCGTCGCCCGCGGGCGAGGCGCCATTCCCGCCACCGTAGCGAACATACGTTTGCCTGCGCCAGCTGTGGTGGCTCAGGCCGAGCCGCCGCCGGCTTCTTGGAGCAGCCCGATGCTGTTGCCGTCGGCGTCGGTCACGGTTGCGATCAGCTTGCCGCCGCCGACGTCGCGGATCGGTTCCTGCGTGACTGCGCCGGCCTCGAGCAGTGCCTCGAGGCTCTCGTTGATGTCGTCGACGTGCCAGTAGCCGACGGGGCCGGTCATGCCCTTGCTGTGGCCGTTGGGGTCGAGACCGACGTCTTGGCCTCCGACGTTGAACCCGACGTAGTACGCCTCGTCGGCGTACGGCGCCACGCCGAAGAGCTTGCCGTAGAGCTGCTTCGCGGCTGCGATGTCCTTGACGGGATACATGACCGTCTTCATGCCTGACGTCATCGAGTGTCTCCTCACGCTCGTTGTGTTACATCGATCCGGTCCGGATCGTCAGTGGTCATGACGGATCGCGAGGAACGAAGGTAACGGTGACCGAACCCGACTGGCTGGCGGACCGATTCGAGGCCCACCGGGCCCATCTGCGATCAGTGGCCTATCGGATGCTCGGATCCCGGGGCGAAGCCGACGATGCCGTCCAAGAAGCGTGGCTCAGGCTCAGCCGCTCCGACCCGAGCGACATCGAGAACCTCGGCGGGTGGTTGACGACCGTCGTTGCTCGGGTATCGCTCGACATGTTGCGCTCGCGTGCGTCCCGGCGGGAGGAGCCCGCGGGCACGGACCTGTCCGACCACATCGAGAGCCGGGCGACCGGGAGCGACCCCGAAGACGAAGCACTGCTGGCCGACACGGTCGGCGCCGCGCTGCTCGTGGTCCTCGACACTCTCACCCCCGCCGAGCGACTCGCGTTCGTGCTGCACGACATGTTCGCCGTCCCGTTCGACGAGATCGGCACCATCGTCGGCCGCTCCTCCAACGCGGCGAAGCAGCTCGCGAGCCGTGCCCGCCACAAGGTGCAGGGATCGAGCCCAGCTGCGGACGCCGATCCCACCCGCCAACGGGAGGTCGTCGACGCCTTCCTTGCCGCCTCACGCAACGGCGACTTCGACGCACTTGTCGCGCTGCTCGATCCGGACGTCGTGCTCGACGCTGACTCCGCGGCCGTCCGGATGGGTTCACCGGAAGAGGTTCGGGGCGTCACCGCCGTCGCCGGCATCTTCTCGGGTCGCGCCCTCGCGGCCCAACCGGCGCTCGTCGACGGAGCCGTCGGCGTCGCGTGGGCGGTGGCCGGGCAACCCAAGGTGGTGTGGGACTTCACGATCAGGCGCGGCAAGGTCGTCCACATCGACATGCTCGCCGCTTCGGACAGCCTCGACGGCCTCGACCTCGAGCTTCTCGATGGCTGACGAGCCCCGATACGTGTTGCGTCCCATCGGGGTCGAGTCACCGCTCGTCGACCGTGTCGCGCCGAATCAAGGCGACGAAGGGGCACCGGACGCGTGGCTCGTGTTGCGCCCGTCGATGCGCCCGGGGATGCGACCTCGAGGTCGGAACCGAGGTGGTCGTGCTGACCTGGCTCGATCGCGGCGACCGCGACGTACTGCTCGTGCACCCTCGAGGCGATCAGGACCGCCCCGAGCTGGGAGTGTTCAGCACTCGATCCCCTGACCGGCCCAATCCAATCGGCCTGCACCACGTGCGGATCCTCGCGATCGACGACACGAGGATCCGCGTACGGAACCTGGTGGCGCTCGACGGCACGCCCGTTGTGGACATCAAGCCGCTGCTCGGACCAGTCGGGGAGCGATGACCGAGCGCACCCGTCCGCCTACTTCGTCGTCCGGGACAGGTGAACGTGGGCGACCGAGGGTGAGCTGACGAAATCGACGCAGTCGTAGCCCTCGGCGCCGCCGTCGAGGTGGTCGAAGAGCCGTTCGCCACCGCCGAGCAACGTGGGCACGATCACGAAATGCAGGTCGTCGATCAGGCCGGCGCGGAGATACTGCTGGATGGTGGAAGCCCCACCGCCCAGCCTGACGTCCTGCCCGTCGGCGGCGTCGAACGCCTGCTCGAGCGCGGCCTCGATGCCCTGATCCACGAAGTGGAACGTGGTTCCGCCCTGCATGGGGATGGGCGCATGAGCGTGGTGCGTGAGCACGAACACCGGGTGGTGGTACGGCGGGGTGTCCCCCCACCAGCCCTTCCACTCGTCCTCACCCCACGGCCCGCGGATCGGGCCGAACATGTTGCGGCCCATGATGGTGGCGCCGACACCGACATCGCCCCGGACCGCGAAGTCATTGTCGAGGCCCTCGTCGCCGCCGTCCTCGCCGACCATCTGGTGCCACATGCGGGTCGGGAACATCCACTCGTGCAGCCGGTTCCCGCCCACACCGAGCGGGTGGCCGACGCTCTGGTCGGGTCCGGCCGCGTACCCGTCCAGTGAGACCGAAAAGTTGTGCACCCGAAGTTTCGCCATTGGTGGCTCCTGATTTTGAGGAAGGCTACGTCTGCCACTACGACACCCTGCGGGCGCCAAACTCATCGGCCTCCGGCCCTAGGCTCCATCGGGCGACGACGCGGAAAGGACCGACATGTACGTGGCTCAGTTCACCCTTCACGCCAAGCCAGGTCACTACACCGAAGTCGCCGAGCTCTACTCCGCCTTCGCGGCCGAGTTCCTGTCGGGACACCCCGCGCTCGAGAGCGTCGAGGTCGACGCGTGCGAGGGCAGGCGCGTGGTCGCGGTGGCGGCGGAGCTCGGCGTCCAGCACCGGTTGGACAAGTCGGGGCAGCACCAATGCATCGTCAGCGGTGACGAGGTGGATCGTCCCCCGCATGACGACGGTGCGCACGACCTTTCGATCGAGGAGGAGCTGCGCAAGGTCGTCGGGCTGGAACCGCTCCACGCGCGACCACAGCCCGCGATACGGGTTGAGCGGCACCTGGGCCTGCATGCCCACGAGATGGCGCACGGTGTCGAGTACCGGCATGTCGGCGCGGCGGAGCAGGAGCTGGCGTTCGAGGGTTGCGCGGTTGAGCGCTCGGGGGCTCAAGACGTCGGTGCCCACGGCGGTCATGATCGCCCTACATTGGGTGCATGTGCCGAAACATCACTGAGCTCCGGGGCCTCGAGCCGCCGGCGACCCGAGAAGAGATCGAGGCGGCCGCCCGCCAGTACGTACGCAAGGTCAGCGGCCTCACGAAACCGAAGCCCGACGTGGCCGACCGCATGGAGACGGCGGCGTTGGAGGTTGCCGAGATCACCGAGCGGCTCCTCCAGGAGGTGCCGGCCCGGCGCCAGCCCCCCAAGACCTTGCCGCCGCTGCGGCGACCGGAAGTCCGGGAACGACTCGGCCTGGCACCGTTCCCGGCCTGACGAACCCGGCCTAGGGTCGCGGCCATGAAGGCCGCGGTGTACTACGAGACCGGCCCGCCCGACGTCTTCAAGTACGAGGACGCCCCCGACCCGGTGTGCGGTCCGGGGGACGTGCTCGTCGACGTCGAGGCGATCAGCATCGAGGGCGGCGACACGCTCAACCGCGCCGGCGGCGAGATGGCGACCAGCCCGCACATCGTCGGGTATCAGTGCGCGGGCACGATCCGCGAGGTCGGCGCCGACGTGATCGACCGCTCGGTCGGCCAGCGGGTCGTGTGCACGATGATGTGGGGCTCGCACGCCGAATTGGTCGCGGTGCCGGCGCTTATTACCTGGGTCGTCCCCGACGGCCTCGACATCGTCGAGGCGGCGTGCGTGCCAGTCGCATTCGGCACGGCGGACGACTGCCTGTTCGAGTTCGGGCACCTGCAATCGGGGGAGAGTGTGCTCGTGCAGGCGGGCGCGGGCGTGGTCGGTCTCGCCGCCATCCAGATGGCCAAGCGCGCCGGCGCCACGGTGCTCGCGACCGCGTCGAGCGACGACAAGCTCGAGCGCTTACGCGAGTACGGACTCGACCATGGCATCAACTACCGCGAGGTCGACTTCGCCACCAAGGCCCGTGAGCTCACCGGGGGCCAGGGGGTCAACCTGGTTGTCGACTCGGTGGGCTCGACGCTGACCGGGAGCGTCCAAGCGCTGGCGTACCGGGGCCGGTGCACGCTCGTCGGTCAGGCGGGACGCGATCCCCAACCCTTCGATGCCTCGACGCTCATGCAGGGGAACCAGACGGTCACCGGCGTCTTCTTCGGGGCCGAGATCATCACCGACCGGGTGCAAGCGATGGTGGCGCGTCACCTCGACGACATCGCCGCCGGGCAGCTGCGGGTCGTCGTCGACCGCACGTTCCCGCTCGCCGACGCGGCGGGGGCGCATGCCTACCTCGAGAGCCGGCAGGCGTTCGGACGGGTGGTGCTGGTCCCGTAGCGATGGAGATCGACCTCCTCGAGCTGCCCAAGGCCGAGCTCCACCTGCACATCGAGGGCACGCTCGAGCCCGAGCTGATGTCGAAGCTCGCCGGGCGCAACGGCGTCGAGCTGCCCTACCCCGATGTCGAATCCATCCGGCGTGCCTACGTGTTCGAGGACCTCCAGTCGTTCCTCGACATCTACTACGCCGGGTGTGCCGTGCTCGTCACCGAGCAGGACTTCTCCGACCTCACGACCGCGTACCTGCAACGCGCCGCCGCCCAGGGTGTCCGCCACGCCGAGATCTTCTTCGACCCCCAGACCCACACGGAGCGCGGGATCGAGTTCGCCACCGTCGTCAACGGCATCACCGCTGCGCTGGCCGCGGGGGAGCGCGATCTCGGGATCACGTCCCGGCTCATCCTCTGCTTCCTCCGTCATCTCAGCGCCGACGCGGCGATGGCGACCCTGGATACGGCATTGCCGTATCGCGACGAGATCACCGCGGTGGGGCTGGACTCGTCCGAGGTCGGCAATCCGCCCGAGAAGTTCCGGGACGTCTTCGACCGCGCCCGGGCCGAGGGCTTCCTCGCGGTCGCCCATGCCGGAGAGGAGGGCCCCGCGGAGTACATCTGGCAGGCGCTCGACGTACTGGGAGTGCGGCGCATCGACCACGGGGTCCGCTGCATGGAGGACGACCGGCTGGTGGAGCGGCTGGTCGCGGAGCAGATCCCGCTCACGGTCTGTCCCCTCTCCAACGTGAAGCTGCGGGTCTTCCCGGACCTCGGTCAGCACAACCTGCGGACGATGCTGGAGCGGGGCCTGTGCGTCACGATCAACTCCGATGACCCGGCGTACTTCGGCGGCTACATCGGTGAGAACTACAGCGCAACCGCCGACGCGCTCGGCCTGACCCGTGACCAGATGCTGCAGGTCGCGAGAAACTCGTTCCGGGCGTCGTTCCTCGACGAGACGCAACGAGCGCGCCTAGTCGACGCGATCGTATGACCGACGCCAACCGCGCCCGCGTCGTCGAGCGCGACCTGACCGCCGACGCGGTCGCGTACCTCACTCCGGTGGTCAGCGGCCTGCCCCTCGAAGCGCTGGCGCCGGTGAAGCAGCTGCTGAAACGCTTCTTCTCCGACCAGCCGTGGACCGACGCGGATGCCCAGGCCCTCGCCGACGCCGTCGGACCGGGAAGCGGTGGTGGCGAGGAGGAGCTCGAGCCGGGTCTCACGCTCGTTTGGGGCTGGGAGGACGGCCGGTTCCGGTTGGGGGTCGAGAGTGGCTGACGACCTCGCGCCGACGTTCGAAGGCGCGGTCGTTCCCGAGGCGACGCCCAGCCCCCGTACCATCCGCTTCGCCACCCCGCCGCTCCACACCGGGGCCAGCCGAACCTATGACTCGGCGGACGCTGCCGCCGCCGATCCGGGCGCGGCGCGCATCTTCGGCGACTTCGAAGACGTGACCAACGTGCTCGTCGGGCCCGACTTCGTGGCGGTCACGATCTCGCGTCCCGACCGGTGGGAGACGCTGCTCGCGCCGATCCTCGGTGTGGTTGCGGAGGCGTTCACCGGCGAGGGCCGCGACGAGGAACCTGAAAGCGAGGCGCCGGTGACGATGACGCTGACCGCCGGCATCGACGAGAGCGACGTCCGCGCGCCCCGCCGGCTCGAGCGGGCGTGGAGCGAGCTCGGCGCGCTTCGAGCCGATCGCTCCGAGCACCTCGACCGCATTCTCGTGGTGTCGCGCGATGAAGAACCCGCCCGCCGCCAGGTCGCGGCGGCGCTGCTGGCCGACGCGCCGCCCGAGGTCTCGGCGCGCGAGTGGGAGCGCCTGCTCGGTGACCCGAGCCGGGCGGTACGGCGCAGTGTCGTGGATGCGGTCGCCGGGACCGGGCGCGAGGAGCTACGAGGACTGCTCGACCGAGCGGTCGAGGACGCCGACGCCTGGGTCCGCTGGAAGGCGCTGCGCGGCATCGCCGAGCTCGGGGTGGGTTCGAGCCGGGGCGCGGTCGAGTCTCGGAGCACCGATCCCGACTTCCGCGTCCGACTCGAAGCCGCCCGCGTGCTCGCGGGTCACTCGCCCGTGTAGCGGGCCTTCGTCAGCCGGCGGCGGACGTCCTCACCGGCGGCGACCTTCCCTGCGAACTCGTCGAGCCAGGCGTGGAAGCCGTCGGCGCCGTCACGGTCGGCGATCGAGCGGGGGATGGCGGGGAACTCGTAGTCGGGCGGCATGAGCGGCGGGTGGTCGTCGACCGGCTTACGGGCGAGCACCGCTTCCATCACCGGCTCGAGTCGCTTGGCCTTCGCTGCGGTTGCCTCCTCGTCGCGCTCGAGGAACTCGGGCAACACCTCGCGCCCGAAGAGCTCGAGGCTTTCCATGACGTGCTCGTGGCGGTTCTTGCCCGCCTGACAGGTGAGGATGACCTGGTCGACGCCGTACGCCTCGTAGCGCCGGAGGTAGTCGCGCACCTGGTCGGGCGTGCCGATGGCGCCCCGCAGGCCCTCGACTCCGCCCTCGACCGCCTTGGCGCCGAGGCGTTCGGCGTTGGCGGCGGCGGCCTGGACCGCGGCGGGGTCGTAGCCGGCCTCGGCGCGCCGGCGTTGGTACTCGCCCCACAGGTCGGTGCGACCGGGCTGGTGGCGCCCGAAGATGTAGTAGTGGGCGAGCGAGTACCCGAAGAAGTTCGCGCCTTCGACGCCGCGCCGGAGCGCCTCGTCTTCGTCCGGATGGCACAGGAACGTGGTCACGCAGGCGATGTTCGCGTTGACGGCATCGCCGATCGGTACGCCCTCGGCGGCGAGGGTGTCGTAGTAGTCGCCGACCCACTGCTGCGCCTCCTCCGGGTCCAGGAACGCGAACGTGAGCGCGCCGATGCCCTTCTGCGCCGCCAGGTGGATGGTGTCGCGGCGACTGCACGCCACCCACACCGGCGGGTGCGGGCGCTGGTGCGGCTTGGGCACGACGTTGCGGGGCGGCATCGTGACGAACTCGCCTGCGTACCCGGTGAACGGCTCCTCCGTCATGCACCGCAGCGAGACCCGCAGCCCCTCCTCCCACATCGCCCGCTTCACCGCCGGCTCGATGCCGAACCCGCCCAGCTCCGCCTCCGACGACGACTCGCCGGTGCCGAACTCGACCCGGCCGTCCGAGAGCAGATCGAGGGTGGCGATGCGCTCGGCGATGCGGGCCGGGTGGTTGAACGGTGGCGGCATCTGCACGATCCCGTGGCCCAGCCGCATCCGCGGGCAGCGCTGCGACACCGCCGCGAGGAACACCTCGGGGGCGCTCGAGTGGCTGTACTCCTCGAGGAAGTGGTGCTCGACCTCCCAGCAGTACTCGATGCCGAGCGAGTCGGCGAGCCCGCACTGCTCGAGTGCCTCGTGGAGCACCGCCCGCTCGGCCCCGTCCGCCCACGGTCTGGGAAGCTGGTGCTCGAAGAACAGCCCGATCTTCATTGTGGGCGACAAGATACGCATCGCGACCCGACCGCGGAGAGCTGCGTGCCGCAGATTCATTTCGTCCCCGACGAGCAGTCCATCGACGTTCGAGACGGCACCACCGTCCTCAGGGCTGCGATCGCGGCGGGGCTGCCCCACGCCCACGCCTGCGGGGGCACCGCGCGCTGCTCGACCTGCCGGGTGCTGGTGCTCGACGGGCTCGAGCACTGCGGCCCCCGGAATGCCCGGGAGACGACGATTGCGGGCCGGCTCCAATGCGGGCCCGAGATCCGCTTGGCGTGCCAGACGAAGGTCTCGGGCGACGTGACGGTGCGACGGCTGGTGCTCGATCCCGAGGACATCGCGCTCACCGACCTTCGGAAGCGCACCGGTCCGCGCCGGGTGGGCGAGGAGCAGGCGGTGGCGGTGCTGTTCGCCGACATCCGCGGCTTCACCGCGTTCGCCGAGACGCACCTGCCGTACGACGTGATCCACATCCTGCGGCGGCTGTTCCGCGACATGTCAGAGGTCGTGAGGGCCCACGGCGGGACCGTCACCACCTTCATGGGTGACGGGTTCATGGCGTTGTTCGGGATCGACGATCCCGCCGGTGCGGCTGAGCACGCGGTGCGCGGCGGGCTGGGCATCCTCGAGGTCGCCGACGAGGCGAGGTCGTGGCTCGAGGAGCTCGTGGGCCGCGCCCTCGAGATCAACGTGGGTATCCACTACGGCGAGGCGGTAGTCGGATCGATCCGCGACACCCCGACGCACGATGTCGTCACCGCCATCGGCGACACCGTGAACCTGGCGAGCCGGATCGAAGCTGCCAACAAGGTGACCGGGACGCGTCTACTCGTGTCGGAGGCGACCCTCGACCAAATCGGCGATCAGGTCGAGGTCGGCGGGTCGTTCCGCGTCCCGCTGCCGGGGAAGGCCGGGGACTATGCCCTCACTGAGGTGACGGGCTGGCGCGGCGCCGCCGGCGCGGCCGCTCCGGCGGCGTCCCGTCCCCCCGCAGCCCGCGACCGGGACCACGAGCGGCATGTGCGCAGGGTCGTGGCGTTGTCGGTCGCGGGTGCGATGGCGGTGGTCGTCGCCCTGCTGTACTTCCTGGACTGAGCGGCGTGTCTCACGAGATCGAGGCGACTGGCCTGTTGGCCGGTGTTCGGGTGGTCGACGTGAGCATTTGGAGACCAGGCCCGTACGCGACCCAGCTCCTCGTCGAGATGGGCGCGGAGGTGGTGAAGGTCGAGCCCCCCGGCGGCGATCCGATGCGGGTGTTCCCGACGTTGTTCGCCGTCCTCAACGCCGGGAAGCGCAGCGCGGCGGTGGATCTCAAGGACCCGACCGCACGGGAAGCGGTTCTCGACCTCGCCCGTGAAACCGACGTCGTCGTCGAGGGATTTCGCCCCGGCGTGGTCCAGCGTCTCGGCGTCGACGCTGCCGCGATCGCCGGCGTCAACCCGTCCGTCGTCTACTGCTCGATCTCCGGGTACGGCCAGGGTGGGTCGCTCGACGAGGTACCCGGGCACGACCTGAACTACCAGGCGTGGGCCGGGACGCTGGAGCCCCGCACCGACAGCGACGAGCCGGTCGTGCCCCGCCCGCCCATCGCCGACCTGGCCGGCGGCGCCTACGCGGCGATGGCGATCTGCGCCGCCCTGGTGAAGCGGGCGAACACCGGCGACGGGGAAGTGATCGACGTGTCCATGACCGACGTGCTCGCGAGCTGGACCGGCGCGGTCCCACCACTGACCCTCCCCGACGGGCAGGCGGTCGGCGGGGGGGTGCCCGGCTACGGAACGTTCCGCTCCGCCGACGGCGGCTGGGTCGCGCTCGGAGTGCTCAGCGAGGACCACCTGTGGGCCGGCCTCATGACCGGGCTGGGACTGACGGACGCGGCGTCGCTCTCGTTCCCGGAGCGACTGGCCCTGACCGAGGCGCTCAACGACCGGGTGGCGGAGGTGATCGCGGCCCGGGACCGCGACGAGCTCGTCGCTGAGCTCGCGGCGCAGGGTGTGCCCGCCACGCCGGTCCTGGCACAGCCGGAGATTCTGGCGGCAGAGCATTTCCGCCGCCGCGGAC
>JBQTGU010000147.1:0-17033 GCA_052390575.1 Actinomycetota bacterium | reverse complement strand
CTGGAAGTGCCTCCTGTGGCCCGAGTCGATGCGGCGTCGAACACCGTCATCGTCCCTGCTCAGGAGGCACTTTCCGCGGATGCCTGCCACGACACCACCAAGTCAATCGGTGGATCGAGGCTTAGGGCCCATGCGGGCGGCCCGGGCCTTGGTGTCCGCCAGATGGACGCGTTCCTCGGCTCGGATCATCCGCCCCGACACCACCAATGCCTCGTCCCAGCTGGCGGCGGCGAAAGGATGGATGATCCCCGCATCGACACCGGCGACGCGCGCCGGGTCGAGGCCATGGTCCTCGACCGGCACCGCCGCGGTCACGTCAAGGAATAGGCGCCCCGCCTCACAGACCAGCGTGACCGAACGGACCTGCTCGGGTCGGTACGGGAACTCCCGCGCCAGGCGGACCCACAACTCCGGGCGTCCCTTGGCGACTGAGAGGCGGACCCTCCGACCTTCCAGCACGAAGGTGCCCTGATACCAGCGAACCGGGAACAACGCTCGCTTGCGCCGCGGATACCGTGCCCGCTCGCCCCGGCGGCGGCGTCGCGCCGTCTCGAAGAACCCATCCGAGTAGCGCCGCACCACCGAACGGATCGCCGTCACCGACAGCTCTCCACAAGCGACCCCAGCGATCTCGCGGCACCACTCCTGGTAGTTCGCCACCGGCCTCGCCCCGTGCGCGAACCGGTACGCGTTCACCGAAATCAACGCCGCCCATACATCCCCCGCCGCCCGCAAGAGCGCGAAGCAGCGGCGCGCCTGACCCCGGGTCACCCGCAACCCCACTCGCGCGGTCCGATGCACCGACCCCATACCCGGACCATAACGACGCGGTATGACAACAAAGATCTCGGCGACTAGCCCACTAGCCTGCTTGTGTGATCAAGGTCGGGGTGTTCGGGGCGGGCGGGCGCATGGGCTCGACCGTGTGCCGGGCGGTCGCCGACGACCCCGAGCTCGAGCTCGTCGCCGCGGTCGACCCGTACCACGCCGGCATCGACCTCGGTGACCTCGGCCTCCACGGCACCGGCCTCCAGATCGCGGCCAAGGCCGACGCCCTGAGCGAAGCCGACGCCGAGGTGGCCGTCGACTTCACCGTGCTCGACGCCGCCCGCGAGAACCTGCGCTGGTGCGCCGAGCACGGCGTGCACGCGGTGGTCGGGACGACCGGGTTCAGCCCCGACGACCTGGCGGAGATGCGGGACCGCTTCGACGGGGGCGAGTCCAACGCCGTCATCGCGCCGAACTTCACCATCGGCGCGGTGCTGATGATGCGCTTCGCCGAGTTGGCCGCGCCCTACTTCGAGACCGCCGAGGTCATCGAGCTCCACCACGACCAGAAGATCGATGCGCCCTCGGGAACCGCCATGTCGACCGCGCAGCGGATGGCGGCGGCGTCGGACGACTGGGCCGAGGACCCGACCGAGAAGGTGGTGGCCGAGGGCGCCCGGGGCGGCGAGGGCGCACCGGGGATCCGGGTCCATTCGGTCCGGCTCCGGGGCCTGTTCGCCCACCAAGAGGTGGTGCTGGGCACCACCGGCCAGATGTTGAGCATCCGCCACGACTCCTTCGAGCGGACTGCGTACATGCCCGGGGTGCTCCTCGCCATCCGCAAGGTGCGCGAGCGTCCCGGCCTCACCGTGGGGCTCGACGCGCTGCTCGGGCTATAGGACGCCCGGGGCCGTTCACGCGCCCTTGTCCACAGGTTCGCCCGTCGTTAGTGTCCCGCCAGAGTGCGGACGAGCGACCCCGAAGGGGCGGCGCCGGGTATCCCGGCGTCGAGCGAGGGAGCCATGTGATGCCGGACCCGTCGAAGGTGGGAGACCTCGTCGGGAACCTCCCGACCGCGGTCTACCTGCTCATCCCGCTCGTACTGGCGCTCGCCCTGCTGACCGCCCTGATCCTCGGCCCGCGGGGTGAGCCCGGGTCGACCATTCGCAGGGCCGGTGGCGTCAGCCGGATGCTCGGCCGCCGAGCCAAGTGAACCCAGTCACGTGAACGCAGGAGGTCCCGTGTCCCAGCGAGCTCGCGTTGCGATTCTCCTCGTCGTCGTGGCGCTCGTGGGCGCGGCCTGCGGGCAGAAGACCGGGGTCGCCGGCACCGGTGGCGAGGTCGTGGCCGGTGGCGGCGGGGGCGGGGATGGCGGCGGGACCGCCAGCGGCGAGCACGAGGCGGACGACAACGACACGTCGGGGGTCAGCGACAGCGAGATCGTGATCGGCGTGCACGCCCCCGTGACCGGCGCCTCGCCCCTGCCCCAGCGGACCTTCGACATCGGAAAGGACATCTACTGGCAGTTCCTCGCCGCCAACGAGCCCGACGCCCTCGGCGGCCGCAACGTTCGGGTCGTGTTCCGCGACGACGAGTTCAACCCCAACCGGGCCGTCGAGGTCTGCCGGGAGATGGTCGAGTCCGAGGGCGCGTTCATCCTCGTGGGCGGCGGTGGCGCCGACCAGATCACCGCCTGCGCCGAGTACGCCGCCGAGAACGGCGTGCCCTACTTCTCGGCGGGCGTGAACGAGGCCGGGCTCGAGGACAGCTCCACCTACTTCGCCCTCTCGCTCACGTATGCGCAGCAGGCGCCGCTGATCGCCGACCGCATCAAGGAGGAGGGCTTCGAGAAGGTCGGCGTCGCCGTCGCCGACACCCCGTCGTTCGCGGACGGCCACGACGCGTTCGTCGATGCCGCCGAGGAGGCCGGCCTCGACATCGTTGCCGACGACACCATCAACAAGACCGCCAGCGAGGCCGAGGCACTCGCCGAGGTCCAGAAGCTCAAGGACGCCGACGCCGAGGTCGTGTTCATCCTCACCAGCCCGCTGGTGTACCTGGGCATCGCCGGCGGGGCCCGCAACCAGGACTATGACCCGGTCTTCATCGGCCCCGGCATCACCAGCGGCCTCAACCAGGTGTTGACGTTCGGTTGTCCCGGCGTCGCTAACGGCCAGTTCTTCTCCCCCTTCCCCGAGCTCGACGTCATCGAGGAGCTCGATCCCGACTACCTGGCCGCCTATCAGCAGTTCGGTGGCGGGACGGCCGCCGACGACATCGGCCTCGCCCTGTGGGGCCTGAACAAGACCATCCGCCTGATGTTCGAGGCGACCGGTGACGAGCTCGGTCGGGCTGCGCTCATGAACACGATCGAGGGTGGGGAAGAGTTCGACAGCGGCGTGTTCCCGGCGGTCCAGTTCGAGGGCGGTGAGCGCTTCGGAGGGACCGCCGCCCACCTCCTGAAGGCCGACTGCGACACCAAGCTGTACTCCACCGAGGAGCAGCTCGTTAAGGCCAAGCGGTAGGCGATGGACTGGCTCCGGGAGCGCCAGGGCATCGTCATCACCGCCGGTGTCATCGCGGTACTCGTCGTGATCCTGCTCGCGACGGGCGAGAAGGACTCGCTCGTCATCGGCGTCATCACCGGATCGGCCTACGGGTTCCTCGCGCTCGGCCTGGTGCTGATCTACAAGTCGAGCGGCGTCTTCAACTTCGCCCAGGGCGAGTTCGGCACCGTGGCGGTGTACACGCTCTACCTCCTGCACTTCGACGTGCCCTACGGCTTCGCCCTCCTCGGTGCGCTGGCCGTGGCGGTCGTCATGGGAGTGGTGGTAGAGCGGCTCGTCGTCCGGCCGCTGTTCGACGCGCCCCGGGTCACCCTGCTCGTCGCGACCGCCGGGGTCGCCCTGCTGTCGATCGCGGTCCAGGTCTGGTTCGGCGAGGCGACGGCTCGCCCGGTGGGTCGTGCGCTGCCGACCCTCGACCGCTTCACCGTGCTGGGCGTGCAGATCTCCGACCAGCGGCTGCTGCTCCTGGGCGCCCTGGCCATCCTGGCCGGGCTCCTGGCGTGGTTCTTCAACAAGACCAACCTCGGCCTCGCCATCCTCGGCTCCAGCCAGGAGCCCACCGCCACCGAGCTCATGGGCATCAGCGTGAAGCGGTTGTCGACGATCGTCTGGGCCCTGGCCGCGTTGCTCGGGGGCCTGGCCGGCGTGCTCGCGGTGCCGGAGACCGGCGGGTTCGCCCCCGGCGTCCTGACGGTCTCGTTCCTGATCCCCGCGTTCACGGCCGCGGTGCTGGGCGGGATGACGAGCCTGCCGGGCGCGTTCCTCGGTGGGGTGATCGTCGGGGTGGTCGAGGCGGTGGCCACGAGCGCGCCGCTCTTCGAGGACATCCCCGGGTCACCGGGGACGCTGCTGGTGTTCGTGGTGCTGCTCATCGTGCTGGTGGCGCGGCCCCAGGGCCTCCTGGGCAAGGCCGGCTGAGCGGTGGCGGTCGAGACCGCGTCACGCGGACCCGCGGCCGAGACGGGCGAGACCGTCGAGGGCGGCGCGTCGTCGTTCCGGCCCTCACCGATCGGGTGGCTCGCCCGCGGCATCGTGTGGGCGGCGATCGCCTGGCTGGTGCTGGTGTTCCCCCTCGGTCGCGAGGCCTTCGAGCTCCAGCGCTACTCCGAGGCGGTGATCTTCGGAGTCATCGGGCTCTCGCTCAACGTGCTGCTCGGCTACGTCGGCCAGATCTCACTCGGCCACCAGGCGTTCGTCGGCATCGGCGCGTTCACCTCCGCCTACATCGTCACCGAGCAGAACCTCTCCTTCTGGGTCGGCGTGGCCGCGGCCGTGGCCGTCGGCGGCCTGCAGGCGCTGGTCCTCGGGGGAGTGTCGCTGCGCATCACCGGCCTCTACTTCGCGCTGGTCACGCTCGCCTACGGCTTGGTCGCGGAGAAGAACATCTTCCAGATCCAGGAGCTGACCGGCGGGGGCTTGGGCCAACCCGCGCCCAAGCCCAAGGGGTTCGAGAGCGACTTCCGGTACTACTACCTGTGCCTCGTCTTCCTCGCGATCGTCCTGTGGGTCGACTGGCGCATGATGCGCACGAAGTCGGGGCGGGCGTTGCTGGCGTTACGGGAGAACCCGCGGGTCGCGTCCACCTTCGGTGTCAACGTCAGGCTGCTCACGCTGTTCGCCTTCGTCGTGTCCGGCGCCTTCGCCGGGCTCGGTGGCGCGCTGCTCGCCCACAACGACACCCGGGTCTCGCCCGAGACGTGGAGCTTCAACCTCGCGCTCGTCTTCGTGATCATGACGGTGGTGGGCGGGCTGCGGAGCCGCGCCGGCGTGGTCATCGGCTCGGCGTTCTTCGCGCTCATCGGCTACCTGCTCGAGAAGTTCACGATCCTGCAGGACGGCCTCAACGCCATTCCGGGCGCGCCCGACCTCAGCCCCGAGATCGCCCGGCTCGTCATCGGGCCCGTCCTCCTGCTGCTCACGCTCACCCTCACGCCCGGCGGCATCGGCCAGCAGATCAGGCCGATCGTGCGGTGGCTGACCGGGCACCGCTTCGACCTCAAGGACCGGGGCTTGAAGGAGGTGCAGATCAGCGATGTCCGTGCTTGAGACCCAGAGCGTCTCGATCCGCTTCGGCGGCGTCTTCGCCAACACGGACGTCAGCATCAAGGTAGGGGAGTGGGAGATCGTCGGGGTGATCGGTCCGAACGGGGCCGGGAAGACGACCGCGTTCAACATCGTCACCGGCTTCTACAAGCCCGATCGTGGGCGCGTGCTGTACAAGGGACGCGACATCACGAACCTCGCTGTCCACGAGCGCACCGCCCTCGGCATGGGCCGGACGTTCCAGAACGTCGGCCTGGTCAAGGGCTCCACTGTGCGCGAGAACCTGGTCTCGGCCCAGTACCTGGAGGCCGACTACTCGACCCTGGCGGGCATGCTCGGCTCGCCCCGCACCTTCGTGTCGGAGGCGGAGCTGCGGAAGCGAGGCGACGCGGTCGCCGAGGTCATGGGGCTGGGCGAGTTCCTCGACCGTCAGGTCGCCGGGCTGCCGTATGGAGTGTTGAAGCGGGTCGAGATCGCCACCGTCCTCGCCACCGACCCCGACGTGCTGCTCCTCGACGAGCCATCGTCAGGGATGGGGCCGGAAGAGGCCCACGACCTGGGCGACACCCTGCTCGAGCTGCGGCGGGAGTTCGGGCTGTCGATCGCGATGATCGAGCACCACGTGCCCCTGGTCGTGCGGGTGTGCGACTACGTGTACTGCCTGAACTTCGGCCAGCTCCTTGCCGAGGGGCTGCCCGAGGAGGTGCGCAACCACCCCCAGGTGGTGACCGCCTACCTCGGGGAGGACGCCGAGGACCCCGCGCTCCAGAAGGTCGAGGAGCAGCTCGAGACCTTGTTGGATACGGACTGATGGCGCTGGTCGAGGTGGAGGACCTGCGGGTCAGCTACGAGAACCCGGTGCTGCTGGGCGTCAGCTTCGAGGTCGAGGAGGGCGAGACCGCGGTGCTGTTCGGCTTGAACGGCGCGGGGAAGACGACGACGGTCCAGACGATCGCCGGTCTCCTCAAGCCCGATTCGGGGAAGATCCGTCTCGGCGGAGCCGACATCGCCGGCCGGCCGCCGTCCAAGCTGGTGCCGATGGGCGTGGCCCTCGTGCCCGAGGGCCGGCGGGTGTTCCCGGCCCTGAGCGTGGCCAACAACCTGCGCCTCGGGGCGTGGGTCCGACGCGCTAACGGGGGCGAGGTCGACGAGAGGCGAGAGCTCGTGTTCGAGTACTTCCCCCGGCTCCTGGAGCGGGTCGACCAGGCCGCGGGGACGCTGTCGGGTGGCGAGCAGCAGATGCTCGCGATCGGGCGGGCGCTGATGTCGAAGCCCAAGCTGCTCCTGATCGACGAGGCGTCGCTCGGGCTCAGCCCCGCGCTGGCCAAGACGGTGTTCCAGGTCGTGAAGCGCATCAACAACGACGGCGTGACCGTCATCATCGTGGAGCAGAACGTCGGCGTGCTGCCGTACGCCGACCGGGTGTTGATCATGGAGAAGGGGACGCTGATCTTCAGCGGCGTCGGCGACGAGATCCAGGACGCGAACCTGCGCGAGAGCTACCTCGGCAAGGCCGAGGACTAGGAGGCACGATGAAGGTCCGGTGGGAAAAGCTCGGCGGCCAGCTCGGTATCGGTTACTGCCTGGCCGGAATTGCGCTCATCTTCCTCGGGTGGAACGGCGCCGCCAGCTACGACCGGGTGGAGAGCCAGATGCCCTACCTCATCTCGGGTGGGCTGGCCGGCGTGGCGCTGGTGATCATCGGAGCCGGGCTCCTGATCGTCCAGGCGCAACGAGCGAACCGGGCCGCGACCGCGGCCGAGATCGCTGACTTGCGCGAGGCGGTCGAGCGTCTCGCCACCGGCGGCGGCGCGCCGGCACCGAAGGTCTCGGGTGGGTCGGGCGACGTCGCGGTGATCGCCGGTCCCAGCGCGTATCACGCGGCCGACTGCCGCCTGATCGAGGGCCAGGCGAGCGTGGCGACGATGTTCCGGTCCGAGGCGAAGCAGCGAGGCTTGTCGCCCTGCCGGATCTGCGCTCCCGGGTAGAGGCCGCGCGTTCAGTACCGGAACGCGCTGGCGTCGACCTCGCGCAGCCGGCGGGCGAGGCCGGGGAGGAGCTTGGCCGCCAGCCCGGAGACGTTCTCGACCAGGCCGGCGAACTCGCGTTGGCCGAGGACCAACAGCTTCATCTCGGTCTCGGCGATCACGGTCGCCGAGCGCGGGCCCTTGTCGAGCAGAGCGAGCTCGCCGAAGTAGTCGTCCGGGCCGAGGGTGGCGACTCGTTCGCCGCCCCGCCGGACCTCGGCCTGACCCTCGAGGATGAGGAAGAACTCGTGGCCCACCCGCCCCTCGGTCACGAGCTCCCGCCCGGGCTCGACGTCGATCTCGTCCGAGGCGCGGAGCACCTGCTCCAGGTCGGGCTTGGTGAGCGCCGCGAAGAGCGGGACCGCCGCGAGCTTGTCGGTCGATGCCTTGGCCATCGGCGCACTCTACCGAGTTGCCCGGAGCGGCTCGATGGTCGTGATGTAGGCGGCGAGCCGCTCGGCCGCCTCGACCGCGGTGCCCGGCTCGAGCAGGCCATCGCCGTCCCAGCACTCCGAGGCTCGCCGCCATACCCGGGCCTGGCGGCCGAGGTACTCGCCGGTCTCGACTTCGTCGCCTAGGGAGACTGCTCAGCAAGGCGCTCCCTGAGGTCGAAAGCGAGCTGGTTGGCCGGCCAGCGGCTGGGTCCGGCGATCGGAGCGGGACGGCGCTGGGTTGTTGGAGTTTGTCGGTCAGGCGGTCGCGATGGCCCAGGTGCCCTGGCCTCGGTGCAGGCCGAGGTTGATGAGGCGCCGGAGGTTGACCGCGGCGCAGCGGTGCGCGAGCCAGATCGTGTTGCGGGCGACGCCGCGGTAGCGGACCTTGCGGTGGCCGCGGGCGACGAGCCAGGCGATGGTGCGCTCCACGAGGGGGCGGTGGGCTCGGTAGTTCTCGATGAAGGCGTCGGTTCTGGCGTGTGCGCGTGCCGCCGCGAGCAGGTCGTGATGCTCGTGGAGCTTGAGCTTCCTGCCGTGCTTGGACGTGGTGCACCGGTCGCGTAACGCGCAGCCGCCGCACTTGGCTCCAAAGGTCGCGTGCCGCTTGGGGGTGATCGAGACGGTGATCCCAGCCGGGCAGGTCACCGTGGCCGCGTCGAAATCGACGGCGAAGTCGTCGAGGGTGAAGCCGCCCTCGACGGGAGCCTGCAACGGGAGCGGCTTGATGTGCGCGGTGTGGTTGGCTTCGGCGAGCGCGGCGCGCACCTCACCCGATCCATACGCGGAGTCGGCCAGGATCTCGAGGCCTTCGGGTTCGCCTTCGAGGAGGCCGGTCGCGGCTTGGCCGTCACCGACGTTGCCGGCGGTCAGCGCGCACGCGGTCACCAGTCCCGAGGCAGGCTCGACGGCGACGTGGGCCTTGAAGCCGTCCCGATAGTTGTGGTTCGTCTTGTGGACGTGGCGGGACTCCGGGTCGACGACCGAGACCATCCGATCCGGCGTCGTTCTCGGCGCGATCCGCCACGTCCCCTCCTCTGGGCCGGGTTCGACGTCTTGGCCCGCCACCAACGCCAAGAGCCCCACCGCCTCGGCTTGCTGGTCGTCGATGGCGACGTCGCTGAGGGCGTCGAGCACGACCAGCGCGTCACCGACCAGTGCGGTCACTACCGCGTCGATCGCAGCCGGGTCGTCCCAGGCGCACGGCGGCTTGCCCGGATCGTGGTCGTAATCGTGGGCGGTGAGCGTCAACGCCTTGGCCGCGGGGACCAGGCGACGCACCCGGCGGATCTGCGCGACGAGTTGCATGATCGCGTCCTGGCGGATCACCGCGTCATCGAGCACCGTCGAGTCCAACGCCCGGCGGTGTCGCTTCGCCAACAGCCCAGTCTCTGCAATCACCGCCCGCACCGCATCGAAGATCCGCTCCGGCCGGTCACTGGCCCGCAACCGGTTCCGCCACAAGGTCAGCACCGTCGGATGGAAGCCCTCGTCAGCCAACGACAAGCCCGCCGCGACCTTCCAAGCGATGTTCGTACGCAACTGGGCCAGGGCGTCGCGGTCCGAGAGCCCCTCCAGGGCCTGGAGCACCATCACGGTCGCGATCACATCGGCTGGCACCGACGGCCGGCCCCGCCCCGACGGGAACAGATCCTCGAAGAGCCCATCGGGGAACAGCACCTTGCGGTGCTCGGCCAGAAAGGCATGCACCGAGTCGCCCGCCACCAGATGGCCGCACAGCGCCCCCGCGTCGAGCAGCTCGGCATTCGGATCGCTTCTACCCTGCATCCCTTCAGTCTGAAGGACTCACGCCCAAATCGCGAACACCGCGAGCCGTATTGCTCAGCAGTCTCCTAGCCGCCGTCGCCATTTCGCTTGGGCGCCGAGGATGCGCTTCAGCACTGCGTCGTTGTGGGCCGCGTCGGGGTACTCGGCGTGGAAGCCGATCTCGAGCTCGTCGTCGAGGAGCTGGACCTCGTAGTGCTCGCGCGTCTCGTCGCCGAACCACACCTTGGCGTTGCGCGAGCTGGTGCGCCACGAGAAGTCACGACCGTCGGGCGGGAGGAAGCCGACGAGCGCGTCGACCACCTGCTCGAAGAACTCTTTCGACACCGGGAGGACGGTACCGTGCCGGGGATGGACGACCCCCGGGAGCGGGTGTTGGCGGGGACCTATGCCTGCGTCGCCCGCTTCGGCATGGGCAAGACGACGGTCGACGACGTGGCCAAGGAGTCGGGGGTCTCGCGCGCATCCATCTATCGGCTGTTTCCTGATGGGAAGGAGCAGCTGCTGCGCGAGGCCGTCGGGTGGGAGATGAACCGCTTCTTCGCCCGCCTGGCCGAGCAGGTGTACGACGCCCCCGACTTCGCCAGCCTGCTCGAGCAGGGCCTGGTGTTCGCCCACCGATCGCTGATGGAGCACGAGGTGCTCCAGAAGGTGCTCGTCACCGAGCCCGAGCGACTCCTGCCGCTGCTGACCGTCGAGCAGCACCGGGTGCTGCAGTTCATCACCGCGTTCCTCCTCCCGTACCTGGAGCGGGAACGGGCGGCGGGTCGCCTCCGACCGGGGCTCGACCTCGAACAGGCCGCCGACTACGTGGGCCGAATGCTGCTCTCGCTCATCGGCTCGCCGGGGCAATGGGACATGGACGACCCGGCCGAGGTGCGGCAACTGGTGCGGGCCCAGCTGCTGGGCGGGATCCTCGCGCCGGCCTGATCTCCAAAAGACGGTCAGACCTCGGCGGCGTACGGGGGCGCGGGGTCGTACTCCATCAGACGCTGCACGACCCGGGCGTGGGGGATCCCGTAGAGCTGGCCTACGACCCACAGCGCCATGTCGATGCCGGCGGACACGCCGGCGGCGGTCACGACGTTGCCGTCGCGCACGTAGCGGATGTCCTCGAGCACCGTGGCCCCTTGCTCGCGCAGCTTGTCGACGTAGCCCCAATGCGTCGTCACCTGGCGGTCGGCGGCGAGACCGGCCGCGTGCAGGAGGTACGAGCCGGTGCACACGCTCGTCACCCAGGTGCAGTCGGCCGCGGCCGACTTGATCCAGTCGAGACGGGCGGGGTCCTCGCGGCGGGTGCCCTCGCCCCCGGGGATCACGAGCACGTCGAGGGGTGGCGCGTCCTCATAGGTGTGGTCGGGGAGCACCCGCATGCCCTTGGCGGCACGGACCGGCTCGTTCCGCTCGGCGATGGTGACGACCTTGTCGCCCTCCATCCGCGCCATGGTGAACACCTCCCACGGCCCGGCGAAGTCGAGCTCCTCGGCGTCGTCGAACAGCAGTACTCCGGTCGTGAACGGCATCAGGCGCTCGCTTTCTGTCGTGGGATGGGCTGTCGTTGGTGGGATGGCATGCGGAAACGGTTGCGGTAGTCGCTGGGGGTCACCTGGAGCACCCGCAGGAACGTGCGGCGCATGGTCTCGGCGGTCCCGAACCCGCTCCGGCGCGCGATCTCGTCGATCGACATCGTCGACTCCTCGAGCTGACGGCGGGCGGCGTCGACCCGGGTGCGCTCGACGAAGCGCGCCGGTGTCATGCCGACCTCGCGGTGGAACGCCCGCGAGAAGTTGCGTTCGCTCATGGCGACCTCGGCGGCGAGGTGCTCGACGCTCAGGTCGTCGCCGACGTGGTCGGCGATCCAACCCTGGAGCTCCCGCAGCGGCTCGCGGTCGGCGAACTGCCCGGCGAGCTGGGCGCTGAACTGCGACTGACCGCCGGGTCGCTTGAGGAAGACGACCAGCCGCCGGGCGATCTCCAGCGCGATGTCGCGTCCGAGGTCGTCCTCGACCATTGCCAGGGCGAGGTCGATGCCGGCGGTGACGCCGGCCGAGGTCCACACATCGCCGTCGCGCACGAAGATCGAGTCGGGCTCCACCGTCACCCCCGGGTACATCCGGGTCAGCAGGTCGCACGACCCCCAATGGGTGGTGGCCCGGCGACCGTCGAGGAGCCCGGCCCCGGCGAGCACGAACGCGCCGCTGCAGACCGAGGCCAGCCGGCGGCTCGCCGGCGCCAGCGCCCGCACGGTGGCGAGCAGGTCGGCGTCGGTCATGACCGCGGGCGTGCCCTCGCCGCCGGCGATCAACAGCGTGTCGAGCGGGCCCCGGACGTCGGCCAGGGCCCGCTCGACGTACAGCTCGAGGCTGCTGTGGGCGGCCACCCGCCCGGCGGTGGGGGCGACCACCTCGACGTCGTAGTCACCGGCGGCGGCGAAGACCTCCACCGGCCCGGCGACGTCGAGCGACTGCATTCCGGGGAAGGCGAGCACGACGATCCTGCGCATGACCGTCAGCATGGGGGATCGGGTCCCTGGCCGCAATGACATTGGTCCCACGTATCCGGCCAGAGGTGACGCGCGACACATTGACGGTGAGACGTTTCGAGGTTTAGCGTCTCAGGTATGACCGCGGTGATGCCCGTTGCTGCACCGCCCCGCCCGTCGGCGCCTTCCCACCCGGCCGACGTCCGTACCCGCGCGGTCGACGCCCTGCTGGCCTGCATCGCCCGCCACGGCCTGTCGAAGACCACCCTCGACGATGTCGCCCGCGAAGCGGGCTGTGCCCGGGCCACCCTCTATCGCCACTTCGGCGGGAAGCGCCCGCTGGTGGCCGTGGCCGTCGCCGCCGAGGGCGACCGCGTGGCAACGAAGCTCCGGGCCGAGGCGGCCGAGCTCGACTCGCTCGAGGACGCCGTCGTCTCGGTGATGTTGGGCGCGGCCCGCGAGCTCGCCGGCCACGACGCCCTGCGCTTCGTCCTCGCCCACGAGGCCGAGATCGTGCTCCCATCCGTCACCTTCGACGGCGGCGACAAGTTCCTCTCCCACGCCGGCCGGGCGCTCGCTCCGTGCTTCGAGCGGTTCCTCCCGCCCGATGCCGCCGCCACCGCGGGGGAGTGGGTCGTCCGTCTCACCCTCGCCTATGCGTACGCCCACGCGTGCTCCGCCGACGCCCCCGTCGACCTGACCGACGACGCGTCGGTCCGCACGCTCGTCCGTCAGTTCGTGCTTCCCGGATTCCCGACAGAGAAGGGGTAGTTCCATGGCCAGCAACCTCGAGATGATCGGCCGCGACGAGGTCGACGACCTGGAGTCCATCCTCGCCGTCACCAACACCGACGTCGACGAGATCGCTCACAACGTCACGTCGCATGGCGACGCCATCTTCACCTGGGACTACGAGCGCAGCCGCGCCGCCCTCGGCAAGCTCTACGAGCGGGCCAAGAAGTCCCAGTGGAACGCCCAGACCGACCTTCCCTGGGACACCGACGTCGACCAGGAGCACGTCGTCCTGGCCAACGCGCTCGCGAACAACATGACGTTCGGCCCCGAGCTCGACGTCGCCGGGACGCCCTTCGCCAACTGGGGCGACAAGGAGTGGCTCGAGTTCGGCGTGCAATCGCAGAACTGGACGCTGTCGCAGTTCCTGCACGGTGAGCAGGGCGCCCTGATCTGCACGGCCAAGGTCGTCGAGACCGTCCCGTGGATCGATGCCAAGTACTACGCCGCCACCCAGGTGATGGACGAGGCCCGCCACGTCGAGGTGTTCGCCAAGTATCTCGACGAGAAGCTGTCGGGTCACTACCCGATCAACGCCCACCTGCGGCTGCTGCTCGACGACATCATCAACGACTCGCGGTGGGACATGACCTACCTCGGGATGCAGATCATGGTGGAGGGCCTGGCGCTGGCGGCGTTCGGGTTCATCCAGCAGATGACGACCGAGCCCCTGCTCAAGCAGCTGTTGCGCTACGTGATGGCCGACGAGGCCCGCCACGTGGCGTTCGGCGTGCTGTCGCTCCAGGAGTACTACCAGGAGCTGGACGCGTCCGAGATCCGCGAGCGTCAGGAGTTCGCGTTCGAGGCGGCCGTGCGCATGCGGGACCGGTTCCTCCAGCAGGAGGTCTGGGACCACTTCGGCGTCGACGTCAAGGAGGCGGTGAAGATCGTGATGCAGGCGCCGGAGCGGGCGACGTTCCAGGCTCTGCTGTTCTCGAAGATCGTGCCCAACTGCAAGAAGCTCGGGCTGCTCGACGCCGGCGACGGCTGGCTGCGTGAGCGCTTCACCGAGTTGGGCGTGATCCAGTTCGAGGACTGGGTCGACACCGGCGAGGAGTACGCGAGCCTCGACGAGGTGGCGAAGGACCGAGAGGCAGCCTCCGCGTAATCACACTTCCCCGACACACGCGAGCGGCCGCTCCTCCCCCCGGAGCGGCCGTTTCGCGTGCGCAAGCGACGCGCGCGCCCGGTGCTACCGTCGCCCGACATGAGCGTCGGGATCGCGCCGTTGAAGTCCGGTGCGGTGCGCATCGTGTTCCTCGGTGGGCTGGGCGAGATCGGGCGCAACTGCTTCTGCCTCGAGGTCGAGGGACGCATCCTCGTCGTCGACTGCGGGCTCATGTTCCCCGAAGCCGACATGCCCGGCGTCGATCTCGTGCTCCCCGACTTCACCTACCTGCGCGACAACGCCGACCGGGTCGAGGGGGTCGTGCTCACCCACGCCCACGAGGACCACGCCGGCGGTCTCGCCTTCCTCCTGCGTGACGTGCCGGTGCCGATCTACGGCACGAAGCTGTCGCTCGGGCTTGCCCGCAACCGCATCGACGAGGCGGGCATGCTCGACCGCACCGATTTGCGCCCCGTCACCGACGGCGAACGACGCAACATCGGACCGTTCGATCTCGAGTTCATCCCGGTCACGCACTCGGTGCCGCACGCGCTCGCCACCGCCTACTACACGCCCGCCGGGACCATCCTCCACACCGGGGACTTCAAGCTCGACCTCACCCCGGTCGACGGGCGCAAGACCGATCTCGCGCTGCTGGGGGAGATCGCCCGGCGCGACGGCGGCGTCCGCCTGCTGCTCTCCGACTCCACCAACGCCGAGCGGCCCGGCTTCACCCCGTCGGAATCGACCGTGGGCGGCTCGATGCGGGCGCTGTTCCGCGAGCACCCCGACGAGCGATTCATCGTCGCCTCCTTCGCCTCCCACCTGCACCGGGTGCAGCAGGTCGTCCGGGCGGCCGTGGGCGCGGGCCGGAAAGTCGCGTTCATCGGCCGGTCGATGGTTCAGAACGTCAGCCTGGGCCGGGAGATGGGCCTGCTCGATCTCCCGCCCGACTCGGTGGTCGACATCGAGGAGACCGCCCGCTTCGCACCGGGAGAGATCTGCGTGGTGTGCACCGGGTCGCAGGGGGAGCCCCTGAGCGCGCTCGCCCTCATGGCGGCGCACGAGCACAAGTGGGTGAAGGTCAACGAGGACGACGTGGTGGTGATCTCGGCCCACGCGATCCCGGGCAACGAGTCCAACGTCGGACGGGTCATCGACTCGCTCCACCGAGCCGGGGCCGAGGTCGTGCACGGCGGCAACGCACCTGTCCACGTCTCCGGGCACGCTTCCCAGGAGGAGCTGAAGTTCGTGCTCAACCTTCTGCAGCCGGAGTACTTCGTCCCCGTCCACGGCGAGTACCGCCACATGGTCCACCACGCCCAGCTGGCCGCGGAGGTCGGCATCGCGCCCGAGAAGATCATCGTGTGCGAGGACGGCGACGCCGTCACCCTCGATCGCGACGGCGTCGAGCTCGAACAGCGGGCGGTGCCGGCCGGGTACCTGTACGTCGACGGAATCGTCGGCGACGTCGGCCACGGCGTGCTGCGCGACCGCCGGAGCCTGGCGGAGGAGGGCGTCGTCGTCGTGATCGTCACCGTCGACGCCACCTCGGGCGAAGTGGTGACCGGGCCCGAGATCGTCACCCGGGGCTGGGTCTACGCCCCCGAGGCCGAGGAGCTGATCGGCGAGGCCAAGGAGGCGGTGCTGGCCTCGCTGGCCGAGGCGGCCGAGGAGGGCGCGACCGACTTCGACACGCTGCGGCGCCACGCCCGCCGCGCCCTCGGGAAGTTCATCAACGAGCGCACCCGGCGTCGACCTGCGGTCATCCCGGTGATCATGGAAGTCTGATCGTCGCATGATCCGCGACTGGTCGAACTTCATCGCCGGGCGCGTCGCCCTCGTCACCGGGTCCGGCGCCGGCGTGGGACGGGCCATCGCCATCCAGATGGCCCGGGCAGGCGCCGAGGTGTGGATCAACGACCTGCACCGCGAGCGGGCGGAGAAGGTCGCGGCCGAGATCGGCGAGGAGGGGCTCAGCGCCCGGCCGGTCGTGGCCGACGTCGCCGACGGGGAAAGCGTGCCCGCGATGGTTCGGGAGACCGGGCCGGTCGACATCCTCGTCAACAACGCCGGCATCCCGCCCGAGGGCATCACCGTGAAGTCGTTCGTGGAGACCGGTCCGGAGGAGTGGGACCCGCTCATCCGGCTCAACCTCGCCGCCGTGCTCGGGGTCACCCGCGCCTACCTCCCGTTCATGGTCGAGAAGGAGTGGGGGCGCATCCTCACGATCGTCTCCGACGCCGGGCGCAAGGGCGAACGCAAGCAGGCCGTCTACGGCGCGGCCAAGGCCGCGGCCATGGGGTTCTCGCGTGGCCTCGCCGCCGAGGTCGGCCGCCAGGGCGTGACGGTCAACTGCATCGCATTGGGTTCCATGAAGCACGGCGCGCTGGCCGACGCCATCGAGCACCAACCCGAGTTGGAGCAGCGCCTCTCCCGTGCCTACCCGGTCGGTCGCCTCGGAGAGGTCGGTGACCCCGCGCCGCTCGCGGTCCTGCTGTGCAGCGACGCCGCCGAATGGATCACCGGGCAGGTGTACCCGGTGGATGGTGGTTACTTCCCGGCGCTCTAGCTCTTCTTGGGGGCCAGAAGTCGCGACGTTGTGACAAGTTTTCGCGTGGGCGTAGGGTTGAGGAGTCCGCTCCACATCTGCACGCATAGCGTGACCAGCCACTCTCGGGGTGGCCAGCCTGACCGCGACGGTTAGGACCTTGGCGCAGCGGACAGCGGCGGTTAGCCACATGGCCGCAGGTCCCTGGGTGGGCGCGCGCTCATCCAGGGTGTGTTGCGCCGCACCGGCGTTTCCGCCCGAGGGCCGGCTTTGCCGGCCCGACCAACTCGCGTGGCGTCACAAGTCGCGCCGGGAGGGGGCCGGGGGGAGGGCCTGCCCGCCCCCCGCTAACTCTTCTGGTCGCGGGGGCGTAGCGCGCCGCGCCCCCCCCCAGCGGGGTGTCCCGGGGCGGGGGCACCCCCGCCCCCGGCGGGGGGGGGGGGCGCCCCAACGCCCAGGGGGGGGGGGGGTGTTGCGAC
>JBQTGU010000146.1:0-11885 GCA_052390575.1 Actinomycetota bacterium | reverse complement strand
TTCTTCTACGACCTGGCCAAGGCGGCAGTGAATCGGATGGCGTTCGCGCTGGCGCACGAGCTGGAGCCGCACGGCGCGACCGCCGTGTCACTCACGCCCGGTTGGCTGCGATCCGAGTTCATGCTCGACGAGTTCGGCGTCACCGAATCGAACTGGCGTGACGCGACACAGTTCAGCCCCCATTTCGCGATTTCCGAGAGCCCGGCGTTCGTCGGCCGGGCCGTGGCGGCGCTTGCCCAAGATCCCGACGTGTCGCGCTGGAACGGACAGTCGCTGTCGAGCGGGCAGCTCGCGAAGGTCTACGGCTTCACCGATCTCGACGGCAGCCAGCCTGATGCGTGGAGATATGTCGTCGAGGTGCAGGACGCCGACAAACCCGCCGACACAACGGGCTATCGCTGACGCCTGGGGGTTGCGATCAGGCGTAGCGGACGGGCGCGAGCGGGCGAAGGACCACGCGCCGACGCCGGATCTGCTTCTTCCACCACCGCGTCATGCCATACGTATCGGCGGGTGGTGGGTCGAGACTTGAGCCTGCCCCCGCCCTGATTCGGACATTCGGGACATCGGGTCACGCGTTGGCGGCGGCGACGATCTCCACGACGTCGGCGAGTACCGGCACCCGCTCCACCTCGAGCCGGCGGTGCAGGTCGTACGGGTCAACCAGCACCGGCCGGACGCCGGCGGCGCGGGCACCGTCGACGTCGGCGGCGGGGGTGTCACCCACGTGCATTGCCCGGTCGGCCGGGACGCCGAGCCGGTCGAGCGCCATTTCGAAGATGCGGGGATCGGGCTTCGCTACCCCCACGACCTCGGAGTCGAGGATGGTGTCGACCTCGACGCCCGGCCCTCGCCCGACCTGGCAGACCCTCTGCTCCAGGAGTCTCTCCTCGGCGTTGCCGTCGGCGTTCGAGACGATCGCCAGGCGCACGTCCAGGGCGGCCAGTGCCCGCAACGCCTCGACCGACCCGGGGACGACCCGGCTCCACACCGCGCCGGTGGAGAACTCGTTCAGCAGGTGCTCCACCGTTTCCTCGATGGCTTCCTCCGGCACACCGCACGCGCGTGCATAGACCCGGTTGTACGCCTTCCAGACCTCGCGGTCGCCCTCTTTGAACTCCGAGAGGACGCTCACGCCTTCGTAGTGCGCGCGGTCCAGTCGGGCGCGGTCGACATCGACACCGGCGCGGGCGATCGCCGCGCTGATCCGGTCGTGGTCGGGGAGCACGAAGATGCCGCCGACGTCGAGGAGCACGGCGTCGATCACGCCCGGAAACGTAGTGGAGACACCAAAGTGGACTGGTACCGTCGTGTCGTGGAATTCAGGCGGATCAACGAATTGCCGCCGTACGTCTTCGCCACCATCGACCTATTGAAGATGGATGCCCGGCGCGCCGGCGAGGACGTCATCGACCTCGGGTTCGGCAATCCCGACATCCCCTCGCCACCGGTCGCGGTCGACAAGCTCGGCGAGGCTGTGCGTAACGCGAAGAACCACCGCTACTCCGCCAGCCGGGGCATCCCGAAGCTGCGCCTGGCGATCACCGACCTGTACCGCCGCCGCTTCGGCGTGGAGCTCGATCCCGAGACCCAGGCCTGCACCACCATCGGCGCCAAGGAGGGCTTCTCGCACCTCATGTGGGTGCTGCTGGGCCCGGGCGACGCCGCCATGGTGCCGAGCCCGTCGTACCCGATCCACATCTGGGGGCCGATCCTCGCCGGAGCCGACGTGCGCCACGTCCGGCTGGGGCCGGAGCAGAACTTCCTCGACAACCTGGTCGAGGCGTGGGACGAGTCGTGGCCGCGGCCCCGGGTGATCGTGCTGTCGTTCCCGCACAACCCGACCACGAGCTGCGTCGACCTCGACTACATGACCCGCATGGTCGAGTTCGCGCGCGAACACGACATCCTGCTGGTGCACGACTTCGCCTACGCCGACCTCGGCTTCGACGGCTACGAGCCGCCCTCAATCCTGCAGGTGCCCGGCGCGTCCGAAGTCGCGGTCGAGCTCTACACGTTGACGAAGTCGTTCTCGATGGCGGGCTGGCGGGTCGGGTTCCTGCTCGGGAACGCCGACGTGGTCGCAGCCCTGGGCCGGCTCAAGAGCTATCTCGACTACGGGACGTTCCAGCCGATCCAGATCGCGGCGATCGTCGCGATGAACGAGGCGCCCGACTACCCGCTCGAGGTGAACCGCATCTACCGCGGCCGGCGCGACGCGCTCATCGACGGGCTCGGCCGGGTCGGGTGGGAGGTCGAGCGGCCCCGGGGGACGATGTTCGTGTGGGCACCGATCCCGGCTCCCTACGAGGAGCTCGGCAGCCTCGAGTTCTCCAAGCTGTTGGTGAAGGAGGCCAAGGTCGCGGTGTCGCCCGGCGTCGGGTTCGGTACCGGCGGCGAAGGGTTCGTGCGCTTCGCGCTGGTCGAGAACGAGCACCGCATCGGTCAGGCCGTGCGCGGCATCCGCAAGGCGCTGACGAAGCTCGGCTGACTCTCTTGGTCGCGCTCGCTTCGCTCGCCGCTCCCGCACGCAGCTGACTGCCCGGGGGCCGGGGGACCCCGGCCCCCGGTGAGGCGATGGCAGCTCCTAGGAGATCGGCTCCGGGCCGCAGAGGCCGTTGAGGCAGAACGAGACGGCGGCGTCGGCGGCGCGGTCGACCGGTTCGCTGCGCTCGAAGATGTAGGTCTGGGTCAGCTGCTCGACCACGCCGACGACGGCCTGGGCGAGCACCTCGGGATCCTGGTCGGCGATTCGGCCCTCGACGATCCCGTCCTTGATGTGGCGCACCGCGTCGGCGATCGCCACCTCCTGGTTGCGGCGCAGCACCGGCGCGAAGCGCTCGTCGCTGGCGGCGAACTGGAAGATGGTGAAGTGCTTGCGGTGCTCGCAGAACCACTGCATCGACGCGCGGATCCCGAGCTCGATGCGCTCCACCGGGTTGGGCTCGTCCGCGATCGCCTGTTGCTGGCGGCGGCGCAGATCCTGGTGTGAGGACTTGAGGATCTCGGCGAGCAGCTCCTCCTTGGAGGAGAAGTACCAGTAGAAGACGCCCTTGCCGACGCCCAGGCTCTCGACGATGTCGGCGACCGACGTCGGGTGGTAGCCGCGCTCCGCGAACAGCTCGGCGGCATGGTCCATGAGCTGGCGCCGCCGTTCCTTGCCCCGTTGCGTGAGCTTGCGCCGCATGGTCGCGGGGAGGGTAGGAGCGCTTGACCACCCGGTCAAGAACGCGCGCGGGGTCCGGCCGTAGGCTTCGGCCGCGGTGGAATCGGCACGACCAAGCCACGACGGATCCCCGTGGCGTCCGAGCGAGCGCCGGCGGCGCAGGTACCCTGCGCCGCAGCAAGTGAGGCAATAGAGATGGCGTACTGGGTGCTGAAGGCGATCCTCACGCCGCTGCTGCGCGTGCTCTATCGCGTGCGGGTCGAGGGCAAGGGCCACGTGCCCAAGCACGGGCCGGTGATCCTGGCCGCGAACCACCGCTCGTTCATGGACTCGCTGTTCCTGCCGCTGGTGATCCGCCGCCGGGTGACGTTCGTGGCCAAGGCCGAGTACTTCGACTCGTGGAAGACGAAGTGGTTCTTCAGTGCGGTGGGCCAGATCCCGATCCGGCGCGAAGGCGGCAGCGCCAGCGAGCGGGCACTGGCGTCGGCGACCGACGTGCTGGAGCAGGGCGGGACGTTCGGGATCTACCCCGAGGGCACCCGGACCCGCGACGGGTACCTGCACCGGGGCCACACCGGCGTGGCCCGGCTGGCGTTGCGCACGGGTGCGCCGATCGTGCCCGTCGGCATGGTCGGCACCGACGAGATCCAGGCCACCGACGCCAAGCTGCCGCGGTTCTTCCGCAAGGTCACGATCTGCTTCGGGGATCCCATCCCGCTCGCGCATTACGTCGACCGGCAGGACGAGCGCATCGTGCTGCGCCAGATCACCGACGAGGTGATGTTCGAGATCCAGCTGCTCTCGGGCTACGAGTACGTCGACACCTACGCGACCAAGAAGGCCGAAGACGTGCCGGTGGAGTCGGTGCCGGTGCAGACGCTCCAGCCGGTCGCAGCCGCGTAGCTGCGGCTACTCCTCGCGGGCCCAGCCGCGGGAGCGCTCGACCGCCCGCAGCCATCCTTCTCGCCGGCGGACGACCTCGTCGGTCGCCATCGCGGGCTGGTAGGCCGCCTCCTCCGCCCAACTCCCCGCCGCCTCGGCGGGTGACGACCACACGCCCTCGGCGATGCCGGCGAGATACGCCGCGCCCAGCGCGGTCGTCTCCTTCACCGCCGGTCGCCGCACCGGCACGCCGAGCACGTCCGCCTGGAACTGACAGAGCAGGTCCATCACGCTCGCGCCCCCGTCGACCCGCAGCTCCGCGACCTCGGTCCCGCAGGCGGCGGTGATGGCGTCGACAACGTCGAGGGTCTGCCAGGCCATCGACTCGACGACCGCGCGGGCAAGATGGGCGCGGCCGCTTCCTCGGGTGAGCCCGAAGATCGCGCCGCGCGCATACGGGTCCCACCAGGGCGAGCCCAGGCCGGTGAACGCGGGGACGATGTACACGCCGCCGGTGTCGTCGACGCTGGCGGCGAGGGGACCGGTCTCGGCCGCGTCGGCGATGATGCCGAGGCCGTCACGCAGCCACTGGATCGCGGCGCCGGTGACGAAGATCGCTCCCTCCATCGCGTAGGCGATCGTGCCGCCGCCGAGGTCCCAGGCCACGCTCGTGAGCAGGCCCTCGGTCGGCGGCGGGTGGTCGGGGCCGAGGTTCATCAGCACGAACGAACCGGTGCCGTAGGTGTTCTTGGTCATGCCGATCTCGAAGCAGGCCTGGCCGAACAGCGCCGCCTGCTGGTCGCCGGCGATGCCGCTCACGGGCACGGTGAGCCCGGCGGCGCGGTCGGGGACGGTGACGCCGAAGCGTCCGCTGCTGGGCCGCACTTCGGGGAGGCAGGAGCGAGGGATGCCGAACAGGGACAGCAGCTCGTCCGACCAGTCGAGGGCGTCGATGTCGTAGAGGAGGGTGCGGCTGGCGTTGGAGGGCTCGGTCGCGTGCACCCCGGGAATGTCCGCCCCCCCGGTGAGATTCCAGAGGATCCAGGTGTCGACGGTGCCGCACGCGAGGTCGGCGTCGGCTTCGACGCCCCCCTCGGTCAGGAGCCACTCGAGCTTGGTGGCGGAGAAATAGGGATCGAGCACCAGGCCGGTGCGCTCACGGACGAGCGGCTCGCGGCCCGCTTCCTTGAGCGCGTCGCAGCGGGCGGCGGTGCGGCGGTCCTGCCACACGATCGCCCGGTGGCGCGCCTTGCCCGTCGCCCGGTCCCACACGACCGCGGTCTCCCGCTGGTTGGTGATGCCGATGGCGGCGACGGTCTCGCCCTCGCGGCTGAGGGCGTCGTTCACCTCGGCGAGGGTCGCGAGGGTGGCGTCCCAGATGTCGGCGGGTTCGTGCTCGACCCAACCCGGTCGCGGGAAGTGTTGGGGGAACTCGCGGTACGACCACGCTCTCGGCCGGCCGTGCTCGTCGACCGCGAACGACCGGACGCCGGTGGTGCCGGCGTCGAGCGCCACCACCACACTCAAGAGCGGATGCTCACGGGGCGAGGAGGTCGATGATGTCGTCACCTTCTGAGCCGCGGTCGCTTTCCTTCGTGTTATTAAGCGCCTGCCGCCGCGGTTTGCGGGACGTCTTGGCGTCGCCCCAGTCCGAGCGCCGGTCCCTGCCGCTGCGGCGCTCGAAGCTGCCGGGGGGGCCGTCCGATCGCTTGCGCCGCTCGGGGCGGTTTCGGCGCTCCGGCGCTTCCTCCCCGGCGCCGGTCTGCTCATTGGCGGCGCGCTTCGATTCCTTGCGGGCCCGGCGCTGCTCCTTGCGGGACGGCTTCTCGGGAGCGACGGGCACTTCGGGTGGGGGGGGCTCGAACCTGACCAGTTCGGACGCTGCCGGTCCCGGCGTCACCGCTTCGGGCGCGGCCGGTTCGGGCGCTGCCGCTTCGGGCGCGGCCGGTTCGGGCGCGGCCGGTTCGGGCGCTGCCGCTTCGCGCGCCACCGGATGGGATGGGCGCCCCCTCGGGCGGACGTCCCCGGACGCGCGGACCGCGGCGGCGAGATCGCGGGCCACGCGTCGGTCGCGGGGGCGGAACTCGAGTACGAGGACCCGGTCGGCTGAGGTGCGCACCCGGAGCTGGAGCATCGGCCGCAGGCGCCGGGCACGCTCGAGGCTGAACGTCGTGTAGCGCTTGGCGAGCACGAGGTTGTTCACGCCCAGGGGCCGGCGACGGCGCGGCCGGGTCAGGAGGATGAGCCGCTGGTCGGTCAGCACCACCTCGTGGAGGTCGCGCTCCCGGAAGAGCAGCGGCGCCTTGCCCCGATGCTCGACGGCCCAGGCCGGTCCCGAGCGCTGAAGCTGCTCGCCCTTCGTCAGCATGGGCGTGACGGCGGTCTCGACCTGTCGGCGGGTCGCCTTGCGGTTCACGCCGAACGAGGGTACCGGCCGGGTGACCCCGAACCGGGACTTCCCGCCTTCCGCACACTGCGGCAGGATGGAGGCATGGGGCTCGCATGAGGATCGGCGTACTCACCGGCGGGGGCGACTGTCCCGGGCTGAACGCGGTCATTCGCGCCGCCGTCCGCAAGGGAGAAGAGGTCTATGGGCACGCCTTCACCGGCTTCCGGGCCGGCTGGCGGGGCGTCATCGAGTGCCAGACGACCGAGCTCACCACCAACCACACCCGGGGGATCCTGCCCCGGGGCGGCACCATCCTGGGCACCTCTCGTACCAACCCCTACAAGAGCGACGACGGTGTCGCCCGGGTGCTCGACACGCTGCGCCGGGAGCGGATCGATGCGCTGATCGCGATCGGCGGCGAGGACACCCTCGGCGTCGCCAACAAGCTCGGTGGCGACGGCGTCGCCGTGGTCGGCGTGCCCAAGACGATCGACAACGACCTGTCGGCCACCGACTTCACGTTCGGGTTCAACACCGCGGTGCAGATCGCGACCGATGCCATCGACCGGCTGCACACCACCGCCGAGAGCCACGACCGTGTCATGGTCGTGGAGGTGATGGGCCGGCACGCGGGCTGGATCGCGACCTACGCGGGAATGGCGGGCGGTGCCGACGTGATCCTGATCCCGGAGGAGCCCTTCGACATCGCCGAGGTGTGCGAGCGCATCGAACACCGCCACCGCCGGGGCGCGGGGTTCTCGATCGTGGTCGTCGCCGAGGGGGCGACCCCGGCCGAGGGGACGATGGCGACGCAGACCGGGGAGCTGGACGAGTTCGGTCATGTGCGCCTGGGCGGCATCAGCAACCAGATCCAGACTGAGATCGAGCGCCGCACCGGTTTCGAGACCCGGGTCACGATCCTCGGCCACGTCCTGCGGGGCGGTACGCCCACTGCCTTCGACCGGGTCATCGCCACCCGCTTCGGTATCGAAGCCGTCGACGCGGTCAACGAGAAGGACTTCGGGAAGATGGTCGCGCTGCGCGGCACCGACATCGTGCGCGTGCCGATCGAAGAGGGCGTGAAGGAGCTCAAGATCGTCGACCCCAAGCTCTACGACGCCGCCACCGTCTTCTTCGGCTGATGGGTGAACCGCTTGATGAGCTCTTGGCGCTGCTGGAGCTCGAGACCCTCGAAGTCAACCTGTTCCGGGGGCTGAGCCCCGACGAGGACCGCCAGCGTGTCTTCGGCGGGCAGGTCGCCGCCCAGGCGTTGACCGCGGCGGGGCGCACGGTGGGCGAGGACCGGGGCGTGCACTCGCTGCACTCGTACTTCCTGCGTCCGGGCGACCCCAACATCCCCATCGTGTACGAGGTCGACCGCATCCGCGACGGCCGCAGCTTCACCACCCGGCGCGTCGTCGCCATCCAGCACGGGAAGGCGATCTTCAACCTGGCGGCGTCGTTCCAGATCCACGAGACCGGCCCCGACCACCAGGACCCGATGCCGGAGGTCCCCGACCCGGACGCGCTGCCGACGTTCAAGGAGCGCATCGAGCCCTACCTCGATCGCTTTGGCGCCGATTTCGCCGAGTGGTTGGTGCGTGAGCGGCCGATCGACTCCCGCCCGGTCGAGGATCCCCGCTGGCTCGACCCGAAGCCCCGGCCACCCGAGCAGGACGTGTGGATCCGCGCCAACGGCGCGCTACCCGACGACCCGCTGCTGCACGCGTGCGTCGTCGCGTACGCGTCCGACCTCACGTTGCTCGACACCGCGATGTTCCCGCACGCGATCTCGTACAAGGAAGACCACTACCAGATCGCCAGCCTCGACCACGCGATGTGGTTCCACCGGCAGTTCCGGTCGGACGAGTGGTTGCTGTACCACCAGCGGAGCCCGTCCGCCCACGGCGCGCGGGGGCTGGCCGAGGGCGCGATCTTCTGCCGCGACGGCACGCTCGCGGTCACCGTGATCCAGGAAGGCCTGATCAGACCCATTGGACAGACGAAGGGGCACGACCAATGAGACCCTCGGCCCACTCAGCGCCGAGCGAGCGCCTGCGGCGCAGGTATCCTGCGCCGCAGCGAGCGAGGCCATAGAGATGGACGGGCGCATCGACCTGCGCTCCGACACCATCACCACGCCCACACCCGCGATGCGGCGGGCGATGGCCGACGCCGAGGTAGGCGACGACGTCTTCGGCGAGGACCCGACCATCAACCGCCTCCAGGAGCGAGCCGCCGAGCTGCTCGGGAAGGAAGCCGGGCTGTACGTGCCGTCTGGCACGATGGCCAACCAGGTCGCGCTGCGGGCGCTGGGAAGGCCCGGCACCGCGCTGGTGTGCGCCGACGGCGCCCACGTCTATCGAGTCGAGGGGGAGTCGACCGCCGACGCCGGGTTCGAGGTGCGCGCGCTGCCGGACGGCGCCGGCGCGCTCGTACCCGCCGACGTCGAGTCGGCGATCGGCGAACAACCGGAAGCGTCGGTGCTGAGCATCGAGAACACGTACGCCGACGGCAACGGGCGCCCGTGGCGCGTCAACGAGATCCGGGGGGTGTGCGAGGTCGCGCAGCGCCACGACCTCCCGGTGCACTGCGACGGGGCCCGCATCTGGAACGCGTCAGTCGCGCTCGGCGTGCCCGCGGCCGAGCTGGTGGCCCCGGCGACGACGGCGATGTTCTGCATATCGAAGGGCCTGGGAGCGCCGGTGGGGTCGGTGCTGGTCGGGCCGACCGATGTGGTCCGCAAAGCCCACTCGTACCGGCGCCGGCTGGGCGGCGCGATGCGCCAGGCGGGGGTGATCGCCGCCGCCGGACTCGTCGCGCTGGACACGATGGTCGAGCGCCTCGCCGACGACCACCGTCGCGCCCGCGCGCTCGCCGACGTGCTGGCCGAGCGGTTCCCGGGCAGTGTCGACCCCGTGGCGATCGAGACCAACATGGTGTGGGCGCATCTCGACCGAATCCCTGGCGATCTCCTCGATCGGCTGCGAGCCGAGGGCATCTGGGCGCTGGCGCTGGGGGACCGAGCCCGGTTCGTCACCCACAAGGACGTCGACGACGGCGACATGGACCGCGTCGTCAAAGTGTTGAACGATCTCGACTGAGGAGAGCGAATGTCACGAGTACTGATCACGGGATGCTCGACCGGGTTCGGGCGGGCGACCGCCGTCGAGCTCACCAAGCGGGGCCACGACGTCGTCGCCACCGCCCGCAAGCCGGAGTCGCTCGACGACCTCGACGTCGCCGAGCGGATCCGACTCGACGTCGACGACGACGCCTCGGTGAAGGATGCGGTGGCGAAGGCGGGGACGCTCGACGCGCTCGTGAACAACGCCGGCTTCGGCGTGGTCGGCCCGATCGAGAAGCTTCCCCTGGCCGACGCCCGGCGGCTGTTCGACACGAATGTCTTCGGGACCATGCGCATGATCCAGGCGGTCGCACCGGGGATGCGGGAGCGGGGGAGCGGCACCATCGTCAACGTCACGTCGCTGGCGGGGCGGGTGGCGCCGCCGTTGGGCGGTGTGTACGCGGCGTCGAAGTGGGCGGTCGAGGGCATGTCGGAGGCGCTGCACTACGAGCTCGGCCACTTCGGCGTCCGGGTACGGCTGGTCGAACCGGGCTTCTTCGCCACCGAGTTCCAGGGCAAGGAGCCCCGCCATGCGCTGGACAGCCCGCCCTACGACGAGCTCGACCGGCAGTGGCAGGCCTCGTTCGAGAAGCTGCGGGGTGGGGCCGAGCCCCAAGGTCCCGAGCCGGTGGCGGCGGTGATCGCCGACGCGGTGGAGAGCACCGAGCGCCGGCTCCGGTGGCCGGTGGGCGACGACGCCGACATGGTGCTCGCGGCCCGCACCTCGCTGGACGACGAGGCGTTCGAGGACGCGATGCGCGGCGTGCTCGACCTCAGCTGGTAACGGCTACCGGCGGGCGTAGACGACGGCACCCCGCTTGGTGATCTCGATTGGCACCTCGACGCGCTGGGCGGCGGACTCCGCCTCCTTCCGGGGGAAGAACCGCGCCATCAGGTAGTCGGCCACGGTGGCGCGGTCGGGCAAGCGGACCAGCGGCGCGTCCCATGCGTCGACCTCCACGTCGCCGAAGACGTCAGCGACGAGCGCGGGGGCGTCCTCGGAGTCGAAGGTGGACGGCTCGGGCTGCCACACGCCGGCGAGCTCGGGCGAGTCGTGGCGGCTGGTGGTCGCGGCCGCGAACAGCCCACCCGGCCGGAGCACGCGCTGCGCCTCGGCGATGGCGGGGCGCGGGTTGGACAAGTGGTACAGGACGTTGATCGACACGACCGCGCCGAAGACGTCACTCGAGAAGGGCAGTCCCGTGGCGTCGCCGCGCACCCGCATCGGCAGGGGATTGCGGCGCAGCATCTCGGGTGATCGGTCGAGCCCGACCAGCGCGGTCGCGGCCAAGGGGAGCGCGCCGCCGAGCGCCCCGGGGCCACACCCGAGGTCGAGCACGGGCGCGAGCCCGGTGAGCCGCTCCGCGATATGGGCGTAGAGGTCGGTCGACGCGGTGCGCTCGGCGAGGCGCGCCGCGAGGAGGAAACGCTCCGGATCGGAGTCGTAGTCGAATGGAGCACGCGCGTCGGCCGGTGCCACGGTTCACTAAGCTAAGGCGGCAGTGAGCGTCGAGACACCGGTGCCGTCCAGTGCGCTGGCGGTCTACGCCCACCCGGACGACCCCGAGATCTCCGCCGGCGGCACCCTCGCGGGCTGGGCCGAGGCCGGCGCCGACATCTGGGTGTTGATCACCACCCGGGGCGACAAGGGTGTGCAGGATCCCGATGCCGACCTCGACGAGCTCGCCCGGGTCCGCATCGACGAGACGGCCAAGGCGGCCGCGCTGCTCGGCTTCGTGGACCACTTCCACCTCGACTACTCGGACGGCGAGCTGCCCGACGACCAGGCGTTGCGGGGCGTCATCACGCGCTACGTGCGAGAGCTCCGCCCCGAGGTCGTGCTCTGTCCCGACCCGACGGCGGTGTTCTTCGGTGACCGGTACTTCAATCACCGCGACCATCGCGTGACGGGCTGGGCGACCCTCGACGCGGTCGCACCCTCGGCCGGGAACCCCCACTACTTCAGTGAGCACCTGGCCGAGGGGCTCGAGGTGCATGACGTGAAGACCGTGTACCTCTCGGGCACGCTCGAGCCCAATACCTGGATCGACATCACGCCCACGATGGAGCGCAAGATCGACGCCCTGTTCTGCCACGAGAGCCAGCTCGAGGAGACGGGGGAGTGGTTCCGCCAGTTCCTGCGGGAGCGGGCCGAGGAGGGCGGTCGCGCTGCCGGCGTCGCCTACGCCGAGGGCTTCCGCCGGCTCAGCTTCGCGGGCTGACCGCCTCTTCTGGTCGCGCTAGCGTAGCGCGCCGCACCCCCACCCCCCTCGCGCTACGGCGGGGGGGGGACCCGGCCCCCAGTCCCAGGAGGGCGGCTC
>JBQTGU010000145.1:0-32407 GCA_052390575.1 Actinomycetota bacterium | reverse complement strand
CTGGTCGTGGATGACGGCGGCGCGGCGCAGGCCCCGCTGCGCCAGCCGCGCCGCGAGGACCGCCGGCTCCTCTTCGAGCGACCCGATCTGGTAGTGGAACATGAACTCGCCCCGGGTGCGCTCGCCGCCGGTATAGTTGATGCACGGCAGCGCGGCGGCGTCGGCCAGCGGCTGCACGATGAGCCCGTTGTCGCTGATCGACGGGCCCAGCACGAGCAACACGCCCGCTTCCTCGAGCTCGAGGAACGCCTGCACCACGTCGTGCTCGGTCCCGAGCGGCAGCCCGCGGGCGTGACGGTGCACGAACTCGACCGGGCGGTCGATCCGCCCGCCGGCGGCAACTTCGTCGAGGCCGAAGCGGGCCGCCTCCTCGAAGCTCTCACCCCCATCGGCCTGGGGGAAGTCGAACAACAGCCCGACGACGATGGCGGACGGCGACGTGTCGGTCATGGCTGCTTCCTCATGGCTGGCCGCACTCCCGGAGCCCGAACTCGCGGGCCCGCTGGCTCGCCTTGCCGTATTCGACCACGGCCTGCCGGTAGTTCATCGCGAACTGCTCGACGTCGCCGGCGCGGGCGGCATCGATCGAGGCTTCGACGGCGCGCCGTCCGTCCTGGCGGCGCTCGAGGACGTTTTCGATCTCGCCGGCGTCGTCGTCGGGCAACCCGAGACTTCCGAGGCGATCGGTGGCGCGGGCCTGGATCTCGAGCGACGCCCGGAGGTAGTCGGCGATCGCCCCGAGCTGGGCGGCCGTGAGGGTCTGGTCGAACGGGTCGGCGTCGGGCACGGCGAGGTCGCGCTGCTCGGACTTCTCCTGCTCACAGATGTCGTCGGCCTGCTCGATCCAGCGATCCTTGCTCAGCCGAGGCTCCCCCGAGTCGTCGGCGCACCCGGCGACAGCGACGAGCGCGATCGCCGCCGCCGCCAGCAGCCGCATCGGGCGGAGATTAGAGGGTACGGGTGTACTCCACGACCTCCTCGATCTCCTTCGGAGAGAGCCGATCGTCGAACGATGGCATCGAGTTCTTGCCGTTGGTCACGACGTCGATCTCGTCGGCGACGTCGGGGTAGGCGTCGACGACTGCGCCGCCGGACAGGCGAGGCCCGATGCCGCCGCCGCCGTCGGCGCCGTGACACCGGGCGCACTCCGCCGAGAACACCTCGGCGCCGGGCTCGCTCGCCGCCGCGCCGCCGCCGCCATCGGGCTCGTTGGCGAACAGCATGATCACGAACACCGCGATCGCCAGCAGGGCGAGCGCTTCGGCACCGGCCACGATCCGCTTGAACACCGCGCTCCTCTCAGAACAGCGGGAGGCCCGCCGGCCGCGACGTGATGAACCACAGGCTGCTCGTCACCCACAGCCCGGTGAGTGCGGCGAACGTCACGCCCCCGACGACCGGGAGCAGCCAGTCGGGCATACCGTGCAGGCGCACGGACAGCACCTTGATGGTGAAGACGCCGTAGAAGAAGCACCCGAACAGCGAGTGGAACACGACCCGGGTGTCGGTCGACTGGAACCCGAGGGCCCAGAGGCAGTGGTACGCCACCGGCAAACTGAACAGGAACGCGAGCGTGCCGGTGAGGCGGTGGGCGTCGCCCAACCACGGCGGAGACTTCTTCGGGACGTTGATCTTCCCGTAGAGGCGAGCCGCCAGCAGGAGCTGGAGCCCCGCGAGCGCGAGCGCGACCGTCGCGAACCAGACCTTCAGGTTGATCGTGTTGGAGAAGAACAGCGTGTAGGGCTGTTCCTGGGTCGGGTCGTGCACCTGGCCGTATGCGCCGAGCGCGACCGCGACCGCGGCGCCGGCGAGGAGGAGACCGAGGAGCCGCACGCTCACGGGGCGCGGCGCCGAAACCGTGGGTGCGGTCATGTCGGTATCCTGACGCCTGCGTCACGTGACGACAAGGGGAGCCGGTGCGCATCGACGACATGGTCCTGGTGAGCGTGGACGACCACGCGGTCGAGCCCCCGCACGTGTTCGAGGGCCGGCTCCCGCAGCGGTACCAGGACGTCGCCCCCCGGCTCGTCCGCAAGGACGACGGCACCGACGTGTGGCTCTACGAGGGCAAGGAGATCCCCAACATCGGGCTCAACGCCGTCGCCGGCCGCCCGCCGGAGGAGTACGGCATGGAGCCGACCTCCTTCGATGAGATCCGGGACGGTTGCTACGACATCCACGCCCGGGTGCGCGACATGGACGCCAACGGCGTCATCGGGTCGATGTGCTTCTCCTCCTTCCCCAACTTGTGCGGCCAGCTGTTCGCCCGCTCGAAGGACAAGGACGCCGCCCTCGCCATCCTGCAGGCGTACAACGACTGGCACGTCGACGAGTGGTGCGGGAGCTACCGGGGTCGGTTCATCCCGCTCGCGCTCCCGCCGATCTGGGATCCCGACGCGATGGCCGCCGAGGTCCGGCGCATGTCGGCCAAGGGTTGCCACGCGGTGTCGTTCTCGGAGAACCCGGCCAAGCTCCGTCTACCGAGCTTCCACGACGACCACTGGGACCCGTTCTGGTCGGCGTGCGCGGACGAGGGCACGATCGTGTGCCTGCACATCGGTTCGTCGTCGCAGCTGGTGATCACCGCCGACGACGCGCCCATCGACGTGCTCATCAGCCTCCAGCCGGTGAACATCGTGCAGGCGGCCGCCGACCTGCTGTGGTCGCCGGTGCTGCGCAAGTTCCCCACGCTCAACGTCTCGCTGTCCGAGGGCGGGATCGGGTGGATCCCGTACTTCCACGAGCGGGTCGACTGGATCTACACCAGGCACCACGCGTGGACGGGCCAGGACTTTGGCGGGAAGCTCCCCAGCGAGGTGTTCCGCGAGCGCATCGTGACGTGCTTCATCGACGACACCGCCGGGCTCGAGCAGCGCCACCGGGTCGGCGTCGAGACGATCTGCTGGGAGAGTGACTACCCCCACTCCGACTCGACCTGGCCGACCTCGCCCGAGTTCGCCATGACCGCGTTCGAGGCCGTGGGCGTGCCCGACGACGAGATCGACGCCATCACCCACGGCAACGCGATGCGCCACTTCCGCTTCGACCCGTTCGCCCACCGGCCCCGCGAGGAGTGCACCGTGGGCGCGCTGCGGGCGACGGCGACCGACGTCGACGTCACGCCCCGCAGCGTCGGCAAGCGGGCCGCGGCCACCGGCGCCACCGACCTGATCAGCATCGCCACCCGTCGCAACTGACCGCCGTCCCCCCAAACGACGTGACCAAGGCCGATCTGGTCCGCCGCATCTTCGAGGCGCGGGCCGCGTACAACGAGCTGGGGAACACGGTGGTCGACGAACCGCGGGCGCGCTTCGTCCACAACCCCGACACGCCGAACGTGCACGAGTCCAACCTCATCTCCCGGGTCCGGGCGAGCACCGACGCGGATATCGACGGGGTCCTGGCTCGCGCCGACGAGCTCTACGACGGCCTGCGTCACCGCAAGGTCATGCTCGATCCGGCCACACCGCCGGCGTTCGAGGCGCGTCTGGTCCTCGAGGGGTACGAGCCCCATCCGCACGTCGAGCTGGTGCTCGAGGCTGATCTGCGGGCGTCGGCGGCGTCCATGGACATCCGGCCGGTCGAGTCGGACGACGACTGGCGATCGCTGACCGCGCTGTGGCAGGTCTCGCACGAGGAGGAGGTCGAGCAGGGCCAGCACGACGCCTGGGGACCGGGCGTCACGGAGCAGATGGTGACGGCAAGGCAGCTCAAGGCGCCCGACCTTCGCTTCTGGCTCGCCCGAGCCGACGGTACCGACGCCGCCTTCTTCTCGTCCTGGCCCGGACGTGACGGGGTGGGCATCGTCGAGGATCTGTTCACCCGGCCCGAGTTCCGGCACCGAGGCATCGCCACCGCGCTCATCGCCCATTGCGTCGCCGACGCCCGCGCCCGGGGCGCGGGCCCGGTGGCCATCTCGACCCGGACCGCCGACACGCCCAAGCTGATGTACGCGGCAATGGGCTTCCGGCCGTGTGCGATCAGTCGCAGCTATCTCAAGATGAGTTGACCGCCTGACTAACGACTGACCTCGATCGCGACCGGCAGCGCGGTCCGGGCCCACCCGCTCAACGGCTGACCCTCGCGCCAGTCCTGGTACTTGGCTGCCAGCAGGCACCGCACGCGTGCGTCTTCGTCGTTATCGGTCACGACCCGAGCGCGCGCCTCCCACTCCTCGCCGGCGATCCGCAATCCGACGCGAGGTTCGGCGCGCAGGTTCCTGATCCAGTCGGCGCGCTCGCCGCCGCCGGAGAGGAGGTAGACGGTGTTGCCGGCGGCCGCGAACCAGATCTCGATCGTGTGGAGTCGGCCGCTGCGCCGCCCGGTCGTGGTGACGTAGCAGAAGTCCTCGTCGGCGAGGTCAGCCGGGCGAGCTTCGGGCACCCCGGGATCATCGCACCGGAGTCGATAGATTCCGCCTGCATGCCCGCCGAGGAGCTCGACACCGGGTGGCCACCGGTGCTGGTGGCGGGGGCGATCCTGCTGGTGATTCTCGCGGTCGTGGCGATGGTGGTCGTGCTCCGGCAGGCTCGGGCCGCGGCGCGAGCGACACGCGAGCGAGGGAGGCGTACCGAATGACCCAGGTCCAGCCGGCGAAGAAGGTGGGTTCCGGCCCGTCGCTCCGAGCCCGGTTCCGCTACCGGTTCGACTCCGCCATCGCCCAGGGCACCGGCCGGATCATCCTCTGGATGGCGGTGATGACCATCGCGCTCGTGTTCGTGGCCGCGGTGATCCTCACGATCTTCGACGTCGGCGTCAACGACGACACGAACCCGACCCTGCTCGAGCGGTTCTGGCAGGCCTTCCTGCGGATCCTCGACCCCGGGACCTTCTCCGGCGACGAGGGTTGGCCTCTGCGCGTCACGACCCTGCTCGTGACCTTGCTGGGCGTCATCATCGGCGCCGCGCTGATCGGCCTCATCGTCGCCGCGGTCGAGACCAAGCTCGACGACCTCCGCCGGGGTCGGAGCTTCGTCGTCGAGCACGACCACACCCTGATCCTGGGGTGGTCACCGCGCGTGTACACGGTCGTCTCCGAGATCTGCATCGCCAACGAGAACCAGTCGCGCGGATGCATCGTCATTCTGTCCGGCGAGGAGAAGATGACGATGGAGCAGCTCATCCGCGACCGGGTGGGCGACACCGGCACGACCAAGGTGGTGTGCCGCACCGGGGATCCGTCGAGCCCCAAGGACCTCGAGATCGTCAACGTGGGCCAGGCCCGCTCGGTCGTCGTCCTCGCCGGCGGCGCCGACGAGAGCGTCGGGGACGCCGAGGCGGTGAAGGCGGTCCTCGCCGTCATGAGCAGCGATCCCGACCTCGATCGGTGCGCGGTCGTCGCCGAGCTCAGCGACGAGGAGACCGCCCGGGCGTTGCGGGAGGCGAGCGGGGGCCGGGTCATCACCGTGCGCGCCACCGACGTCATCGCCCGCATCACCGCCCAGGCCTGCCGCCAGGCCGGCCTGAGCCTGGTGTGCCGCGACCTGCTCGACTTCGACGGCGACGAGATCTACTTCCACCCCGCGCCCGAGCTCGCCGGCCATACGTTCGGCGAGGCGCTGCTCGCCTACGACGAGTCGACCATCATCGGCCGCCAAGCCGCCGACGGGGCCATCAAGGTGCACCCGCCGATGGACACCAAGTTCGCCGACGGCGACGCGGTGATCGCGGTGGCCGAGGACGACGACACCGTCGTCTTCACCGGCTTCCGGGACGAGGACGCTTCCGACGTCGTGCTGTCGCCCCCGCCGCCCGACCGGCCCGAGCACCTGCTCATGGTGGGGTGGAACCCGCTGGGCCCGATCATCCTGCGGGAGCTCGACCAGTTCGTGCCACCGGAATCGACCGTCGACGTTCTGGCCGACACCGACCTGGTCGAGTCGACCGACCTCGTCGACGTCCAGCTGGACAATCTGGTCGAGACGTTCCGGCCCACCCACGGCGACCTCGACCAGCTGACCGAGTTCGTCGCCGAGCACAGCTACGACAAGGTCATCATCCTCGGCTACCGCAGCGGCGTGTCTCCGGAGGAGGCCGACGCCCGTACCCTGCTGACCTTGTTGCTGCTCCAGCGGGCGCTGGCTCGCGACGGCGAGCGCCGCAGCCGGATCGTCACCGAGCTGCTCGACTCCCGCGACGTCGAGCTGGCCCAGGCGACCGGCGCCGACGACTTCGTCGTGAGCGACGAGCTGTCGAGTCTCCTGATGGCCCAGCTGTCCGAACGGGCGGACCTCGAGCCGGTCCTGACCGACCTCTTCGACGTCGAGGGGTCGGCGCTCGCGCTCCAACCCGCCCCGTGGTACGTGCAGGGCCAGGTGACGTACGCCCGGGTGGTCGCGGCTGCGCGTGCCAGGAGCGAGATCGCGATCGGCTTCCGTATCGACGAGGGGGCGAATGGAAAGCCCGAGGTGGTCATGAACCCGCCCAAGTCACGGGCAGTCGAGCTCGGCGAGCACGACCAGGTCATCGTGATCGCGCCGGTCTGATGCAACCGGCGGACCCGATTGCCTGGGTCTGGGAGCAGGTGGTTCGGCTCGGCGCGATCAAGCCCGGGAGCCGGCGGGCGGCGCGCTTCCGCGCGTTCGGGCCCAAGACGGTGGTGTGCTTCCCGGTGGCGGCGCTGTTCGGAGAGCGCTACATCCGCCTGGGCAAGGGCTCGGTGATCGGCCCGTACTCGACGCTGTCGGCGGGTGTCGGGCCCGACCAGGTGCTGGAGCAGGAGTGTGTGATCCGCATCGGCGACCGCTGCGTGATCGGCAAGGGGAGCGCGATCGTCGGGCACACGAGCGTCGAGATCGACGACGACGTCTGGACCGGGCCCCACGTCTACGTCACCGACGCCAACCACGGCTACGAGGACGTGAGCCAGCCCATCGGCGTGCAGTTCGCCGCCAACGAGCCGGTACGCATCGGCGCCGGTTCGTGGCTCGGGACGGGCGTGGTCGTGCTGCCGGGGACGACCATCGGGCGCCACGTCGTCGTGGGCGCGGGCGCGGTGGTCGCCGACGACCTGCCCGACAACACGGTCGCGGTCGGCAACCCGGCGCGCGTCGTGCGCCGCTACGACGGCGAGAAGTGGGTCTCGGTAAAGGACTAACCGCTGTGGAGCGCGTGGCTACCGGAATCCGATAGCCACGCGCTCCAGAACGGAGCTAACCCGTCGCGGGCGACGGGTAGTCCGGTGCCCGGGCCTCCGCCGGGATCTCGGTGTAGATGGTCACCGACGCGGCATCGTCGTGGAGGCCCGCCTCCTCGCCGGTCTTGGGCCACTCACCCAGCTTGTAGCGGGCACCGTTGTTGGCGTACCGGTACAGGCCGTTGCCGCTCTGACCGATCTCGTTCTCGCCGACCGCGGCCGGGTCCCACCACACCAGGGCGGCGTCGTCGGTGCCCCAGAGGTCGGTGTAGGGCCAGATCCCGTGGTCGCCGTACGAGATGCTCGGGTTCATGATCTCGCCGCCGGTGGGCGGGAACCGGAACAACCCGTCGCGGAACGTCTCGGGCGTGAGCTTCGGGCCGGCCAGGTGGATGCCCCGGAACACGATCCCGTAGTCGGGCGCGATGACGCCGTAGGTGTTGTTCGGCGGTGCCGTCCCGTGGAACCACTGGTAGATGCGGAACGAGTCCTGGGTCTCCTGCTCGCCCCGGCCCGGGATGAGCGAGATCCCGAACCCGTTCTTCCACTGGTCCGGGTCGAAGGTGCGGGCGAACACCGAAGTGTCGGCGAGCACGGACGGTCCGAGGATCCACTCGGGGAAGAACTCCTGCGCGGTGGCTTCCTTGGTCATCGACCCCGGCGTGATCGGGTCGCCGTAGAAGATGACCGTGGTCGCGCCCGCCTCCTTGAGCTTCGTGATCGCGGTGCGGGCGTTCTCCGCCGCCTTGGCGAGGAAGTCGTCGCCGTCGTACGGAACGTCGACGGTCACGTCCACCCCGTTCCTCTTCAACTCCTTCTTGAAGGTCCCGAACGCCTCCCTCTGGGCGCCGTCACGGGTCTCGAAGTGGATCGCGCCGTACACGCGGTCCTGCTCCTGGAGCGCGGGGTCGCCGGCGAACACGGCCGGGCCCGGCGGGGCGTAGTTGCCGATCATCTCGGCCGCCAGCCGGCTGGCCTCCTCGGGCGACGGACCGACGGACCAGATGTACGGGGCGCGCTCCTTCGTGAACGCCTCCGGGATCGCAAGTGCGCAGCGGCCGATGCAGAGGATGCCCCGTGCCGCGAGCTCGTCGGAGAAGACCCGCGACACCTGGGCCGGGCCGTTGAGCACCGCGAACGGCTTCTTCTCGGCGATGGCGATGGCGTCGGCCTTGGCCGCCTCCTCGTCGTTGAACGCACCCGAGCCGACGAAGAACTCGATCTCGACGTCGCGGCCGTAGGTCTCGAAGTACTGCTCGTAGTACTCGACGTAGCCCTCACCGGTGGCGATGGCGCTCTCGGGGCTGACGTCGGCGCCGGCGGCGTTGATCTGGCTCGCCAGCAGCGGGTCCTTGGCCGGGTCGGCCTGGTAGGCGACGAGTTTGATCGTGTCGCCGGTGACGCCCTGTGACGTCGCCCCGCCGTTGTTGCCGGTGAACGGCTCGACGCACGGTGGCGCGTAGACGGTGGGCACCATGATGCGCCCGGTCTCGAGGTCACAGTTGGGCCCGAAGTCGACGTTCTCGTCGCCGAGGAGCTCGGCCTTCTCCGGCGTCATCGGTCCCGAGCGGATCAGCTCCTCCTTGCTCTTGACCGTGGCGCCATCACCGGCCTCGTCGTCGTCACCGCCGCTGAAGACGACGGTCACGAGCGCGATGATCGCGACGACCACGATTACGAGGCCGAACGGCCCGTAGCGCCGCAGCATCTTCGTGCCGTTGCTCCGCGTCGGCGGCGCGCCGGAAGTCGTCGGACGGTCGTTGGTCTTGGTCATTGGTTCGCTCCTCTGGTCGGAGGTCAGGTCTCAGTTCGGGCCCGGGGCGCCGCCGGTCAGCACGGTGTCGAGGGCGGCATGGGTGCCCGATCGGGCGATGGTGGCCTCGGTGGTCCCGAGGTACGAGGCGACGACGGTGGGGTCGTTCACGACTTCGGTCGGTGTGCCCTCGGCGACGATCTCGCCGAGGTCGAGTGCGATCATGCGCTCGGCCACCGACGACAGCAGCGGCAGGTCGTGCTCGATGACGAGCAGGCTCGCGCCCAGGGTGTCGCGGATCCGCAGCAGCAGCGGTCCGAGCGCCTCGGCCTCGCGCTGGGCGATACCGCTCGACGGTTCGTCGAGGAGGAGCACGCTCGGATCGTGGCCGAGCACGCAGGCGAGGTCGACGATGCGGCGACTGCCGGTCGACAGCTCGTGCACGAACTTGTCGCGGAACGCTCCCAGGCCCATCAGGTCGATGAGCTCGTCGACGCGGTCGCGGACGCGCTCCTCCGAGCCGGCCACGGTGGGGAAGTGCATCGCGGCCGCGAGCGGGTCGCGCACCTCCACCTGCATCTCGAGCGCGACCGCGATGGTCTCGGCGACGGTGAGCGCGGGGAACAGCCGGCCGTCCTGGAACGACCGACCCAGCCCGAGTCGGGCGCGGGCTTGGGGGGGCTTGCGGGTGATGTCGTGGAGGACGTCGTCGCGGGTGAGCTCGACCCGGCCGCCGTCGGCGGGGGAGAAACCGGAGATGACGTCGAAGAGGGTGGTCTTGCCGGCGCCGTTGGGGCCGATGAATCCGACGATCTCACCCGGCGCGACCGAGAACGACACCCCCGCGACCGCGGCGATGCCGCCGAAGCGCTTCGAGACGTCGTGGACGGCGAGGCGGGGTTCGGACCCGGCGGGGGAGTCGTCGGACCGCGCGGCCACGCGTTGGCCGTCGCCGGTGTCCCCATTGCCCGCAGCCATCACCGCTTCCCCGGTCGCGGCCCCTTCGAGGAAGACCGAGCGCAGCACGTCGGGGCGGTCGAGGAGCTCGGCGGTGGGGCCGTGGAAGCGGATCTCGCCCTTCTCCATGAAGTAGGCGGTCTCGGCCAGCGTGAGCGCGAGGTTCACCGACTGCTCGACCAGGATGATCGTGGTGCCGCGGTCGCGCAGGCCCTTGACGATCTCGAGCAGCTGCGAGATGACGGTCGGCGCCAACCCGAGCGACAGCTCGTCGATCATCAGCAGGCGCGGGCGGGAGATGAACGCCATCCCGAGTGTCAGCATCTGCTGCTGGCCGCCGCTGAGGTTGCCGGCGGTCTCGTGGAGCCGGTCGCGCAGCACCGGGAAGTAGCCGAAGACCCGCTCGGTCGCCTCGTGCACCTCCTTGTCGTCGTGGCGGTGGAGCCAGCCCGCGAGTCGCAGGTTCTCGGCGACGGTCAGCGACGGGAACACGCCCTGGCCACCCGGTACCTGGGTGACGCCGCGGCCGGCGATCTCGTCGGGCGGGGTGTGGGTCATGTCGCGCCCGTCGAAGATGATCGCGCCACCGCTCGCCTCGACCAGCCCCGAGATCGACTTGAGCAACGTGGACTTGCCGGCGCCGTTGGTGCCGAGGAGGGCGACGATCTCGCCCTCGTCGACCTCGAAGTCGATGCCGAAGAGCACCTGCACCCCGTCGTACTCCACGTCGACGCCGCGCACGAGCAACAGCTTGGACTCTCCCTGGCGTCGGTGGTACGCGGCCTCCGACTGCGCCGCGGCGGCGGTCCACACCCGCTGCATGTCGCCCTTCACCAAGCTGCCCGCCGACGCCAGGATCAACCCGCCCACCACGAAGACGGGCGCGATCACCAGAAGCGCGGAGCGAATGCCCCACGAGTCGGACAGGCCGCCGATGATCGGCAGCACCAGCAGGCCGGGGATGATCCAGATCGCCGCGACCGCGAAGCCGAACGAACGCACCTTCGGCGGAATCGTGAGCGAGAGGGCGGTATAGATCCCCGGGGCCAGCAGTCCGATGGCCGCCGACATGACGACGTTGGTGGCGATGGCGAACGGGAGGTTGGGCGCCTGGGAGAACCCGACCCAGACCACGGCGACGAACGTGGCCACGACCGCCAGGAACTTCAGCACCAGACCGGGATCGCGGGCGAGGAGTCGGGTGGCGATCGGGATGCCGATCATGAACCCGACGATCTGGGCGGGCTCGACCGCGCCGGCGATCAAGCCTCGTTGGACCTCGTTGAGCCCGAACACCTCCTCGTAGAACAGCGAGCCCAATGTCAGCAAGCCGACGATCGCAACTGCCAGGAACGGAAGCGAGAAGAAGAGGCGGCGCAGGGTGCGGACCTGCCACACGATCCGCCACGACTCCGCCCACGACGGCGGCTGCTCCTCGGTCGCGATCGCCTCGGCGGATGCACCCATCGCCTCGCGCTCGAATCCGCCCCGCACGGGCTCGCGCAGCCGGAGCGCGAGCAACACGAAGATCGCGGTGGGGATCCCGAAGATGATGAACGGCGCCCGCCAGCCCATGAAGTAGGCGAGCAGGCCACCGAGGAACGGCCCCAGGAACTGGCCCACCGAGTTCGCCGCCCGGTGCACCGAGTACACCTTGGGCCGGACGGGAATGTCGTAGTAGTCGGCGATCAGGGAGTTGTGAACCGGCTCGTTGACGGCGCGACCGAGACCCGAGCCGACGCGGGCGAGCGACAGCATCACCACCGTGACCGCGAGCCCGGTCATGACGGAGAACACGCCCCAGCCGATGGCGCCGATCACCGCGATGCGGGTGCGCTTCAGACGGTCGGAGTAGAACCCGATCGGGAGGGCGAGCACGAGGGCGGCGATGAACGACAGCGCCACCACTGTCAGGATCCCCTGGTTGCTCAGGCCGAAGTGGTCGCGGATCTCGGGCAGCAGCAGGCCGAAGGCGTAGCGGTCGAGCTCGTCGACGGCGTTGAGCCCGAACAGCACGAAGAGGGGGAAGAAAGCGGCTCCGCCGGTGATGCCGTCCATCCAGCGGCCGATCGGTCCACGCCGGGTCGTAGCTTCGACACTCATGGCGCCAGCTCCGCCGGCTCTTTGCGCGTCGCGTCCTTGGCTTCTTCGAGCACGGGCTCGGGGAGCGGCTCCTCGACCCGGCGGTCGGCGACGAGGCTCGGGACGACGAGGCCGCGCCGCGCCGCGATCCGGCGCAGCATCCAGTCGCGTCCCTCGTAGAGCAGGGCCCCGAGGCCGCCGGGCAGGATCATGAGCACGAGCAACAGGCCGACGCCGGTGGCGAAGAACTGCCAGTCGCTCGGGAGGAAGAAGTCGACCGACTGCACGTAGGTCGAGCCGAGCAGCGCGCCCGGCACCGAGCCCAGTCCGCCGATCACGACCATCGTGAAGATCTTCAGGCTGTTCACCGGGTAGTAGGGCTCGACGCCGAGACCGGTCTGCTGGTGCACGAAGAGACCGCCGGCGAAGGCGGCGAGAAAGCCGCTGATGGCGAAGCCCGCGAGGGTCGTCCGGGCGGCGTTGACGCCGTAGGACTGGGCGGCGCGTTCGTTCTCGCGAATGCCGATCAGCACCCGGCCGGTGCGACTGCGGCGCAGGCCGTACACGACGAACAGCGCGAGCACAAGGGCGGCGAGGGACAGGTAGTAGAAGCGGGTCTCGGTCGTGATGTCGATGACCCCGAACAGGTCGGGACGGTCGATCCGGAAGGCGGGGAGCTGTTCGTTGAACAGCCCGCGGTTCAACGCGTACGACGAGACGAACACCGAGAAGGCCAGCGTGCTCACCGCCAGCGTGTAGCCGCGTCGGCGCAGCGAGGGGATGCCGATGACGGTGGCGGCCAATGCGCCGACGATCCCGGCTACCAGGACGGAGAGCGAGAGGTCCCATCCCGTGTGGTGGGTGAGGCCGCCGCCAACGGCCGCCCCGACCCCGACGAACGCCATCTGCCCCAGGCTCACCTGCCCGGCCCAGCCGGTGAGCACGACCAACGAGAGGCCGATGATCCCGAAGATGACGGTGACGGTCGCCAGGTTCATGCGGCTCTGCGAGAGCCACAGCGGCAGGGTCACGAGACCGACCGCCAACAGCGCCGGCGGGATCCAGCGCAACGCCCACACCTCGGGGAGTCGGGCCAGCTCGCGGGGGATGGGGCGGATCTCGCGCACCGCCTGCCAGGTCGAGGTCTGGTCGGGGTCGACGCGTCCCCGGCCCGGCCGCCGGACCAGCAGCAGGGCGCCGAGGACGATGAGGAACAGCACGGCGTCGTTGAAGGCGGGCCGGTTGCCGGGCTGGAAGACCATCGCTTTGTCGATGATCCCGAGCCCCAGCGCAGCCGCGGCGATGACGACGAACCGTTCCATGCGTCCGATGACTGCCGCGGCCAGCGCCTGCACGAAGAAGGTGATGCCGAGCGCCTGTCCCTCGGGGCTGCCGATGGCGAAGCCGACGCTGCTGGTGCGGAGGAAGATCCCGACGAAGGCGAGCACGGTGGCGACGGTCCACACGATGGTGTGCAGGCGCTTCACCGGGATGCCGAGGGTGGCGGCGCGGTCGGCCCGTTCGGCGCTGGCCCGCACGGCGACGCCGACGTTCGAGCGGCGCAGCCACAGTGCCAGTGCGATGAAGCACAGCGGTATGACGACCATGCCGATGATGTCGTTCTCGTTGAAGATCGTCTTGCCGACCGTGAACCTCTGCGAGAACGGCGCGTCGAGGCGATCGCTGCTCCCGAAACTGGTCTCGCTGACCGAGCTGATCAGGAAGAACGAAGCCCCGACGAGCAGCTGCGAGATTCCGATCGTCGCCACGGTGAGGATGAGGCGGGGGGCCTTGAAGAACCGCCGGATGATCAGCGTCTCGACCAGGATGCCGAGGACGATGGCGGCGGCGAGGCCGGTGGCGACGCCGAGGTAGTAGTTCCAGCCGAAGCTGATCACGAGCACGACGATGATCGTCACCGGGAACGACCCCAGGTCGCCCTGGGCGAAGTTCACGACCCGGTTGGCCCGGTAGATCAGCGCGATGCCGAGGGCGACGAGGGCGATGCGCCCGCCACCCAGGGCGCCGTCGAGGATGACGCCCAGCGGCGCGGCCTGGTGGAACGGGCCGACCGGTACGGGCCAGGCCCGGACGAGGCAGACGAGCGCGACGACGGGGACGACGACCGCGAGGATGCGGCCGATGTCGAGGTCGTCGACGCGGCGGCGCAACGTCGCCAACGTCGTCCCCGAGCGCTCCCCCCTCTGGCGCAACGGTTCCCCCCTGGTAGGACTGACCCTAGGTTGCCCCAACGAAGTCGACCACTACCCGCGCCAGCTCCTCGCCCACGTCCTCCTGGAGGAAGTGCCCTCCGCCCGCGAGCGTGGTGTGGGGCCGGCCCTTCGTCCCCGGAATGGATTCCTGGAGGACCCGGTCGGCCCCGCCCGTGATCGGGTCGGAGTCGCTGAACGCGGTCAGGAAGGGCTTGTCGAACTTCGACAGCACCTCCCACGCCCGCCGGTTGGGCTCGGCGGCGGGGTCCGAGGGGGACGTCGGCACCAGCAGGGGGAACTGGCGGGCGCCCTCCTTGTAGGTCTCGTCGGGGAACGGCGCGTCGTAGGCGGCGACGACGTCGTCGGAGAGCTCGGTCACGCACCCGCCGTTCACGATCCGGCCGACGGGGAACGTAGGCGTCTCCTGGGAGAACTTCTGCCAGGCGAGGAAGGCGTCACCGGGGTCGCGGTCGCCGGTGGGGAGGAACGTGTTGGCGGCGACGACGCGGGCGAAGCGGTCGGGGTGCTCGGCGACGAGGCGCAGGCCGATGAGGCCGCCCCAGTCCTGGCCGACGAACGTGACGTTGCGCAGGTCGAGCTGCTCCAGGAGCGCCCGCATCCAATCGACGTGGCGCTGGTAGGTGTAGTCGTCGCGCTTCGACGGCTTGTCGGAGCGGCCGAACCCGACCAGGTCGGGGGCGACAGCCCGATGCCCGGCGGCGGTGATCACCGGGATCATCTTGCGGTAGAGGAAGCTCCACGACGGCTCGCCGTGGAGGAGGAGCACGGGATCGGCGTCGGCGGTGCCTTCGTCGACGTAGTGCACCCGCAGCTCGCCGCCTTCGCTGTCGGGGACGTGCACGTAGTGCGGCTCGAACGGGTAGCCGGGCAGGGACGCGAAACGATCCTCCGGGGTCCGCAGTACTTCCATCAGCTGTGGTCCAGCAGCTTCGTGATCATCTCCCGGACCACGATCTGGGCTTCGTCGACGGAGAGGCCCTCGTGGACCCGCAGCGTCTCCCAGGTGCCGGGGCCGGAGGCGACGTCGAGCTGGACGAGCAGCCGCTGACGGGCGTTTCCCCGTTCGCGGTCGAGCTCGGTGGCGAAGACCCGCTCGACCTCGTCCCGGGCCGCCTTGCGGGAGAAGTTCATGACCTCGGCCAGCGCGGGCGAGAAGGGCTCTTGGAGGAGCGCGGCCCGCCGTACGGGCGCCGCCGCCTCGATGATCCGGGCCCGCTGGTGGAGGAACGCGTCGAGACGCTCCTCGAGCGGCCCCTCGGTCGGCAGCGCCACGTAGAGGGCGAGCATGCGCTCGAAGTGCTTGGCCGCGGCCGCGCTGAACAGGTCCTCGAGGTCCTCGAAGTGGACGTACACCGATCGCAGCGACACCCCGGCCCGGTCGGCGATCTGCCGGGCGGTGGGCCGCAGGTTCCCCTCGTCGTTGAGGGAGAGGAGGGCCTCGACGACGGCGTCGCGGGTGCGAGCCGCCCGCAGCGAGCGGCCATCTTCCCGGCCGCTGGCGGTGATGCTGGTCGTCGCCATCGCGAACCACCCTATGGTTTTTTCACAGCCTGTGCAATAGCATGCCGCGGGTGGGAGGAGCCGGGGTCGAGGGCACCTACGAGCCCGGGTTCGGGGCGGTGGCGTCGACGCTGGCGACCCAGGTCGAGGCGATCGGTCGGGGTGGCGCGGCCGTGTGCGTGTACCACCGCGGTCGGCCGGTGGTCGACGTCTGGACCGGCGTCGCCGACGCCACCCCCTTAGCGGATGGCGGCAACCCCTGGCGGGAGGACTCCCTCGCCGTGTCGTACTCCACCACCAAGGGCGTGGTGGCCACCGCGCTGCACATCTGCGTCGACCGCGGGCTGCTCGACTACGACGACCGCATCGCCGAGCACTGGCCCGAGTTCGGGAGCAACGGCAAAGAGAACATCACCGTCGGCCAGGTGCTGTGCCACGAGGCGGGCCTCTTCGACGTCGCGTCGTTCCTGACCGGACCGGACATGATCCTCGACTGGGAGGCGATGATCTCCGGCATCGAGGCGATGGCGCCGGCGTTCGAGCCTGGCACCGCCAACGGGTACCACGCGGTGACGTTCGGGTTCCTCGTGGGCGAGCTCATCCGCCGGGTCACGGGCGTCGGGATCAGCGAGTTCATCCAGGGCGACATCGCCGAACCGCTCGGGCTCGACGGCTGCTACGTGGGGCTACCGCGGGACCAGCACGAGCGGCTGGTGCAGATCCTGCCGCCGACGGGCCGGGACGCCCGGGCGCTGCTCGACGACCCGGGGAAGATGGTGCAGCTGGCCGAGCAGCTCGGCCTGACCGTCCATCCCGATCTCATCGTGGCTGCGCTCCCGCCCACGCTCCTCGAGGCGCGCGTGACGCCGGAGTGGGTCGAGGCCCCCATGCCGTCGGGCAACGGGTGCTTCACCGCCCGTTCCCTCGCCCGCATGTACGCCGCCCTTGCCAACGGCGGCGAGCTCGACGGCGTGCGGCTCCTGTCGGAGAAGACTGTGGCGCGCGCCACCGAGGTGCAGAACGACCGGCCCGACCTCGTGATCGCGTTCCCGATGATGTGGCGCCTCGGCTACCACGGCGTGATCACGACTGCGGGCGCGCCGGAGCACGCCTTCGGGCACTACGGGTACGGCGGCTCGGGGGCGTGGGGTGATCCGGAGCGCGAGCTCTCGATGGCGCTGACCCTCAACGGGCTCGGCAGCGCCCTCGCCGGCGACAACCGGCTGCTGGAGCTGGGCGGCGCCGCCATGCGTGCCGTCGATTCATTGCAGTAGGGGCGTGACCGCGGTCACGAGGCGCGGTGCCTCCGATGGGTTCATGATGGGGTAGTGCCAAGCGAGAAGACCGTCACCGCTCCCACCGGCGCGGTGCTGCGCGTGACGAGCGGGTCGGGCAAGGTCACGGTCACGGGCGAGGACCGCGCCGACATCCTGGTCGAGAAGGGCGACGAGCCCGTGGTGGGCCCCGATGGGGTGGAGGTCAAGGGCTCGGGGCGGGTGAAGGTGCGCTGCCCGGCGGGCACCGATGTGGTCGTGGGTACCGGCTCGGGGAACGTCGAGCTCGAGGGTCGCCTGGGAGACGCCCGGGTCACGACCGGCAGCGGCACCATCGAGGTCGAGGCGGTGCGGGCGCTCGACGCCCGAACCGGGTCCGGCAACGTGGAGGTCGAGCAGTGCGCCGGGCGGTGCCGGCTCAAGACCGGGAGCGGTCGCGTGCGCGTCGGGCGCGCCGGCGAAGCCGACCTCGCGACCGGCTCGGGCTCGGTCGAGGCCGATCTTGTGAGCGGCGCCCGGGTCAAGACCGGGAGCGGCAGCGTGGAGCTGGGCCTCGCCGAGGCCGGCGGAGTCGACGTGAAGGCGCACTCGGGCTCGGTCACGATCTCGGTGCCGCCGGGGTTGCGACCGGCGACGTCGCTGCGCTCGAGCAGCGGCAAAGTTCGCTGCGACTGCGACGAGGGCGACGAGGGCGAGATCCGGGTGAAGGTGGGGAGCGGCAGCATCGCGGTTGTCGAGCGGTGAACCCGCCATCGGGCGCGATCGCGTTCACCGACATCGTCGGCTTCACCGAGTTCACCGCCGAGCGCGGTGACGCTGATGCGCTGGCGGTCCTCGATCTTCAGGACCAGATCGTGCGCGACACGCTCCCGCCCGGCGCTCGGGTCGTGAAGGAGCTGGGCGACGGGCTGATGCTGTGGTTCCCCGACGCAGTGAGCGCGCTGGGCACGTGCCTCGAGCTCCACGAACGCCTGGAGAAGGCGGCGTCCGACACCGCGCCGCTGTGGGTCCGGATGGGAATGCACTGGGGTTGCCCGACCGCGCGCGGCGACGACCTCATCGGCAACGACGTCAACCTCGCCGCCCGGATCGTCGACATGGCCGGGCCGGGTGAGCTGCTCGTGTCCGAGCACGTCCGCGCCCAGATCGCCGACGGCCGGGAGGACGTCCAGTTCGAGGAGCTCGGCCCGGTGGTGATGAAGGGCATCCCCGAGCCGGTGGGCCTGTTCCGGGCGTCGCGCGACTGATCGGTCAGAGCCGAGCGAGCGACGACTAGAGCCTCAAGCGCAAGCCCCTTCGTGATGAGACGACTACCGGCGGCGCGGAGCTCCGTGATGACGCGACAGTTCGTCGAAGCTGCGGATCACGCCGGCAGTGGGCGCCGGTCGCCGCACCGGTAGCGGCGCCGGACACGGCCCGCTTTACCGGGCGAGCCCCTGCTCGCAGCCCCTGCGGGGCTGCTCGGGTCTTCGACCCGGGTCTCGCCCTGGCGGGCCTAATGGTCCGGGCGCCGACCGGTGCGGTGCCCGGCTCGCGTTGTCGTGAGGCAGGGACTGCTGCCCGGCGTTCTCGAGCAGGCACCGGCCGGGTGCCGTCGCCGGACGTCGGCGCGAGCAGAGCGAGCGCCGGGGGTGGGTGGGCGGGGTCCGGCGACGGTATCCCGGCCGGTGCACACGCGGACCGCCACTACATCCGGTCACGCACGAGGACAGGTCGGACGGGCGCGGTGGCGGTGGCTCGCCGGCGAGGCGCGTGACCAACAGCGCCGGAACGTCGCACGCGTCTGCGTCGGCGTCGGCGGCGGCCAGCTCGGGCGCGGGGACGGCAGATGCCGCGAGCAATTCGAGCACGCCGGCCTCGTGGGCGGCTGTCATCTCCGGGTCCCCGAGCTCCCATCCCGGACGCGCCCAGCGGCGCAGCACCAGCTCGTGCGTCGCGCCGCGCCGATCGACGACGTCGACGGCGTGGTTGGCCAGCCAGCTGCTGGGCATCGCGCGCATGGCAGTGACGCGCGCCCCGGGCCCGACCGAGTCGGCCACCCACTGCAGGACCTCACCGGGCGGTGTGCGGCGCAGAAACTCGGTGGTCAAGCCGATCCCGTAAGGAGACCCACGAACTTGTTCCGGGCGTCCTCGTAGCGCACGCCTCCCCGGGCGAGGAGCCGTGCGGCCAATCCCTCGCCTTCCGTGATCACGGCGAGCAGGATGTGCTCGGTGCCGACGTAGTTGTGACCGAACTGGAGCGCTTCTCGCAGAGTGTGTTGGAGCACCACCTGGGCACGTGGTGTCAACGGAAGGTCGTAGGCGATCGCGTTGCCGCACCCGCCGATCTCCTCCTTCACCCCCGCCTCGATGCTCTGCTCGGTGACGCCGAGATCGGCAAGCACGCGGGCCGCGAGCCCCTCGGGCACGGCGAAGAGCCCCAGCAGCAGGTGCTCGGTGCCGATGTAGTTGTGGCCCAGGCGCTGGGCCGCGCTCTGCGCCAGCGCGACGCATGAGCGGGCTCGGGGTGTGAAGCCACGGCCGTGGCTCGACACGCGTGACAACAGGCGGCGGGCGACCGAGTCGGGCGTCGTATGTCGTTGTTGGGCGGCCTGTTTCGTGACGCCCAGCGCGCTTCCGATCTGACTCCACGACGAGCCCGCGGCGCGCGCCTGCTCGACGAAGCGGCCGAGGAGGGCGTCGCTCAGGTCGTCGAGCTCGTCCCGGGCCCGGGCGGCGGTGGCGAGCTGCTCCAGGGGGTCGTCGGACTCCGCGTCGGCGACGACCGTCGCCGCCAGCTGATCGAGATTCGGAAGCCCGGCCATGCGTCAAGCATGCCTTGACGAACGGGGAGCCGTCAAGGCTTTCTTGACGCTATGCCGTCTCCCAGATCAGGACTTCGGCGGAATCGTCGCCGGCGACGAGGGGAGGGGCGCCGGCTTCGGTGAGGCGGGCGGCGTCGCCGGTGTCGAGCTCGTCGTCGGCGAGGCGCGCCGACCCCTTGGCGATGAACACGTGGACGTGGGGCGCGTCCGGCACCGTTACCTGCTCGCCCGGGCGCAGCCGGCCCGCCCACAGCACCGCGTCGCGCTGGTGGATCGACACCGCGCCCTCGTGACCCTGCCCGGAGGCGACCGGCACCAGCCCGCCACCGGAGAGCTCGGCGGTGAGGTCGCGCTGCTCGTACCCGGGCTCGACGCCCCGCCGGTCGGGCAGCACCCACATCTGCACCAGGTGCAGGTCGTCGGCGGGGCTGGCGTTCACCTCGGAGTGTTGGATGCCGTGCCCCGCACTCATCCGCTGGGCGAGGCCGGGGTAGATCTTGCCGACGGTGCCGGTGCTGTCCCGGTGCTCGAGTTCGCCGTCGAGGACCCACGTGACGATCTCCATGTCGCGGTGGGGGTGGGTGGGGAAGCCGCCGCCCCCCCGGATGACGTCGTCGTTGTTGACCAGCAGCAGGCCGTGGTGGGTGTTGTCGGGGTCGTAGTGGGGGCCAAAGCTGAAGCCGTGCCACGAATCGAGCCAGTCGAGCTCGGTGTGGAAGCGCTCCTTGGCCCGGCGGATGTCGATGGTCATACCCGGTCCAACGGGGGCGGCGTCGAGTGTGTTCCCGGTAGCCTGCGCGGCTCGATGAGACGGTTCCTGCTCCTTCCGCTGCCAGTGGTGATGGTGGCGGCGGCCGGGTGCAACATCAGTCTCTCCTCGGGGGGCGACGAGGCGCTCGGCTCGGAGCGTATCGAGCGGTTCCTCGAGCGCGATCTTCCCCAGGGCGACGATGCCGCACCCATCGACGTGTCCAAGGTCCGCTGTCCGCGCCGGGTCGTAGAGGGTGACACGGCCACGTTCACCTGCTCGGTGGCGTTGTCCGAGGGCGGGGTCACGGTGCACGTCGAGCAGGAGGGCGACCGACTCGCCCGCCGCGAGGCCGTGCTGGTCGCTGCCACGGTCGAGGCGTTCGTGCAGCAGCAGTACGAGGTGCAGCTGGGAGTGGGCGTGACCGCCGAGTGCTCGACCGACGTGCTGATCGCGGCGGCGCCGGGCAAGGCGGTCGAGTGCACCGCCGTCGACGTCGAGGGGACGAGCCAGACCGCGAAGGTGAACGTCGAGGACCTCGACGGGACTGTGACCGTCGCGCTGACCTAGGGAACGATCCGGTACACCAACGTTCCGGTGGCGACGGGCTTGCCGTCGAGGTCGTGCACCCGAATCTCGGAGAACGCCAGCTCCCGTCCCCGCTTCACGCACACCGCGTCGGCCAGCAGGTCAGCCTGCACGGCTGCGCCGGTGTAGTTGATTGTCATCGAGATCGTCGCGGCGCGCGCGCCCTTGTCGAAGTCGTGGCCGGCCCAGACCGCCGCCGCACCGGTGGTGTCCATGAGCGACGCCACCGCGCCGCCGTGGTAGACGGCGCCGTCGTTGGTGAGCTCGGGGTCGAACGGCATCCGCAGCGTCACGCCCTCCGGCTCCCACCGCTCCACGACGATGCCGAGCGACGCGATGTAGGGCGTCTTCACCATCACCCCGCGCATGACCTCGCGCCGCTTCGTCTGCTCCTCGGGTGTCAGCCCCATCGGCCGCCTACAGATCCCGGGTCGGAGGCGCCCACTCCGGCTCGCGCTTCTCCGCGAAGGCGGCGGGGCCTTCGCGGTTGTCGGGATGGCGCCAGAAGTCGGCCAGGGCCTGGGCGCTCCGCGCCAGCGAGGGCGTGAGCCCGTCTTCGAGGCTCTCCCAGAGCGCCTTCTTGGTGATCATCATGGCCGAGGGCGAGTTGCGGGCGATGAGCTCGCCGAGCTTCTGGGCCTCCTCCTCGAGCGCCTGGGGCGGGTCGACTACCTGCGAGACCATGCCGAGCTCGTAGGCCCGCGCCGCGGTGATCCGCTCGTAGCGCCCGACCAGCGCCATGCGGGCGACCGCCTCGAACGGCATCCGCACTCGCAATCCGATGGTCTCGAACGTCGCCACCTGCCCGACCGACACATGAGGGTCGAGGAAGGTGGCGGAGCTGGCGGCGATCACGATGTCGGCGTCGGCGACGAAATGGAGGCCGCCGCCCGCGCACACGCCGTTTACCGCGCAGACCACCGGCTTCCAGACCCGGTTGTGGAAGCCGGTGAGCTGGATGGTGTTGCTGCGCACCCGCTCGGCGTGGCGGGCCATGCCCTTCGGGTCGGCGGCGAGCTCCTTGAGGTCGACGCCGGTGCAGAACCCGTCGCCGACCGCGCTGTTGACGATGACGCGTACGTCGTCGTCGGCATCGAGCTCCTTCCATGCGTTCGGAAGCTCGTCCATCATCCGGTTGCTGAGCGCGTTCTTGGTGTCGGGCCGGTTCAGCAGCAGCCAACCGACGTGGCCGCGCTTCTTGACGATGAGCTCTTCGTAATGGCCGGTCATCCGGTGACGATCTTGGTGCCCTGCTCGCGTAGCTGGTACTTGAGCACCTTGCCGGTGGCATTGAGCGGGAGCTCGTCGACGAGCTCGACGTGGCGCGGCGCCTTGAAGTTGGCCATCTCGCCCCGGCACCACTCGACGATCTCGTCGGGCATGGCGCGCGCGCCCGGTCGCAGCACGACGAAGGCCATGCCCACCTCGCCCATGCGGTCGTCGGGGACGCCGACCACTGCGACCTGGGCGACCTTGTCGTTGCGGAGCATCAGGTTCTCGATCTCGGCGGGGTAGGCGTTGAACCCGCCCACGATGAACATGTCCTTGGTTCGGTCGGTGATGCGCAGGTAACCCCGCTCGTCCATGACCCCGACGTCGCCGGTGTGGAGCCAGTGGTCGTCGTCGATGGTCGCCGCGGTCTCCTCGGGATCGTCGAGGTACCCGAGCATCACGTTGTAGCCCCGCACCACGACTTCGCCGGGCTCGCCCCGGGGAACCTCGTCGCCCTGATCGTCGACGACGCGCACCTCGACGCCCGGGATCGCCCGTCCCGACGTGGTGGCGATGGTCTCGGGATCGTCGTCGAAGCGGCACATGGTGGCGATGCCGCACGCCTCGGTCAGGCCGTAGCCGGTGATGATCGTCTCGAACGTCAGCTCCTCCCGCATGCGCAGGATGAGTTCCACCGGGATCGCGGCCGCGCCAGTCACCGAGAGGCGAAGGCTCGACAGGTCGTGCCGGCCCCGGTCGGGATGGTTGAGGATCGACTGGTAGAGGGTGGGCGGGCCCGGGAGCATGGTGATCCGGTCGCGCGGCACCCGCTCCATCACCGCGGCGGCGTCGAACACCGCGTGCGGGAGGTTGGTCGCGCCCATCATCAGCGACGCGAGCCAGCCCGCCTTGTAGCCGAAGGCGTGGAAGTACGGGTTCACGATCAGGTAGCGGTCGCCCTCGCGCAGCCCGACCCCCCCGCTCCAGTCGCGGTAGGCCCGCAGCGTCTGGCCGTGGGTGCACACGACCCCCTTCGGGTTCCCCGTCGTCCCCGACGTGAAGAGGATGTCGGACACGAACGACGCCTCGACCGCGTCGGCACGGATCTCCGCCTCCTCGCTGCTCACTACGTCGCCGCGGGCCACGAAGTCGTCCCACCCCGTGGTACCGGTGGGCGGGTCGCCCCGCACGACCACGATCGTCTCGAGGTCGGGGAGATCGGCCTCCACGTCGACGGCGTCGCGGAGCATCGCCACGTAGTCGGTGTCGAGGAAGCCGGTGGTCGTGACCAACGCCCGGGCGCGGGCCTTCCCGAGGATGTAGGCGGCTTCGCGCCCCTTGAACCGGGTGTTGAGGGGGACGAGCACGCCGCCGGCCGAGTGCACGCCCAGGGCCGCGACCACCCACTCCCAGATGTTCGGCGCCCAGACCGCGACCGGCTCGCCCTGCTCGAGCCCGTGGGCGAGGAAGGCGCGGGCGGCGTCGTTGGCGGCGGCCGCGAGCTGCTCGAAGCTCAGGGTCACGTCCGCGTCCACGTCTACGATCGCCTCTCGTGTCGAGAAGCGTTCGGCGGAGCTGCGAGCCAGGCGGGGGATCGTGCCCCACTCGAGGTCGCCGCGCGTCCACTCCGTCTCCGGCATCGCCGTCACGCTACCGCCGCGCCCCGTGACCGACCATCTGCAGGTCGAGGACCGGGGGCCGGCGCGCTGGCTGCGCCTGAACCGGCCCGAGAAGCGCAACGCGGTGACGCGCGCCATGGCCGACACCATCCGAGCCGAGCTCGCGCGCACCGCCGACGACTCGGCGATCGTCGCACTGGTGCTCACGGGAACCGGCGAGACGTTCTGCGCCGGCGTCGACGTGAAGGAAGCGCTCCAGGGGCCCGACGCCGAGCTGACCAAGGACCGGTCGACGCCGCTGTGGCCGGTCGACGAACTGGTGAACTTCCCCAAGCCGTATCTGTGCTGTCTCAACGGCGCCGCGGTGGGCGGGGGCGCGACCCTGGCCATGACGGCCGACCTGCGTATCGCGGCCGAGTCGTCGAGCCTGGCGTTCTCGCTCGGCCGCCTCGGCCTCACGCCCGAGGTCGGCTCCTCGTTTCTGCTGTGGCGCCAGGTCGGGTACGCCACCGCGCTTGACCTCATGTACACCGGCCGCAAGGTGCGGGCCGCCGAGGCGCTGACGCTGCGGTTGGTGCAGCGGGTGGTGCCCGATGCGGAGGTCGAGGCGGCCACCCAGGCGCTGGCGGAGGGTCTGGCCGAGTTCCCGTTCGACGCGGCCGCGCGCAGCAAGCAGGTGCTGCGGGCCGGGCTCGAGGCGAGTTGGGCCGACGCCCGCAAGAACGAGTTGCGCGAGCTGGCCGAGTTCGGCCGCCGCACGCGCCGAGCGAAGGAATGACGTGCCCGAGCTGATCACGGTCGACGGGCCCGCGGACAATGTGGCCCGGCTCACCCTGACCCGACCCGAGAAGAAGAACGCCCTGTCCATCCAGCTGCGCGACGAGATGTCGGACGCGCTCGACGCCCTCGCCGACGACGAGGCGGTCAAGGCGGTGGTCGTCACCGGCGCCGGCGACGTGTTCAGCGCCGGGTTCGACCTCAAGGAGTTCGAACAGCCCGAGCGGGCCGACGAGCTGTGGAAGTCGAGCGACCGGTGGCACGCGACCCTCCTGCGCTTCCCGCTCCCACTGGTCGCGGCGGTGAACGGCCCCGCGCTCGCGGGCGGGTTCGACCTGGCGGTGATGTGCGACATCCGCGTTGCCGCCGACACCGCCCGCTTCGCCCATCCCGAGATCACCTTCGGCGATGTCGTGTTCGGCCCGTTGCACGACCTCGTCGGGGGCGCGGTGGCGCGCGACCTGTGCTTCACCGGCCGGGTGGTTGAGGCGGCGCAGGCCGAGCAGCTCGGCCTGGTGTCGAGCGTGGTGGCGCCGGGCGACCTCATCACTGAGGCCACGCGCTTCACCGACCACATCGTCCGCGCCCCCCGCGAGGTGCTGCTCCGGACGAAGGCCAAGGCAATTCGCCGCGCCAACGTGGTCACGGAGAACACACTGGACCTCTGATGGGTGATCTGGCCGAGGACACTACCGTCGAGGAGATCGGGACCGGGCGCTACCGGGCCCACCTGAGCCGAGACTGGGAGATATGGGGGCCGAACGGCGGGTACCTCGCCGTGATCGCGCTCCGAGCCGCCGGCGCGCACACCGCGCTGCGGCGGCCGGCCAGCTTCACCTGCCACTTCCTCGGCGTGGCCGACTTCGACGACGTCGAGATCGAGGCACGGGCCCTGCGGGAGTCGCGCCGGGTTGCGTCACTGGCGGTGTCGATGCGCCAGCACGACAAGCCCGTCCTCGAGGCCATCGCGTGGATCGTGGGCGAGGTCGACGGCCTCGAGCACGACGCCGCCCCCATGCCCGACGTCGCCAATCCCGAGAGCCTGCCCACCATCGCCGAACGGCTCGGCGATTCGGAACCGGGGCCGTACCACAAGTTCTGGAGCAACTTCGACGAGCGCCCGCTGAGCTGGATCGACAACTGGGAGGAGCGCGAGGCCGGCGACCCGCATCACCGCTGCTGGTACCGCTACGTCCCGCGCGACACGTTCGACGACCCGTTCGTCGACGCCGGTCGCAGCCTCTTGCTGCTCGACACGATGGGCTGGCCGGCAGCCGTGCGCGCCTACCGCGCCGGTGACATGGCGTACTACGCGCCCAGCATCGACGTGTCGGCCCAGTTCCACGCGCTCGCGCCGGAGAGCCCGTGGCTACTGGCCGATGTCCGCTCGCCGGTCGCGCGCGACGGTCTGATCGCGGCGACCGCGTCGGTGTGGTCCGGCGACGGGCAACTCCTCGCCAGCGGCGGGCAGCAGATGCTGTGCCGTCCGATGAGCCTGCAGGGAGGCTGACGATGGGAGCCGACGCCCGTATCAAGGAGCTCGGTCTCGAGCTGCCCGAGGCGCAACCGCCGGTGGCCAACTACGTCACCGCGGTCCGAGCCGGTGGGCTGCTGTTCCTGTCGGGCCACGGGCCGGTGCGCGCCGACGGGACGCTGGTGTTGGGGAAGGTGGGCGGCGACCTCGAACTCGCCGCCGGGGTCGAGGCGGCCCGGCTGACAGGTTTGTTCCTGCTGGCGACCATGCGGGCCGAGCTGGGCTCGCTCGACCGGGTCGCTCGCATCGTGAAGCTGCTCGGGATGGTCAACTGCGCTCCCGGCTTCAACGACACCCCGACCGTCGTCAACGGCTGCTCCGATCTCCTGGTCGACGTGTTCGGTGACGCCGGCCGGCACGCCCGGTCGGCCATTGGAGTGGCCGAGCTGCCGTTCGATCTGGCCATCGAGATCGAGGCCGTCGTTCAGGTCACCTGACCAATGGAACCGGGCCCGCCACCGGACCCCGCTGACGCGCGGCGCCGATACCGTCAGCTCGCCTCCCGGTACGACCGACACATCCGGTTCGTGGCCCCGCTCCGGCGTCGTGCGATCGAGCGGCTCAAGCTGCGCGATGGCGATCACGCCCTCGACATGGGCTGCGGGACGGGGGCGAGCTTCGAGGATCTCCGGTCGATCGTCGGTGCAACCGGGCAGGTAACGGGGATAGAGCTGAGCGAGGAGATGGCGGCGGTCGCGCGGCAACGGATCGAAGACAATGAATGGAAGAACGTCGAGGTCCTCGTGGGTGACGCGGCGAGCGCAACGCTGCCAAGCGATGTCGACGGCATCCTGTTCTTCGAGACGCACGACCTGATGCGAACACCCACGGTCGTGAGGCGCGCGGTTGCGGCAGGTCGCCCTAGCGCTCGCGTCGTCGCCTTCGGGCCCGCATCTGCTCCGCGCTGGGCCTTCCCGATCAACGCAATCGTCAGATCAGTGGCGCGCCGCTACGTGGCCACCTTTGAGGGGTTCGACGCCCCGTGGAGCCATCTTGCCGCTGAGGTACCCGGCCTCCGCGTCCGGCGCCTCTTTCTCGGCGGGGCCTACCTCGCGGTGGGTCAAACCGCGCGGCCGCTTCAGCCGTAGTGTCTGGTGAGACGATCGAAGGGGAACCCCATGCGTAGGACGCTCATCATTCTGCTCGCGCTCCTGACCTTCGGTGCCGCCGTCGCCGCCTGCGGCTCCGATTCCGGCGGCGACGACGAGGGCAAGGAGGACACCGAGCAGGAGGAACCGGCCGAAGACGAACCGGCCGAGGAGCCTGCGGGCCCGGCGACCGTGAGTGTCGCCAGCACCGGGATCGGCGACGTTCTCGTCGGTCCCGACGGCAAGACGCTCTACCTCTACGCCAGCGACCAGGGGAACACGAGCGCGGTCCCAGCCAACATCCTCAGCGCCTGGCCGCCGCTCACGGTGGCGTCGGCTGACGCCGCGGTCGCGGGCGAAGGCGTCGACGAGACGAAGCTCGGGACGGCCCCGCAGCCCGACGGCAGCATCTGGGTGACCTTCAACGGCCACCTCCTCTACGGCTTCTCGGGCGACGCCGCCGCCGGTGACACCAACGGCCACAAGCTCGGCAACATCTGGTTCGCTCTGACCGCGGCGGGTGACCAGGCCCCATAGCGTTGGGCGCGTGAACGAGCAGTCGCTCGCCGCGTTGCTCCTCGACGCGCCCGGTCTGCCCGACGAGCTCGTCTTCTTCGACGGCGAGTGGGTCGGGCGAGACGAGCTCGCGGCCGGGGCTGCCGATCTCGCCCAGGCCCTCGGCGACACAGGCGTCGAGCCTGGGGACGTGGTGGCGTCTGTGGTGCCGACGTCGCCGGCGGCGGTGGCGGCGATGTTCGGAGTGTGGGCGGCCGGCGCCGCCCTGCTCCCGCTGAACGTCCGGCTCACGCCGGACGAGCGGGCCAAGGCGATGGAGGAGGTGCGCCCGGCAGCGGTCGTCGAGCTCGAGGACGACCGCCTCTCGGTGGTGCCGGCGCCCGACGCCCAGCCGGTGGGCCCGGAGATCGCGCTCGTCCTCTACACATCGGGCACGACCGGGCAACCCAAGCCGGTGATGCTCCGCCACCAGTCGGTGTTGGCGGGGATCGACGCGGTGCTCGACACCATCGGGCTGCAGGTCGCGGCGAAGAAATCTTCCGCACCCATGCCCAACCTGGTCCCGTTCTCCCTCAACCTGTGGTCCGGTCTCTACAACGTCTGCTTCTCCCTCCGCGTGGGCGCGCCGATCGTGCTGATGCGCGCGTTCGAACCGGGGAAGTTCGCCGACCTCGTCCGGCGCTTTGGGATCAAATCGTCGGTGCTGGCGCCGGGCATGCTCGCCATGCTCCTGGACGATCCCGGCGTTGACGACCTCGCGCCCCTGCGGTTCGTCCGTAACGCCACCGCGCCGCTCTCGCCCGAGCAGGCGCGCGCGTTCCGGGAGCGGTTCGGTGTCGTGGTGCTCAACGGCTACGGCCAGAGCGAGCTCGGGGGCGAGGTCGTGGGGTGGAACGCGGCCGACGCGCGCGAGTTCGCCGACGTCAAGCTCGGCGCGGTCGGACGTCCCCACCCGGGCATCGAGGTCAGCATCCGCGACGAGGGCGACGAGCAGCTGCCGGCGGGAGAGGTGGGGGAGGTGTGCGTGCGTTCGCCCTACGCCATGGCCGGGTACCTGGCGCTTGGCGCTGAGTCCGCCCGCTTCACGCGGGACGGGCTGCTCCGCACCGGCGACCTGGGCCGGTTCGACCACGACGGGTTCCTGTGGCTCGAAGGGCGCCGCTCCGAGCTCATCAATCGCAGCGGGCTCAAGGTCTTCCCCGGTGAAGTGGAGGAGGCGCTGCGCGACCACGCCAGCGTCGGAGACGTGGCGGTGGCGGCGATGCCCGACGATCGCCTCGGCGAGGTGCCGTGGGCGTTTGTGGTTCCACGCACGGGCGCGACGCTCGACGCCGCCGACCTGGAGATGCACGCGCGCGAGCGCCTCGCGCCCTACAAGGTGCCGGCCCGCTTCGTTCCGGTCGACGCTCTTCCCCGCAACGAGGTGGGCAAGGTCGTGCGGCGCGAGCTCCAGGCCCGCTTCTCCGTATGAGTGCGGAGCGCGTCGCCATCGACGCCGACACGCCGGTCGACGACGTGCGCAGGCTCGTGCACCGCTGGGTGGAGACGGCGGTTCCTCGCGAGTGGCGCGATGCCGCCGCCCGGGGCGGGCTGGTCGGGCTGCGAGAGGTCCGCCCCCGTGACGTCTACGAGCGGTGGTACCCGGCGTTCGCGGCCAGCGGCCTGGTCGCGCCGACGTGGGCGCCCGAGTACGGCGGGCTGGGCGTGTCGAATGCAACCGCGCGCATCATCGACGAGGTCCTCGCGCCGCACTATCTGGGCCGGCTCAACCCGCTGGGCCTGAGCCTCGCCGGGCCGACACTGCTCGCGTGGGGATCGGAGGACCAGCGCCGCCGCTACCTGGCGCCGATCGTCCGCAACGAGGAGCGGTGGTGTCAGTTGTTCAGCGAACCCGGGGCCGGCAGCGACCTGGCGTCGCTGGCGACGACGGCCGAGCGCGACGGCGACCAGTGGGTCCTCACCGGCCAGAAGGTGTGGAGCACGTGGGCCCACGAGTCACGCTTCGCGCTCACGCTCGCCCGCTCGAACCCCGACGTCCCCAAGCGCGAAGGCATCACCTACTTCATCGTCCCCGTCGACGCCCCCGGGGTTTCGGTGCGCCCGCTACGCCAGATGACGGGCGAGGCCGACTTCAACGAGGTGTTCCTCGACGGGGTGCGGATCTCGGACGGCATGCGCATCGGCCCCGTCGACGAGGGCTGGAAGGTGGCGAACGCGACGCTGTCGGGCGAACGCCAGATGATCTCGGGTACCGGCGCGGGCGGCGTCGACCGTATCGGCGGTCGCTCCGTCGAGCGACTCGTGGCCCGGCTGCGCGAGCGCGGCGACGATGAGATCGCTCGTCAACGGGTCATGCGGTTGTACGCGACCGAACGGGCGTTGGCGTGGACAAACGCCCGCGCTCGCGACGCCCGGAAGGCCGGACGACTGCCCGGCCCCGAGAGCTCGGTCGGCAAGCTGCTGGCGGCCGAGCTCAACCAGGCGGCGCAGGAGGAGTGGCTGCGGCTGTGCGGACCAGCAGCCATGGCCCGCGGCCGCGACGATGCCGACGCCGGCGCGCTCGTCCACGGCTTCCTCCGGAGCCGGGCCAACACCATCGAGGGCGGGACGTCGGAGGTCCAGCGCAACGTCATCGGCGAGCGCGTCCTCGGTCTGCCCCGCGAGCCCGACCAGTTCCGCGACGCGCCCTGGCGGGGCATCCCGCGGAGCTGATTGGTCGGGGACCCGGTTCGGCCTACCTTCGCGTCGTGCACATCCGCCTGCCGGGCTCGTACACGGAGGGCGCCGCCCGCTTCCGGGCCGCCGCCGAGGGCGCCGGCGCCACGCTCGAGCGCCACGAGCACGGGCTGCATGGCCCCGACGGCGACGCATTGGCGATCGACGTGGCCCGCATGGGCCCGACGGGGGCCGACACCGTGCTCGTCGTCATGTCGGGCACCCACGGCGTCGAAGGGTTCGCGGGCTCGGCCTGCCAGACCGGCTGGCTCGAGACTGGCGGCGCCCGGGCCGCGACCGACGCCGGTCTGGGTGTGCTCCTCGTACACGCCCTCAACCCCTACGGCTTCGCCTGGGTGCGCCGCGTCAACGAGGACAACGTCGACCTCAACCGCAACTGCGTCGACTTCTCGGCCCCCCTGCCCGAGAACCCCGGCTACGACGAGCTCGCCGACGCGCTCGTCCCCGAGCAGTGGGACCAGGAGACCCAGGACGTCACCACCAAGCGCGTCCTCGACTACGCCACCCGCCACGGCTTTCCCGCGCTCCAGGCCGCGATCAGCGGGGGCCAGTACCGCCATCCCACCGGGCTGTTCTACGGCGGCGGGAAGCCCTCCTGGTCGCGGGAGACCCTGGGCGGGATCGTCGACGCGCACGTCGGGCGCGCCCGACACCTCGCAGTCGTCGACTTGCACACCGGCCTCGGGCCCTTCGGCGTCGGCGAGCTGCTCGGTCCCCGGCCGATGACGCCGGCGTGGGAGCGGGCCCGATCGTGGTACGGCGAGCTCACCACGCCGGGCGAGGCCGAGTCGGTGTCGGCCGCGGTCAGCGGCGACGTCCTCGACGGTATCGAGCGCCGGCTGCCCGACGGGGTCGAGTACACGCCGGCGGCGATCGAGTGGGGGACGGTCGACATCGTCGAGGTCCTCCAGGCGCTGCGGGGCGACGCCTGGCTCCATGCCTACGGCGACCCCAACGGGCCCGACGCGCCACCGATCAAGGCAGCGTTGCGAGCTGCCTTCGCGCCCGACGACGCCGAGTGGGCGGAGCTGGTGGGGGTGCGGTTCGAGGAGGTCGTCGGGCAGGCTGTGACGGGACTGACGAATTAGGGGAGAGCAGATGCGGTTCGAGGACAAGGTCGCGGTCGTCACCGGCGCGGGGCGGGGGATCGGCGAGGAGTACGCCAAGGCGCTCGCTCGGGAGGGCGCGGCGGTCGTGGTGGCCGAGCTCGATGCCGACGCCGGCGAGCGCGTCGCCAAGGAGATCGAGCAGGACGGCGGCAAGGCGGTCGCGGTGGCCACCGACGTCGCCAGCGAGGAGTCGACCCTGGCGATGGCGAAGGCCGCGACCGACGCGTTCGGCGGCGTCGACTACCTCGTGAACAATGCCGCCATCTACGGCGGCATGGAGCTCTACGGTCTCACCAACATGCCCATGTCGTACTGGGAGAAGTTCATGTCGGTGAACATGACCGGCGCGGTGCTCTGTACCCGGGCCGTGTTCGGGTCGATGGCCGAGCGGGGCGGCGGCGCAATCGTCAACCAATCGTCGACGGCGGCGTGGATGGGTGCGGGGTATTACGGCATCGCCAAGCTCGCGCTGCACGGCGTCACCGGGTCGTTCGCCCGCGAGCTCGGCCCCATGAACATCCGGGTCAACGCGATCGCGCCGGGACCGACCGACACGGAGGCCACCCGCTCCACGATCGACGACACGATCATCCAGGGTTTGCTCGCCACCATGCCGCTCAACCGCATGGGGACCCCGGCCGATCTGGCCGGCGCCTGCCTGTTCCTGCTGTCCGACGACGCCCGCTGGGTCACCGGCCACGTCCTCAACGTCGACGGCGGACAGGTCATGCGCGTCTGA
>JBQTGU010000144.1:0-49222 GCA_052390575.1 Actinomycetota bacterium | reverse complement strand
TGCCTCTCCGCCGGCAGTTCGGGCGCGAGTGGGGCGGGGTCCGGGCGCTGGCCGGGCTCGTCGAGGTTATCGCCGGCACCAGGGTCGATAAGCGACTCGAGTCGTTCGCGGCCTTCCCCGCGCTCCTCGTGCTCGTGCCCCCGTTTCTCGGGCAGTCGGGCTCGCTCGGCGGCATCCTGTCGTCGCGGGTCTCGACGAAGCTGAACCTCGGGTTGGTCTCGCCGTCCCGGTTCTCGCTGCGGCCGGTCGCCGACGACGTGCTCCTGATCGTCTTCTACGCGGTCCCCGTGTATCTCCTGCTGGGCCTGTCGGCGGACGTCGCCGCCGCGATCGTGGGTCTGCGCAGTCCGGGAGTGCTCGACGTGATCGGCGTGTCTCTCCTTGCCGGCGCGATGACGATCGTGTTCGTCGTGCTCATCGCCTACTTCGCCGCGGTGGCCGCCTACCGCCTGGGGTTCGACCCCGACAACCACGGGATCCCCATCGTGACCTCGTCGCTCGATCTCGTGGGGGCGTTCTCCGTGATCCTCGCTATCGTTGCGCTCGGACTCACCTGATGGACGAGAAACCGCCGCGAAACCTCAAGGCCATGTTGTCGGAGGCGAAGGACACCTCCGAGCTGATGGTCGACCTCGGCTATGCCGCCCTGTTCTTCGGCGACGAGGACATGGCCGAGGAAGTCGAGGACCTCGAGGACCGCCTCAACGGGCTCGTCCACGAGATGCGCGAGGTCTGCGTCCTCGCCGCTCGGTCGCCCCACGACGCCGAGCAGATGTCGAGCGTCCTGCACGTCGTCGCCGCGATCGAACGGATGGGCAACGCCGCCGTCGGCGTGTCGAGGATCGTGACCCACCGGCTCGGCATCCCGGCGGCGCTCGTCGTGGATCTCGCCGAGGCCGAGGAGGTGTCGCACCGCGTGCGGGTCCGTGAGAACTCCGCGCTCGCGCACCGCTCCCTGGCCGACGTCGAGCTGCCCGTCAACGTCGGGATGCGGGTGGTCGCGATCCGGCGGGGCAAGGAGTGGATCATCGACCCCGACGGCGACGAGACGCTGCTGCCCGACGACGTGGTCATCGTGCGCGGGCCGCCCGCCGGGATCGGCGAACTGCGGATCCTCGCGGGTGCGCCGGAATGGCGGCCGCCGTCACTCGACGAGGACCCGACGATCACCGATCTCGACCGCGCCGTCGACACGCTGGTCGAGATGAAGAACCTCTCCGAGGTCGCGGTGGGCCTGGCCTACTCCGCCCTGCTGCTCAACGACCAGAGCCTCGCCGCCGAGGTCAACCATCTCGAGGATCGGCTCGACGAGATGCGTGAGCGGCTCGAGGTCTGGGTGCTACGAAGCGCCGCCGAACGGCTCGACCCGTCGCCGCTCCGGGGTCTGCTGCACCTGGGTGCGGCCGCCGAGGAGATCGGCGATGCCGCCCAGCAGATGGTCTGGCTGGTCGAGCAGGGCGAGGAGGTGCACCCGGTGCTGGCCATCGCGCTCGGTGACACCGACGAGGTCATCGCGCGCGTTCCCATCGCGCCGGGCTCGGCCCTCGACGGTCGGACCCTCCGCCGTACCGAGCTCGAGCTCGAGACCGGCTACTACCTGCTCGCCATCCGGCGAGCCGGTCGCTACCTCTACCGACCGCGCGGCACCGTCCACCTCCAGGCGGGCGACGAGCTCATCGCCATCGGGCCCGATGAGGGCCACGCCCACCTCGCCGAGCTGGGCGGCTTCCGCCTGCTCGAGGACGACGACACCGGCGAGATCGAGCTGGTGCCGTCGGCGGAGCGCGCCGCAACCGAGTGACCACCAGCACCGAGGCCGCGCCCGCGCCGGCGCACGAGACGCCCGACACCGGGCTCACCGCGGCGGAGGTCGGCGAGCGGGTCGCGCGCGGTCAGACCAACGAAACCGGCGAGCGCACCAGCCGCACGTTCGCCGAGATCGTCAAGGCGAACGTCTTCACCCGCTTCAACGCCATCCTCGGCTCGATGCTGGTCGTGATCCTCATCGTCGGTCCACTGAACGACGCGCTCTTCGGCATCGTGCTGATCACCAACACGCTGATCGGGATCGTGCAGGAGGTCCGGGCGAAACGCACGCTCGACCGGCTGGCGGTGCTCAGCGCGCCGCGGGCCCGCGCGCTCCGGGACGGTCAGGTCGACGACCTGGCGGTGGAAGACGTCGTGCTCGACGACCTGCTCGAGCTCCGCACCGGCGACCAGCTCCCGGCGGACGGGCGCCTGCGCACCGTCGAGGGCCTCGAGGTCGACGAGTCGCTGCTCACGGGCGAAGCCGAACCGGTCGACAAGAGCCCGGGCGACGAGGTGCTGTCGGGCAGCTTCGTGGTCGCCGGCACCGGCCGGTTCCAGACCACCCGCGTCGGCGCCGACGCCTACGCCCGCCAGCTCGCCGCCGAGGCCCGCCGATTCACGCTGGCGTACTCGGAGCTCGTCGACGGCATCAACCGCATCCTGCGCTACGTCACCTGGGCGATCTTCCCGACCGCCGCGCTGCTGCTCTGGAGCCAGCTCCGCATCACCGACGAGGGCTGGCGGGAGGCGATGACCGGAACCGTCGCCGGCGTCGTCGGCATGGTCCCCGAGGGCCTGGTGCTGCTCACGAGCATTGCGTTCGCGGTGGCGGCGGTCACCCTGGCGCGCCGCAAGGTGCTCGTGCAGGAGCTCCCGGCGGTCGAGGGGCTGGCCCGCGTCGACGTGGTGTGCCTCGACAAGACCGGCACGCTCACCGAAGGCGACGTGGTCTTCGACCGGTTCGACCTGCTCGGCGACGCGACCACCGAGGAGGTCGAGGCCGCGCTCGGCGCCCTCGCCGACGAGGAGAACGCCAACGCCACGCTGGCCGCCATTGCGTACACCTTCCCGCCCCCCGAGGACTGGGAGCGCACGACGACCGTCCCGTTCTCCTCCGCCCGCAAGTGGAGCGCGGCCGATTTCGGCGAGCACGGCGCCTGGGTCATCGGCGCGCCCGAGATGGTCCTCCAGGGCGTCCGTTCCGCCGAGCGGGTGCGGGAGCAGGCCAACGAGATCGCCGCCGCCGGTGTGCGCGTGCTGCTCCTCGCCCGCGCCCCCGCGCTCGACGGGACGGAGCTGCCGAAGCGGCTCGAGCCCGCCGCGCTGGTCGTGCTCGAGGAGAAAGTGCGGCCCGACGCCGCCGACACGCTCCGGTACTTCGCCGACCAGGGCGTCCAGCTCAAGGTCATCTCGGGCGACAACCCCCGCACGGTCGGCGCCGTCGCCCAGCGGGTCGGCCTGCCGAACGCCGGCGACCCCGTCGACGCCCGCGAGCTCCCCGAGGACGAGGAGCAGCTCGCCGAGATCCTCGAGGAGCGCACCGTCTTCGGGCGGGTGTCACCCCACCAGAAGCAGGCGATGGTGCGGGCCCTGCAATCGAAGGGCCACGTGGTCGCGATGACCGGCGACGGGGTCAACGACGCCCTCGCGCTCAAGCTCGCCGACATCGGCGTGGCCATGGGCTCGGGTGCACCGGCGACCCGCGCCGTGGCGCAACTCGTCCTGCTCGACGGCCGGTTCGCCACCATGCCCGGAGTCGTCGCCGAGGGCCGCCGGGTGATCGCCAACATCGAGCGGGTCGCCAACCTGTTCGTCACCAAGACCGTCTACGCCATGCTCCTCGCCCTCGCGGTGGGCGTCGGCCAGCTCCCGTACCCGTTCCTGCCCCGGCACCTCACGCTCGTCGGTCAGCTCAGCATCGGGATCCCGGCCTTCTTCCTCTCGCTCGCGCCGAACACGCGCCGGTACGTCCCCGGCTTCATCCGCCGGGTCCTGCGGTTCACCATCCCGGCGGGGTTCGTGGCGGCGGCGGCGACGTTCGGGGCGTACGCCGTCGCCCGGGCCCACGACGACGTGCCGCTGGAGGAGGCGCGCACGACGGCCGCGCTCGTGCTCATCACCATCGGGCTGTGGATCCTCGTGATCCTGGCCCGGCCCTTCACCCTGTGGCGGACGGTGCTGGTCGCCTCGATGGTGGGCCTCTTCGCCCTCACGCTGTCGTGGCCGTTCGCACGCGAGTTCTACGCCCTCGAGCTCCCGCCGGAGGCGGTGCTGGCCGAGGCGGCGTTGATCGCGGTGGGTGCGGCGGTGCTCCTCGAAGTGGGCTGGCGCATGCGGGGGACGGTGGTCGCCGCCGGCCAGCGGGTGACCGCGCGCGTGGGCGCGCTCAGATCCAGTCGCGGCGCTTGAAGTAGGTGTAGAGGAAGACAGTGAGCACGGCCATCATGCCGAGCGCCATGGGGTAGCCGAGGTACGAGTGCAGCTCGGGCATGTGCTCGAAGTTCATGCCGTAGATCCCGGCGATGAGCGTGGAGCCGAGCAGGATCGCCCCCCACGATGTCATCCGTTTCATCACCTGGTTCATGCGGTTCGACGCCACCGCGAGGTTGGCCTCGAGCAGGCCCGTCACCAGCTCGCGTTGGGACTCCACGAGCTCGATGACCCGCAGGACGTGGTCGTACACGTCCTGCATTCGGACGATGGCGGCCTCGCCGATGCAGTCGGCCTCGCGGCGGAGGAGCTCGGCCACGACCTCACGCAGCGGCGAGACCGAGCGGCGGAAGCGTACGAGCGCCCGCCGCAGGTCGAACACCTCGCGTGGCGTCTCGCCGGAGGTCTCGTCGCTGAAGACGATCTCCTCGACCGCGTCGACCCGCTCGTCGACGCGGTCGGTCACGAGGAAGTACCGGTCGACGATCACGTCGAGCAGCGCCCAGAGCAGGAAGCCTTCGTCGCTCCCGCCGTCTTCGAACCGCTGGCGCTCGAAGCGTCGGGTCACGGCCGCGGGCTCGAACGGCGAGGGGTCTCCGGCATCCTCGGGTGCGTGGCGCACGGTGAGCAGCCAGCCCTCGCCGAACACGACGTCGACTTCCCGGTCGACGAGGTCGTCGCCCACCATCTCGCAATCGTGCACGGCCACGTGGAAATGATCGGGGTAGTGCTCGAGCTTGGTGCGTTGCCCGCCCTGGTGGAGGTCCTCCGCCGCGACGTGGTGGATGTTCAGCTGCGAGACGACGTTGTCGAGCTCGGCGTCGCCGGGGTCGGCGCAGTCGACCCACACGAGGGCCTGTTTCCGATCGATGCTGCCGGCGACGTCGTCGAGCGCGACCGGCGACCGGTCGGGGACGTCGTGGACGTAGCGCCACGCCTCGATCATGCGGGAAAGCCTACGACCCGGTTCCCCGGAGGACCTTCCTCGGGCGCATGTCGTACTCCCAGTAGAAGCGCTCGCGGGTCGGGGCCTGGCCCGGCCGCTCGATGACCCGGAAGTTCTCGACCTTGTAGCCCGTGTACCCGCTCTCGCCCGGGAGCTGCGACTCCTGACCGGCGGGCAGGAACGGCCAGTCGATGTACTCGACGCCGGGCGGGATCTCCTCGATCACGTTCGGGCCCTCGGCCCGCACGACCTTGCCCTCCCGGTTGCCGTAGTACGCCACCGTCACCGAGGTGGCGGTGTAGCTGGTCTTGATCAGGACGCCCGAGCCCGAGTCGTTCTGGAACTTGTTCTCGATCGACCCGTAGTTGAGCGTCGCTTCCCGGCCCATGGGGTAGCGGGAGATGAAGATCGAGTGGGGCGTGTGGGACACGTCCTTGTAGCCGCCGAAGAACGTGGCGTTGAACAGCGTGGTCGAGAACTGGCTCACGCCGCCGCCATAGTCGTCGAAGAACCCGGTGTCGCCCGAGAACGCCGGCGCCTTCACCCACCCGTTCTCGGGGGTGCGGGGGCCGAGCTTGTCGTTGAGCGAGAACGTCTCGCCCGGGCGGACGAGTGTGTTGTTGACGATGTCGGCCGCCTTGTGGATGTTCTTCACCCGCTCCTGGCCGGCGGCGAAGTTGGTGGTGAACTCCGAGACCTTCTCGGTGACGTTGAGCGTCTGGGCGGCCTCGGTGGTGAACGTGGCGGGTGTCTCGACCGTGGCGGCGGTGATGGCGCGCTGCTCGGCCAGGATCGCGTCGGCGACCGGCGTCAGGTCGACGGTCCGGCCCGGGGTGGCCGGGACGACGGTGGCGAACGTGCCGTCGGTGAGCCAGGTGGCGTCGACCGGGGCGACGTCGAACGGCGTCACCGCGGCGCCGAGGGCGGTGCGCAGCAGCGTGACGTCGATGCCGAGCGTGAGCTCGTCGCCATCGGGGGCGGCGACCATCGCCGCGCCCACCTGCTCGGGCGCGATCATGAGGGCGACGCCGTCGACGGTCAGGGTGAACGGCGCCGAGAGGATGCGCCGGGCGCGCTCCGCCGCCCGCTCGACCGCTGCCCGGTCGACCGGGGGATCGGCGTCGCCGACCGGCAGCTCGATCGGGTCGGTGTCACCCGAGCGCAGATGGTGCTTGACCCGGCGCTCGGCCTCGACCCGCTTCAGCCCGAAGCCCGACTCGGGCTCGACCACGATCACCTCGGCGCCCTGGAACTGGAGCCCGCCGTTCTCGAGCCCGGCGGCGAGTTGCTCGCCCCATGCGTCCAGGACCGCGTCGAGCCGGGTCTCGTCCCAGGTCGCCACCAGCTCGACGTCGTCGGGGCGGAAGCGCCGGAGCAGCGTTCCCGTGACCTGCGCGACCGGGTTCCCCGACCGTCCGGCGCGGCGGGCCGCCCGCACCGTGGCGCGGGCGTCGACGTCGTAGCCGATGTCGGCGGGCTCGAACGACAGACGGAGGCCTTCTCCCTTGGCTTTCACCGCGGTGGTCTCGAGGCGCGCCGCCGCCACCTCCATCTCGAGCAGGGCGCGGTCCTCGTCGTCGCCTCCGAGCGAGGCGGCGGCGACGTCGATGCCGGGGAGGATCTGACCGCGGAACGCGAACCGCTCGACCACCGCCACCGCGACCAGTACGAGCACGATCGCGACAGTCACGAGCGCAGGCCGGGCGAGGACGCGCGCGGTCCGGATCCAGGCACCCATAGAGCAAAAATGCTACCGACCCGGCCGGCCGAAACCTGACCACTCGGTCAAGGGATCGGTACCATCGCCCCATGACCACGACTGCCCCCGCCCCCGAGCAGACCGCCGACGAGCTGCGCGAGCAGACCCGGGCATGGCTCGGCGAGAACCTGCCCGCGGGCTGGCTCGAGGCGGTCGACGCCGACGATCGCGAGCGCATGACCGCGCTCCGCAAGCAGCTCGACTACTCCGAGTGGTGCGTGCGCCTGGGCGAGGCCGGCTATGCCACCCCGACCTGGCCGGCCGAGTACGGCGCCGGCCTCTCGCTGTCGCCGGCGCAGGCCAAGGCGGTCAACGACGTGCTGAACCACTACCGGGTGCCGCGCCCGTTCAACATCATCGGGCTCGGGATGGGCGGCCCCACCGTCATGGCGTGGGGCACGGAGGAGCAGAAGCACCGGCTGCTGCGACCGCTGGCAACGAACGAGGAGATCTGGTGCCAGCTCTTCAGCGAGCCCGGCGCCGGCTCCGACGTGGCCGGGCTCGCCACCAAGGCGGTGCGCGACGGCGACGAGTGGGTGGTGTCGGGCCAGAAGGTCTGGACCACACTGGCGCACCTGTCCAAGTGGGGCATGTTGATGGCCCGCACGAATCCCGATCTGCCCAAGCACCGCGGGCTGACGTACTTCGTCGTCGACATGCAGGCCCCCGGCGTCGAGGTCCGCCCGCTGGTGCAGATCACCGGCGACGCCGAGTTCAACGAGGTCTTCTTCGACGAGGTGCGCATCCCCGACTCGATGCGCCTCGGACCCGAGGGCGACGGCTGGCGCGTCGGCATCACCACGCTCATGAACGAACGGGTGTCGCTCTCGGGCGCGGGATCCGTCGGCGGTGACGCGGTCGGCGGCAGCCCGGTGACCCAGCTCCTCGACCGGCACCGGGGGACCACCGACCCCCTCGCCCGCCAGCGCCTCGCCCAGGCCTACATCGAGAGCCGCCTCATCCGGCTCAACAACCAACGGGCGGGCGACAAGCGCAAGAGCGGCGCCGAGGCCGGCCCCGAAGGGTCGATCACGAAGCTCATGCAGGCCGAGTTCAACCAGCGGCTCCAGAAGCTGGCGGTCGACCTCCGGGGCGTGCGCGGCATCGCGTGGGAGGGCGAAGAGCTCAGCGCCCATTACGGCGAGCGGCTCGGCGTGGTCGGTGGCGCCGGCGGCGACGACGATCTCGAGATCGTCCGCGGCTTCCTGCGCGCCCAGGCCAACACGATCGAGGGCGGCACCTCCGACATCATGCGCAACATCCTCGGCGAGCGCGTACTCGGGCTCCCGAAGGAGCCCGACGTCTCGCGCGAGATCCCGTGGAAGGACGTGCCGCGGTCCGGCTGACGGCGCCGGACCCGGGCGGCGCATGAACCGGAAGCTGCGCGCCTTCCTCCGACGGCAAGGCGCCTCCCACGCCGAGATCGCGCAGGCCGAACGGGAGGGGCGACTCGCCCTGCTCGCGTTCGACCGGACGCTGATGCCGGGGCGGCCGCGCTACCGGTTCGACGATCTCGTGCGGAAGGCGGGGGTCGAGCGGGACAACGCCCAGCGCCTCTGGCGCGCCCTCGGCTTTCCTGACCCGCCGCCCGACGCCCGCCGCTTCACCGACGGCGACGTCGAGGCCCTCCTCGGGCTGAAGGACATCTTCCGCACCGACGCGTTCCCGGCCCAGCGCAGCGTCGAGGGTCTGATCCAGCAGGTGCGGGTGGTCGGGGCCGCGCTGGCCCGCGTCGCCGAGGTCCAGAGCGACGCCGTGCTCGACGCGCTCAACGAGGCCCGCGCCAGCGGACTCAGCGACGAGCAGGTCGCCGAGCTCGTGCCCGACTCACTCAACTGGGACCGGATCTCGAGGCTGGTCGACTACGCCATGCGGCTCCAGCTGCGCGCCGCGTTATGGCGCAAGTACGCCGGCGGCGAGCCGGGCGAGGTGGGCGAGCAGCTACTCACGGTGGGCTTCGTCGACCTCGTCGGCTATACCGCGCTGAGCCAGGAGCTGGAGGAGGAGGAGCTCGCCGGGCTCGTGGGTCGGTTCGAGGAGATCGCCTACGACACCGTCGCCGAGCACGGCGCCCGGGTGGTCAAGATGATCGGCGACGAGGTGATGTTCGTCACCGAAGAGCCGGCCGCCGCCGCCCGCATCGCCCTGCGGCTGAGCGAGCGCTCCGCGGTCGACGAGGTGCTGCCGGAGGCGCGCGCCGGTCTGGCATGCGGTCCGGTGGTCGCGCACGAGGGCGACTACTACGGGCCGGTCGTGAACCTCGCCAGCCGCCTGGTCGAGCTCGCCCGGCCGGGCTCGGTGCTCTCCTCGGAGGAGATGCATGACGCGCTCGCCGATGACGACACGTTCGGGTTCCAGCGCCTGCGCAGCCGCAAGATCCGCGACATCGGCCGGGTCGAGATCTGGCTGCTCGAGAGCGTGCGCGATCCCGATCACCAGGAGGACCAGGAGCCGGTCTCGTGACCACCGTCACGTCGGACGGTGACGCCTGGTCGACGCGGTAGCTTCTCTTCCGCATGGCCGCGCCCCCCACGGACCACGCCGGCAACCCCCTCTGCCTCCTCGCGGTGCACGCGCACCCCGACGACGAAGCGTCCAAGGGTTCCGGAACGGTCGCAAAGTACGCCGACGAGGGCATCCGCAGCGTGCTCGTGTGCTGCACCGGCGGTGAGGCGGGTGACATCCTCAACCCCGCGGCCGACACCCCCGAGGTGCGGGCCAACCTGCACGACGTGCGAATGGCCGAGCTCCAGGCGAGCGTCGACGCCATCGGGTACGCAGCACTCCACCTGCTCGGCTACCACGACTCGGGCATGCCCGACACCGACGTCAACTCCCGCGCCGACAACTTCACCAACGCGCCCCTCGACGAAGCGGTGGAGCGGCTGGTCGCCATCATCCGGGCCGAGCGACCACAGGTCGTCGTTACCTACGCCGAAGACCGCGAGTTCTACCCGCACCCCGACCACATCCGGGTGCACGAGATCTCGGTGCCCGCGTTCGACGCCGCCGGCGATCCCGACCGATTCCCGGACGCGGGCGAGCCGTGGCAACCGTCGAAGATGTACTACACGGGCTGGTCGCGCCAGCGGGTTCTGGCGCTGCACGAGGAGTTCGAGCGCCGGGGGGAGGAGAGCCCTTACGCGCGGTGGTTCGAGCGGGACTTCCCCAACCACGACGACCGGTTCACGACCATGATCGACGTGGGGGAGTACCTGCACCGGCGGCGAGCGGCGCTGCTCGCCCACCGCACCCAGGTCGACCCCGAGGGTTTCTGGATGCGTCTGCCCGACGACGTCGTGCGCGAGATCTTCCCGTGGGAGGAGTACGCGCCCGCCCGCATGCTCGTCGAGACCGGAGTGCCGGAGGGAGAGCCCGAGGACGACCTGTTCGCGGGGCTGCGGGCGCCGGTCGATGTCCCTAAGATCCGCGCAGGTCACTGAGGGAGAGGAGCCGCCATGCCCAAGTACCTCAGCCAGGAATGGCTCGACGAGGCTCGGAAGATGGCCGAGGGCCAGCCGGAGCGGCCGGGCGCGTCGGCGAAGATGCAGTACGTCATCTCCGGCGGGCCCGACGGTGACATCAAGTACTACTGGGTCCTCGAGAACGGGAAGCTGCTCGAGTCGCGGCTGGGCGAGCTGCCCGACGTCGACTTCACGATGTCGCTCACCTACGACGACTCGGTCAAGGTCCAGAAGGGCGAGCTCGACGCCAACGCCGCGTTCATGCAGGGCCGCATGAAGGTGACCGGCAACATGGGCAAGCTCATGCAGTTGATGCCGCTCACCAACTCGCCCGAGTACAAGGAGCTCCAGGAAGAGATCCGCGGGATTACCGACTACTGAGCGTCAGCTTGGCGCTGCGGAACACCCGGCTGACGCGGGCGCCACACTTGGCGTAGAACCCCACCGGTCCCACCCAGGCGATGTCTCCTTCCGCGTGCCCGCGGGCTTCGAGGTCGGCGCACACCGCGCCGAGCAGCGCCCTCCCGACACCACCGTGTTGCCGGTCGGGGTCGGTCGCCATCGGTCCGATCCAGCCGGCGCGGTTCACCGAATGGCAGGCGAGCCCGACCGTCTTCCCGTCCGCACGGGCGGCGAAGCACGTCCCTCGCTCGACGGCGCGCGTGGTCTCGTCGACCCAGTGCGGGTAGGCGCGCCGGGCAAGGTCGGCGGCTCCGCTGCTCGTCTCGCGCTCGACAGTCACACCCGGAGGCGGCTCGGCGCGGAACCCGGTGGTGATCGCCATGTTGCACTCGGCGCCGTAGGGCTCGAAGCCGGCCGCCTCGAAGAGCGCCAGCGCCGCGGTGAACCGGAAGTCCACGCCGGGCCACACGTATCGAGGGAAGGCGGTCCCCAGGTGCAGCTCTCCCGCGCCGCGCTCGCGCGCCCGGTGCGCCGCCGCGTCGAGGAGAACGCGACCGTGGCGGTGACGCTGCCGGTCGGGGTGGACGGCGATCAGCAACAACCACGCCACCGTGGTTTCCCCGAGGCGCTTCACCGTCAGCGCCGCCGCCGCGCTGCGCTCGCCCAGGATCTCGGTGTCGGGCCCGTAGCAGCAGGTCTCGAGGTCGGCCGCGGTCAGTCCCTCGTCCGGCAACGCAGCTCCGACCAGCGCGGCCAGCTCCGCCGGGCTCACGCGCCTCCCGGGATCGCCCCTTGGCGTCGGCGCCTCCGTTCCCAGAGCAGTATCGCCCCGCCGACCAGGACCACGACGCCGGCGACCCCGGCGACGATCGGCACGAGACTCGAGCCGCCATCGTCGTCGTCCTCGCCGGTGCGGTCGAAGGAGCCGGTGAGATCGAGCTGGAGGAGAATCGGCTCGATACGCTCGCCGTTCGGGCCTGTCATCACCGGCATGAGGCTGGCGGCGTCGGTCGTGACCGTGTAGCGGTCTCCGGCGGCGACCGCGGTCGTTTCGAAGTAGGCGGTCGAGCCGGTGTCGACGTCGGTCCGCACGTAGTGCAGCACGGCACCCGCCGCGGTCGCCTCGAACACGACGGTCCCGCCCGGCTCTTCGACGCCGAGCCATCCCGCGCCCCACGTCGTGTCCTCGGGGACGGGGACGAACAGGTTGGGCAGGCTCCCGGCGATCCGGGCGTCGTCGAGCGTTGCACCCTGTACCAGGCGCAGCTGGCCGTCGGGGCCGGAGAACTCGACCGAGAACGGCGACTCGAGGACGTTGAGGAAGCGCTTCTCGGTCGGGTCGGCGGGTGCGACGTCGGCGAAGGCGGGCCCATTGAAGATCCGGGTCCCGGCGTACGGGAGGGCGTCGTAGAGCTGCTTGCCGATCTGCGCGCTCCAGACCGAGAAGCAGAACTGCTCGGGGTCGGGGACGCCGATGCCGCCCGCTTGGGCGGAGAAGTCGGCAAGACCGTGGTACACGCGGGCGGTGATGCTCGTACCCGCGTTGCCACCGATCACCCGCTCCGCCAGCGCCTCGAGCAGCTCGTCGCCCACAATGCCGACCACGCTGAACGCGGGATTGCCGCTGAGGAGCGTGAGCGCGTGGCCGGTGAGCTGCGCCCCCCAGCTGCCCTGCACCGACATCTCCAGGTAGGCGGACCCGAAGAACTGCGCCAACGCTTCGGCGTTGGCGCTTCCCTTGACCGGTGCGAGCTCGTCGTCGAAAAGGTCGTCGCTGCTGAGGCTCTCGAGACCGGGGGCGGGGGAGCCCGCAAGCGCCCGCATGGTGTTGTGGGCAGTGAGCAGGGCCTCGGTCACGTCGCCGCCGTGCAGCTCCACCGCCGCGGCGAGCACGGCGCCGGGGGAGAAGGGTGTGTCGTTGCCCTCGGCGCGGAGTTGGCGCGCCCGCTCCTGGATCTGCTGCACGAGGGCGCGCTCCTGGCCGGTGACGAACGAGCGCGAGAACGCGCGTCCGAGGGTGTCGTGGATGCCGTAGACCCAGAGGATGTTGCTGGCGGACTCGAAACCGTCCTTGGCGTAGGCGCGCGCTCCGGGATACGCCTGGTCGTGGGCGCGGAGTCCGTTCTGGACCGCCGGGAGCAGGTCGGTGTCGTCGAGCACGATCGACGTGTGCAGCGGGTCGGTGATGCCGGCAGCCGCCAGCTCCTCGGGGGTGTAGCCCTCGAGGAGCGTCTGGGCCTCCGTGCACAGCGGCTTGCCGGCGGCGGCCGCGGTCGTCGGCGCCGCCGTCGCCGGCGGCGCCGTGGTGGCGGTGGTCGCGGTGGTACCGCCGCCTGCCCCGGCGCACGAACCGTCGCCGGGGACCCGCCCGTCGACGTCGGAGGCGAGCGCCACGACCGTCTGCTGGTCGCCCCCGAGCTCGGTGTCGGCCACGACCTGGGCAACGTGGCAGCCGCGGGAGAACTGGACGACGATCTCCTCGTAGTCGGGCCCGGTCACGACGAACGCCTCGCGCCAGGCGCGAGCGGTGTCGCCGAGACCCGGTACGGCGAAGTCCGTGCGGCCGGCCGCGGGCGGGCGGAGGTACGTCGACGAGAGACCGGGGTCGGGTGCCTCGAGCCGGTGGATCAGCACCTCGTAGATCCCGCCGCCGACCACGACATTGGCGAGGCACGGGTTCCCCGCGGACGAGTCCTCGACCTGGTCGCTCGCCGGGAGGTAGGCGCACTGGTCCTCGCCGGCCGAGCCCGCGACCGGCACCAGGGCGACCAGGGCCACGCCCGCGCCCAGCACCGCGCGCGCCCAGCGTGCTGTCCTGCCCATCGGGCGCAGGTTACGCGCGTTGTAGCTCGCGCAACTCGCGGTAGCCGACGAGCGTGGCCCCCGCCCGGTCGATCAGGGCGGGCAGCGAGCGGTCGGTGCACAAGAACGCGTGGTCCTCGACCCGACCCGCCCAGCTGTCACAGGCGGCGCGCAGCTCGTCGGTGTCGAGCGCCGGGTGCAGGTACACCTCGGTCACGCCCGGGCGCAGGTCGAACAGCACCCGCTCGATCCGCTTGCGCGCCCCGATCGGGCAGAGCACGAAGTGGTCGGGGAACACGACCCCCTCGTCGGCGGCGAGCTTGCGGAAGGGGAAGCCGACCACCCGCTCGGCCGAAGCTCCCGCCATCCGCAGCGGCAGGCCGAAGTCGACCGCCAGCTCCAGGTACACGTCGAAGAAGTCGGCCCGCAGCTGGAGTGTGCCCATGTGGCTGTCGAGGTGGCTGACGTCGAAGCCCCACAGGATCGCCCGCTCGATCTGGGCCCGGCACTCCTTGCGCACCTCCTCGAGGTCGCCGTGGTCCCATGAGTCCTCGACCGTGCGGGGGAACCCGCCGTCGCCGTCGAGGAGGCTGGGGGAGTGGGTGATCGGCCCCCAGCGGTAGGTCTCCCACTCGGAGTTGAGCGTAAGGTGCACGCCGACGTCCTCGCCGCGGTAGAGCGCAGCCGCGTCACGGGCCCACGGGCACGGGACCATGATCGACGCGCTGGTCGCGACGCCGTTGCGGAGCGACTCGTACACGGCCAGGTTGGCCGACCGGGTCGAGCCGAGGTCGTCGCAGTTGACGATGAGCAGCTTGGCGTCGGGGGCGTGACCGAGCCGCTCGGCGAGCGTGGCCATGACGGGGCGCTAGCCGAACTCCGACACCAGCCGCTTGCCCACCTGGCGCACCTGGTCGGCGGTCCCGTAGGCCATGTCGAAGATCAGGCAGTCGAGCCCGGCGTCGACCAGCGCGCCCACCTGCTCGACGATCTGGTCCTCGGTGCCGATCGTGAACTGCTCGTCGAACTCCGGCCCGGCGACACCGCGGATCAGCGTCGACGTCTCCTCGGCCTCCTTCTCGGTGGCGGCGAGCATGAGCGACCCCCGCCGGCTGGTGGTGATCTCGCCGTAGTCGCGTCCCACGTTCTCGCAGTGCTGACGCAAGATGTCGAGGAGGCGCCGGATCGACTTCGGGCTGCCGTGGATGTTGCACATGTCCGCGTAGCGGGCGACGATCCGAAGGGTCCGCTTCTCGCCGCTCCCACCCACCATGATCGGCGGACCGCCCTTCTGGATGGGACGGGGCAGGTTCTTGACGCCCTCGATGCGGTAGTGCTTGCCGGTGAAGCTCGGCGCGTCCTCGGTGAACATCGCGCGACAGATCTGGACCGCCTCTTCGAGGTGCTCCATCCGCTCGCGCACCGGCGGGAAGTCGAAGCCGAACGCGGCGTGCTCTTCCTCATACCACGCCGCCCCGATGCCCAGGAGCGCCCGCCCGCGGGAGATCACGTCGAGGGTGGTGACGATCTTGGCGAGCAGCGCGGGGTTGCGGTACGTGACACCGGTCACGAGCGTCCCGAGCTTCACCCGCTCGGTACGGGCTGCCAGCGCGCCGAGCAGCGTGTAGGCCTCGAGGATCGGCTGATCGGGACCACCCAGCGGGGGCAACTGCCAGAAGTGGTCCATCACCATGACCGACTCGAACCCGGATTCGTCGGCGGCGCCGGCGAGCCCGGCGACGTGCTCGAACATGTCGGCGTCGCCGATACGGGGCTCGCCGGAGAAGGGGCCGGGAAAGGTGAAGTTGGGGAGCTGGAGCCCGAAGGTGGTCATGGCGGGGATCGTACCTCTCGCTAACGTGACGCAATGCTCGTGGTTCGTCGCGTCGCTGCGACCCTTCTGATCGGCGCGGCCGCGTGCAGCGGCGCGAGCGACGAGGCGAACGAGAGCGACACGGCTCGTCCCGCGTCGACGGGCGACGGCGGGGCCGGCTGCCTGAGCCACAGCTCGACCGTGCGTCGCCACACACCCCCGGGAAGCGCGGACGTGTTCCTCGTCGACGCCCGGGTGTCGAAGATCGACGACTGCGTCGACCAGGTCACGTTCGAGTTCCGCTCCGACGGGCGCCCGCTGCCGCCGGGCTATTCGGTCGAGTACGGCAAGGGGCCGTTCCTCGACTTCACGTCGGGCGACGAGTTCGAGCCCGCCGGCGATGCCTACCTGGTGTTGCGGTTCCCCAAGACCGCGGTCTTCGCCCCGGGATTGCCGGGCGAACCCCCTGAACCCACTTACAACGGCCGGGAGTCGATCGACCCGTCGGGGATGAACCACCTCCAGGAGGCCCGCATCGTGCAGGGGTCCGACGGCCAGATCCAGTGGGTGATCGGCCTCGACGCGAAGCGGCCGTTCAACATCGACGCGTCCACGCTGCCGTTGCTGCCGCCGCCCGAGTCGACCACCACGACGACGACCTCGCCGTCGGGCTCCCCGTCGTCTTCGTCCACGACTTCGACGTCGACGACCACCACCACCACCACCACGACCCCGCCGACGTCGACCACGACGCCGACCGCGGCGACGTCGAAGATCGTCCTCAGGATCGGCTAGTCAGGAGCGGGTCGGCGTCTTCGCCGCTTTCTCCTGGGGCGGGAAGCCGAAGAACTCCTCGTAGCCCTCGGCGGTGCCGATCTGGTCGATGACGAGGTCGACGAACGCGTCGGTGTAGAGGTAGTCGTGGTGGGCGGCGTCGTAGACGCAGTAGCGCTCGTCGGTGCGCTCGGGGAACTTCGCCCCGCCGTCGGGCCGCACCTCGAGGCGCTTCCACGCCAGGATGAAGTGGTAGTAGAGGCTGAACCGGAACGGGATGCTCTGCTCGATCTTGCGGGCCGCCTCGCCCGGCTTCATCTTGTCGACGTTCGACACCGGCCGGTGGCGCTCCCGCACGATGACCATGCCCTGGGGGTCGAGGCCGGCGAGCGTCTGACGCTGCTCGTCGCTCAGCTCCTCCTCGCGCAGGAACGTGAGGGACACGTCGGCGTCGGGTCTGGGACCTTGCTTGGGGACGAGATGGAGCCGGAACTCGAAGCGCTGGTCGGAGGCGGCCGGCTCCTCCCGTGAGTCGGTCAGGAGCTTGCCCAGCTCCTTGGGCAATGACTCCTGGGCCCGCATCATGCGGTCGACGCCGTCGGGCGTGAACGTGGCGATGTAGACGGGGAACCGGAGCTCGTCGGCGATGCTGTGCTCGGCGCCGAAGGTCGTCGTGAGCTCGTCCTCGTAGTTCATGAGCATCGCCTGCGCGTACCCGGTGGTGGCCGCACCCACCGCCTCCTGGTCGCGGTGCTGCATGCGATCGCGGAGGGCGACCGTGAGCTCGAGGTTCCTGCGCACCGGGTCGGTCGGCTCCCAGCGCTCCTCGACGCACCGGGTGAGGTCCCACTTGCGGGCGTCGTCGTGGCCGTCCCGCTCGAACCGGGCCCGGAGCAGATGGAGCCAGGCGCGGTGCATGTGGAGGAAGAAGCTCCCGACGCTGCGGCTGGCGGCGGGGCGGTCGTACAGATCGACCGCCTGCAACGCCTCGTCCTTGGAGGCCTCGACCTCGTCCTGCCACTTCGTCGTGGGCACCGTGGGCCCGCCTTGCTCGCGATTGCCGGTCCCGATTCTACGCGTTGACCAGCACCACTTTCCCCAGCTTGCCTCCGGCCGCGAACCGGTCGTACGCCGCCTCGGCCTCGGCCATCGGGTACGTGGCCGCGATCGGCACCCGCACGTCGCCCGCGCCCAGGTGGGGCAGGACGTGGGCCTCGACCCGTCGGGCGGCGTCGGCCTTCTGCTCCAACGGGCGCGCTCGCAGCGTCGAGCCGTGGATGCGGGCCCGCTTGCCCATGAGCGCGAGCAGGTTGAGCTCCGCGACCGCCCCCGCGCCGACCCCGATGACGGCGATCCGTCCCCCGAGCGCGAGCGACTCGAGATCGTCGGCCAGGTTGGGTGCCCCGACGAGCTCGAGCACGACGTCGAACGGCCCGCTCGCGACGAACTCGTCCGGCGCCACTACCTCGCACCACCCTGCTCGCGACCCGATCTCCTCGACGTCGTCGCGGAGCTCGGCGTTGCGCACGGTCGCGGTGACCCAGGCGCCCGCCAGCCCCGCCAGCTGGACCCCGGCGATGCCGACCCCGCCGGCGGCGCCATGGACGACGACGCGCTCGCCCAGCCCGAGGCCGCACTGCGTGAACAGCGCGTCATGCGCGGTCGTGAACGCCTCGGGGAAGCCGCCGGCCTGGTCCCAGGGCAGATCGTCGGGGACGGGCAGGGCGGTGCGCTCGTGCACCACCGCCAGCTCGGCCTGGCCCCCGCCGCCGACCACCGCCATGACCCGGTCGCCGGCGGCGAAGCGCTCGACCCCGGGCCCGGTGGCGACGACCTCGCCCGCCAGCTCGAGGCCGGGGATGTCGGGCGGGCTGCCCGGAGGCGCGGGGTAGAGGCCCTGGCGCTGGAGCATGTCGGCGCCGTTGAGGCCGGCAGCCCGGACGGCCACGAGCAGCTCGGCCCGCCCCGGCTCGGGGTCGGGGTGCTCCCGCCACTCGAGCTTCCCGTCCACCACCGTCACCGCCCGCACGAGCCGAGACCCTAGAAGCCGTCCGACCAGCCCGTCGCGGGCCGGGGCGGGCGGGGCTACGTTTCCGGCGTGGCCGCTTCCCCGCTGCCGAGCCACCACCTCCCCGATGAGTCCCTCGCGCTCGTCGACGAGGACGGCGAGCGGGTGGAGCTCGACAGCTTCGAGGCGACCCTGCTGCTGGAGCTCACCCGGGGGCTGGAACCGGCGACCGTCTCGGCGTGCCCCGGCTGTCGTAGCCGCGTCGTCGCGGTGGTCGCGTTCCTCGATCTGCTGGACGCCGCGCTCGCGCACGAGCGGGTGAACGAGCTCACCGAGCTGGCCGAGGACGCGCCCACGCTGCACCTCTACGTCGCCGACCTCGCCTCCGACTGCGACCACGACCAGTGGCGCGACCCGCTCTACGACGAGTGGGCCGACGCCTTCGCCGAGCTCCCGCCCGTAGGAAGACTCGCGCCCTAGCTAGCGAGCAACGCCGCGAAGGACTCGTCAAGGCACTCGAGCAGCGCGGCCGGGTCGGTCACCGCGGCGGGGTCGAGGTTGAGCCCCAGGTCGAGCGAGCCGGTGTAGCTGAGCAGCGTGACGTTGAGCGCGGAGCCGGTGCGCGGTCCCATCGGGTAGTTGGCGGCGATGCGGGCGCCGCCCACGTAGAGGTCGACCGGGCTGCCCCGCAGGTTGGACGTGGCGAAGTCGATTGTCCGGGCCTGGCTGCGCGTCAGCGTGACCAGCAGAGCGGTCGGGAGCGCGGCCAGCAGACCGGCCAGTGATCCGGCCGCGCCGAGCGCCGGTTCCCGCTTCACCTGTGCCAGCCGCTCCCGGATGACGTCGAAGCGCGCCGCCGGCTCCTTCGGTCCGACCGGCACGAGCACGCGTGAGGGCGCGAAGTTGTTGCCGGTGACGTCGCCCTTGTCGGTGCGCAGGTTGACCGGCATCGCCATGCGCAGCTCGTCGCAGGGCTCGCCCATGCGGTCGTGGTAGCTCCCGAGCGCGCCGGCCACCGCAGTGACGAAGAGGTCGTTGAGGCTGCCGCCGAGCGCGGACGCGGCGAGCTTCGCCGGTTCGAGCGGTACCCGGACCACCTCGAGGCGCCGGCCGAGTGATCGCGGCCGCAACAGCTCCGATCGTGACGGCTCCGTCACCAGGACCTGCCGTCGGACCGAAGCCGCCAGCGCGGCGGCGTCGGCGATTCCGCGGCGGGCTTCGTCCGGGTGCGCAAGCAGGCGGGCGGCGGTGTCGATGCCGCGTCGTGCCGCCCCAAGGCCATTGCGGACGTTGAACGTCAGCGCGTCGTTCAACACGTCCAACGGGGTCGTGCGGTTGACCGGGTCCTTCCTTTCTCGCTCGCTCGCTGCGGACCGGGCCAATCCCTCATGGGCTGGCCGGTCCGCGGGCGCTCGCTCGCTGGCGAGCTCCCTTCGCTCGCCTTCGCTCGCTCCGGTCGCCGCGCGCGGGTGGGCTTCGAAGTCGACGAGGCTGAGCGAGAGCTTCAGTCCGCCGACGCCGTCGGTCACGGCATGGTGCACCTTCTGGAGCAGCGCGGCGCGGCCCCCCTCGAGCCCCTCGACCAAGGTGAACTCCCACAGTGGTCGGGAGCGGTCCAGCGGAGCGGCCGAGAACGCGGCCGCGACGTCGAGGAGCTCGCGGGTCCCGCCGGGAGCGGGCGCGGCCACCTTGCGCAGGTGGTAGTCGAGGTCGAGGGTCGGGTCGTCGCGCCACTCGGGTGGGGCCAGCCGCAGGGGAGGGGAGACGACCCGCTGCGAGAGCCGGGGGATCTCGGCGAGGGCGCCGTCGAGCTTCGTCCGTATCCGCGCTTCGTCGGGACGGCCGTCGAGGACGGTGATGTTGGTGAAGTCGGAGCGGAGGGCGGGGTCCTTCTCGACCGCCCACATGATCGCCTCGGCGTCACTCATCCGCACGAGGTACCAGCCTCCTCTCTTGGTCGCGCTCGCTCGGCGGCAGGGTACCTGCCGCCGCCCTTCGGGACGCTCGCCGCTCCCGCGCAATCGTGGCGGCGAGCCTGGCGATGGCAGCTCTTCGCTGTCGTGCTAACGAGCGATCTGCGTCCGCTTGAACTCGTTGAGCCGGTCCCAGCCGAGCAGGTCGAGCATGCGCTCGAGGTCGTCGACCCGATCGCGGTCCATGAACCGCACGAACGCGGCGTCGTCGCCCTCACAGAAGGTGGGCACACCGAACATCGCCCACCGGTCGACCGCCTCGGTGTGCTCGGCCGCCAGCGTCTCGAGCGGGTGTCCGCTTGCAACCGCCTCGGCCACGGCGTCGACGTCGACGCCGACGCCGGCGGCCACGTCCCGCACGACCTCCTCCTTGCCGATCTTGAGACCCTCGTCGAACCGGGCCGCGAACATCGCGAGGTGGAAGTCGAAGAAGTTGTCGTCGAAGGCGTCACGGATCGCGAGGCCCCATTGGAGGGAGAGCACACCCGTACCGCGTTCGAGCGGAGGCCGCTCCCAGACCGGCGTCTCCCCCTCTTCGGCGTGGGCCTGGTCGAGTGAGAACGCAAGAAAGCGCCAGTCGACGTCGAGTTCGTCCTTCCTGATGGCGGTGACCACCGCCTCGTGCGCGTTGCGCGCAAACGGTCAGCGATAGTCCCAGCTGACGGTGATCTGGCGAGCCACCGCGACCTCCAGTTCGGGAGTTGTGCCCTCACGCTACCCCGTGCACGGTGGCCCCGATCACCGGCGCATCGGCAGGAGTCGCTTGGCCACCTGACCGAACGCGAGGCCAAGCGCGGCGCCCGCGAGCACGTCGGACACGTGGTGCATGCGGGTGTAGACGCGACTCGACGCCACCAGCCCCGCCAACCCGAAGTAGAGCGGACCGAGGTTGGTGCCCTGCGACAGCAGTGTGGCCGCGGTGAACGCGGAGGTCGCGTGCCCGGACGGGAACGCGCTCGTCCGCGGTCGGTGCATGCCGTACGGGAGCGGGCCCTCGGGCTGGTGGGGCGGGCGGATGCGGCGGAAGCAGGCCTTGATCGGCCCGTTGGTGAGCGCCGACTCGACCCCCATCGCCGCCCCGAGACGGAGCCCGGGTGTGGGATCGCCGATCCGAGCCGAACGGAGCGCGCCCAGCGCGGTCCACAGCAGCCCGTGGTCGGCCGCGCTCGACAGCCCGTAGAAGAAGGGGTCGAGGCGGGGCCCGCGGTGGCGCTCGACCCAGGCGTCGACCCGATCGTCGACGGCGCGCACCGCGGCCAGGAGCGCGCCGCCGCGCGGCCACGGGAGCGCCCATCGCCTACGCCAGGATTCCCGCTGCACGGCAGCGTCGACCACAGCCATTCGCGCCAGCGTAAAGGAGGAGACGAAGGCGTCAGTGACCGGCGACGGGCGCGAGCGGGAGCTCGGTCTCGATCATCGTGCCCGGCCCCCGCAGCTCGGCCGCCTGGGCGGGGTCGCCGCCCCACGCCGGGCAGTACGGCTTGAACGTGCACCAGTCGCACAGCGGACCGGGGGACGGGCGGAAGTCGTCGCGCTCGCACGCCCGGGCGATGGCGTTCCACACCGCGGTGGTGCGGCGCTCGACCCCGGCGACCGACTGAGCGCTGGGGGTCGCAATGATCGCTTCGGGCTTCGACAGATAGTAGAGCTGGACCCGGGCGGGCCGGCGCCCGAGCATCCGCTCGCACAGGAACGCGTAGATGTGGACGCCTGCGAGCCGGGTGTTCTCGTACATCTCCGACGGTACCGAGCCGGTCTTGTAGTCGGTGATGACGAGCTCGCCGTCGCCGTCGAGCTCGAGGCGGTCGATGTAGCCCCGCAGCGTCACCCGGCCGACCTCGGCGCTGAGCTTGAGCTCGAGCCCGATCGGGTGGACGGACTGCGGGTCCTCGAGCTCGAAGTACCGCCGCACCAGAACCTCGGCGTCGGCGTGGAACGCATCCCACTCGGCTTCGCCCAGCTCGAGATCCGTGAAGTCGGGGTCGTCGGCCAGGTCGACGCGCGCGCTCTCCAGGTCGGCCAGGGCGGCGTCGATGGTGCGGTCCCCCGCGTCGCGGAGCATCAGCCGCTCGAGCGCCCGGTGCACGAGCGTGCCCTTGCTCGCCGGCGCCGACGGCGGCTCGGGCAGGCGGTCGATGTACGAGAACCGGAACGCTTGGGGGCAGTCCTTGAACGACGAGACCGAACTCGGAGACAGCCCTACGGGCACCGCCAGACCCATACCCGGACCATATCGAGGAGGTGTGACAGTTACGCGGACCCGTTTAGCCTCCGGCCATGAAGATCGACGGGGTGCTGGCGGGCGGGCTGGAAGGGGCAGGCGAAGCCGCTCGAGAGCTGGAGGAGATCGGCTACGACGGCGTGTTCAGCGCCGAAACCAGCCACGACCCCTTCTTCCCCCTGGTAGTGGCGGCCGAGCACACCGAACGGCTCGAGCTCGGCACCGGCATCGCGGTGGCGTTCGCCCGCAACCCGATGACGCTGGCGAACCAGGGCTACGACCTTCAGGCGTTCTCGCAGGGCCGGTTCATCCTCGGGCTCGGCAGCCAGATCAAGCCCCACATCGAGAAGCGGTTCGCGATGCAGTGGTCGCGACCGGCCGCCCGGATGCGTGAGCTCATCCTCGCCATTCGCGCGATCTGGGCGTGCTGGAACGACGGCGCCAAGCTCGACTTCCGCGGCGACTTCTACCGCCACACCCTGATGACGCCCATGTTCCACCCCGGCCCGAACCCTCACGGCACGCCGCGCGTGTTCCTCGCCGCGGTCGGCGAACGGATGACCGAGGTGGCGGGGGAGGTCGCCGACGGCATGCAGCTCCACGGGTTCACCACCGAGCGCTACCTGCGCGAGGTCACGCTCCCCGCGCTCGAGCGGGGCTGGGACCGTGCCGGGAAGCAACGCGGTGACTTCACGATCTCGGGACCGATGTTCGTCGTCACCGGCACCGACGAGGAGCAGTTCGACCGGGCGAAGCAATCGACCAAGCAGCAGATCGCCTTCTACGGCTCGACCCCCTCGTATCGTCCCGTGCTCGACCTGCACGGGTGGGGCGACCTCCAGGACGAGCTCAACCGGCTCTCGAAGCAGGGGGAGTGGGTGAAGATGGCCGACGCGGTCGACGACGAGATTCTCGCGACGTTCGCGGTGGTGGCCGAGCCCGACGCCGTGCCCGCGGGGTTGAAGGAGCGTTACGGCGGCGTGGTCGACCGCATCAGCTTCTACGCGCCGTACAAGAGCGATCCCGAGCGCTGGTCGACGGTGCTCGCGGGGATCCGCGCCGGCTGAATCACACGCGCTCGGCGCCGAAGGCGAGCATCGACCCCGCCACCGCCGACGGATCCTGCAGCGGGCCGAAGTGGCCGAGGCCGGACATGACCTCGAGGCGCCCGCGGGGGAGCCGGTCGACGACCATCTGCGTCAGCTTCGGAACCATGGCGTCGGTCTCCTCGCCGCACGCGACGAGGACCGGACACGCGATCTCACCCAACCGCGGGTACACCCCGTTGGCGACGCCCATCGAATACACCGCCGCCTCGTCCTCGGGCGCGCACTTGAGCTCGACGCTGCCGTCGTCGCGGTCGCGCAACCCGTGCTCGACGTAGGCGCGCAGCGCGTCCGGGGCGAGCACGTCGAACGGCGGACGTGACGCGTACGACTCGCGGACCGCTTCGCGGGACGGCCACACCGCTCGGCGTCGACGTGCCCCCTCGGCCAGCGGAAAGTCGTCGCGCGGCTCGAGTGGCTCGTCCGACGGGAACAGCACCGGCTCGTAGCACCACAGGCGCGCGAACGTGCCCGGATGCTCCTGCTCCGCCCGCAGGAGCGCGGCGGCCCCCTTCGAATGCCCGGCGGCTAGTAACCCGGGATCGCCGGCCAACCCGAGCTGGTCGACGACCGCGAGGACGTCGTCGGCGAACCGGTCCCAGTGGTAGTCGAGGCCCGGTGACCGGTCGCTGTCGCCGTGCCCGCGGAAGTCGAACGACCACACCCGCCGGCCCGCCGCCACCACCTGCTCGGCCACCGGCGCCCACACGAGGCCGTGGAAGCCGGTCGCATGGGCAAGGAGGAGGGGCGCCCCGTCACCGCCCCAGCCGTAGGCCGTCAGCGCGATCGGTCCGGCGTCCAGCCTGATCGGGATTGGGCGGTTCCGTAACGGCGCTGCGCTCACCGGCGAATCATGCCCCAGCGGTCTCCGGCCGCATCTCCCCGAATTTCCCCGTTTGACCGGTCCGGAGCGCGGGTATTCCGCTCCGGAATGGCACTTGGCAGCGAGACGGCCCGGTCTACCCGCGCCCCGCGGACTCTCCGCCGGGCGACCGGTCGTCGTCGCGCCGAGCGCGCCCCCGTCGACGCTCGTGATGCCTTCCCCGAGCCGGCGCCCGTCGAGCACCGGCGGGTGCGACGCGTCGCGCTTGGATCGGTCGCCCGGGTGTCGGTGCTCTTCTACCTGTGCGGCCTGGTGGCGTTCCTCGTCGCCGCGATGGTCCTGTGGATCGTCGCCAGCGCGTTCGGCGTCGTGGGTGAGGTCGAGAGCTTCATGGACGACCTCGGCTTCGAGGGGTTCGAGTTCGTCTCGGGCACGCTGCTCTGGGCCGGGTTACTGATCGGGCTCGCGGTCACCGCCATCCTCGTCGTGCTCACCGTGTTCGCGGCCGCGCTCTACAACCTCTTCGCCGACCTCGCCGGTGGCATCGAGATCGAGCTGACCGACACCCACCGAAACGCGGTCGACCGGGTGGAACGCGCCGGGGCAGCCGGGGGCAACGGCACGAACGGTAACGGAGCGCGGCGCCGCTGACGATGCCGGGGGTCCGGGAGCGCGGCGCGGAGGTCGCCGCCACGATGGACCGGTGGTGGCGCGTGACGCGCCCCGCCCTCGCCCGCTGGCTCCAGGACGTTCCTCCCGCCACCCGGCAGGCCCGCAATCACGCCGGCCGGCACCCCACCGTCCGCGCGCTCGCCGAGCTGGATGCCCGGACCGCGAGCGAAGCGGTGGCCCGCTGGTGGGAGCGCACGCGCCCGACGCTCGCCGGCTGGGTCCACGATCTCCCGCGGCCGGTGCTCCCTCGCCCGACGCTCCCTCGCCCGACGCTGCCTCGCCCGACGCTGCCTCGCCGGGCGCTGGCGCGCTGGCAGCGAATCGTCGCGGTCCCGCTGCTCGGCGGGATCGCGCTGGGCATCTCCGGCGCGCTCTTGATCCCCGGCACGGCGACACTCCTCGAGGGCGGCGACACCGACGATGTCAGCGTCGCCGACCGGCTGAGCGTGCTTCCCCAGCGGTCGGTGGTCTACGCCGCCGACGGGAGCGAGCTCGAGAAGCTCGGCACCCAGAACCGCGCCGTCGTGTCCACCCTCGACCAGGTTCCCCCCGTCCTCATCGACGCCGTCGTCGCCATCGAGGACCGCACCTTCTGGGAGAACGCCGGGATCGACCTGCGGGCGGCGGGCCGCGCGTTCATCGAGAATCTCGACTCGGGCGGGGTCGAGCAGGGGGGATCGACGATCACCCAGCAACTCGTCAAGAACCGCATCCTGAGCCCGAAGCGCGAGATCGGCCGGAAGCTCCGCGAGGCCAACCTCGCTTACCAACTCAACCTCGAGATGACCAAGGAGGAGATCCTCCTCGCCTACCTCAACACGGTGTACTTCGGTGAAGGCGCCTACGGGGTCCAGTCCGCCGCCGAACGGATCGTGGGCAAGCCGCTCGACCAGCTCAACGCCGCCGACGCCGCCCTCCTCGCCGGCCTGATCTCCAAGCCGGCTGAGACCAACCCCTACGACAATCCCGAGGTGGCCCTGGAGCGCCGCGACGAAGTGCTCGACGCGATGGTCGAGGAGAAGTACCTCAGCCGGGCCGAGGCCGACCTGTCCGGGGCGGCCCCGCTGGTGCCCGCGATCTACCGCCCGCCGGCGGAGCTCCGTCCCGACAACTACTTCGTCGAGGAGGTGCAGCGACGGCTGCTCGCCGACGAGCGTCTCGGCGCGACGCCCGAGGAGCGCGAGGCAAAGGTGCTCCAGGGCGGCCTGCGCATCCACACGACGCTTGACCCGCAGCTCCAGCAGCTCGCCCAGTCGGCCGTCGACTCGATCCTGCCGCCGTCGGAGTTCACCGCCGCGCTCGTCGCGATGGATCCCGCTACCGGCCAGGTCCGGGCGATCGTGGGCGGGCCCAACTTCGAGATGGCGAAGTACAACCTCGCGACTCAGGGCGCGCGCCAGCCCGGATCGACGTTCAAGGTGGTCACGCTGGCGACCGCGCTCGAGACCGGGTACTCGCCCGAGGATCGCGTCGACGGGACCGGCGGCTGCGTGTTCAAGATTCCCGGCTCGGCCGACTGGACGCCGGGGGGGAGCGGCGGCGGGACGATGACCCTCCGGGCCGCCACCGAGGACTCCATCAACTGCGCGTACGCGCGGCTCATGCTCGGGCTCGGCCCGCAGAAGGTCGTCGACGTCGCCCACCTGATGGGCGTCCAGCGCGAGATCCCGGTCGTTCCGTCGATCACCCTGGGGACGGCCGAGGCGTCGCCGCTCGAGATGGCGAGCATCGTCGCCACGATCGCGGCCGACGGCGTGCACCACCCGCCGATCTTCGTGACCAAAGTGGAGGCGCCCGACGGCACCGTGCTGCTCGAGGAGCAGCCCGCGGGCACGCAGGCGATCAAGCAGGAGACCGCCCGCACGATGATCGATGTGATGAAGGGCGTGCTCGACCGGGGGACGGGTACGGCCGCGAAGCTCGACCGGCCGGCCTTCGGGAAGACCGGGAGCACCGACGACAACGCCGACGCCTGGTTCGTCGGCGGCACGCCGCAGCTGGTGGCGTCGGTGTGGATGGGATCACCGGTCGCGCGGGTGCCCATGACCAACGTCGGTGGCATCCAGGTCATGGGCGGGACCTACCCGGCCCGCATCTGGAAGCAGTTCATGGCGAGCGCGCTGACCGGTGTCGCGCCGACCGACTTCGCGGCGCCGAACGCAGGTCTGTGGCCGTCGCCGATGGCCGCCGGCGAGATGGGCCGGGTGGCCCTCCCGCCACCTCCGCCCCCGCCGCCCTTCCCGCTCCCACCCGAGCTCGTTCCTCCGCCGCTTCAGGACCGCGGCCGAGACCGAGGAGGCCACGGGGGAGGCGATTAGCCCGCCGCACCGCGCGACGATGGCGTGATGTCCGACACGGTGGAGGCGGTACGCGCCGCCAACGCGGCGTTCTACGCCGCCTTCGAGGCCCGCGACCTCGATGCCATGGCGGAGGTCTGGGAGCGGACCGAGCGTGCCAGCGTCACCCATCCGGGATGGCCGCGGCTCTCGGGCTGGGGGAAGGTCGCCGGGTCGTGGGACGCGATCTTCCGCCACACCCCCTTCATCCAATTCGTGCTCACCGACGAACGAGTCGATGTGGTCGGTGACACCGCGTGGGTCACGCTCGACGAGAACATCCTCCAGGCTGCGGGCGCGGCCGAGGACGGCGACGACGGCGACGAGCCGCTGTCGGGCGCCCGCGTCGCCGCCACCAACGTGTTCGTGCGCGACGGTGACCGCTGGCAGATGGTCATGCACCACGGGTCGCCGGTGGGCGCGACCGACGACCCCGTCGACGAGAACTGAGACCCGTGCACGACTACGTGGTCGTCGGCGCCGGCTCGGCGGGTTGCGTGCTGGCAGCGCGGCTCAGCGAGGACCCCGACACCCGTGTGCTGCTGCTCGAAGCCGGTCCCCCCGACAAGAAGACGGAGATCCACGTCCCGGCGGCGTTCGCCAAGCTGTTCAAGACGGAGCACGACTGGGCCTACGAGACCGTGGCCCAGCCGCCGCTCGACGGGCGGCGGCTCTTCTGGCCCCGGGGTCGGACCCTCGGCGGCAGCTCGTCGATCAACGCCCAGATGTGGGTGCGGGGCAACCGGGCCGACTACGACCACTGGGCCGAGCTCGGCAACCCGGGCTGGAGTTTTCGCGACGTCCTGCCGTACTTCCGGCGCTCGGAGCACCACGAGCGGGGCCCGGCCCCACACCGGGGTGTCGACGGCCCGCTGAACATCTCCGATCTTCGGGACCCGAACCCGACGACGGATGCCTTCGTGCAGGCCGCGGTCGAAGCCGGCGTTCCCCGCAGTCACGACGTGAACGGGGACGAGCAGGACGGTGTCGACTACACGCAAGTCAACCAGAAGCGCGGCCGGCGCTGGAGCGCCGCCGACGGGTACCTCAAGCCGACTCGCCGGCGCCGGAACCTGACTGTCCGCACCGGTGCCCGCGCGACCCGCGTCCTGCTCGACGGGCGGCGGGCGGCCGGCGTCGAGTTCGTGCACGACGGGCGGGCGGAGACCGCCATGGCCGCGCGGGAGGTCATCCTGGCCGGGGGCGCGATCAACTCGCCCCAGCTCCTGATGCTGTCCGGCTTCGGTCCGGCCGCCCAACTTTCTGCACACGGCGTCGAGGTCGTGCGCGACCTGCCCGGGGTGGGACAGAACCTCCAGGACCATCTGGTGGTCGCCATGATCGTCACGTCGCCCGCGCCGGTCACGTTGTTCGCGGCGGAGACCTTCCGCAACCTCGTGAAGTTCCTCGTCCGCCGGAAGGGCATGCTGACGTCGAACGTCGGCGAGGCGTGCGCGTTCGTCCGGACCAAGCCCGGGTTGTCCGCACCCGACCTGGAGCTCGTGTTCGCGCCGGTCCCGTTCATCGACCACGGGCTGGTGGCGCCGACCGGTCACGGCCTGACCATCGGGGCGGTTGCGCTGCAACCTCGGAGCGTCGGCGAGCTGACACTCCACTCCGCAGACCCCCTCGACCCGGTTGACCTCGATCCCCGCTGCCTCTCCGATTCCGAGGGTGAGGACCTCCGGGTACTCGTGGAAGGACTGCGCCTGGCGCGGCGGATCTTCGACGCCCCCGCGCTCGCGCCCTACGTCGGCGACCCGCTCGAACCGCTGACACGCGTCGACACCGACGAATCTCTCGCTGCCCACGTGCGCGAGCAGGCCGAGACGCTCTACCACCCGGTTGGGACGTGCAAGATGGGCGTCGACGAGATGGCGGTCGTCGACGCCGAGCTCCGGGTTCACGGCGCCGAGAGTCTCCGAGTCGTCGACGCGTCGGTGATGCCCACCATCGTCCGCGGGCACACGCACGCGCCGACCGTGATGATTGCGGAGAAGGCCGCCGACCTGATCCGAACGGGCGCCTGACGGGCTCGAGATCGGATGTGTCAGGCTCACCGGACGTGAGCGTTGTTGCGGAGTGGGAGCGAGAAGGCTCGTACCACGAGGTCTCGGGCGAACGCGTCTTCGTCGTCGATCGCACCGCCGAGCGCGACGAGCTCGAGCCCGTGCTCGTCCTGCACGGCTTCCCGACGTGTTCCTACGACTGGCGGGGCCCGCTCGAGAGGTTGGGCCGACGGCGCCGGGTGGTGATCCCCGACTACCCGGGGTTTGGGCTGTCAGCGAAGCCCGACCGGCGCTATTCGCTCTTCGAGCAGGCCGATGTCGTCGCCGCGCTCATGGCCGAGCTCGGGCTCACCGAGGTCGCGTTGGTCACGCACGATCTCGGCGATTCGATCGGCGCTGAGCTGCTCGCCCGCAGCCTCGACGGCGACCTCGCCTGCGAGATCTTGCGGCGCGTCATCACGAACGGGTCGATCTACATGGAGCTGGTCCAACTGTCCGACGGCCAGCAGCTGCTGCTCGCGCTGCCGGACGAGATGCTGCCCGCGGGCCAAGCCCCGGATCAGGGCGCGATCGCGGGCGCGTTGCGCGGCACCCTCGCCCCCGACGCCTCCGTCGACGACGCCGAGCTGGCCGCCCTGGCGGAGCTGGTCGTGCACGAAGGCGGCAACCGGCTGCTTCCGCGCACGATCCGCTACATCGAGGAGCGCCGGAAGCACGAGAGCCGGTGGTACGGCGCGATCGAGCGTCATGCGTCGCCGCTGACCATCGTGTGGGGTGACGCCGACCCGATCGCGGTGTGGCCGATGGCCGAGCGCCTCCACGCCGCCCGCCCCGACGCCACCCTCGTACGCATGGAGGGCATCGGCCACTACCCGATGCTGGAGGCGCCGGACGCGTTCACCGCCGCCCTGGAACACGCGCTGGGCTAGGTGTAGCGACCAGGCAGGTTGGCGTCGATCCAGGTGCCGAGGGCGGGGCCGCTCTCGAAGCTGGAGATGAGCGCGTAGCGGGGCGCGTCGCCGGTGTGGCACACCACGTGCCAGAGGCGTTGGGTGTCGAGCACGAACTGCGATCCCCGGTGCAACGGGATGTGCTGCTCGGTCGACCGGTCGGGGAGTCCGTCGTCACCCTGCTCCATGAGCACCATGAAGCTGTCGGGGAAGTCGGTCAGCTCGAGCCACGACCGCACAACCCAACCGTCGCCGGGAGGGTTGAAGCGGTTGTTGTCGTCGCGGTGGATCTGAGTGAGCGCGGTCTCGTAGCCCTGGGGCTCGAGCTTGATCACCCGCACCCGGCCGAAGTCGGCGCCGACCGACGTCACGTAGCGCACGATCTCGGGGCACTTCTCGCCGTTGGACGTGATCTTGCCGCCCTTGTCGGGCCGCTCGTCGCCCGGCTTCCAGAACCCGCGGCAGTCGAGCTCGCCGTCGGCGGTGGCGACCGGCGCGAAGTTCGTGTCGCCGCCGCTCTTCCAGTCCATGTACTCGAGCCCGAGGAACTCCGCGTCCGGGATCGGGTCGGCGAGGTCGCGCAGCCGGGCGAACCCGTGCTCGGCGAGCGCGGGCAGGCGCGGGTGCGGCGTGTCGAGCGGGATGTCCGACGACCAGTGCGGCTTCGACAGCCAGTGCGCCTCCGGCATCAAATGGGCTCCCTCGCTCGGCGCCGGGATACCCGGCGCCGCCCCTTCGGGATCGCTCGTCCGCACAATTCGGGCCAGTCTAGAAGCGGGCTTGTCCGGCTACCGTGCCGACATGGCTGACCGCGAAATCTCGAAAGCCGTCTTGGTGACGGGCTGCTCGTCGGGCATCGGTCGGGCGACCGCCGAGCGTCTCGCCCGCAAGGGCTGGACCGTCTACGCCTCTGCCCGCAGGCCCGACACGATCGCCGATCTCGGCGCGGCCGGCTGCAAGCTCCTCGCCTGCGACGTCAGCAGCGAGGAGTCGGTGCGGGGCGCTATTGCCGAGGTCGAGGCGGCCGAGGGCGCGGTCGGCGCGCTGGTGAACAACGCCGGGTTCGGCCTCGAAGGGCCGGTCGAGGAGGTGCCGATCGACGAGTGGCGCCGCCAGTTCGACACCAACCTGTTCGGCTTGGTCCGGCTCATCCAGCTCGCGCTGCCGAAGATGCGCGAGCAACGGTGGGGGCGGATCGTGAACGTGAGCTCGATCGGGGGTCGGCTCGTGTTCCCCGGCGGGGGGCCGTACCACGCGAGCAAGTGGGCGGTGGAGGCGATGAGCGACGCGCTGCGCTTCGAGGTGAAGCCGTTCGGCGTGCGCGTCTCGATCATCGAGCCGGGGATCATCCGCACGAAGTTTGGCGAGACCGCGGTCGCGACCGTGAGCGAGCACGGCGGCGACGGCCCGTACGCCGTGCTCAGCAAGAGCGTCGCCGACCGCACCGCCGGCGCCTACGAGGGCCCGATGGCGATGATGTCGGCGGGGCCCGAGTCGGTGGCCCGGGTGATCGAGCGCGCCATCAAGCGCCGGTCGCCCCGGCCTCGGTACCGGGTGACGGTGGGTGGGCGCATGATCCTCGTGACGCGAGCGCTGCTGACCGACCGGGGATGGGACCGGATGATGCGCCTCGCCTACAAGCCGCCCAAGCCTCCGCCCGCGTGACGACGCGATTCAGGCAGCCCGCCGGCCGGCTTCCGTCTGGTCCTCCGCCGTCAGCGCGGCCGCGATCATCTCGATGACATCCGGCCCGATCTGGTTGTACGCCCGGGCGGCGAGGAAGCCGGGGCGGCGCCGACCGGCGTAGCGAAGGCCGACCTCCGATCGAGTGGTCGACCACGCGCTCACCTCGATTTCGATCCGTGCATAGGCGAACGCGGGGGTGCGGATCCAGCCGTAGGCGCGGGCGACCGGACCGAGGGCGCGCCCCGAGAACGCCGATCCGTTCGTCACGCGGTCGATGCGGAGCGACCCGGAGCCGGCGCCCAGCCGGCGCCCCTGCGCGTTCTGTCCCCACGCGTCGAATGCCGACGCGACGTCGTCGACGGGGAGGTCGACGACCCGCGACATGTACTTGCACGGCGGTGTCGGATGCATGGGACGACCCTAACGGCGGGACGTGTCCGATCCGTCACTGGAGGGTGTGCGACGCGCGAACAGCGGTTGACGTCTGTCTTGGTATCGCGCGTCACACTCCGTCGACGGCGACCGGAAGGCTCTCGAGGCCGCGCAGCGTGAACGTCTCGCGCCGCACCGGATCGCCCGCCGGCTCGAGCCGCGGGAAGCGCCGCACGAGCGCGCCGATCGCGATCTGACCCTCGAGCCGCGCCAGTGCCGCGCCGAGACAGAAGTGGTGGCCGCCGCCGAACGCGAGGTGACGTGCCGCGCCGTCGCGTCCGAGGTCGAGCCGGTCGGGCTCGGGGAAGGCATCGGGGTCGCGGTTGGCCGCCCCGAGCAGCGGGATCACCTGCTGTCGCGCTGGGATCGTGGTGCCACCAATCTCGTAGTCCTCCAGCGTGATCCGCTGCGTGAGCTGCACCGGGCTGTCGAAGCGCAGGAGCTCCTCCACCGCGTTGCGGTCGAGCGCGGGGTCGGCGCGCAACCGCTCGAGCTGGTCCGGGTGCCGCAACAGCGCGAGCGTCCCGTTCCCGATCAGGTTCACGGTTGTCTCGTGCCCGGCCACCAGCAGGAACAGCGCGGTGGCGAGCAGCTCGGGCTCACTCAGGCGGTCGCCCGCCTCCTCGGCGGCGATGAGCGCGCTCAGGAGGTCGTCTGCCGCGTCACGGCGGCGGCGGTCGATCAGCTCGACGAAGTACTCGAGGAACGCCTCGCCCGCCGCGTGAATGCGCTCCTCCTGCTCCGGCGTGCGCAGCGGCTGGGGGTCGATGCTGCCGGCGAGCTCGTGCGACCATTGTTGGAACCTGACGTGGTCGGCCGGGGGCACACCGAGGAGCTCGCAGATGACAACCACGGGCAGCGGGTAGGCGAGGTCGGTGACCACATCCATGCGTCCGTCGCCGCGCTGCTCGACCGCGTCGAGCAGGCCCTCGACCAGGTCCTCGATCCGGTGGCGGAGCCGCTCGATCATCTTGGGCGTGAACGCCTTGCTCACCAGCCCGCGGATTCGGGTGTGATCGGGAGGGTCGAGGAAGAGCATGACGGCCTGGCCCATCTCGTCGCCGAATATCCCGCGCGGCTCGTCGTTCTCTTCGATGAACGCCTGGTAGAGCTCCGAGTGCTGCTCGTTGCTGCTGAGCCGCGGCTCGCGTACCGCCGCAGCGGCGTCGGCGTGCCGCGTCAGGAGGTAGACGCCGAACGCGGTCTTGTGGACGGGTTCGTGCTCGCGCAGCAGTTGGAAGAACTGGTACGGGTCTTCCCGGAACTCCGGCGTCAGCGCGACGCTGATGAAGTCGAGCTCGGTCTCCGACTGGGTCATCGGAACCCCCCCTGTGGTGTTCGTCCACCGTACGGAGCTTGGTCCGATTCGTCTACGTGACGCGCGGCACTACGGCCGGGTCCCGCGCTCGGTTCGCCCCGGGAGTCGGCGAGGAGCGGCGAGGCCGGCGAACTCGCACAGCAACGGGCGGGTGTCGCGGGGATCGACGATCTCCTCGATCATGAACGCCTCGGCGGTGCGGAACGGTGACTGCGCCGCCTGGAGCCGGGTCTCGATCTCGGCCCGCCGCGCAACCGGATCGTCGGCCGCCTCGAGCTGGGCCTTGTACGCCGCCTCGATCCCACCCGCCAGCGGCAGGCTGCCCCAGTCGCCCGAAGGCCAGGCGAACCGGTACGAGAACCGGGACGCGTTCTGGTGGGCCGCGCCGGCGACTCCGTACACCTTGCGCAGGATCACCGAGCACCACGGCACCGTTGCCTGGTAGATGGCCGCCAGCGCCCGCGCCCCGTGTCGGATCGTCGCCGCCTTCTCGGCCTCGGTGCCGATGACGAAGCCGGGGTTGTCGACGAAGTGCACCACGGGAAGGTGGAAGGTGTCGGCGAGGTCGACGAACCGCGTCACCTTTTGCGACGCATCGGCCGTCCATCCGCCGCCGTAGAAGTAGGGGTCGCCGGCGAGCACGGCGACGGGCCAGCCGTCGAGCCGCGCCAACCCGGTGACCGCGGGCCCGCCGAACCGGCGACCGAGCTCGAGAAACGATCCCCGGTCGACCACGGCCTCGACGATGGCGCGGACCTTGTAGACCTTGCGGGCGTCCTTCGGAATCGCCTCGTTCAGCCATTCTTCGCGGCGGTCCGGGGCGTCGTCGGAGGGGGCACGGTCGGCCACCGCGTCGACAGAGGCGGGGAGGTAGGAGAGGAAGGCGCGGGCACGGGCGAAGGCCTCGTCCTCGGTCTCGACCTCGTCGTCGACCACCCCGTTGCGGGTGTGGATCGCGCTGCCGCCCAGCTCCTCCTTCTCCACGTCCTCGCCCAGGCGCGCCACCACCGGCGGTCCCGCGACGAAGAGCTGCGACGTGCCCCGGACCATGACGGAGTAGTGGCTGGTCACCACGCGCGCCGCGCCCAGGCCCGCCACCGATCCCAGGCACAACGCCACCACCGGCACCGTCGAGAGGTTGTCGACCACCCACTCCCAGCCGGGATTGAACGGTACGAAGCTGCGGCGATCGGTCTCGAGCGACTTCACCGAGCCGCCGCCACCCGATCCGTCCACCAGTCGCACGATCGGGAGCCGCAGCTCGTTGGCCATGCGCTCGGCGTGGACCTGCTTCTGGAAGATCGACGCATCGGCGGCGCCGCCCCGCACGGTGAAGTCGTCGCCTCCCACCACGACGGGCCGACCGTCGATGCGTCCGCGGCCCATCACGAAGTTGGCCGGCCGGAAGTCGATCATCTGCCCGTCCTCGTACGCGGCTCGGCCGGTCAGCCCACCCACCTCGTGGAACGAGCCCGGGTCGAGCAGCCGCTCGATGCGCTCGCGCACCGTCAACCGTCCGGCGGCGTGCTGGCGCTCCACCTTGTCGGGCCCGCCCATGCCCGCCGCCAGCTCGGTGCGCCGACGCAGCTCCTCGAGCTCGGGGTCCCAACTCACGGAGCCCAGCGTCGCGCGCCGCCTGCCTTCCCGCTCTCGGCCCTTCGGGCCGGACCGCTCGGGCCCCGGCTCGCTGCGGCGCAGGGTACCTGCGCCGCGGTCGTTCGCCTCTACCCTGCGCGCTCGTGAGCAAGACCGACTACCGCCAGCACCGCTACACCTCGCCGCCGGGTGCCACCGAGATCCTGCTCGTGCGCCACGGGGAGTCGGCGCCCGCCGATCCCGACGCGCCGTTCCCGCTCGTCGACGGGCACGGAGACCCGCCCCTCGATCCGGTGGGCGTCGAGCAGGCCGAGCGTCTCGCTGACCGGCTCGCGGGCGAACAGATCGACGCGATCTACGTGAGCACCCTGTGCCGCACGGTTCAGACGGCGGCGCCGCTGGCGCAGCGCCTCGGGATCGAGCCGCGCGTGGACGCCGACCTGCGTGAGGTCTTTCTCGGTGACTGGGAGGGCGGGCTCTTCCGGGTCAAGGCGGCCGAGCAGGACCCGGCGTTCGTGCGGGCGATGGAGGACGAGCGCTGGGACCGCATTCCCGGCGGCGAGAACCAGGACGCCTTCGCAGCTCGGGTGGCGGCGGCGATCGGGCGCATCCATGCAGCCCACCCCGACCAGCGGGTCGTCGCGGTCGCGCACGGGGGAGTGATCGGTCAGATCCTGGCGACCGCCACCAAGTCGCGCCCCTTCGCGTTCGTGGGCCCCGACAACGCGTCGATCAGCCACATCGTCGTGGTTGGGGACCAAATAGGTCTCAGACGATTCAATGACACAGCGCATTTGCACCCGCACTTCACGGTGGCGGCGCCCCCGCCGACCTAGAAGTCGAAGTCTCCCGTCGCCCCACGGGTGTCGCCGGTCTCGGCGTAGACCTGGCGCAGGTTGCGGGCGATGAGCGCCTGGTGCACCTCGTCGGCGCCGTCGACCAGACGGGCCGAGCGGGCGTGCTTCATCATCTGCTCGAGGGGCGTGTCGGTCGAGTAGCCCAGCGCGCCGTGCACCTGGATGGCGCGGTCGACCACGTTCCAGAGCATGTTGGCCACGTGGTGCTTGGCGAAGCTGACCTCCTGGCGGAAAGGCTGCTCGTTCTCGATCTTGTACGCCGCGTGCAGCACCATCAGCTTGGCCGCGTACAGTTCCATCGCCGAGTCCGACATCATCCACTGGATCGCCTGCTTCTCCGCCAGCGGCGCGCCGTGCAGCTGCCGGCGCTCGGCCCGGTCGATGAGCATCTCGAGCGCCTGCTCGGTCTGACCGATCCAGCGCATGCAGTGCGCGAGACGCGCCGGGCCGAGGCGAGCCTGGCCGAGCAGGTGGCCGTCGCCGCGCCCCGCGAGCATCTGGGTCGACGGCACCCGCAGATCGGTGATGCGGATCTCACAGTGGTTGCCGTGACCCGCCATCGTGTTGATGTCGCGCACGATGTCCCACCCTTCGGCGGGCAGGTCGACGATGAACGCCGAGTTCGACGCCTGGGGCGGGTCGGCGTCGGGGTCGGTCTTGGCGATGAGGATGGCGAACGACGCCCCCTTGGCCCCGCTGATGAACCACTTGTGGCCGTTGATCACCCACTCGTCGCCATCCGGTACCGCCATGGTGCGGATGCCGGTCGGGTCGGAGCCGGCGACCTCGGGCTCCGTCATCGCGAAGCACGAGCGGACCCGGCCCTCGAGCAGCGGCTCGAGATATCTCTTCTTCTGGTCGTCGTTGGCGTGGTGCAGCAGCGTGTGCTGGTTGCCCTCGTCGGGCGCCTGGGCGTTGAGGATGAACGGCCCGAAGCGCGTGCGCGCCGCCTCGGCCGACACGAACGCCATCGCGGTGATCGACAGCCCGAGGCCGCCCCATTCCGTGGGCATGTGGGGGAGCCACACCTCCCACTCGTGCGCCTTCTGGCGGAGCTCGATGATCATCCGCACGATGTCGCCACGGTCGGGCTCGCCGTCGGTGGCGTTGGCGTAGAGCTTCTCCTCGGCCGGGCGCACCTCGGCGTCCATGAACTCGCGGACGCGCTTGCGGATCGCTTCGACGTCGGGGGGCAGGGTGAAGTCGATGGCCATGCGCGCGAGTGTCCCCGCCCCTTGACCGGCCGGTCAAGTGGCGGGAGGCTGATCCCGTGGGCGGGCGCCTCGCCGGGAAGGTCGCGTTGATCACGGGCTCGACCCGCGGGATCGGGCGCGCGACCGCGGTCCGCTTCGCCGAGGAGGGTGCGGCGGTCGTCGTCACCGGCCGGTCGACCGACCTCGGCGCGGAGGTCGAGCGCGAGATTCGCGGCGCCGGTGCTGATGCGATCTACGTGCCGATGGACGTGGGCAACGAGGAGGACGTGCGTGCCGCCGTGGCCGCAGGTGTCGACCGGTACGGCCGTCTGACCACGCTGGTGAACAACGCCGCCCCCACCGAGATCATGGGGCCGGGTAAGCAGGACCGTGGCGTGACCGACCTCGAGAACGAAGGCTGGGACGCGATCCTCCGCGTCGCCCTGACCGGTGTGTTCTGGGCGTGCAAGCACGCGATCCCCGCCCTGATCGAGGCCGGGGGAGGGTCGGTGCTCAACATCTCCTCGGGCGCGTCGGTGCTCGGCGTACCCGGTCTCGACGCTTACACCGCGGCCAAGGGCGCGCTCAACAGCCTGACCCGCTCGATCGCGGTCGAGTACGCCTCCGCCAACGTCCGCTGCAACGCATTGGTGGTCGGGATGGTGCTCACGGGCGAGGGCGCGCACGTCATGGCGGAGGACCCGGTGCTCGGTCCGGCCATCCGCGCCATCCATCTCACCCGCCTGGGGCGGCCCGAGGACATCGCCAACGCCGCCCTGTTCCTCTCGTCGGACGAGGCCGAGTTCGTGACCGGCGCCCTCTTGCCGGTGGACGGCGGCGTGACCGCCAAAATGAACGTGCCTGACATCTCCGCGGCCGCGGTGGAGCTCCCCGACTAGGAGGCGCGGATGCTGTTCCTCGTGCAGGGCGAGATGACGGTGCCGGCCGACCCGACCCGGGAGTTCCTCGAGGCGTCGCGGGCGACGCTCCAGCAGCTGACGAAGCTCCAGCAGGACGGGACGTTGAAGGCCGGCGGCGTGTACGTCGGGCCGCTGGGCGTGTGCTTCATCGCCGACGTGGCGTCGAACGACGACCTCCACGTGCTGCTGACGACCCTGCCGTCGTTCGTGTACGCGAGCTGGGACGTGATGCCGCTCATCCCGTTCGAGCGCGACATCGAGATGAGTCTCGACGACGCCATCGACCGCGCCTCCGACTGACTTGCACCCGCGGCTGTCGGTCAGCGCGGTGTCGAGCTGGCGCTGGACCCTCGACGAGGACCTGAGCTTCTGGGCCGAAGCGGAGATCGACCATGTGGGTCTGTCGTTCAGGAAGGTCGAGGAGGCCGGGGTCGACGCCGCGGTCGAGCGGGTGCGATCGGCGGGCGTTCACGTGAGCAACCTGGTCGAGCTCGGGTGGTGGGAGCTCGACGACCGGCCGACCTGGGCTCGTCAGCAGGAACGCCTGGCCACGGCAGTTCGCGCGGCCGCCGCGCTCGACGCACCGTGCGTCGTGCTGACGACCGGGCCCTCCGGCGGGCTCGACTGGGACGACGCCGCGGCTGCATTGGGCGAGGCACTCGGACCGGTGCAGGCCGAGGCCAGCGCCCGCGACATCGTGCTCGCAGTCGAGCACACGGGGTCCCTGCGTCTCGATCTGAGCTTCGTGACGACGCTGGGCGACGGCGTCGACCTGGCGCGCCGGCTCGGGACGGGCGTTTGCATGGAGGTCAACTCGTGCTTCGCCGAGCGCGGCCTCAGAACCACGATCGCCGACGCGGCCGAAGTGCTCGCCCACGTGCAGGTCAGCGACTTCGTCGTCGGGACGCTCAGCACCCCCGATCGCGCCGTTCCCGGCGACGGCGACATCGCGCTGGACCGCGTCCTCGGCGACGTGCTCGGCTCCGGCTACGAAGGCGCGCTCGAACTCGAGCTCGTCGGTCCGCGAATCGAGGCCGAGGGCTACGCGTCCGCCATTGCTCGTTCGGTGGCCTACCTCGATGTTCTTCTGCGCGACCTCGGTGCCTGAAGGCGCTACGGCGCGAGCGGCGTTCCCCGGATGATTTCAGGCGGGCCCGCGAGGACGTCGGCGAGTCCGGTCACGACCGCCTTGGTGGCATCGCCGTCCCGGTGGGCGACGAAGGCGTCGTCGTTGGCGAACACCTCGTAGGACCACACGACGTCGGGCTCCTCGCCGGCGTGCAACCCGAACACCTCGGTGCCGGGCTCGTCGAGTGACGCCCGCGCGAATGGGGCCAGTACCCCGAGCAGATCATCGCGCCGACCCGGCTTGGCGGTCAGCTTCGAGACGATCGCCAGCCTCATGCGGTCGCGCGGTAGGCACCCGGGCCGGTGAACATGCCCCGGTGCCAGCGGCGCGGGGTGAACAGGAGCGCGCGCGGGTAGTCCTCGTACATCCAGCGGGCGAAGTTGCGCCGGGTCCAGGGGGTGAGGTCGACGGTCCGGAGCGCGGCGCGGGCCCAGAACCCCGAGCTCAGGACCCGTTGCAGCCGCGACGCGAGCCGGAGATCGGCCCCGAGACTCCGTTCGACGGCGCGCCGGTAGCGAGCGCCGACCGCGGAAGCGTCACCACCGCGGGCGACCGCGGCGGTAGCAGCAATTCCGGTCTCGAACGCCTGGGCGATCCCCTCGCCGGTCATCGGGTCGACGACGGCAGCGGCATCACCGGCGAACAGCACCCGCCCGTCGGTCAGGCGCGCCAGCTCGAGGTGTGCCGGGATGGGCCAGGCCCGTTGCGAGTCCTCGGGTTGCGCGTCCGGGCCGAGCACGGCCCGCAGGCGGTCGCGGGCGAGGAGGTCGAACCATTTCGCCTTGAGCATCTTCCCGTCGACGCCCGGTCCCCGGGGCACGCCGAAGCCGACGTTGGCCCGTCCGTCCGGGAGCGGGAACACCCAGGCGTAGCCGGGGAGCAGGTCTTCCTCGAACAGCACCCACAGCCGCGCGTCATCGACGCCGCGGAAGTACTGGCGGAACGCGTGCCAGCTCCCGAGGTCGGCGGGTGCGTCGGGACGCATCAGGCGCCGAACCGTGGAGAAGTGGCCGTCGGCGGCGACGACGAACGGTGCTCGCGCCACGCCACCGTCGGTCAGCGTGACCGTCACGTCGTCGGGCCCGGTCGTCACCGCGCTGACACCGGTTCCCTCGCGGACGGTCGCGCCGCGACGGCGGGCGAGCTCGACGAGGGCGGCGTCGAGATCGGCGCGGGGCACGACCCCGGCGTACTGGCCATCGGGCGGGTGCGGCAGCGCGATCGTGCGCCCGCTGGGTGAGACGAGCATCGTCTCGCGCACGGTAGCGTAGGACGCGAGGTCGCCCAGGTCGAGGCCGAGTTGCTCCAACAGGCGCAGCGCGCCGGTGGTCAGCCCGTCGCCGCAGGTTTTGTCGCGCGGGAAGGTGGCCTTGTCGACGACGAGCACGTCGAGGCCACGATCACGCGCGCTGATCGCGGCGGCCGCGCCCGCAGGCCCGGTGCCGACGACCACGAGATCGAACCGCTCACGCGTGGTCATGCGCTTCCCGACGGTAGTGCCGCTTCCTCCTAGGCTCCGCCTCGTGGCCGTGATCGAAGTGGAGGGCCTGCGCAAGGAGTACCGCCGCCTGCGGGGCGGTCCCACGCTCGCGCTCGACGGCCTCGATCTCAGCGTCCCGGAGGGCGGAGTGTTCGGGTTCCTCGGTCCGAACGGCTCGGGCAAGACGACCACCATCCGCTGCCTCCTCGGGCTCGTGCGCGCCAGCAGCGGGCGGAGCCGCCTCCTCGACGCCGGTCCGAACGAGTTGCACTCGGTGATCGGGCGCGTGGGCTCGATGGTCGAGACCCCGCAGTTCTTCCCGAACTTCTCCGGTCGGCGCAACCTCGAGCTGCTGGCGAGGCTCGACGGGATCGGCCGGGCGCGGGTCAACGCGACGCTCGACCTCGTCGGGCTCGGCTCGCGCGCCGGTTCGGCCTTCCGGACCTACTCGCTCGGGATGAAGCAGCGCCTCGGTCTTGCCGCCGCACTGATCAAGGATCCCGAGGTGCTGATCCTCGACGAGCCCGCCAACGGGCTCGACCCCGCCGGCATCAAGGAGATCCGTGACCTGGTCCGCCGGCTGGGGTCCGAGGGTCGGACGATCTTCGTGTCGAGCCACCTGCTCGGCGAGGTGCAGCAGATGTGCGACCGCGTCGCGATCCTCGCGCGGGGCCGGCTGGTGACCGAGGGCCCCGTCGCCGACGTGCTCGCAGGCGGTCGGGCGTCGCGGCTCGTGGTGCGGGTCGCGCCGCTCGAGGCCGCGCTCGAGACCCTGCGCTCCGCCGATTTCGACGCCAGCCTCGACGACGACCACATCCTGGTGCAGGTGCCGGCCGACGAGGCCGCCCGCGTGACCGAGGTCCTCGCCGACGCCCGCATGTACGTCAGCGAGCTCCGCCCCGAGGAGATCGACCTCGAGACCGTGTTCCTCGAGCTGACGCAGTCCGAGGCCCCAAGGTCGTCCGCATGACCGCGCTCATGGCGGTCGAGGTCCGCCGGGCGCTGTCGCGTCGGCTCGTGCGCGTGCTGGTGTTGGTCGCGCTCCTGGGGATCGTGGTGATCGCCATCGGCGCGTTCGCGACCTCGGATCCGGACGCGGCCGATGCCTTCTCGCCCGCCGACATCTGGTCCAGCGACCTCGACGACACCAGTGACGCCGCCATCGTCGGCGGCGTCTCCTTCCTGTTCCTGCTCATGGCGCTGCTGGGCGGGGCGTCGTTCATCGGCGCCGAGTACAAGGCCGGGACGATCACCACCCTGCTCACCTGGGAGCCCCGCCGGCTGCGGGTCATCGGGGCCAAGCTGGCCGCCGCCGCCCTCGTCGCGGCCGTCATCTTCCTCGTCCTCGAGGCGTTGCTGGCGGGTGCGCTCGCCCCCGTGGCGATCTTTCGGGGTACGACGGAGGGCGCCGACGACGACTTCTACCGCAGCCTCGCCGGGTTCCTCGGGCGGGGCGCCCTGCTCACCGGCGGCTGCGCGCTGCTCGGTGGCGCCATCGCCACCGTGGGCAAGAACACGACCGCCGCCCTCGCGGTCGTGCTCGGGTACCTCGTGATCGTCGAGCAGATCGTGCGGGGCCTGCGACCGGGCTGGAACGCCTGGTACCTCGGCGAGAACCTGGCGATCGTGCTCACGGGGGAGCGCCTGGACGACGTTGTTCGCTCGGTCCCGGGCGCCGCCGCGGTCCTCCTCTTCTATCTCGGGGTGTTCGTCGCCGTCACCCTGGTCGTGTTCGCACGGCGGGACGTCGCCTAGGAACCACGCCGTTTCGCCCTGCCGGCCTGGTTCGGGCCAGAATCGCTCGCCCGAATGGCGGGCAGTAGTTCTGGGAACAGGAGCGGCATGAACGTTCTCGTCTGCGTCAAGCAGATCCCCGACCCGGCGGTGCCGGGTGAGCTCGACCCCGAGACCAAGACCCTCAAGCGCGAGGGCAAGCTCATCCTCGACGACTCCGACGCCTACGGCGTCGAGATGTCGCTCCAGCTCGCCGAGAAGGCGGGCGGGGGTGAGGTCACGCTGGTCTCGATGGCGCCCAACGACGAGGTGTCGGGCCTGCGCACCGCGCTGGCGATGGGCGCGGCCAAGGCCATCCTCGTCTCCGACCCCGCGCTCCAGGGCTCCGACGCCCTCTCGACCGCCAAGGTGATCGCCGAGGCGGTCGAGCGCGCCGGCGACATCGACCTTGTCGTCAGCGCCACCGAGTCGACTGACGGCTACACCGGCACGATCCCGGCCCAGGTCGCCGAGCTGCTGGGGTGGCCGTCGCTGACTTTCGCCAAGCACGTCGAGGTCGGCGACGGCAAGGTGACGATCCAGCGCCAGACCGAGGCGGGCTACGACATCGTCGAGTCGTCGCTGCCGGCGGTCGTGAGCGTGACCGCCGGCGTGGTCGAGCCCCGCTACCCGAGCTTCAAGGGGATCATGGCGGCGAAGAACAAGCCGGTCGACAACGCCAAGGTCGCCGACCTGGGCCTGTCGGGTGATCAGGTCGGTTGGGCCGGCGCCCGCCAGGAGATCGTCTCGATCGACGCCGCCCCCGAGCGTGAGGCGGGCGAGAAGATCGAAGACGAAGGCGACGCCCACGAGCGCATCGTTGCGTTCCTCGAGCAGCTGAAGGTGATCTGAGACCGTGCGGACGAACGTCCCCGGAGGGGCGGCGCCGGGTATCCCGGCGCCGAGTGAGGGAGCTGTGTGATGGCGATCGGGAAGGTGTGGGTGTTCGCCGAGTCCGACGAGGGCAAGGCGTCGACCGCGAGCCTGGAGCTGCTCACCAAGGCGCGTGAGCTCGGTGACACCGTCGAGGCGGTGCTGGTCGACTCGGGCGCCGACGCGATCGCGCCCGAGCTGGGCGAGCACGGCGCGGCCAAGGTGTACGCGGCTGACCCCGGGACATCCCTCACCGGAGTGGTCGGTGGCGCGGCGTTGGCAAAGCTGATCGAGGAGCAGAAGCCCGACCTCGTGCTCTTCGACCAGAGCTACGACGGCCGCGACGCACTGGCCCGACTGTCGGCCAAGCTCGATCTGCCGGTGCTCACCAACAACCAGTCGATCGAGGTCGACGGCGACAACGTCACCGTCGCCACCGCGGTCTTCGGCGGCAACACGATCGTCAAGACGACGTTCAAGGGACCGAAGCCGTTCCTCGCCGCGTTCCGGCCCAAGTCATTCGCGGCCGAGCCCGGCGGCGGCGGTGCGGGTGAGATCGTGAAGGTCGAGGGGGTCGAGACCGGACGCGCCGGTGAGGCCAAGGTGCTCGACCACCACGTCGAGGAGCGCGAGGGACCGAAGCTCGAGGACGCCGAGGTCGTGGTGTCGGGCGGGCGCGGGATCGGCAGCGCCGAGAACTACGGCCCCCTGGTCGACGAGCTGGCCAAGTTGCTCAAGGGCGCGTCGGGCGCGTCACGCGCCATTGTCGACGCCGGTTGGGTGCCGTACGCCAAACAGGTCGGCCAGACCGGCAAGACGGTGAAGCCCAAGGTGTACATCGCGATCGGGATCTCGGGCGCGACCCAGCACATGGTCGGCATGAAGGGCTCCGACAACATCATCGCGATCAACAAGGACGGCGAGGCGCCGATCTTCTCGATCGCCGACCTCGGTGTCGTCGGCGACGCGACCAAGGTTGTGCCGAAGCTGATCGAGGCCCTGAAGGCCAAGCGCTGACCGGCCGCCGCGTCAGCTCTCGAGGACCTTCGTCTTCTCGGCCGCGAACTCGGCGTCGGAGAGCGCGCCGGTCTCGCGCACCTTGGCGAGGCGTTCGAGGCGCGCCACCCGGTCTTGCCCGGCTCCCCGCGGCGTCGGTGATACCGCGGCTGCGCCCTGCGCGGCAGCGAGCGCATTGGGGTCGATGCCGAGCATCCGGAGCTTGGCCTTCTTCTCCTCGCTCAACTCCGAGAGGTCCTGACCGAGAGGTTGATGACGGTCGCGCCGCCGGGTACCTGGGCCGAGATCCCGCCGCCCTCTCCGCGCATCGCCGCCGCCAGCGCCTCGGCCGTCATCCGCGAGCGGTCATTCGCCGGCTGCACCTCGTCCCACTCGATGCGCACGTTCTGCGGGTTGGCGGGGTCGATCGTGACCGGCAGCGTCATGCCCGGCATCGGCTAGCGCTGGTTGTGAGCCAGCGTCTGGATCTCCACTGCAGTCGCAGGAACCCCCTGCGCCTGTACGACCAGCTGCAGGTGACACGCCTGCCAGATGCCGCGGCCGCGATAGCCCGAGCACGACACGACCTGAGCCGTGCCGCGCACGCCGTCCACGATGGCAGGGCCGTCGCCGATACCGAGGAGCTTCTTGAACAGGCCCATTCGGGGCAGGGCACCGACCCGATGGCTACCCGAGTGTTTCGTCGGCGGCCCACCACCCGTGGAACCCGTACGGCACCCGCTGGGGCAGGTGCACCCGGGCGACCTCCGGGCCGGTGAAGTCGGTGGCGTCGAGGATCACCAGGTCGCTGGCGTCGCGGCCGGTGTCGTGGACCAGCGACAGCACGAAGCCCTCGTCCTCGCCCGCGTCGGGTGACGCGGGGACGAACACCGCCTCGCCCGCCGACTCGCCCGCGCCGAAGGTGCGCTCGAGCGTCGTGCCCGCGTGCAGGTCGTGCTTGAGCAGCCCGCCGAACTGGACCCCGCCGGCGTCGCCGAGCGAGAAGGTGGGCGCGTAACCGTAGCGGTGCGGCCGCCCGACTAGGCGCTCGTCGACCCGCGGCAACTCCTGGGGATGGTCGTCGAGGCGTTCCTCGATCACCTTCCCGCCGTTCGACGTGTCGATCGTCCAGCGGTCGAGGGTCGGGAGCGCGTCCCCGGGGCCGTAAAGGTCGTCGGCGAACATCGTCTGGTGCCGGACGACGTCGACCACCACGCGGTCACTCTCGTCGTAGGCGTTGAGCGGGTGGTACACGTAGCAGAGGTCGACGTCGATCCACTTCACGTCGGCGTTGCCGCCGTCGCGCGGCATGACACCAACGCGTGCCCCGTAGTCGGGCCGCCACTCGAACGGGAACGGCCGCTTGCCCACCAGCTCGAGGTCGAAGACGACCGGCAGGTCGAAGAACACCACGTTGCGCTCGGTGATGGCAAAGTCGTGCACCATCGCCGGGCCCTGGATGTCGATCTCTTCGGTGCGGACGAGGTTCCCGTCGCGGTCGACGACGTGGAAGCGCAGCCACGGCGGGCCCATCACGTCGTAACCGAAGAAGTACATTTCCCCGCTCACCGGGTCGATCTTCGGGTGGGCGGTCATCGACGCGCGCAGCTTGCCACCGAAGTCGTACCGTCCGACGGTCGAGAGGTCGGGCCGCACCTCGGTGGGCAGGCACACCTCGACCAGCGCCAGGATCTTGCCCGCGTGGGCCACCACGTGCGTGTTGGCGGAGCTCGACCCGCCGGGGAACACATCCTCGGGCTGACCGGGGATCGGCTCCTCGCCCAGCGCCGCCGCGGCCCCGTCGGTACGCGTCCACCGGTTGCGGTACGAGACCGCCTTCCCGTCGCGCAACTCGACCGCATGCAGCATCCCGTCGCCGGTGAACCAGTGGTACATCGCCGGGTCGGGATCGACGATCGGGTTGGGGCCGTTGCGCAGGTACCGCCCGGCAAGCTGCGGCGGAATGGATCCGGTCACGGGCAGGTCGGTGGCGGTGACCTCGTCCCGGATGGGGGCGAAGTTGCCGACGAGGTAGGCGTTCTCGGTGGCGGTGCTCATGATGAAGCCTGCTTTCGTTGGTCGGGACGGCCGAGGCCGTACGTCATGGATTCGCACACGTGGTCGACGAGGATGTCGACGTCGGGCCACGGGAACGTGGGCAGGGAGATCAGCAGCGAGGTCATGCCGTGGGCGGCCGTCCAGAAGCCGGTGGCGACGACGAATGGCTCGAGTCCGGGGCGGAGGGCGCCGGCGGCGATGGCGCGCTCGACCGCCTCGACGAGGTGGAGGAAGGCGAAGCTGCCCGGCATCTTCGAGAGGTCGACCGATGCGCCGACGCTCCCGGCCTTGCCCATGAAGAGGATGCGGTACTGCTCGGGATTGTCCAGGCCGAACTGCACGTAGGCGCGCGCCCGGCGGCGGAGGGATTCGACCGGGTCGTCGGTGGTGTTCCCCGCCTGCTCCACGACCTCGTCGAAGGCGGCGAAGCTTCGCTCGCACACCGCCCGGATGAGCTCCTCCTTGTCGGCGAAGTGGAGGTAGATCGAGGGGGGTGTGACGCCGACGGCGTCGGCGATGGCCCGCATCGAGACCGCGTCGGCGTCGCGGGCCTCGATGACCAGCCCCTCGGCGGCGTCGAGGATGACCTCGCGCAGCTTCGAGCCCTCGCCCCGGCGGGAGCGGGTGCGGGGCCGGATGGCGGTCACCGTGCCCCCACGTCTTCGAGGACGCGCTCGCCGCTGCCTTCCGTCGAGGCCGGCGTCTCGGACGGGACGTGCTCGGCCAGGCCGAAGCGGTCGTGCAGTCGCCGCAGCGGGCGGGGGGCCCACCAGTTGGCCTCGCCGGCGAGGCGCATGAACGCGGGCACGAGCGTGGCCCGGATGACGAACGCGTCCATCAGCACCGCGATGGCGAGGCCGATGCCGAAGAGCTTGATGAACGTCACCCCCGACGTCGCGAACGCGATGAAGACGACGCTGATCAGCAGGGCGGCGGCGGTCACGATCTTTCCGGTGCGCTCCAAGCCGAGCGCGACCGACGCGGTGTTGTCGCCGGTGCGGTCGTGCTCCTCCTTGATGCGGGAGAGGAGGAAGACCTCGTAGTCCATCGAGAGCCCGAACGCCATGCAGAACACGAGGATCGGGATCGACGCCGACAACGTCCCGGTCGGCGTGAAGTCGAGAAAACCGGCGAGGTGGCCGTCCTGGAAGATCCAGACCATCGCCCCGAACGTCGCGCTGAGGCTCAGCACGTTGATGACCAGCGCCTTGATCGGGACGACCACGCTCCCGAACATGAGGAAGAGGAGGACGAAGGTGGCCAGCGCGATCCAGCCCAGTGCAAACGGGAGACGGGCGAACAGCGCGTCCTTGCCGTCGGCGAGCTCCGCACCCTGGCCGGCGACGTCGACGGCGAAGGGCGCGTCGACTTCCCGCACCTGGCGGGCGAGGCGCTCGCCCTCGGGGGAGAGGGGCTCGCCCTCGGGCACGACCCAGAGCCAGGTGCCGTCGTCGCCCTCGAAGCGTTCGGTGACGAGGCCGGGCTCGAGCACCCGCTCGCCCTCGATGTAGACGCCGGTGAAGGCGTCGACCCGGGACGCCCCCGGAAGCCGTGACAGCGCCCGGGCGTAGTCGTCGATCTCCTCGGTCTTCGTCTCGGGGTTGCCGGCGTCGCCCGCCACCACCTGGAGCGCCCCCGCCTCGTTGCCGGTGAAGTTGGCGCGGATCTGGTCCTGCACGTAGCGGCCCTCGGAGTTGGGTGGCAGCACCCGGTCGTCGGGGATTCCGAACTCGATGTGGAGGAAGGGGGCTCCGAGGGCGAGGAGCACGACGATCACGACGGTGGCGACGGGTATCGGCCGTCGCATCACGATGGTGGCGACGCGATGCCAGACGCCCGGGCGGTCCGGGCGCTCCCGCCCGCGCCAGAGCCGGAGCGAGTCGACCCGGCGACCGATGACGGCGAGCAGGGCCGGGAGCGAGACCACGGTCACGAGGCCGGCGAGGAGGGAGATGCCGATGCCCGCGTAGGCGAAGGAGCGCAGGAAGGCCAGTGGGAAGATCAGGAGCGCGGCAATCGAGATCGCGAGGGTGACCGCGCTGAACGCGATCGCGCGCCCGGCGGTCTCGACCGTGCGGACCACGGCGGCGTGCGGGTCGAGCCCGCGCCGCAGCTCCTCCCGGTAGCGCGAGACGACGAACAGGCTGTAGTCGATGCCGAGACCGAGGCCCATCCCGGTGGCGGCGTTGAGGGCGAAGATCGAGACGTCGGTAGCGAGCGACAGGACGAGCAGCAGCAGCAGGGTGCCCACGATCGCCAGGCCGCCGACGGCGAGCGGCAGCCCGGCGGCCACGACACTCCCGAAGACGAGCACGAGGAGCACCAGCGTCACCGGGAACGCGATCAGCTCGGCGCGCACGAGGTCCCGCTCGACCTGCTCGTTCACGACCCGGAACACCTCGGCGGAGCCGCCGACGTCGACGCGCACGGTGTCGGTTTCCCGCTCGTAGCGGGGCGAGATGCGCTCGACCCGGTCGTGGACCATGTTGTCGTCGCCGGCGATGGTCCCGATGATCAGAGCCTGGCGACTGTCGCCGCTGCGCCGCGGCGGGACGCTGCCCAGGCTCCAGAACGAGACGACCAGCTGGACGTCGGGCGCGGCGCCCAGCGCGGC
>JBQTGU010000143.1:0-2241 GCA_052390575.1 Actinomycetota bacterium | reverse complement strand
CCCCCTGTTTTATCTGGCTGGGAATAGTCGTGCCCGTGAACGGTCGGCTGGGCCGGTGTCGCCGATTTCCCGACTGGTGCCTGGTCAGCCGGGTACGTCGCCCGAGAGGCGGCGCGGGAGCTCAATCACCTTGCCGAGCTCGACCGCGTCGCGGGCGCGCCGCGCCCGGGCTTTGCCCTCGCGCGAGCGGGCGGTCGCCTCGGCCCGATAGCAGTCGGGGCAACCCGACCCCGACAACGTCCGGGCATAGACGGGGGCCAACCATTCGTGGCCCGCGGCACAGCACCAGACGATGTCGCGGGCGGACGCTCGGGTCACCTGGTCGGGCCGCAGCTCGTTGCGGGTCGGATGCCACTCGGCGGCCAGCCATGGGTAGAAGGCGGCCAGCGATTCGGCCGGGTGGACCCGGACGCCCATGTGGAACGGGCAGGCCGTGCCGCGGTATGTCCGGTCGGCGACCTTGGTCTCCCAGACGTGGGCCGGATCGAGCAGGCAGCGCCAGGCGACCCGCTCGTGGCTGCCCGCGGCGAGGGTCGCCGGGTCGAGGTCTGCGTTGACGTCCCAGGCCCACTCGAGCAGGAGGTCCGGATAGTCGGCCAGGTGGCGGCCGCGGACCGACGTCGCGGGGCGGGCCGACGGCCGCCGCGGCCGGCCCGCCGGCGGCACTGGCAGCTCGAACCGGGTGCGCACATCGGCCTCGGCGACGTAGCGCTCGGCGAGGCGCTCCTTGACCCAAGCGGCGTGGTCGGCCCGGGCGCCGGCGCGCCAGCGCCTGTCGGCCTCCCGGACGAGACGTGGCAGGGATGGCTCGTCGCGGTCGTGGAACGTCCGCCACCAGCTGATCGGGAGCTCGTCGGGGGTCCGGATGTGGGCGCGGTTGTCCTGGGCTGCGAAGGCGGACCGGACGATCTGCGCGTAGCGGGCCTCGCGGGCCTCGCCCTGGGCCCGCAGGGTCATGAGCCCCAGGGCGAGGTCGAGCCGGCGCGCGTTCTGCCAGCGGCCGGCTCGCCGGCGCAGCGGCGCCAGCCACTCGCCGATGGCCCCCTCGAGGGCGCCGGTCGAGAGCGGGACCGAGCCGAGGCGGTCGCGCAGCAGCCAGCCGCGCCGGACGAGCGGCTCGTTGGTCGCGATCCAGCTCCGCAGGGCGAGCCTCTCGGGCGGGACGTGGCGCTCGACGAGCCCGAGGAACGCTGCCCACTCTGCCTCCCCGCGCAGGGCCCCGAGCGCCGCCTCATGGAGTGGGTGCGGACCGTACCGGCGGACCCGTTCGCCAGTCCACGGCAGCGCCCGCCGGGTCGCCGCCGGCACCTCCAGGCGGATCCGCTCACCGATGCCGTCCGCTCGTGCGCGCTCCCGGATGCGCGCGGCAAGGTGGTGGCGCGAGGGGACGACGAGTGCCCCAGGCCAGGTCTCGCGGACCGCCCGGGCGATCGCCGTGTCGAGATCGGCCACGACGACCTCGGGTGTTCCCGCCAGGCGCCCGAAGAAGGCCCGCCACGACTCGCTGTCCTTGGCCCCGGCGATCGCCATGAGGCACGGCCGCGGCCGGCGGCTTGTCCCGTCGAGGGCGACCATGATCGTGCCTGCCCGTCGGCTGGCCACCCGGGCCGGACCGGTGTCGTCGGGCCCGCCTCGCGGGACGCGGGTGAAGAGGGTCGTCGTGTCGAGCACCAGGACCCGCGGCCAGGCAACGGGCGCGAGCTCGGCAAGGACCGCCGCCGCGAACGCGTCGAGGTAGTTGACCGCGAGGTTGGCCTGCCGGCTCGTCCCGCCGGCGCCGGACCGCAGCACGTGGTCGCGCAGGTCGGCGCTGGCGGCCCGCAGACTCGTTCCCTCGCCGACCCGGATGAGCAGGCGGGCGATCTCGGCGTGGCCGAACACGAAGTCGCGCCCGGTCGGGACGCCCTCGTGGCGGGCGTACCGGTGCGCGCACGTCGGGCAGGCGGCGCCGGCGTCGGGATGGTGTGCCGTCGGCTGGCGAACGGCGACCTGAACGCTGAACGCATGGCCACGTGTGCCCGCCTCGGTCACACACCGATAGCGGGGCCGGCGGTGGGCGGGACTCCAGCGGCTGTGCTCGAAGCCGTCGAGGCGGATCCGGCTGCCAGGGTGCGTCGGGCAGGGCGGGCGGACGACGGTTGGGTCGACGGGCGTGCGCGACATGGTCCGACATTCGCCGTCGAACGCGACACCTCGCCTGTCACCTGCGCACGACTATTCCCAGCCAAATAAAACAGGGGG
>JBQTGU010000142.1:0-18758 GCA_052390575.1 Actinomycetota bacterium | reverse complement strand
CTCGAGGCCGTCCCGGTCTTCCGGCAGGCGATCGACGACATCGATGCGCTCGAGGGGCCGTCCTCGCTCGAGAAGAAGGTCGACAAGGTCCTCGACCAGTACAGCGAGGTCATCGACGAGATCGAGGACGACCCGCAGAGCGCCTTCGAGTCGGACGTCGATCCGTTCGCCAAGGCCGACAAGGCCGCCAAGAAGGCCGGCCTGAAGAAGTGCGCCCAGGAGTGACTGAACCGGTCTTGGCCGCGTCGAGAACTCGAGGAGGACCCATGCGCCGCGCTCGCACGCTCGCCACCACGTTCGTGCTCACCCTCGGGCTGGCGACGGCCGCGTTCGCCGGCGTCACCGCCGCCGGCGAGCTGAGCAAGAGCGAGTACAAAGCCGAGATCAACGACCTCTGCCTGGCCGCGAACGAGGAGCTCGGCATCGTCTTCGAGGAGATCTTCGGCGACTTCGAGGAGGGCGGGGAGCTTTCCCCGGAGCAGATCCAGGAGGCCGCCGACGCGGCCCTGCCGATCTTCCGCCAGCTGCTCGACGACGTCGAGGACCTCGACGGCCCGAAGTCCCTGAAGAAGAAGGTCGACAAGCTCGTCGACCAGTACCGGGACATCGCCGACGAGATCGAAGAGGACCCGGAGATCGCCTTCACCGGCGAGGACGACCCCTTCGCGAAGGCGGACAAGCAGGCGGCGAAGCTCGGCTTGGACGACTGCGCCCAGGGCTGACGTCCCGGGCCGGAGGGCGGCCGTAGGGTCGTACCCCGCCGTTACGATCAGGGGCGGTGCCGCCCCTCGAGCTCGTCACGGAACTGGAGCCCGCCGGCGATCAGCCGGCCGCGATCGACGCGCTGGCGCGCGGCCTCGAACGGGGTGACCGCTACCAGACGCTGTTGGGCATCACCGGGTCGGGGAAGTCGTTCACGATCGCGGGGGTGATCGCCCGGGCCCAGCGCCCCACCCTCCTGCTCGCCCCCAACAAGAGCCTGGCGGCCCAGCTCGCCAGCGAGCTGCGCGAGCTGTTCCCGAAGAACCGGGTGGAGTACTTCGTCTCCTACTACGACTACTACCAGCCCGAGGCGTACCTCCCCACGACCGACACGTACATCGAGAAGGACTCGTCGATCAACGACGAGATCGACCGGCTGCGCCACTCCGCCACCAGCGCCCTGATGTCGCGGCGCGACGTCATCATCGTGGCGTCAGTTTCCGCCATCTACGGCCTGGGCGGCCCCGAGGAGTACGCCCGCCAGGGCCTCATCCTCGATGTGGGGGAGGAGCGCGACCAGCGGTCGGTGCTGCGGCGCCTCGTCGACCTCCAGTACGAGCGCAACGACTTCGAGTTCACCCGCAACAAGTTCCGGGTGCGGGGCGACACCATCGAGGTGTTCCCCGCCTACGAGGAGCGGGCGGTGCGGATCCAGCTCTTCGGCGACGAGGTCGAGCGCATCGCCTCGGTCGACCCGATGACCGGCGAGATCGTGGAGGACCTGGAGCGGCTGGTGCTGTTCCCGGCCTCGCACTACGTGACGTCCGAGGCCAGCATGCAGCGGGCGCTCACCCAGATCGAGGAGGAGCTGAAGGAGCGGCTGGCGTGGCTCGAGCAGCACAACAAGCTCCTCGAGGCCCAGCGCCTCCGCATGCGCACGACGTACGACCTCGAGATGCTCCGGGAGGTCGGGGTGTGCTCGGGCATCGAGAACTACTCCCGCCACCTCGACGGACGCGCCCCCGGCCAGATGCCGTACACGCTGCTCGACTACTTCCCCGACGACTACCTGGTCGTCCTGGACGAGTCGCATGTCACCGTGCCCCAGCTACACGGCCAGTACGAGGGTGACCGGTCGCGCAAGGAGACCCTGGTCGAGCACGGCTTCCGGCTGCCGTCGGCGATGGACAACCGCCCGCTGCGCTTCGAGGAGTTCAGCGACAAGATGAACCAGCTCGTGTTCCTCTCGGCTACGCCGAGCCCGTACGAGATCGAGGTGTCGAGCCAGGTCGTCGAGCAGATCGTGCGGCCCACGGGGCTCGTCGACCCCGAGGTCGTGGTGAAGCCGACCAAGGGCCAGATCGACGACCTCGTCGCCGAGATCAACGTTCGCGCCGAGAACGACCAGCGCATCCTCGTCACCACGCTCACCAAGAAGATGGCCGAGGACCTCACCGACTACCTCATCGAGCTGGGCATGCGGGTGCGGTACCTGCACAGCGAGGTCGACACGCTGGAGCGCATCGCGATCCTGCGCGACCTGCGGCTGGGGGAGTTCGACGTGCTGGTCGGCATCAACCTGCTGCGGGAGGGTCTCGACCTGCCCGAGGTCTCGTTGGTCGCGATCCTCGACGCCGACAAGGAAGGCTTCCTCCGCTCCGAGACGTCGCTGATCCAGATGACGGGACGGGCCGCCCGCAACGTCGACGGATCGGTGATCATGTACGCCGACCAGGTCACGGATTCGATGCGCCGCGCGATCTCCGAGACCAACCGGCGGCGCAAGAAGCAGGTCGAGCACAACGCCGAGCACGGTATCGACCCCCAGACCATCCGCAAGAAGGTCACCGACATCCTCGAGATGGTGCGGGCCCGCGAGGGCGACGAGGTCACGGTCGGGGGTGGCAGCGGCCGGCGGGGCCGGGGCCGGGCTCGTCGTCAGGTCTCCGACTTCGCCGAACTGCCGCGCGACGAGCTGGGCCGACTCATCGCGAGCCTCCAGGAGGAGATGCACGAGGCGGCCAAGGAGCTGCGCTTCGAGGAGGCCGCCCGCCTGCGGGATGAGATCGGCGATCTCAAGCGCGAGCTCCGCGAAGTGAGCTGATGAAGCTCCCCAACGTTTGATCCGGTCCCTTCAGCCGGTAGAACCTCTCCGCTCGGTGACCGACTGAGAGGAGAGGGCGTGCTCCAGGACCTCAAGAAATTCATCCTGCGCGGGAACGTGATCGACCTCGCCGTCGCCGTGATCATCGGCGTGGCGTTCGGGGCGGTCGTGAACTCCCTGGTCGACGACGTGATCATGGCGTTCATCGGAGCGGTGTTCGGCGAGCCCAACTTCGACAACCTCACGCTCGACGTCGGGAACGGGGTAGTCCGCTACGGGGCCTTCCTCACCGCGGTCGCGAACTTCCTGCTCATCGCAGTGGCGTTGTTCGTCGTGGTGCGGGTGGCCGAGCGCTTCTTCCGCAAGGAAGAGAAGAAGGAGCCCACCGAGATCGAGCTGCTGACCGAGATCCGGGACGAGCTCCGGACCTTCGGCTGACAGCCGTGTTTCACGTCGAACATCCGTTCGATCCGGGGCCGCGCCCGGTAGGATGAGTCCGCTGTGCGGACGAGCGACCCTGGAAGGGCGGCGGCGGGTATCCCGGCGCCGAGCGAGGGAGCCCTTTGATGGCGGAGACGCTCACAGTCCGCGGGGCGCGGGAGCACAACCTCAAGAACGTCGACCTGGAGCTGCCGCGCGAGCGGCTGATCGTCTTCACCGGCATCTCGGGCTCGGGGAAGTCGTCGCTGGCGTTCGACACCATCTACGCCGAGGGCCAGCGGCGCTACGTGGAGTCGCTGTCGGCTTACGCCCGTCAGTTCCTCGGGCAGATGGACAAGCCCGACGTCGACTTCATCGAGGGCCTGTCGCCGGCGATCTCCATCGACCAGAAGTCGGCGTCGCGCAACCCCCGTTCGACGGTCGGGACGATCACCGAGGTCTACGACTACCTCCGACTGCTCTACGCGCGCATCGGCATCCCGCACTGCCCCAACTGCGGCCGGGTGATCACGCGCCAGACCCCGCAGCAGATCGTTGACCGCGTCCTCCAACTCCCCGACGACACCCGGTTCCAGGTGCTGGCGCCGGTCGTGCGGGGACGCAAGGGGGAGTACGAGGGGCTGCTGTCGGAGCTCGCCGGTCAGGGCTTCACCCGCGCCCGCATCGACGGTGAGGTCGTCGAGCTCGCCGACGTGGTCGGCTCGGGTGCGGGCAATTCCCGCCTGGCCCGCTACGAGCAGCACACGATCGAGGTCGTCGTCGACCGGCTCGTGCGCCGCTCCGGAATCGAGCGGCGCCTCACCGACTCACTCGAGACCGCGCTACGCCTGGCCGAGGGGGTCGCCGAGGTCGAGATCGTGCCGCGCGAGGAGGACCGCAAGGCCGACGACGAGCCCGAGATCCTCACGTTCTCCGAGCACCTGGCGTGCACGCACTGTGGGTTGTCGTTCGAGGAGCTCGCCCCCCGCAACTTCTCGTTCAACTCGCCCTATGGGGCCTGTGACCGGTGCGACGGCCTCGGCACCCGCTTCGAGGTCGATCCCGAGCTCGTCGTCAACGACGACGACCTGAGCCTCGCCGAGGGCGCGATCGCGCCGTGGTCGGGTTTCCGGAGCCAGTACTTCGACCGCGTGCTCTCGTCCCTGGCCGAGCAGTTCGGTTTCTCGGTCGACACCCCGTGGCGGAAGCTGCGCAAGCGCGACAAGGAGGCGGTGCTGTACGGGTCGGGCACCAAAGAGGTGCAGGTCTCGTACAAGAACCGCTACGGGCGGCGGCGCTCGTACAAGACCCGGTTCGAGGGCGTGATCCCGTGGCTGGAGCGACGCCACTCCGACAGCGAGAGCGATCGGGCCCGGGAGCAGATCGAGGGCTACATGCGGGAGGTGCCCTGCCCGGCGTGCGCAGGTGCCCGCCTCCGCCCCGCGTCGCTGGCGGTCACCATCAACGACAAGAACATCTTCGAGGTCGGCGAGCTCTCGATCGCCAACGCGGCGGTGTTCTTGGGCGGGCTCGAGCTCTCCGAGCGCGACCGGATCATCGCCGAGCAGGTCGTGAAGGAGGTCAACGAGCGCCTGCGGTTCCTTCTCGACGTCGGCCTCGACTACCTCACCCTCAACCGGGCGTCGGGGACGCTGGCGGGAGGCGAGGCCCAACGCATCCGGCTGGCGTCACAGATCGGGAGCGGGCTCGTCGGCGTGCTCTACGTGCTCGACGAGCCGTCGATCGGCCTCCACCAGCGCGACAACAAGCGCCTGCTCGACACCATGATCCGGCTGCGCGACCTGGGCAACACCGTGATCGTGGTCGAGCACGACGAGGAGACGATCCGGACCGCCGACCGGGTCGTCGACATCGGGCCCGGGGCGGGGGAGCACGGCGGCGAGATCGTCGTGGCGGGAAGTCTCGACGACGTCCTGGGTGAGCCCCGCTCGATCACGGGGCAGTACCTGAGCGGCGAGCGCGAGATCCCCATCCCCGAGATCCGACGCCAGCCGGGCGAGGCGTGGCTGACAGTGCGGGGCGCCAAGGAGCACAACCTCCAGAACATCGACGTCGAGTTCCCGCTCGGCTGCTTCGTCGCCATCACCGGCGTCAGTGGCAGCGGCAAGTCGACGCTGGTGAACGACATCCTGTTCCACGCGCTCATGCAGAAGGTGTACCGGTCACGCACGGTCCCCGGTAGGCACAAGGCCATCGAAGGCGCCGAGCTGCTCGACAAGGTGATCAACATCGACCAGTCACCGATCGGACGGACGCCCCGCTCCAACCCGGCGACCTACACCGGCGTGTTCGACAAGATCCGGGCGCTGTTCGCCTCCACCCAGGAGGCGAAGATCCGGGGCTACCAGCAGGGCCGGTTCTCGTTCAACGTCAAGGGCGGCCGGTGCGAGGCGTGCGCGGGCGACGGGACGATCAAGATCGAGATGCACTTCCTGCCGGACGTGTACGTGCCGTGTGAGGTGTGCAAGGGGGCGCGCTACAACCGCGACACGCTCGACATCACGTTCAAGAACAAGAACATCGCCGAGGTGCTCGACCTGTCGATCGAGGAGGCGCTCGAGTTCTTCGCCAACCAGCCGACGATCGCCCGCCAGCTCCAGTGCCTGTTCGACGTCGGTCTCGGCTACGTGCGGCTGGGCCAGCCGGCCCCGACGCTCTCCGGTGGTGAGGCCCAGCGGGTGAAGCTGGCGTCGGAGCTCGGCAAGCGCGCCACGGGTCGCACCGTCTACATGCTCGACGAGCCCACCACCGGGCTGCACTTCGAGGACGTGCGCCGGCTGCTCGGTGTGCTGATGCGGCTGGTGGAGAGCGGCAACACCGTGCTCGTGATCGAGCACAACCTCGACGTGGTGAAGTCGGCCGACTGGATCATCGACCTCGGTCCCGAGGGCGGCGACGCCGGCGGCCGGGTCGTCGCCGAGGGCTCACCCGAGCAGGTGGCCAAGACCCCCGAGAGCCACACCGGCCGGTTCCTGGCGCCGATCCTCGGCGTCGATTGAAGTCGGGCTACCCGCCGATGGCGTGGGTGGCCATGCGCTCGTACAGGCCGATGACCTTGCCGGCGTAGTTGGGGTCGGTCGCCCACTTCCCCTTGCCCATCATCTCCCAGATGGGCGCCCACCCCTTGGCGTAGAACGTGTCGAAGTTGCGGGCGGCGGTGCCGGGGTCGGGGCCGTACCAGTACGGCGACGGTGGGTTGGCCAGCGCGGCGGCGCTCGACTGCTCGTCGGCGTAGTTGCGCAGGTGCTGGATCTGGGCCCGCACGCCGTCGCGGGCGGTCGGGAACCGCCGGCCGGTCGAGCACGAGTCGCACGCGCCCAGCCCGGCAAAGTTGTTGTCGTCCACGCTCACCTGGCCGTGGCCGGGGAAGTCGAAGCCTCCGGTCTCGAGGTACGCCTGCGCGAAGGCCACATCACCGCGCACGCTCTCAGCCGCGCCCTCCTCGATGAAGAGGGCGGCGAGCCCGTCGATGGTCAGGCCGTCGGCGAGGTGGGGCGTCGCGTCGGTCGTCCGGTACCAGCCGGCGAGATCGGCGGCGGTCAACACCGACTGACCCAGGACCGGCGTGCCGCTGGCGAGGAGCGCGCCGAGCGCCTCCGCCTTCTCCAGCGCGGCATCGGCGACGGCCACCTTGGCCTCGAACTCGGCCTTCTCGCCGTCGAGGCGGACGATGAGCGCGTCGAGCTCAGCGCGCTTCTGCTCGAGTTGGGCGCGCTGCGTGTCGAGCGCGGTCTGTTTGGCCTCCAGCTCGCCGGTCGTCTGCGCGAGCTCCTCGGCGTTGGCGAGGTCCGCTTCGATCGCCGACTCGCCGAGCTTGCGCCGCCGCCCTGCGGTCTTGCTGTCCTCGAGTGCCCCGAGGACGTCGGACGGGGTGCCGTTGCGGTACAGCTCGGCGGCGCGCTCGTTCACGAGCTCCTTGAGCACGGCTCGGCGCGCCTTGAGCAGCGTGATCCCGTCCCTGACGGTGACGATTTCCTGCTCGAGCCGCACGACCTCCTGCTGGGTGGCGTCGCGCTCGGCGAGCGTCCCCTCGTACCGGTCGGCGGCGGCCGCCGCGGCCGACTGGGCCTCCTCGAGGCGGGCCCGCGCATCAGCCACCGGATCTCCGGCGGCGGCGGGCGAGGCCGTGAGCGCGAAGGATCCCAACCCGGTGACGATGGTTGCGATCGCCGCGAACCAGCCCTGGCGGCGAGGCATGGCGAGCCAGTCTAGTGACCGCGTTGCCCGTGTTGCCTGTGGGGCTTATGAGGAGAACAGGGGAGCGGTGAACCCGAGCTCGGCCCGCAGGTCCTCGGTCTCGTCGGACGGGTACGGCGGCTCGAAGACGCTCGGCTCCAGGTGACGCGAGCGGAACAGGTCGACGATGTAGTTCATGCGGTCGGCGAGGTCGGCCCAGTTGCGGGCACCGCTGTCGACCAATGAGGTCGGCGGGCGCGCCGGGCGTCGGAGCTGCTCGACGACGCCGACGGTTTCCAGACCGACCAGCGTGTCGAGCGTGGAGGGGTAGGAGCGGCCCGCGACGACGTCGAGGTCGCGACCGACGTGGAGCGGCTCGGGCCCGACCCGGAAGTCGAGCAGCCGGCGAGTGATGCGGCGGCGGAAGGGCCGGGGCATGGCGCCGGCGATGTACGACTGCAACCGGATGTGCTCGTGCCAGACCGCCTGGCAGTTGGCCAGGAACGTCAGCTCGTGCTTCATCGCGACGTCCGGGGTGCGGGCAGCGGCGTGGTAGTTGGTGAACGCCCGCCGCAGCAGCTGCTGCCCACCCCGGTGGGTGGGGCCGGGTCGCAACCCTGCGCAAAAGTCGGCGATGCGCGTCGGTTCGCTCGCGATGTCGTCCGAGAAGGTCGCGACGAACCGGGCGGTCTCGCCACCGATCTCGTCGAGCACGAGGCGGTTCCCGGCGGAGATGCGCTCGGTCGCCTCGCGCAGCTCCCGCGCCGCGATCCCGTACGCGAGCGTGGCGCTCGCGAGCGCCCCGGCGACCGGAAGGTCGACCAGCGGCATCAGCGCCAGCGCCGCACCGCCGGCGACGACGGCACCCGCGACCCGGAGGCCGGGGACATCCCGCTGGCTGATGGTCGTCCCGGCCTCGCGTGACCCCCACACCGCCCAGGTGTGGAAGTTCGCGCCGGCGTCGAGGCCGAGCACATCTCGGAGGGCGAGCGACAGCTCGTAGTGGCCCTGGGTGATGAGCAGGTTCGCCCGGGTCGGGTCGGGACAATCCACGGCAACATCGAGCGCGCGCCGCCACTGGTCGTATCCGCGGCGCGTCGACGACGTCACGACAGGATCTCGCCGACGCCGGTGCCGAGCCACACCAGGCCGAGGACGATGACGGCCGCCAAGACGACTTGCCCGCCGCGCTCGACCGCTCCCGCCTGCCAGGTGCGGGCGAGCGGACGAACGCGGGGGGCGAACATCGCCACGAGCGCACCCAGCGCCACCAGCAACACGAACGGTGGTGCGAGGAGGAACAGCAGGAGCGGCGCGTGGGCGGCGATCGCCCCCGGTCGTGCCGCGAGCGTCGGGTAGGAGCGATCGAGGCGTTCGATCAGCACCGCGAGGACAATCCCGAACAGGGGCGCGAGGACCACGAAGAGCAGCACCGCGAGCCAACGCGGGCTCAGGATCTCGAAGTCGATGCTGTCGGGCTCGAGCGCGGCCCCCCGCCCGACGAGTGCCAGTCCCAGCACACCCACGACGAGCCCGGCACGCCAGGCGGGACCACGAAGCCACCGCCGGATGCCCATATAGAGCAGTCCACCGATGAACCCACCGAACAGGCCGACGAAGATCACGAGACCGAGCGTCCCGCCCAGCGTGATCTCACCGACCGTCTCCTCGGCTTCCGTGAGGGTGCCCTGCACCAGATCGTCCGACGTCGCCGCGGTGATCCGCATGGCGAGCCGTCCTCCGAGACCCAGCACGAGGGGTCCGGCGACGACCCCGCCCACCGTCGCGATGGCGATGCCGCGCAGGTAGCGAAGCAATGCGTCGCGCTTCGACGGTGGGCCGTCGGCAGAGAGGAGTGGCCGCGGTTCCACCCGCAGCCCGCCCCAGCGCAAGGAGAAGAACGCGGCCACACCCAGCGCGGCGACACAGACGGTCGTGAGAATGACGAGATCCATGGGCTCCCAGCCTCGGTACGGGACACACTACGGCCGTGACCACCGATCCGCTCGACCCCTGGGAGCGCCACGCGGGCTGGTGGCAGCGTGAGTTCACCGACGGCGCCGACCCCGAGTACGAGGAGCAGATCCTCCCGCTCGTCGACCACCACCTGGCCGACGCCGGTCGAGTGCTCGACGTCGGATGCGGCGAGGGGCAGGTTGCCCGGCGGGTCGCGGCGCTCGGCGCGTCCACCGTCGTCGGCGTGGATCCGACCGATGCGCAACTGGAGGTCGCGCGCCAGCGCGCTGGCGGACCTCTCTACACCGGTGGACGGGCCGAGGAGCTCCCGTACCGGGACGGGGTGTTCGACACCGTCGTGGTCTGCCTTGTCCTGGAGCACGTCGACCCGTTCGAACCCGCGATCGCGGAGATCGCGCGGGTGCTCGCGCCCGCAGGTCGACTGGTGCTGTTCCTCAACCACCCGCTGCTCCAAGCGCCCGGGAGCGGCTTCGTCGACGACCACGTGATGGGGGAGCAGTACTGGCGGATCGGCCCCTACCTGCCCGACGACCGCGCGATGGAGGAGGTCGCCCCCGGGGTCGACCTCCCGTTCCTGCACCGACCGCTCCAGCGCTACGTGAACTGCCTCGCCGAGCACCGGCTGCTGATCGAACACATGGACGAGCCCGCGCCCCCGACCGGCTTCCTCTCGCGGGCGCCCGAATACGAGGAGGCGGCCACCATTCCGCGCCTGCTCGTGCTGGTGACGCGGAAGCTGAGTTCGTGACCGTCTCTAGTCGCCGTCCAGAGGCGAGCCGCCGGGCAGATCGAGCATTCGCTGCAGGGCGACGCGCGCCCACTCGGTGGTGCGCTCGTCGACCGTGATCTGGTTGACGATCTCGCCCTGCACGAGTGCCTCCAGGCACCACGCCAGGTGGGGACCGTCGATGCGGAACATGGTCGAGCAGGGGCAGATCAGCGGGTCGAGCGAGACCACGGTCTTGTCGGGGTGCTCCTTGTCCATCCGCTGGACCATGTGGATCTCGGTGCCGATGCCGAGCACCGTCCCCGCGGGGGTGGCGGCGACCCACTCCAGGATCCGCTCGGTGGAGCCCACCTTGTCGGCCAGCGCGACGACCTCGTGGGCGCACTCGGGGTGCACGATCACCTCGCCGTCGGGATGCTCGGCCCGGAATGCGGCGACGTGCTCGACCGTGAAGCGCTGGTGCACCGAGCAGTGGCCCTTCCAGAGCAGGAAGGTCGCCTCCTTGACGTCGCGCTCCTCGAGCCCACCGAGGTCGAAGCGGGGATTCCACACCCGCATGCCGGCCTCGCCGAAGCCCATGTCGTGGGCGGTGTTACGGCCGAGGTGCTGGTCGGGGAAGAACAGCACCTTGTCGCCGCGGGCGAGGGCCCATTGGAGGATGGCGGCGGCGTTCGACGACGTGCAGACGGCGCCGCCGTGCTCGCCCACGAACGCCTTGAGGGCGGCGGACGAGTTCATGTACGTGATCGGCACGATCCGGTCGACCGCGGTGACGGCGCCGAGCTCCTCCCAGGCCTCCTCGACCTGGTCGATGTCGGCCATGTCGGCCATGGAGCAGCCGGCGTTGAGGTCGGGCAGGACGACTCGCTGGTGGGGCCCGGTCAGCACGTCGGCCGACTCGGCCATGAAATGCACACCGCAGAACACGATGTCGGTGGCTTTCTCGTTGTCCGCGGCGAAGCGGGCCAGCTTGAACGAGTCACCGCGGGCGTCGGCCCACTTGATGACCTCGTCGCGCTGGTAGTGGTGGCCGAGGATCAGCAGCTTGTCGCCCAACGCCACCTTGGCCGCGCCGATCCGCTCGTCGAGCTCCTCGGGTGTCGCGAGGGTGTAACGGTCCGGCAACGGAGCCTGGAGTCGCAACATGATGAACGCCCCCAACGGGTGCGGGCTCCGGTACTGGCCGGCGGGGACAGCCTGGTCGCCTCACCGCGGGGTTGTCGGCCCCGGAGCCGATATGTGGCCGGAGATCCAGGCCGGCCTTCACCCAGCATAACGCCGGGGTGGCGTGTGGCCTTCCGGTTGCCGCGACAATGGGAGCGTGCTCGCCCGTCCCGCAACCGGCTCCGTCCCCACCGGGCCCGGGGCCTACCTGTTCCGGGACGCCCAGGGCCGGGTGCTCTACGTCGGGAAGGCGAAGAGCATCCGCAGCCGGCTCTCGAACTACTTCGCCCCGCCGGCGTCGCTGCCGGAGCGGACCCTCCAGATGGTGACCGCGGCCGACGCGGTCGAGTGGATCGAGGTTCGCAACGAGGTCGAGGCGGTGTTCCTCGAGTACAACCTCATCCAGCGGCACAAGCCCCGCTTCAACATCCGGCTCAAGGACGACAAGTCCTACCCGTTCTTGTCCGTCACCCTCGACGAGGAGTGGCCCCGGGCGATGGTGATGCGGGGGGCGAAACGCAAGGGCGTCCGCTACTTCGGGCCCTTCGCCCACGCCTACGCGATCCGGGAGACCCTCGATCTCCTGCTGCGCACGTTCCCGATCCGGACCTGCACCAAGAACAAGTTCGAGCGTCACCAGAAGCTGGGGCGCCCGTGCCTCTACGCCCACATCGAGAAGTGCGCGGCACCGTGCGTCGGCGCGGTCGAGCGGGCCGACTACGACCAGCTCGTGGCCGAACTGCTCGAGTTCCTCGACGGCGACACCGCCCCGGTACTTGACCGACTCGACAAGCAGATGCACGAATCCGCCGACGCGCTCGAGTTCGAGCGGGCCGCCCGGCTGCGCGACCAGATCAGTTCGGTACGCAAGGTGATCGAGCGCCAGCAGATGGTCGCGCCCAAGGAGGAGGACCTCGACGTCGTCGGGCTGGTCGAGGACCCGCTCGAAGCCCAGGTCGAGGTGTTCTTCGTCCGCCGGGGACGCGTCGTCGGGCGCAAGGGCCTGGTCGTCGACAAGGTCGAGGACGTCGAGACGCCTGCGCTGGTCGGGCGGGTGCTCGAGCAGCTCTACGCGGCCGCGCCGGCGGAGGACGTGCCTCGCGAGGTGCTGGTGCCGGTCGCGCCCGACGACCTCGGGCTGTACGAGGAGTTCCTGACCGCGGCGCGCGGCGCTCGTGTGGGCGTGCGCGTCCCGCAGCGGGGCGCGAAGCGCCAGTTGCTCGGTACTGTCACGCACAATGCCCAGGAGGCGTTCGCCCGCCACAAGCTTAAGCGGGCGTCCGACCACAACGCCCGCGCCCGCGCGCTCACCGCGCTCCAGAATGCCCTCGGGCTCCACGAGGCGCCGCTGCGCATCGAGTGCTTCGACATCTCCCATATCCAGGGCAGCGAGATCGTCGGGTCGATGGTCGTGATGGAGGACGGGCTGGCCAAGCGGTCCGATTACCGCCGCTTCAAGGTTCGACGCCAGGACGGACAGGACGACCTGGCCGCGATGGAAGAGGTGCTGACCCGGCGGTTTCGCAAGTACCTCGACGAGCGGGACGAGGGCGCCCGTAAGGGCCGGCGCTTCGCCTATCCGCCCAACCTGCTGCTGGTCGACGGCGGGAAAGGGCACCTCGGGGTGGCGACCCGCGTGCTCGAGGAGCTCGGGCTCGAGGAGATCGACGTCGCCTCGCTCGCCAAGCGGTTCGAGGAGGTGTACGTGCCCGGGCGGTCGGACCCGGTGCAGGTACCGCGTGACTCCGACGCGCTCTACCTCCTCCAGCAGGTGCGCGACGAGGCCCACCGGTTCGCGATCACGTATCACCGCCAGCTTCGCGACAAGAAGATGACCCGCTCGGTGCTCGACGACGTCCCCGGGCTCGGGCCCGGGCGGCGGACGCGGTTGCTCAAGTGGTTCGGATCGGTGAAGAAGCTCCGCGAGCTCGAAGAATCCGAGCTGGTGGCATTGTCGTGGCTGCCCGATCCGGTCGCGCACGCGCTCTACGAACATCTCCACGGAAGAGCCGAAGGCCGGGGAAGAACCGATGCCTGACGACCTTCCTCCCCAAGACGCCCCCGAGCTCGACGTCACCATCATCACCGGCATGTCCGGTGCGGGGCGGTCTGCCGCCGCCGACGTGCTCGAGGACCTCGGCTTCTTCGTCATCGACAACCTGCCGCCGGCGCTGATTGCCAAGGTCGCCGAGCTCGGACGGGCGAAGGACGGCGGCGGCCGGTTCGGCCTGGTCGTCGACACCCGGTCGGGCGATTTCATGACCGAGCTCGAGCTCGCGCTGGCCGAGCTGCGCGACAGCGGCGCCCGCACCCGCATTCTCTTCCTCGACGCGTCCGACGATGTGCTCGTGCGCCGATTCGACGCCACCCGGCGCCGTCACCCGCTCGAGGAGACCGACCGGGTGTCCGACGGGATCATCCGGGAGCGCGAGCTGCTCGAGGAGCTCAAGGGCCAGGCCGACCTCGTCGTCGACACCTCCGACCTCAACGTGCACGAGCTACGCGACCGGCTCCACGAGCTGTTTGGCGAGCACGACGGTGGGCAAGGAACGCTCCAGGCCAGCATCGTGTCCTTCGGCTACAAACACGGGCTCCCGCTCGATGTCGACGTCGTCTTCGACTGCCGCTTCCTGCCCAACCCCCACTGGGTCGAGACGCTGCGACCGTTGCCCGGCACCGATCCCAAGGTCCGCCGCTACGTCATGAAGCAGCCCGAGACCAACGCCTTCCTCGCCGAGCTCGAGCGGCTGTTCGCGCTGCTGCTGCCGGCGTACGTGCGCGAAGGAAAGGCGTACCTGTCGATCGGGGTGGGCTGCACCGGCGGGCACCACCGCAGCGTGGTGATCGCCGAGGAGCTGGCCAAGGTGTTCAAGCGGCTGGGCTTCGAGTCGCGCGTGCACCATCGCGACGTGGAGCGCGGCTGATGGATCCGGGCGCGGGACCGGCGGTCGTCGCGCTGGGCGGGGGGCACGGCCTCGCGGTCGCGCTGCGCGCCGCCCGCGAGTACGCCGGGTCGCTGACCGCAGTCGTCAGCGTCGCCGACGACGGTGGGTCGTCGGGTCGCTTGCGCCGCGACTTCGGCGTCCCCGCTCCCGGCGACCTGCGCAAGTGCCTGGTGGCCCTGGCCGGCGACGGCACCGTCTGGCGCGAGGCGTTCGAGCACCGCTTCGAGGTGGGCGACCTCGGTGGCCACGCCCTGGGCAACTTGGTGATCGTGGGGCTGGCCGAGGCGCTGGGCGACTTCGGCGCCGCGGTCGAAGAGGCGGGCCGGCTGCTCGACGCGGTGGGCCGGGTGGTGCCGGCGACGACCGAGGGTGTGGTCCTGAAGGCCGACGTCGAGGGCGAGCCGGTCGAGGGGCAAGTGGCGGTGGAGAACAGTCCCGGGCGCATCCGCCGGGTCGGGCTCGTGCCCGAGGACGCCGACGCCAGCCCGGCGGCGGTCGCGGCGATCGCCGCCGCCGACCAGGTCGTCCTGGCGCCGGGCTCGCTCTACACCAGCCTGTTGCCGGTGTTGTGCGTCCACGAGCTGTGCGACGCGGTGGCGGCCGCAACTGCACGCGTCGTGCAGGTCTCGAACCTGCGCCCGCAGCCGCCCGAGACCGCCGGGCTCGACGCCACCGACCACCTTCGGGCCGTGCGCGAGCACGGAGGCCGGGTCGACACGTTCCTGTACCAGGCGGAAGGTGCACTGGGCGCCGATGAGCACACCATCCGCGAGTGGGGGATCGAACCGGTCGCGGCCGATGTGGCTCGGGCCGACGGCCTGGTGCACGATCCATCGAGATTGGCGACGGCCCTGCGGGCTCTGCTGTAGTCCGAGACCGTCCGACGAGGAGGCCAGCACATGACCGTACGAGTGGGGATCAACGGGTTCGGGCGGATCGGCCGTTCCTTCTACCGGGCCCTGCTCGACCGGGGGGCCGGCGCCGACGTCGAGCTCGTCGCCGTCAACGACCCCTTCGGCGACAGCGCCACCATGGCCTTCCTGCTCAAGCACGACTCGGTCGGCGGCACGCTCGAGAACGAGGTCAAGGCGACGGACGACGGCTTCTCGGTCGACGGCCACGAAGTGAAGAAGCTGGACGTGAGGGAGCCGGCCGAGATCCCGTGGAAGGACCACGGAGTGGAGGTCGTGATCGAGTCGACCGGCCTGTTCACGGCGCGCGAGAAGGCGGCCGCCCACCTCGAGGGCGGCGCCAAGCGGGTGATCATCTCCGCCCCCAGCGGCGATGCCGACGCCACCATCTGTGTGGGCGTCAACGACGACGTGTTCGACCCGGGCGCGCACACGGTCGTGTCGAACGCGTCGTGCACCACGAACTGCCTGGCGCCCTTGGCCAAGGTGCTCGACGACCGGTTCGGCATCGACCACGGCCTCATCACCACGGTGCACGCCTACACCAGCGATCAGCAGCTCCAGGACCTCGCCACGCCGTCGCGGTCGGGGAAGCCCGACCTGCGGCGGATGCGCGCCGCCGCGCTCTCGATCGTGCCCAACACGACGGGCGCGGCCCGGGCGATCGGGCTCGTGCTGCCGCAGCTCAAGGGGCGTCTCGACGGCATGTCGTTGCGGGTGCCCACGCCGACCGGCTCGATCACCGACCTCGTCGCCAATCTGTCGAAGGACACGTCCGTCGAAGAGGTGAACGCGGCGTTCGCCGAAGCCGCCAACGACGCGGGCTACCGGGGCGTCCTCGAATACACCGAGGAACCGCTGGTGTCGGCCGACATCGTCGGCAACCCGGCGTCGTGCATCTTCTCCGCGATCGACACCATGGTGAACGGCGACACGGTCAAGGTGCTCGGCTGGTACGACAACGAGTGGGGTTTCTCCAACCGGCTGATCGATCTCGTCGAGCTCGTCGGTACCAAGTAACCGGGTGAGCCAGCAACTGCCGCGTTTGGAGGAGCTTCCGCTCTCGCGCGGGACACGAGTGCTGATGCGGGCCGACTTCAACGTGCCCCTGCGCGACGGCACGGTCGAGGACGATCTCCGCATCACCACCGTGCTGGAGACAGTGCAATGGCTGCGCGAGCACCGCGCGTCGATCGTGGCCTGCGGTCACCTCGGGCGGCCGAAGGGAAAACCCGATCCGCCGTTCTCGATGGCGCCGGTGGCAGCGCGGCTCGGCGAGCTCCTCGGGATCGAGGTCCCGCTCGCGCCGGAGACGATCGTCGGGCCGAAGGTGCACCCGCTGGCGGCGAGCCTCGCGCCGGGTGAGGTGCTCATGCTCGAGAACCTGCGGTTCCACCCGGGTGAGACCGAGAACGACCCCGCGTTCGCGACCAACCTGTCCGAGCTCGGCGACGCGTACGTGAACGAGGCGTTCGGCGCGTCGCACCGATCGCACGCGTCGATCGTGGGCCCGCCCCGGGTGTTGCCCAGCGCCGGCGGGCGTCTGCTCTTCCGCGAGGTCGAGGTGATGTCGCGGTTACTGACCGAGCCGGCGCGTCCGTTCGTGGCGGTGCTGGGAGGAGCGAAGGTCAGCGACAAGCTCGGCGTGATCGATGCCCTGCTCGACCGGTGCGACACCATTCTCGTGGGGGGCGCGATGGCGTTCACGTTCCTCGTCGCCGGCGGCGGGGATGTCGGCGACTCGCTCGTCGAGCCGGACATGGTGGGGGAGTGCAAGCGGCTGCTCGAGACCGACCGCGTGCGCATCCCGGTCGACATCGTCGTTGCCCAGGACGTGAGCAACGAGGCCGAGACCCGCATCGTGTCGGCCGACGCGATCCCGGCGGGGTGGAAGGGGCTCGACGTCGGCCCGGAGACGGCGGCGATCTTCGCCGACGCGATCGGGGCGGCCGCCACGGTGCTGTGGAACGGGCCCATGGGCGTGTTCGAGGTCGCGCCCTTCGCCGCCGGGACGCATACGGTGGCCGAGGCGGTCGCCGAGGCGCCGGGGTTCACGGTCGTCGGCGGGGGCGACAGCGCCGCGGCCGTGCGCCAGATGGGAGTGGCTGATCAGATCGGGCACGTGAGCACCGGCGGCGGTGCGACGCTCGAGTTCATCGAGCGGGGCGGCCTCCCCGGTCTCGCCGCGCTCCGGGAGGGAAGGCGGAACTGATGGCCGAGCGGCGGCCGATCATGGCGGGCAACTGGAAGATGCATCACACCCACCTGGAAGCCATCCAGGTCGTCCAGAAGCTCTCGTACCAGCTCGACGAGAAGGACTACGACGAGTGCGAGGTCGTGGTGTGCCCGGCGTTCACCGCGCTGCGCTCGGTCCAGACGGTGCTCGAGGCCGACCGGATCCCGATCGCGCTCGGCGCCCAGGACGTCCACTGGAAGGAGCAGGGGGCGTTCACGGGCGAGGTCAGTCCCGTGATGCTGGCCAAGCTCAACGTGTCGTATGTCATCGTCGGGCACTCGGAGCGGCGCGAGCTCTTCGGCGAGACCGACGAGACCGTGAACCAGAAGCTCAAGGCGGTGCTCAAGCACGAGATGTCGCCGATCGTCTGCGTCGGCGAGACGCTTGACGAGCGCGAGGCCGGGCGCACGGACACCAAGGTGAGCGGCCAGATCCAGGCCGCCTTCGCCGGGGTCAGAGGTGAGGAACCCCTCCGCTGTGTCGTCGCCTACGAGCCCATCTGGGCCATCGGGACCGGGCGCAACGCCACCCCCGAGGACGCCAGCGCAACCATCGCGGTGATCCGCCAGACGCTCCGGGAGTTCTACAAGGGCGACGCCGACGAGATCCGTATCCAGTACGGCGGCAGCGTGAAGCCGGGCAACATCGCCGACCTGATGGCCATGCCCGAGATCGACGGCGCTCTCGTGGGTGGCGCGTCGCTGGATCCGGTCGACTTCTCCCGGGTCATCAAGTACCGGGCCTGACCGGTAAGATCTCGAGCCGTGATCAACGCCATCCTCATCGGCTTCCAGATCCTGACCTCGGCGCTGCTGATCCTGTTCATCCTGCTCCACGCCGGGCGGGGCGGCGGCCTTTCCGACATGTTCGGTGGCCAGATGGGCGGGTCGATGGCCGGCTCGACAGTCGTGGAGCGCAACCTCGACCGCATCACGATCATCACCGCGGTCGTGTTCACGTTCGCGACCGTGCTCCTCGCGCTCCGCCTCAACAGCTGACGCGTTCCCTGCTTTGGGCGCGCGAGCGCGGCAGTACAGTTACGACTTCGTCGGAGTGGCGGAATTGGCAGACGCGCTAGCTTGAGGGGCTAGTGCCCGCAAGGGCGTGGGGGTTCAAGTCCCCCCTCCGACACGCTCTTAGCCTCGATCCACCGATGACTTGGTGGTGACGTAGCCGATATCCGCGGAAAGTGCCTCCCGAGCAGGGACGATGACGGTGTTGAACGCCGCATCGTCTCAAGCCAGGGGTGGCACTTCCAGTGAGAGCAGTATCGCGCTCGGTTGACCGTGTCGAGGTGATCTTCGACGATCCGACATTGGTGGCCAACGCGGGGTTGATCGCCCCAGCGACGTTGATGGCCCGCCTGGGGTTGGAG
>JBQTGU010000141.1:0-15947 GCA_052390575.1 Actinomycetota bacterium | reverse complement strand
TTCGGCGAGCGCCGCGTTACCGAGGACCTCGACGGTCGACGCGGGCGCCCGACCGATCGTCACGAGAAGAAGGTCGGACGCCGGGCCGCGCAGCGCGAGGTCACCTTTGGCGTGCTCGCGGCTCACCTCCAACCCGTCCGGTGCCAGCCGAACCAGCCACTCGCCATCGGTGTCGGTGCAGTGCCAGTGGATCGTCTCGCCCTCACCCCGCAGCCGGTCGCCTCCGATGACGCCCATGACACCGAAGTACTCGTCGATGGCGTCGACGGCGTGGTCGGCGTCGACCGGGTCGGGCGCGCCGGCCGCGTTCTGCATGTCCCACCGGTGCACCGCGGTCTCGTTGGCGGTGCGCCGGGCCCAGAACCCGGTGGTGGCGAGCTCGGGCACCCAGGTCCAGCAACGCTGGTCGGGGCCGACCTCGGCCAGGCGATCGGCGAGAGCATCCGCACCCGCCGCGACCCAGTCGCCGGCACGGTGGTCGTCGGGGGCGGGCTCGTAGTCGTCGAAGGGATGCATGCCGTCCTCGGGCGTCCGATCGAGGTTGCCCCGCACCCACCGGTGGTGCCCGCCGATGTGCTTCAGCAACGCGTGGACCGTCCACTCCGGGCACGACGGCACCGGCGCGTCCATCGCGGTCCCGCGCGCCGCGTCAGCGAGCGCGGTCGCGTTCGAGCGCAGGGCGGCGATGTAGTCATCGTGGGTCACGACACCTCCAGCTGCGGGTCGGGCTCGAAGGGTTGCACGAGCTCGGGCCCGTCGTTGTCGGCGCTGTTCACGAGCGGGCTCACGGGATAGACGGCGACGAGGTCGTCGGGGGTGGGGACGAGGAGTCCCCGGAGAACATCGGGATCGGCGGCGGGGTCGAGCCAGGTCTCCCAGGCCGACTCGGGGAGGATCACCGGCATCCGGTCGTGGATGGGTTCGAGCAGGTCGTTGGCGTCGGTCGTAACGATCGCGCACGACCGCAGCCAGCCCTCGTCGTCGCCTTCGGCCTTGGGGTCCTTCCAGATCTCCCACAGCCCCGCGAACGCCATGGGCTCGCCCGACTGCAGGTGCACGAACATCGGCTGCTTGCGCTTCTGACCGGGGCGCTTGTCCCACTCGTAGAACCCGTCGGCGGGGATGATGCAGCGGCGCTTCTCGAACGCCTTCCGGTAGGCGGGCTTGTCGGCCACCGATTCGGCCCGGGCGTTGATCAACCGGTCGCCCATCTTGGGGTCCTTGGCCCACGACGGCACCAGCCCCCAACGCAGGCTGGACAGGATCGTGCGGCCCTCGCGCCGCCGGACCGCCGGGACCTCGGCCCGGGGCGCCACGTTGTAGTGGGGCTCATGCCCCTCGATCCGGACCTCGTCGACGCCGAACCGCTCCGCCAGCAGCTCGGGCGAGGACGCCTGGACGTAGCGGCCGCACATGGGGCGCACGGTACCTGTGCCGGACGTCACCGCCCCCGGACTTGCATCGGACGCTCCCACCAGTCAGAATCAGACCGAACGGTCGGTATTTTTTGTGACACCGGACACACCGGACAATTCCGGAGGCGAGCGATGGCCATCCTTCCAACGACTCCGACGAGGCTCCGCAAGGGCGAGCGCACCCGCCGGCGCATCGTCGAGCGGGCCGCGCCGGTGTTCAACCAGCGGGGCTTCGCCGGCGCGTCGATGAACGAGCTGGTCGCGGCCACCGGGCTGGAGAAGGGCGGCATCTACAACCACTTCGGCAGCAAGGAAGCGCTCGCCATCGAAGCGCTCGACTACTCGGTCTCGCTGCTCGTCGACCGCTTCTCGCGCGCGCTCGACGGCCCCGAGCACGCCGCCGACCGGCTCGCGGCCATCATCGACGCGTTCGCCCGCCTGGAGGGCCACCCCGACATCCCCGGCGGCTGCCCCGTCGCCAACACCGCGCTCGAGTCCGACGACACCAACCCCGAGCTGTGCGGCCACGCCCGCACCGCCATGGACACCTGGCACCGGCTCATCGGGTCGATCGTCAAGGCCGGGAAGCAGCGCGGTGATCTGCGCGCCGACACCGACCCCTACGAGCTCGCGACCGTGATCACCGCCACCCTCGAAGGTGCGCTCATGCTCAGCCGTCTGATGCAGGAGCCCGCCCACATGCGCCGGGCGCAGTCTCATCTCAAGGCCCACGTCGACTCGCTGAGAGCGGGTGCGTGATGGCGTACGCAGCTGTCCCCCCCACTGCGACGCCGCCCGCGCCCGCCCTCGGCGAGGTCGTGGGCCTGGAGAACGGTGCGACCGTCACCGTCCGCCCGATCGACCTGACCGACGCGTTCAAGCTGCGGCGCATGTTCGACCGGCTGTCGCCCGAGACCGTGTACCACCGGTTCTTCGCGCCGATCCCGACGCCGCCCGACGAGATGCTGATGCACATCGCGACTGTCGACCACGCGACGCGTGAAGCGTTGGTGGCGGTGGCACACGACGGCGAGGTGGTCGGCATCGCCCAGTACGAAGGCCACGCCGGCGCAGACGAGGCCGAGGTGGCGATCACGGTCGAGGACGCCTGGCAGGGATCAGGACTCGGGACCGAGATGCTCCTGCGCCTGGGCAAGGTCGGCGCTCGGCGCGGACTGGTCGCGTTCACGGCCATCGTCATGGGTGAGAACAGCGCCGCGGTGCGCTTCCTCAAGCGGCTCTCGCCCGAGACCACCGTGCGGCTCGATCGGGGCGAGTACGTGGTCTACGCGCCCTTGCGCCGCGCTCCCGCAGGCCGGTCCGCCACCCGGTAGACGAGGCGCAGTCCCGACCAGGTCTCGTCGATCGCGCACACCTTGTTGTCGACGAGCCCGCCGGGGATACCGATCTCGCGCACGACGTCCTCGGTCATGTCGGTGGGCACTCCCGAGGCCCGCTTGGGCCAGGCGATCCACAGGCCGCCGTCGGGCTCGAGGGTGCGCTTGAGGCCGGGGAAGCGGCGGGCGAGCTCGGCCCGGCGGGTCACGAAGCACACGATCACGTCGACGCGCCCGCGCGCCTGATGGCGCACCTCCACACCCGGCGGCAGCTTGCCCAGCGTGCGGTCGAAGCCCTTCGGCACCTCGCCCACGATCGCCAGCCGCGACTCCTCCTTGATGCCGAGCTTCTTCGGCAGCGGCGTGCCCGAATAGCCCGCGGTCTTGGTCACGCCGCATCCTCCTCGGCTGATGGTGCTTCGTAGCGCGCGAACTCGGGGACAGCGGCGGCGAGCAGGACGACGCCGGCGATGCAGATCAGGCCGCCCGACACGACCGAGACCGTCGGCGTGAAGACCGATGCCACCACCCCGGCCTCGAAGTCGCCGACACGGGGCCCGCCCGCGACCACCACGATGTGGACGGACGACAGCCGGCCTCGCAGGTCGTCGGGCACCGACTGCTGGAGGATCGTGCCCCGGAACACCGCCGAGATGACGTCGGCGGCGCCGGCGACCGCCAGGCAGACGAACGCGACCCACAGGAGGTCGCCGACGAGCCCGAACGCGGTGATGCCGAGGCCCCAGATCGCCACCGCGACGAGCACGGCCAGGCCCTGGCGGCGGACGCGACCCACCCATCCGGTCGTCAGCGCACCGATGAGTGCGCCCACTGCAACCGCCGAGAACAACGCGCCCACCACCGCCTCGCTCCGGTGGAACTGGGTGACGGCAAGGACGGGGAACAGCGCCCGAGGCATCCCGAAGATCATCGCCACCAGGTCGGCGGTGAACGTCGTCTGCAAGACGCGCCGGCCCTTCAGGAACCGGAATCCCTCGACCACGCCCCGCCAACCCGTCGTCGGCCGTCCCTCGGAGCCTTGGCCGCGGTGGCGCGGCGGCTGGGGCGACATCAGCAACGCGGTCACGATCGCGCCGCCGAAGCTGGCGATGTCGAGCCCGTACGCCCACGAGAGGCCGATGCTGCCGACGATGAGGCCGCCGAGCGCGGGCCCGACGATCTGGCACGTCTGCCACATCACCTGGTTGAGTGCGAGCGCGGGCGAGAGTTGCGACGCGGGAACAGTGTTGGGCGTGGTGGCCGACCGGGTCGAGAGCGAGAAGCCCGCCAGCCCGCCCGAGAGCCCGGCGGCGACGTACACGAGCACGAGCGGCGGGTCGCCCGAGAGCGCGCCCAGGAGCAACACGAACGACGCAACCGCCTGACCGCCGGCCGCGAGGACCATGAGGCGGCGGCGGTCGATGCGGTCGATGAGCGGCCCGCCCAGCAGCGTCATCACGATCAACGGCCCGAGCTGCGCCAGACCGATGATCCCGACGGCCGCCGACGAACCGGTCAACTGGAACACCTGGATGAAGACCGCGACCAGCGTGATCTGCGAGCCGGTCTGCGAGATCAGCTCGCCCGTCCATAGCAGCCGGAAGTCGCGGTGACGCCGGAGCGGCGTCGTGTCGACGGCGAGGCGCCGGATCCCGGCAGCAACGCGCTTCCCGCGGCCATCGGGGAACACGTCGGGGCGGGATGGGGTTGTCACGGCGCGAGGTATCTTGTCCGCCCTCGCTCCCCACGAGCGACCCGTTTCCCACGCACCCTCGAGCACCTTCCCGACGTCAGGAGCACGACATGGCGATCCGACTTGGTGACGAGGCACCCGATTTCACTGCCGAGACCACCGAGGGCACGGTCGACTTCCACGACTACCTCGGCGACAGCTGTTCTCGCACCCGAAGGACTTCACCCCGGTGTGCACCACCGAGTTGGGAGCGCTCGCCAAGCGCAAGGCCGAGTTCGACAAGCGCAACGTGAAGCTCATCGGCGTCAGCGTCGACCCGCTCGAGTCGCACCAGGGCTGGTCGAAGGACATCGAGGAGACCCAGGGCACGGCCCCGAACTTCCCGCTCATCGCCGATCCCGACAAGAAGGTGGCCAACCTCTACGACATGATCCACCCGAACGCCAGCGACACCGTGACGGTGCGCAACGTGTTCGTGATCGGCCCGGACAAGAAGGTGAAGCTGATCATCACCTACCCGCAAAGCACCGGCCGCAACATCGACGAGCTGCTCCGCGTGATCGACTCGCTCCAGCTCACCGCCGGCTACAGCGTCTCGACCCCGGTCGACTGGAAGGACGGCGACGACACGATCATCCTCCCGGCGATCTCCGACGAGGACGCCAAGGAGAAGTTCCCGAAGGGCTGGAAGACGCTGAAGCCCTACCTGCGGGTCACGCCTCAGCCGAACAAGTAACGCCCAGAGGACGCGACTAGGCGTAGCCCATCGGGTCGACGGGCGTGCCGTTGACCCAGACCTCCCAGTGGAGGTGGGGGCCGGTCGAGTAGCCGGTCGAGCCGACGTAGCCGACGACCTCGCCGGTGGTGACCTGCTGGCCCGGTGACACCGCCAGCTGCGACTGGTGGGCGTACAGCGTGGCCAGGCCGTCGCCGTGGTCGATCAGCACCGCGTTGCCGTACCCGCCGCGCGATCCGGCCTCGAGCACGATGCCGCTACCGGCGGCGTAGATGGGCTGGCCGTACGAGCAGTTGATGTCGACGCCCTGGTGCAGGCGGCGGGTGCCCGAGATCGGGTGCACGCGGTAGCCGAAGCCGCTCACGACACCGCCGTCGCAGGGCCAGTCGAGGGGGCCGTTGCCGCTCCCCCGGCTGACACCCCCGGCGAGCGCGGCCTGCTCGGCCTGGAGGGCGGCGAGCTGCGCCTCCCAGGTGTCCTTCTGGGCCGAGATGGTGGAGAGGACCTGCGACTCGGCCGACTCCTCGGCTTCGGCGGCGGCGCGTGCGGGCTCGTGCTCCGCCCGCAGCTGCTCGACCTCGCGCCGCTGCGCCTCGGCGACCGCCCGCGCCTCCTCGGCCGCCTTCTGCTGCTCCTCGAGCAACTCCTGGGCGGCGTCGACGTCGTCCTGGAGGGCGTCGTAGTTGTCGATCTCCGCCTGGGCATCGCGCGAGATGTCCCCGAGGTAGCGGCTGACCAAGATCCCTTTGCGGGGATCGTTGGCGAAGTCCAGGACCGAGAGGACCTGCGCGCCGCTGCCGCGGTTGCGGTACAGCGTCGCCGCCGAATCTTCGAAGTCGGCCTTGGAGGCGTCGATCTCCGCCTGGAGCCGGTCGATCTCGAGCTGGAGCGCGGCCACGTCGGCGGCGATGCGGTCGACCTCCCGCTGGGCCGCCTCCTGGCGGCCGGTCGCCTCGGTGATCTGGGCGTCGAGGGCGTCGGCGACCGCCTCGAGCTCGGCCCGGCGGCCCTGGATCTCCTCGAGCTGCGCGACCGCGAACGTCTCTTCCGCCGACGCCTCCCCGATCGCCTCCTTGAGCTGGCGCTGCGACTTCGGATCGGGGTTGGGCTCGCCCGCGAACGAAGCGGAGGCGGTCGCGGCCAGGCTCGCCACGAACGCGAGCGCGACCAAGCACCGGAGCGGGCGAAGGAGGGTCACCGAGTACTCAGGGTAAACAACACCAGCAACACGGGCAACATCACCCTCCGGAAGCCCTTTGGGTGTAAGGGCCGAATCGGCCGATCAGACCCGCAGGAAGCGGCGGAGCCCGATCGAGGAGCCGACGACGCCGATCAGCGCTCCGAGAAGCAGCACGATGATCCCGATGCTGCCGGCGTTCGACGTCGTGACGTAGAAGCCCTCGAAGAAGCCCTCGCGGTTCTCGATCGTACCGAACAGCCGTTGGAGCACGAAGATCCCGCCGACCGCCAGCCCGGCGCCCACGGCTCCCTGCACCAGTCCCTCGAGCATGAACGGGATGCGCACGAACCAGTTCGACGCGCCGACGAGCTTCATCACCTCGATCTCGCGCCGACGTGCGAACGTCGCCAGCCGGATCGTGTTCACGATCAGGAACAGCGCCGACGCCAGCAGCACCAGCGCGAGCCCGATGAACGCCCAGCGCAGGAAGCTGGTGACGTCGATGAGGTCACGGATCGCCTCGTCAGCGGTGATGACGCTGTCGACGCCGGCCAGGGTCCGGTACTTCGCGGTCAGGTCCTTGGTCTCCTCCACTCGCTTGGGCGCGACCCTGAATGAGGGAGGCAGTGCTTCGGGACTGGTCTCGCTGACGAGGTCGGGCTTGTCGGAGAACAGCCGCTTGAACTCCTCGTAGGCGTCCTCCTTGGTGAGGAAGAAGAACCTCTTCACCCGGGGGTCGGAATCGAGCTCCTGCCGCACGTCGGCGACCTGCTCTTCGGTCGGGTTGACGGCGAGGAAGATCTCGAACTCGACCCCCTCCTTCCATTGCACCGTCCCGTGGTCGACCCATTTCTGGAACAGCAGGATGCCGCCGAAGAGCATGAGCGAGACCGTGACGGTGAGGATTCCGGCCAGGGTCATCAGCAGGTTCCGGCGCAGCGAGATCAGCGTCTCGCGCGCGAAGTACCGCAGCTTGCTCGTCACTGCTAGCTCCCGACTCCGTAGACGCCGCGCGCCTGGTCGCGCACGATCGAGCCGTGGTCGAGCTCGATGACGCGCCGGCGCATGGCGTCGACGATGCGCTGGTCGTGGGTGGCCATCACGATGGTGGTGCCGGTGCGGTTGATGCGATCGAGCAGGCGCATGATGCCGACCGTCGTGGCCGGGTCGAGGTTGCCGGTGGGCTCGTCGGCCAGCAGGATCAGCGGCCGGTTCACGAATGCCCGCGCGATCGACACCCGCTGCTGCTCACCACCGGAGAGCTCGGAGGGGAAGCGTTCTTGCTTCTTGGACAGACCGACCAGGTCGAGGATCTGGGGTGTCTGGGCCTGGACCACGTGCCGGGGCCGGCCGATCACCTCGGACGCGAACGCGACGTTCTCGTAGACGGTCTTGTTCGGGAGCAGCTTGTAGTCCTGGAACACGCACCCGATGTTGCGCCGCAGCTGGGGCACCTTCCACGAGCTCAGCCGGGAGATGTCGCGGCCGGCGACGATGATGCGGCCGTTGGTCGACGCTTCCTCGCGCAACAGCAGCCGGAGCGCGGTCGACTTCCCCGAACCCGACGGGCCGACGAGGAAAACGAACTCGCCTTTCTGCACGTCGAGCGAAAGGTCGCGCAGCGCGACGACATCGCCCTTGTAGATCTTGGTGACGTTCTCGAATCGGATCATGCGCGATCAGAGTGACTTCAGCTTGCGGGGGACGCAGATAGGGTCAGGGTATCAGGCGTCGCCGTCTCGGCGTCGGCGCCACTGGAGGTAGGCCTCGATGAAGCCGTCGAGGTCGCCGTCGAGGACGGCCTGGACATTGCCGGTCTCGTAGATGCCGCGCTCGTCCTTGACCAGCTGATAGGGCGCGAGCGTGTACGTGCGGATCTGGCTGCCGAAGGCCACGTCCTTCTTGTCGCCCGAGAGCGTGTCGAGCTCGGCCTGGCGTTCGGCGCGCTGCCGCTCGGCGAGTCGGGCGGCGAGGATCTGGAGCGCGCGCGCCTTGTTCTGCGCCTGCGAGCGCTCGTTCTGAACCGACACGACGATTCCTGTCGGGAGGTGCGTGATGCGGACCGCGGAATCGGTGACGTTGACGTGTTGCCCACCCGCACCCGACGACCGGTAGGTGTCGACGCGCAGGTCGGTCGGGTCGATCTCGGGCTGCTCGGTCTCGTCGAGCGCCGGCACCGCGTCGAACGACGTGAACGCGGTCTGGCGGCGGGCGTTGGCGTCGAACGGCGAGATCCGGATGAGCCGGTGGACGCCCTTCTCACCCGCCAGGAGCCCGTAGGCGTAGCGTCCCTTGATCGTGAAGGTGGCCGACGAGATCCCGGCCTCGGTACCGGGCTGGACCTCGTCGAGCTCGACCTCGAAGCCGCGCCGGTCGGCCCAGCGCGAGTACATGCGCAGCATCATCTCGGCCCAGTCCTGGGCGTCGGTCCCGCCCGCGCCCGAGTGCACCTCGCAGATCGCGTCGCGCTCGTCGTGCTCGCCGGTGAAGAGCGCACGCAATTCGAGCTCGTCGAGCTCGGCTTCCAGTGCATCGATGCCGCCGGCGAGCTCGGCCTCGACCGAGTCGTCACCCTCCTCGCGTGCGAGCTCGTACAGGGTCTCGAGGTCGGAGACGCGCCCGTCGAGACTCTCGACGAGGTCGATGTCTTCGCTCACCCGGGCGAGTTCCGTCTTGACTTGGCGCGCCCGCGCCTGGTCGTTCCAGAGGTCGGGTTTACTGACCTCGGTTTCGAGCTCGGCCTTCCGCTCTCGCGCCGCGTCGACGCGCAGATAGCTGTGCGCCTCCTCGATACGGCGGCGAACATCGGCAAGCTGTTCGGTGAAGTCGCGCATTGAGCTCCCGAGGGAGGACGGCGCGCGCCGGATGGCGCAGCTTCAGCGGCCGTGGCAGAGCTTGAACTTCTTGCCGCTGCCGCAGTAGCAGGGCTCGTTGCGGCCGGGAGTCTTCTCGACCCGTACCGGCTGTTGGGGAACGTCCTCCATTTCCGAGGAGGTGGCCGGAAGCTCGGCGGGCACCGGCGCCATCGCCCCGCCCTCGACCATGCCCGCCCCATCACCGTTCCCTCCCAAGTCAGGCGGCGGCCCGCTGGCGGCGGCGGCCCGGAGCGCGCCCGATCCCTGGACCGGGTCCTCGGCCGCGCTGTAGCGGACGTTGCGCGGCCCCTGGCGCGGCGTGTCGTCGGCGACGACCTGCAGGTGCGACACGTAGCGCACGAAGTTGTCCTGGATGAGGTCCATCATCGCCGAGAACATGTCGTAGCCCTCGCGCTGCCACTCGGCCAGCGGGTCCTTCTGGCCCATCGCGCGCAGGTTGATGCCCTCGCGCAGGTAGTCCATCTCGTAGAGGTGCTCGCGCCAGTGCTGGTCGATCACTGAGAGCATCACTCGGCGCTCGATCTCGCGCAGGGCCTCGGCGCCGATCTCCTGCTCCTTGGCCTCGTAGAGCGCCAGGGCGTCGTCGGTGAGGAGCGTGATGAGCGCGTCGCGCTCCGGGACCTCCCGCAACTGCTCGAGCGTGACCTTGGTCGGGTAGGTCACCTGGATCTGGCGGTGGAGCTCGTCGACATCCCACTCCTCCGGGTAGTCGCCCGGGCACCACGTGTTCACGGCGTGCCGTACCGCGCCTTCGATCGCCTCGAGCGCCTCCTCGCGCAGATCGCCGCCGTCGAGGATCTGCTGGCGGCGCTTGTAGATGACCTTGCGCTGCTCGTTCATCACCTCGTCGTACTTGAGGACGTCCTTGCGGATCTCGAAGTTGCGGTCTTCGACCGTGCGCTGGGCGCGCTCGATCGCCTTGGTGACCATCTTCGCCTCGAGCGGGACGTCGTCCGGGAACGCCTTGCCCATCACCCAGTTCATCGCGCCGGTGGCGAACAGGCGCATGAGGTCGTCCTCGAGCGAGAGGTAGAAGCGGCTCTGGCCCGGGTCGCCCTGCCGGCCGGAGCGACCTCGCAGCTGGTTGTCGATGCGGCGGCTCTCGTGGCGCTCGGTGCCGAGGACGTACAGCCCGCCGAGCTCGCGCACGCGGTCGCCCTCCGTCAGGCAATCCTCACGGAACCGCTCGACGAGCTCCTCGTACTTCTCCGGCGACTCCTCGGGGGTGGTGCCTGACGCCAGCACCTCCTGGCGGGCGAGGCCCTCGGGGTTGCCACCGAGGAGGATGTCGACGCCGCGCCCCGCCATGTTGGTGGCGACGGTGACCGCATGGGGCCGTCCCGCCTGGGCGACGATGCCGGCCTCCTTCTCGTGCTGCTTGGCGTTGAGCACCTCGTGCGGGATCCCGCGCCGCTCCAGCAGGCCGGCGAGCCGCTCCGACTTTTCGACCGAGATGGTGCCCACGAGCACCGGCTGACCTTCCTCGTGGCGATCGGCGATGTCGTCGGCCACGGCGTCGAACTTCGCCGCCTCGGTCTTGTAGATGAGGTCGGGCTCGTCGACCCGGACCATGTCCTGGTTGGTGGGAATCGACACCACCTCGAGGCCGTACGTGTGCGCGAACTCGCCCGCCTCGGTCGCAGCCGTACCCGTCATGCCGGCGAGCTTCTCGTACAAGCGGAAGTAGTTCTGGAGGGTGATCGTCGCCAGCGTCTGGTTCTCCGACTTGATCTTCACCCCCTCCTTGGCCTCGACCGCCTGGTGCAGTCCTTCGCTCCAGCGGCGCCCCTCGAGGATGCGGCCGGTGAACTCGTCGACGATCTTCACCTCGCCGTGCTGGACGACGTAGTCGACGTCCCGCTTGAACAGCTCCCGGGCGCGCAGCGCCGCCTGGAGCTGGTGGACGAAGTTCTGGTTCACGTGCTCGTAGAGGTTCTCGACGTTGAGGTCCTTCTCGACCCGGCCGATGCCCTCCTCGGTCGGTACGACCGTGCGCTTGGCCTCGTCGACCTCGTAGTCGCGGTCGCGCTGGAGCCCCTTCACGACCCGGGCGAACTGGTAGTAGAGGTCCTGGGCCTCGTCGACCCGCCCCGAGATGATCAGCGGGGTCCGGGCCTCGTCGACCAGGATCGAGTCGACCTCGTCGACGATGGCGAAGAGGTGGCGCCGCTGCACCTGCTCGCTCTTGCGACCGGCCATGTTGTCGCGCAGGTAGTCGAAACCGAACTCGTTGTTGGTGCCGTAGGTGATGTCGGCGGCGTAGGCGATCCGCTTGGCCTCGTGGTCATGGACCTGGGGCAGGACGGTGCCGACCTCGAGGCCGAGGAACCCGTAGATCTGCCCCATCCACTCGGCGTCACGCCGGGCGAGGTAGTCGTTGACCGTGACCAGGTGGGCGCCGTAGCCGGCGAGGGCGTTGAGGTAGAGCGGGAGGGTGGCGACCAGCGTCTTGCCCTCGCCGGTCTTCATCTCGGCGACCCAGCCGAAGTGCAGGGCGGCCCCGCCCATGATCTGGACGTCGAAGTGGCGCTGACCGAGCGTGCGCCGGCCCGCCTCCCGGACCATCGCGAACGCCTCGGGGAGCAGGTCGTCGAGGAGCTCGACCCGCGCCTCCTTCTCCCCCGCGTTCTCGAGCTGTTGGCGGAACTCGGCGGTCCGCGCCCGGAGCGCGTCGTCGCTGCGCTGCTCGACCTCGGGCTCGAGCGCGTTGACCTCGGGGACGATCGACTCGACGAGCTTGAGCTTCCTGCCCTCACCCGCGTGGAGCAGCTTCTGAAAGAGACCCATGTGGTGCGAAGTGTACCGGTGGCCTCTGCCCACCCTTGAGGCAGCGGCGACCCCGAGCCTCGTTGGTGGACGGCGCCGTCACAGACCTCCCCCCTCGGCGGATGCGCCGGGGCCCGGACCGAGCCCCGGCTCGCAGCGCCTCCCTGCCTCGCTCGCTCGCTGCGAGGCCGGGATACCCGGCCCGCGGGCGCTCGCTCGCTGGCGAGCTCCCTCCGCTCGCCTCCGCTCGCTCCGGTCGCCGCGCGGTCAGCGGTTGTCGAACAGCGAATCGGCGGCCTGCTCGTGCCAGTTGCCGTCGCTGCGGGACCGCAACAGGGCCTGGTCGTAGTCGGCCGTGGGTGACGTCTCGAACGCGGCGATGGTCTCGTCGAGGGTGCCGGCGTCGGCGAAGGTCTTGAGGTTGCGGTACACGGCGCGGGTGACGTACTGGCAGGACGAGGCGTCGGACGACTCGCACTCGGCGAGCGCGCCGCGGACGCGCTTCGGATCCGGGTCTCGGGCCAGCTTGCGACTCAGGTCGACCTCGGGGTTGTCGGTGTCTTGGTCGTTGGCCTGGAGGTCGGCGCGGACCCAGATGCCGCCTTCGACGCCCTCGACGCCGGGGCAGCCCTCGCGTGCCCAGGCCGCGGTCCAGCCGTCGTCCCAGACCTTCTCGTAGCCGGCGCGGAAGTCCTCCGACGATTGCCAGGGCGAGTAGTAGCAGCTCCAGATGCCGTGGAGCTCGACGACGTCGGGGGACGCGTAGTGGTTGAGGTAGTCGACCCCGACGTCGACGCGGCCGGTCTCGTATCCCCGGCGCCACACCCGCGCCAGCAGCGGGTCGCCGAGATGGCCGAGGTCGGTGATGTTGACCTGCTTCTGGATCGAGAGCAGGCCCAGGTCGGCGTTGGCGACCGAGACGGCGGGCAGCTCGGTTCGGCGCTCGATGGAGGACGCCTCGGCCAGCGTTCGGTCGATGGTCGGAGTCAGGTCGCAGCACAAGGGCTGTTGTTTGCCCCAGGTGTCGTGGTTCGTTCGCGCGCCCCCCACCGCTACGAACACCAGCCCCCCTCCGGCGAGGACGGCCAGGGTCGCGCCCGTTCGGGCCGCGACGGCGCGCAGGCGGTCGGCGTCGATCCGCAGCGCGAGCGCGCCGGCGAGACACGCCAGTGGGACGAGCACGAACGTGACGACCCGCTCGCCGGCGAGGCGGGCGGGCCCGAACACGAGGACGTGGAAGGTACCGGTGACGACCAGCGTGGCGAGGAGCGCCTCGACGAGGCCGAGGCGGGACCGAACGAGCAGCGCGAGCCCGCCGACGAGCGCGAGCCACCACCACGCCCCCAGCGCCCGGATGGAGTAGAGGAGCGCATCGACACCGGGTACTGCGTCGTCGATGTCGGCGCGCCACGTGAGGAACGCCGCGGTCGCGACGCCGGCGCCGGTCGCACACCAGAACCCGGGCGCTCGCGCGATCGCCCCCAGGTCGAGGCGCCGGTTCCGCGCTGCCGACACCGCCAGGTAGATCAGGGGCGCGAGCAGCGGCCAGAGCACGTCGGCCCAGGCGCGCAGGTTGTCGCCGGGCGAGATGCCCTGGGCCTCGGCGGTGTTCGGGGCGACGCTCCCGAAGTACCAGAACCGCACGAGCAGGACCGCGAACCAGATGCCGACGGCCGGCCCGGCGAGGAGCGCGAACCGCTGCCACCGCCGCTCGGGAGATCGCCACAGGAGGAACGCGCTCGCCACGACCAGCAGCGGGGCGGCGTGGAACACGAACTCCACCCGACTGAGCGCGAACAGCGCCACCGCGCCACCGGCCACCGGCAGCAGCCAGGTGCGGTGGGAACTGAGCGCCAGCGCGAGCGCGGCGACCGCGGCGGCCGCGAGCGCGTTCGTGATGGCGTTCTCCATCCCCGAGGAATGCCATCCGAAGAACGGGTAGACGGCGAAGAGCCCGCCGGCGACCGCGATCGCGACCGCGGCGGTCCCGATCAGGGGCCGCCGGGACGCCGCCACCCGGAGCAGCAGGAAAACCGCCGCTCCGAGCACCAGCGTCGAGACCGCGACCTGGGCGTCGAGGAAGCCCTCGTGGCCGTCGCCGCCGACGCGGTAGTACGCCACCGCCAACCCGAACTGGAGCGGGGTCGAGTAGCCCTCGACGCGCGACCCGGAGACACCCACGCTGACCGTCCCGACGTCGACCAACCCGCGCGCATGGCTCAGGGTGATCAGCGCGTCGTCGCGGTAGCGGTACGTCGAGACGCCGCCGGTGTCGTCGGGGAACACGCGGTTGAAGAGCGCGTACACGCCGAGCCAGGCGCCGGCGACGAGGAGCGTGACGAGAACGAGCCGCCCGATACCGCCGGGCGCGCTCCGTTCCATCTCTATGGCCTCGCTCGCTGCGACGCAGGGTACCTGCGCCGCGGCCGCTCGCTCGGACGCCAAGTTCTCGCGTCGCGCACCACTGCTGCCGATCCCATGCATCGTCTCGACACGCGGCGGCGTCAGTCCACGTCGAGGAGCTTCTCGCGCATCGCGTAGACGACGGCTTCCATCCGGGAGTGCAGCTGCAGCTTCTCCAGCACGTTGCGCACGTGGTTCTTCACTGTGTTCTCGGCGATGAAGAGCTCGCCGCCGATCTCCCGGTTGCTGAGCCCCTTCGCCACCAGCTTCAGCACCTCCAGCTCCCGCGCGGTCAGGCGGGGCGAGAGCGCCCGGTGCCGGTCCTCGGCCCGCTCAGCGAGCACGTTGAACTCGGTGAACAGCTTCGACGCCATCGACGGCGACACCAGGCTGTGCCCCGCTGCCACCGCCCGGACCGCGTCGGCGACCTCGCCGATCGCCACCTCCTTCAGCAGGTAGCCGTTCACGCCCGCCTTCACCGCCTCGTAGAGGTCCTCCTCGAGGTCGGAGACGGTCAGCATGATCACCTTCGTCTCCGGGACCATCGCCCGCACCGTGCGGGCAGCTTCGATGCCGGTCGCCCGGGGCATCCGCACGTCCATGATCACGACGTCGGGGGTGAGCTCGCGGACGCGGGCGACGGCCTCGACCCCGTCGCCGGCCTCCCCGACCACCTCGATGTCGGGCTCGTCGGCCAGGACCCGGTCGAGACCGCGCCGGAACAGCGCGTGGTCGTCGACGATCACGACCCGGATCGCACCGGTCGGGACGGGGACGGGGGCGGGCACGTCGCCGACCGCCGGCCCCTCCGGCGGCGTGGTCGCGGTCACCCCGCGGTCTCGATCAGACCGAGGTGGCCGTCGCGCCGCCGGTACAGGACGGCGCAGTGGCCGTTCTCGGCGTTGCTGAACAGGAAGAAGTCGTGCCCGAGGAGGTCCATCTGGAGGGCGGCCTCCTGCGGGTCCATGGGCTTGATCGCGAACTCCTTGGTCTTGACGATCAGGGCTTCGCCGTCGTCGTCCTCGTCGAAGTCCGAGTCGTTGACCGGCGGGGCCGCGCCGTGCAGAGGACGTCGGCGGGGGTGGGATCGGGAGATGCGCTTGTCCTTGATGCGGGCCAGCTGATGCTCGACCTTGTCGACCACCAGGTCGAGCGCCGCTTCAGGCTCGCGCGCGGCGGCGTGCGCCTTCACGACGTTGCGCTTGAGGTGCACCGTCGCTTCGCACACCTGGTTGTCGTGCACCCGGGGGTTGCGGAGCTCGGAGAAGTCGACCTCGACCCGATCGGCGTCGTGGGCGAAGCGCGAGATCTTGGCGAGCTTCTCGCGGGCCACCTCCCGGAGCCGGGGCGGGACCTGGACGTTCCTCCCGCGCACGACGATGTCCATCCACACCTCCGAGCGGCGCGGCGTGAGTATACGGATAGGGGCGCCGGTTAGCTCGTGATCAGAAGGAGCAGCCATCCGACTACGAGGGGGCCGGGTTTCCCGGCCCCCGGTCAGCCAGGATTGCGCGGGAGCGGCGAGCGCAGCGAGCGCGACC
>JBQTGU010000140.1:0-18692 GCA_052390575.1 Actinomycetota bacterium | reverse complement strand
TGGGTAAGGGCCACCGTGTCGTCTCCTCGTCGTGAGCCATTGGTCTGGATCACGCTGAGGATCACGCGGTGGCCCACCTACGTGGTGGACCCCTCCGCCGACTTACACCACTTCAAGGGACGTAACTCGGAATAATGGCGCTACCAGGCGTATCCTCGGCGAGTGCGAACCGTGGCTGGGCGTGCGGCAATCAGCCGGCGCTCCTGACATCGGTGGAGACCGCATCCTTCTTCAACTCGACGGGAGATGGATACCGTTCGGCGGTACTCCATTGCGCGATACAGGCCAGAAGCCAGGAGTCATCCGCGACTACGGCCTGATCGTGAGGGCGCGTAACCCGTTCGATGCCGACGGAACATGCGTGCTCCTGGCTGGTGTGCATACGTTTGGAACGACCGCCGCCGCCCAATTTTTCGTCAAGCAGTGGTGGAAGCCCGCCTGGTGGGGACGCCGGGACATGATGGCCCTGATCAGGGTGGACGTTCGTGATGGCGGTATTACGTCCCTTGGGTTGGTCATCCGCAAGCGACTTCGCGTCCCCTGACTTCTTTCGGTCATCCGAAGCCTCGCCGAGGTCTGAAGGGCCCCGGGTTCGTTGGGGGCTCTGTGCCTCGGCCGGCCTTCCAGCGGGTTTGCCTGCAGGCTGCACCATAAGGGTGCGAACTGAGACCGGATGGAGCCGACGACTCGGCCATGAGTGGCGCCGAGCGCCGGTTCCGTGCCGAGTCACGCCGGCGATTGAGGCTCGTGCGGGTGGCACCCTGCGCGGCTGGTCGTCACCGTCCGCCGCGCTAGCGGAGAACGCGCCCTCGCCTGCGACGCCGGGAGGACTGTGCGGCGACCCCGTCCAGCTACGCCGTTGGCGGTGTTGCCGCCAACTGTTGGATGAGCCTGCGGTCATCGCGCGAGAGGCCGTGAGGTACTTGCTCACGCGTCCGGTGGGTGCGGCGTCCGCGACGATGAACACGCCGTGGTCCAGCTGCATTGCGAACGGCGGCAAGCTCCCCCAATGAGGGCAGCATCGCCCTCGTGATCCATCCGTCGCGATGAGCCCAGCCCGCCGCCGCTCCACCCGTCGGGCGCGGGCCCCAGGCGCAGCGGCCCGGGTCCGAGCCACCTCCCCGGGGGGCCTCGTGCCCGAGCACCAGGGATCACCGTCTGAGCGGGTCGGCAACGTTTCTGTAACGCTTGTGCGCAGGTACCGAAATAGCGGCTGTGAGGCTCGGCCCGTCTGCCGGGCTTCCGCCACAGGATGATCTGATGCTGCGCATCGAGACGGATCGACTCGGGGAACTACTCGAGCGGTCGACTGCGTTCTACGCACGCCGAGTCGACCGATTGACGTTTGCCAGCGGAAGTCGCTACCACTGGGACGTCACCAACGAAATCACGATCCCCACGCTCAATGAGGACACCGCCCGGACGCGCGAGCCTCAACCACGCGTCGTGAGTCTCGGCGTCTACGAGAAGATCCCTTACCCGGATCTTGTCGTGATGGACGCCTCGGGTGATCAGCTTCCCGTCCTTGGCCGAAAGGAGCGCGCCCTGCTCCTCGGGGACCTCTTTCTCCGAGGTCACGTTCCCAAGGCATCGCCACGCAACGATGCGAGATTGCGAGCGATCAAGAGCCTCGTCAACCTAGTGATCTTCAGTCCGCGGACACTGGCCACCCAGCTGGCCGACGACTTACGCGCATACCTGCGCGACTGGGACTACGCACTTACGCACCCTGATCTGTTCAGTAAGGGATTAGACAAGCTGGTTGGCTCGAGACACGTCCTCGCTGTCGTCGTAGCGAGACCCGGTGAGACCGTGGTTGTGCGGCACAGCTACTCCCAGGAGTTTCGGTGGGACGAACGCGATCCCTTCGGCCACGGCCGACTCGTCAATAGCCTCGGGATGCTGCCGCGTCGAATCTTCCTGCGATACCTCAACATTTCCCAGCCGAGCTCCTACCACCTGATCGTTGAGGCGCCGGAGGGTCTCTGCGTCGAAGACGCCGGTTGGACAGTGAGCGAAGACGCGGCGGCCTTTCACCGAGAGCTACCGAAGGGCGCGTTCCTGCGTGGAACGACGGTCACGCTCTCTAGCTACCAACGGGATCCGGTCGTCTGCACGCACTTGGCTAATGAACCGACGTACTCGACTCATCTCCGCGCCGCCCACATCGCTCGCCGATTCCTTCGCAAGGCGGGAAGTCCGGTAGGAAAGGCGCTGCTTGGCATCTCGCCGCGTCCGGAAGTCGCTCCCGCCAAACCCGAGCCGTCCGTCGCGCAGTTCGGTGTACAGATTCACCCTCGCGGTGTCGTGCGCTTCGCAGCCGCAGTGCTCGCCGCGCTGCTTGGAGCGTTCGCGACTGTCGTATGGCAGATCGACAAACTACCTCGCGTGGAGTCGGATGCCGCCGGCGCGGCACTGGTGGCAGTGCCGGCACTCGGCGGACTTGCGTTGTCCCAGTTGGTTAGCCGAGCGACCGCGAGACTCGTGAGTTCATTGCGCTGGATGCTGATCTTCGGATCGCTTGTGGCATTCATCTGTGCGGGTTTGATCGCGTTTCACATCTCGGCGAAGTGGATCGTGTTGAACGCGGCAATAGGCGCAGGCTTCTCGCTAGCCGGACTATCCGGCCTCCTCTGGAGCGCGTTCTCCACCAGAAAACCCACAGACTCGCTGACCCTCTCGGACCTCACCAAATGGAGACGAGAGCGAGAGCACGAGGCCCATCGCCATCTCCAGACTTGGTCGGGTCTAAGCGCCGGACTCTTCGTCGGCTTGCTCATCCTCGGCCTGCACCGCGCCGGTTAACGATCCGGGTCACCCTCCGAAGGATCCCGCTCTCTCCACGCCGTCGCCAGCTCCGTCAATGATGCTCGGAGTTGGGGATCCTCGAGAGCGTCGATTGCCTCCTGAGGAATTACAACAAGGTCCCGCGCGCCCAGGCTAGCGGCCAATGGCGACTGGTCGTCCTTCCTTCCCAGCGCGGTGTCCATCGCTCGCAGGTCTCGCATTCCTCCCTGCCAGAGCGACGGCGGCTGATCCTCGCCGCCCCCCGAGGCTTCCATCCGGATCGGGAGACTGCCCGTCTCTTCACCGGGTGCAGGAGCAATTGGCTCGCTGGGATTATCCAACGTCAGCGCGTTACCTCTCGCCGCACGCAGCAGTGTGGACCTCACCGCACGCTAGTAGCCGAGGGGCACCGAGACTCATCGGTCGGAAGCCTGCACGAGCGGCGGTGCCGATGTATCAAGGGCGGCGATGACACCCCGGAAGGCATCCCGGGCCCGTGCACCGCGGCTCACGGCCGAGCTGCGCGAACGCGAGACGGTCAAGCCGCTCGAGCTCTTCTTCGACCTCGTCCTCGTGCTCGGGTTCACCCAGTGCACCGCGCTGATGGTGGCCGAACCCACCTGGGCGGGGATCGGCCGCGGGATGCTCGTCCTGGCCGTGCTCTGGTGGGCGTGGGCGGGCTACGCGTGGCTGACGAGCGTGATCGACCCCGAAGAGGGCGCGGTTCGGATCGCGACGTTCGCGGCGATGGCCGGGCTGCTCGTCGTCGCGCTCTGCGTCCCGGAGGCGTTCGGTGAGCGCGCCCTGGCCTTCGCGATCGCCTACGGGGTGGTGCGGGCGGGGCACATCGCCCTCTTCTGGATCGCCAGCCGCGACAACCCCGACCTCCGCCGTTCGGTCTTCAGCCTTGCGATCAGTACGGCCACCGCGATCGGGCTGCTGGTCGGCGCGTCCTTCCTCGACGGCGGCGCACAGGCGGCCCTTTGGGCAGTCGCGATCCTGCTGGATTGGGGCGGACCGGCCATCTTCGGCGTCGCAGGATGGAGGCTGGTCCCGGCGCACTTCGCCGAGCGGCACAACCTGGTCATCATCCTGGCGCTGGGGGAGTCGATCGTCGCGCTCGGAGTCGGGGCTCAGGTGGACCTCACGGCCGCGGTGCTCACGGTCGCGGTGCTCGGGATCGGGCTGGCGTCCGCGCTGTGGTGGATCAACTTCGACGTGGTCGCGCTGGTGACGGCCCGGCGCCTGACCCTGGCGACGGAGGGGCGCCAGCGCAACATGCTGGCCCGGGACTCGTACTCCTACCTGCACTTCCCGATGGTGGCCGGGATCGTGCTGGGCGCACTCGGCCTCGAGCAGACGCTCGCCCACGTCGACGAACCGCTCGACGGTGTGCACGCGTTCGCGCTCCTCGGCGGCACGGCCCTCTACCTCCTCGCCCACGTCGCGCTCCGGCTCCGCAACGCACGCACCATCAACGTCGAGCGCCTGGCACTCGCGGTCGCGCTCTTCGGGCTCATCGCCGCGGCGGTGCATGTCGACCCGCTCGTCACGCTCATCGGGATCAACGTGCTGCTGTGGGCGATGATCACCTATGAGACGGCGTTCGTGTACGACGAGCGGCGCTACCGCCTGCGCCACGGCCTGGAGATCGACATGCCCGAGAGCAGCTAGCCGACGGGAGCCGGCGCGTCGGCGATCAACTTCTCGTAGCCAACCGCCAGGTCGTAGAGCGCGCGCTTCCCGTCACCCTGGAACGACGAGCCGTGCATGATGCCGAGGGTCGTGGGCTCCAGGTCGCCGAGCGCCCGTAGGGTCTGGGCGGTGTGGGGGGCGAGGCAGGTGGCGTGGAACATGTCCTCCGCGGCCATGGCCGGCTCAACGACGTCGCCGGTCGTGAGCGCGGGCCCGCTGCCGACCTGGCTGAACAGGTCACCGCACAGCAGCGTGTTCGTGGTCTCCTCGTAGAGGACCTGCGCCTCCCAGCCGTGGGGCACGTGCGGCGTGGAGATCTGGCGGACCCGCTTCCCGCCTAGGTCGATGACCTCGCCGTCCTCGAGCGCACGGGGCGGTCGGTCGCACAGGTCGTTGAGCGACACGTCGCAACCGAGGGCGCCGTGGGCCACCTGACTGTCGGGAGCGGCGGTGAGCCACATGTTCATGGATCCGCACTCGTCTGCCTCCACGTGCCCGAAGGTGATCCAGCGCAGTGACTCGACCGGCAGCACCGTGGCCACGGCTTCGGCCACCAGCGGGTACATCCCCCGGGGTCCGGTGTGGAACAGCAGCGGCTGGTCGGCCGCCACGAGGAACTGGTTGAAGGTGAAGCCCTCGGGGCTCACCTCGGGGATGAAGGTCGAGATCCGGTAGATGTCGTCGGCGATGGGGTCCACTGAGGTTTGGATAGGTTCCATACCCCAATGGCGTTCAAAGCCCGGTGATTCCGTTCAGTCAGGACTGAACGATCCAGCGGACCTCGTCGTCGGCGGGCTCGTAGGCGCAATAGAGGCCGGTGTGGACCCGGCGGTCGAGCACCGCTGCGGCGGGCAGGGCGTCGGTCAGCTTGGCGATCGCTGCCCGCAGTGCCCGGGTGACGTTCAGGCGGGCCCGCTCGGTGGCCGACGCCGCCCGTCGGTCCCTCCCCCCGAGGCCGAAGGCCTGGGCGAGTTGGGCGACGAACTGATCGAGCTCCGCCTGGATGGCCTCGGCCGCCTCGAGCCTGCCCTCCGCCAGTGCCTCGTCGGCCTCGGCTCGGAGCTCCTCGATGCGGCGGCGGTAGGCCGTGCGGGCGCGGGTGTCGAGCACCTCACCGGCGTCGCCGAGTGCCCGCCGGTCGACCCCGCCGGCGGGGGACACTCCCTCCACCCGGTCGACCAGGTCCAGGGCGTGCCGCTCGGACCCGGGATGGGCTACGAGCTCGGCGAGGTAGCCGAGGCCCTTGCTGTCTTGCAGCCGCACGCTGGTACCGGAGAACGACGCCACCCACCACCTTCCTTCCCGGGTCAGCTCGGCGGTCGGAACCGCGGCTGTCTCGCTCGACTCCCCCTGGCCGAGCCGTTGGAGCAGTTCGACGTCCGCAGGCGCGAGCACGACATCGAGTGCCGCGAGCGACGCTGCGGCGGCCTTGGCCTCGACCGTCGCGCCCGCCCGGTCGCCAGCTTGCTCGCGGCCGCGGGCGAGGTCGAGCAGCAAGGTGGCGCGCAGCCAGGGGAGCTCACGCGCATCGAGTGCGTCGACGGCAACCTCCAGCACGGCCAGAGCGCCGTCGAGGTCACCGGTCGCGGTGAGCACGCGGGCGCGGGCCGCAGCGGTGCGCGCTCGCAACGCCGAGATGTCGAGCTCGCCGGCGCGCTCGGTGAGCTCGGCGCATGCCTCCCGCGCCGCTTCGAGCTCGCCCGCCGCCAGCTCGACATCGACCAGCACGGTGAGCAGCTCGACCGCCCGCAGTCGATCGTCTCCGACGACGCGCAGGCCGCGGAGCGCGGTGGCCCGGGCCAGATCGTGGTCGCCCCGCGCCAGGTGCAGCCGGGCGGCTGGGAGGAGCGCCTGCATGGCCTGGTCCTTGCCCAGCAGCAAGGTTTCGGCGTCCGCAAGGCGGCCTTGGCGGATGCGCAGGTCGGCCAGGGCGATGTCCGGATGCCAGCTGGGTGCCTGCATGACCGCCTCGAAGTCGGCCTTCGCCCGGGTGAGGACCCCTTCGGCTTCGCCCCAGCGACCAAGCTCGACCAGGAGGGTGGCCTGCACGCTGTCGCAGTGGCTGGAGAGGAAGGCCGGGGCACCGGGCCCCGACCCGATCAGCCCGTGCTGGCGTAGGAGGTCGGCCCACGATCCGGCGCGCTCGAAGTCGGTGGCGAAGTAGCAGGCAGTAAAGAAGGAGCACACGGACTTGGCGGCGGCGTCGGTGTTGTCGGCGGGCCCGCAGGCCAGCGCCATCGCCTCGTCGAGCAACGACATCCCCTCGGTGACCCGGCCGGCCTGCACATGGGCGAGCCCGCCGTCGGCGAGCGCCTTGGTCTCGAGGTTGACGTCGCCGAAGCGGCGGGCGCGGTCCAGCGCCAGCTCGGCTGCCGCCAGCAACTGGGCGGGATCGTCGACGTCGCAGCCCATGGCGGCGACCGCGACCCAGCCCTGTTCCAGGCACGGAGGCTCGCTCTCCACCAGGCGCTGGGCCCGGGTGAACCAGGCCCGGCTGGCGGTGAGGTTCCCCATCGCGTTGGCGAGGGTGTCGCCGAGCCGGACGCACACCATGGCCGCCCGGCACTTCTCGTCGGCGGCGGTGAAGTCCCGGATGGCCGCCGACAGGTGGGTGACTACGCCCTCGATGTCGGAGGACGCGAACGCCTCATCGGCGAGGTCGAGCGCCCGTTCCGCCTCTTCGATGCGCGACATCGCGCCATGATTGCACCCACGGTCGATGTTGGATTCGCCGCGTCCCGCTCGTCTCAGCCGGCCGCGGGGGTGTAGGTCAGGTGCAGCACGCCGGTCTTGAACGTCTCGTTCTTGACGAGCTGTAGCGGGTGCGTGGGTGTGTCCTCGAAGAGCCGGTGGCCGTGGCCGACCGCGATCGGGTGGACCAGGAGGTTGAGCTCGTCGAGGAGCCCGTTGGCGAGCAGCCAGCGCACGAGCGTGGCGCTTCCGGACATCTCGATGTCGCCGTCGGTCCGCTCCTTGATGTCCCGAAGCTGGCCGGCGACGTCACCGGACACGATCGTCGTGTTGTTCCACGTCGCCTCGGTGAGCGTGTTCGACACGACGTACTTGGGCACGTTGTTGATGAACGAAGCGAAGTCGTCCGCGGTTTCCTGGGGCTCGCCGGGCACGCCCGGCCCCGCGTCGTGCTTGGGCCAGTAGTCCGCCCACTCCCCGTACAGCACCCGCCCCATCAGGAAGGCGTCGCACTTCTCGACCCCCTGGTCGACCGCGGCGCCCATCTCGTCGTTGAAGTACGCGAAGTGCCACTGGTCGGGGGACTCGACGACGCCGTCGAGCGAGATGAAGAAGTTCGACACGATCTTGCCCATGGTGTCCTCCTTATGAAGGCCTAGAAGCGCCAGCGGGTCGCGCCGAAGGGCTCTGCCGCCCCCAAGGCGTAGAGCGTCGCCGGGGTCACCTCGTAGAGGTCCCAGGGGGGTGGGCCGGCGCTCGGTGCGCTGAACTCGGCGTAGAAGGCACCGTCGCGCACGGTCGGCGCCCATCCTCGGGCCGCGTACACCCCGGCAATGCGCTGGAGCTTGGCGTTGTCGGTCACCTTCTCTGCCGCACCTGCCGCGACGAGGTCGAACGGATGCGTCGCGACCGTGATGGCGCATTTCGGGTTGCGCGCCAGGTTCTTCCCCTTGCGGGTCTTGGGGCCGGTGGTGAAGTAGAAGGCACCGTCCACCCACATGACCCCCACGGGCACGACGTGGGGCGCCAAGTCGGCGTCGACCGTTGCCAGCCATGCCGTATGCCGGTTGGGCCCGCCCGTTTCCGACGCCTGGGTGAACCCCTCGTCCAAGCGCGCGCGCACGCGGCTCCACGGAATCAGCGGGGCGCCGTAGCCGTCGAGGTTCCGCTCGGCCACGGGTTCCTTCGTTGCCATCCCGTTCCTCCCTGTCTCCTCTTTCGACCGGGCCGCCGCGCCAAAATCATCGGTCCGATCGCGAATCTTCGGCTCTAGAGCTCGAGCTCCTCGGCGGTGAGCTCGCCGCCGGCATCACCGGTGTTGACGGTGCCCTTCGGCTCGATGAGCAGGACGTGGGCCTCCTCGTCGGCCTTCGGGCAGTGCTCGACCCCGCGCGGCACCACGAAGAGTTCCCCCTCGTCCAGCTCGACGTAGCGGTCGCGAAGCTGGATCGTCAGGTGGCCGCGGAGCACCAGGAAAAAGTCATCGGTGTCATCGTGCTTGTGCCAGACGAACTCGCCGTCGACCTTGACGACCGCCAGCTTGTAGTCGTTGAGGTAGCCGACGATGCCAGGGGAGTAGGGCTTGTCGAGCAGCTCGAGCTTCTCCGCCAGGTTGACCTTGTCTTTCATGGTGCCCTCTCAGTGATCGAGGATCTCGGCCGCGGCGCGTTCGCCCGAGCGGACGGCGCCGTCGATGGCGCCGTGCGACGTCGTCGAGGTCTCCGTCCCGGCCCAGTGGACCCGCCCGAACGGCTCCCGGAGCAACGGGCCGTAGCGCGAGAGGATCCCGGGGCGAAGGTGTGCCATCGAGCAGCCGCGCGACCACTCCTCCGTCTTCCACGCGGTCTCGACGAACTCGGCCGGTGACGCCGCCCGCGGCCCGAGCCGGGCCGTGAGCGCGTCGACCACGGCGCGCCGCCGCTCGGCCGGGTCGAGCGCGCCGAAGCGCTCGGCCACCGGCCCGAAGGTGAAGCAGGCGATGACGCCCGGGGTGCCTGACGCCGGTGACGCGTCGATGGTCACCTCCGCGGCCGAGCCGGGCTCGGAGGTCTGCCCGCTGAAGCCTTCGGCCCGCCAGAACGGCTCGTCGTAGACCACGAGCGTCTTGGTCTCGGGGCCGCCGACATCGTTGCGGTAGAGCGTCACGCGATCGTCGGGGAGCACGGGATCGAACGTGATGTCGAGGGCGAGGGCGGGCGGGACGGTGACGACGGCGTGCTCGGCCGCCACCGTGAGATCGCCCGCCTCGACCACGACGCGGTCGTCGCGTTGCGTGATCGACCGCACCGGCGCGTTCAGGCGCACCGCGTCACCGAGGTTGTCGGCAACCCGTTGGGCGATCGATCCGGCGCCGCCCTCGACCATGTTCTCCTGGGAACCGCCCTCGATCGAGAACAACGTGCTGATGCTTCCGTGCCCCCGCACGAGGAACAGCAGGTGGAGGAGCGAGACCTCGTTGAGGTCGCTGGTCATCAGGCCGCGCACGGCCATCTCGAACAGGTCGCGCCCGATGCCCTTCGGGATCCTGGCGCGCTCGAGCCACCACGCCACCGTGCGCGAGTCCCATTCCACCGCCCGCTTTGCCGTCCACGGGGCTTCGGGCGGGAGGCGCTTGGCCATCCGATCGATCTTCCACTGCGCCAGGGCGAGGCTGACGACCGCGAGGGGGCTGATCTTCGGGATGAGCCCGGTGTAGCGGCGGGTTCGATCCCCGTCGACGAGAAGGTGCGCACCCTTCACCCACGTCTTGTAGGTGGACACGCCGACCTCTCCGGCGAGTCCGAAGATCGCATCGTGCTTGGGGCCCAACCACGCGCCGCCCCGATCGACCGGTGAGCCATCGGGGAGGTGGTACGTCCAGATCCGGCCGCCGACGCGGTCACGGGCCTCGAGGACGACGACCGACTTGGCGTTCTCGCTCAGCCGCCGGGCTGCGGTGAGCCCGGCGTACCCCGTGCCGACCACGCACACGTCGGCATCGATCCGCTCGGGCATGGGAGCCGCACCGTATCCGGCTGCGCTACTCCTTGAGCTCCTCGGCGAGGAGGTCCATGAGCAGGCCGTCGTGCCAGGTGCCGTCCGGACCGCGCTCACTGCGGCGCGTGATCCCGACGGGACGGAAGCCGACCTTGCTGTAGGAGCGTATGGCGGCGGTGTTGTCGGCGGCGGGATCGATCGTCAGCCGGTGATGACCGTGATCGACGATCAGGTGGCGCGCCAGCGTCCCGACCGCGTCGGTGCCGAGGCCGCGCCCGCGCACGTCGGGATCGAGGTAGATGTCCATCCACGCGTGCCGGTAGTCGGGGTCCTTCTCGGCCTCCCACTGGATCCAGCCGACCACGCGGTCCTCGAACACGATCACGTACGCGGTGATATTGGACTCGACGAAGTCCTCCTCGACCGCGGCGACCAGGTCGTCGCCGCCCCGCCAGTACCGGTAGACCTCCGGCTTCTCACGGATCTTCACGAGGTCGGGAATGTCGTCGCGAGAGGCCGGTCGCAGCCGGACGGACGCTCCTTGCAACGTGGGGCCGGTGCTCAGACGTCCTCCTGGTAGGAGATGAAGAGCAGGGTCGCGCCGGGTGGGTCGGTGTTGGGGCTGATCTCGATCTCGCCGGTGCGGCCCGGGCCCGAGAACGGGAGCACCGTCGTTGCCACGCCGTCGACGTCCGCGGTCGTGGGCTCCCCGACCTCGTAGCCGGCGTCGGGCAGCGCCTCCTGGTAGTAGGCCACCACCTCGTCGATGGTGAGATCGCCGCCGAAGGCGCCGCCGCCGTTGTACTCCGTGCCGAACGCCGTCCGGCTCATGAACGACGCCGGGACGGGAATGTCGTCGGCGAAGCGGGCGAGGACGTCGTCGGGCTGTTCGACCGGCTCGGGTAGGCCGACCCCGGCCAGCTCGTCGGCGACGATCTCCGCGCCTTCGGTGGCGATGGCGCCCGGGTCGCCGTCCCACTTGCTCGTGTCGTAGTTGTCGACCTCGACCTCGAAGATGCGCCGGCCGACCCGGCCCGCCACCGGGACGTCGAACGTGTCGTCGGCGACCGCCTCGTCGCCGATGCCGTCGATGATCTCGTTGTCCTGGTCACGGACCAGCTCGTCGAAGTCGGTCCGCGCCTTCTTGCTGGTGTGGATCACGACGGTGAGACCGAGCGGTGAACCCTCGATGCCGCCGACGCCCTCCTCGCGTGTCTGCCACTGGCATACGCGCGCACCCGGTGCCCTCTCTGCCTTGCCGACCTCGACCGGCTCACCCAGGAGGTCGGCGACCTGCTTCTCGGTCAGCAGCGAGCAGGGTTTCGGCGCTTTTCCACCGCCCGCGCCCGCGGGCGCGGCCAAGCCGACGCTTCCAACCGCGACGATCAACACCGCCACCAATCTGCGCACGGGGAGCAGTCTGCCGCATCGTCCGCCCGGGTAATCACCAGGTCAGCGCGGGCTCAGGTCGAGCGACCGCTCCCCGCCGGGCTCGTTGACGGCGGTCTCCGCCGCCGCCTTGCCGTCGATGCGGAACGTCAGCGTGGCCCCGGCTTCGCAACCGGGGACCGAGTCGGGTCCGACGACGCCGAGGCTGAATCCCGAGAAGCTGCCGGTGCGCCGAACCGACGCCACACCGCAGCGGGTGTCGCCGACGTACGCCTCGACCTTGGTGCCCGGTCCGAGGTGCCGACCACGTCGGTCGTACACCTCGCCGACGAACCCGACCGTCGGCGAAGCCGCGCCGTCGGGTGCCGCGGTCGAGAAGGTGGCGTCGAAGTCCGTCGTGCGTCCGTTTCCCGGCCAGGGCAACGCCTCGGTGCTGTAGATCTCGTCGCCGGCGACGAACGTCCAGAGGATGATCTGCGCGCCCTTCGACCCGCAGCCGTTCGACTCGGCGTCGGCCATCACGGTGATCTCGTAGCGCCCGTCCTTCACCGCGACGACCCCGGGGCACGGCGTGATCAGCCCGTCGAGCTCGACCCGGGCGCCCAGGAACCGGGCGTCGAACGGGGCCCCGTCGAGGGTGGCATTGCCGCGGACGACGACGCGATCGTCGAACCCGGGCACCGCCTCGGCCTCGGGAGTTCCCGGCCGCGGGTACAGCTCGAAGGTCCCGTCGAGCTGGCGAAGATCGTCGATCAGGAGGTCGGTTCCCTTCGGCTTCTCCCCGTGCTCCACCCACGCGACCAGGTCCTCGAACCCGGCCTCCTGCTCGGTGGTCGTGAACCCGCAGTGGCCCGGGTCACGGATGACCCGCTGCACGAGCAGGTCGCCCCGGCCGGCGTCGTCGACGCGGCGCCGATAGATCTGGGCCTGCTCGATCGGCACCTGACCGTCGCCGGTGGAGTGCAGCGTCAGCAACGGGATCTGAATGTTCCCGGTGGTCTCGGCGCCCTCGGTGAAGCCGGCCAGCAGGTCCTCCGTAACTGGAAGGCGAATGGCGGCGCGGTTGAAGTCCTCGTCGGTGACGTCGCTGAGCGGACCGAGGTCGTAGGTCTCACGGTTGAGCGCGAGCCCAGCCGCGATCGCCAACGCCACCCGGCGCCAGTTGGTCTCCTCCTCAGCCCGGAAGCCGTCGCGCCCGAAGCGGCGGGGCCCGCCGGTGAGGTCGAGCACGATGTTCTCGAACTGCTCGCGTGCCTGGGGGTCCTCCAGCGCAGGCCGGATCCGGTCGCGGATCAGCGCGCTGACGTCGGGGCTGGCGTCGAACTCCGCCTGGGTGACGCCGGCGGCGTAGGCGCCGGCGACGAAGACGTCGGCGCTGATCATCAGGGCCTCGGTCTGGCCGGCGGCGCCGCACAGGCCGAGGACGCCGTCGAAGCGGTCGGCGTAACGCTCGGCGACGATGTTGCTGGCGGCGCCGCCCATCGAGAGGCCGTTGGCGTAGCTCCGGGTCGGCCGGCCGTAGGTGCGGGCGAAGTAGTCCCAGAGCGCGGCGGTCTCGTCGGCCGAACGGCCGGGGATGAGCGACGTGCTGCTGAAGCTCGACGCACCCCAGGCGTAACCGTGCTCGATCAGGTACCGGCGGAAGTCCATCGGCGCCGCGTTGGTCTCGGGCGCGAACTCGGCGAAGCCGTGCATGTACAGCACCAGCCGACCGTTCCAGTCGTCGGGCACCTCGATCTTGTACACGGACCCGCCGAGCCGCCCGAAGTCAGCCGTCGCACCGGGGAGGGCCTCGAACGCCGGGTCCTCGAGCGCGATGCCCTCAGGCTCCGGACGGACCTCGACCGGCGGCGGCAAGTCGTCCTCCCCCTTGGCGCCCGCGATCGAAGATGCCGACAGCAGAGCCGCCAGTACTGCAAAGCACGCCAATCGCGTCACGAACACTCCTACACCGGCGGAGCCGCCGAGGTTCCACCTGGGGCGGCATGATGTGCCGCGTGGTCCAGCGTCCACGAGAGTTGGGACCGGGAAGGCAGGCCCTCGGTCTGCTCATCGGTGTCATCGGTAGCTTCGTCGTGGGCACAGCCGTCGCTTTCCCATTCGATCTCGATGTGGGGGCGGGACACGCGATCTTTCACTTCGTCCTCGGAGTCGGGCTCGGAGCTACCGCGGTTTGGCTCTGGAACCACCAGCCGACGAGCCGCGCGGTTGTGTCTCAGCTGGCGCCGTGGTCGACCGCAGCGCTCGCGTTCGTTCAGCTCGTCGAGGGCGTCGCGGCGATACCCGACGCCGACGGCGATGGCGCGCTGCACGGGATCCCGAATGTCATCAGCCTCGCGGTCCTGCAGCCGCTGGTTCTGATCTCGCTGATCGCGCTGGCCGTGTCGGCGTTGCTCCAACGGCGAACCGCGCCAGAGTAGTCACGCAGCGGCGAGCTCGAGGATCGACAGGTCGTCGGCCTGGTGTACCGCGGCGACGTCGAGGCCGACATCCGCGGCGAGCGCGGTGAGCTCGGTCACGCCGCGCTCCCGCCCGCTGAAGTAGGCGAGGACGTGCAGGTCCACGTCGGTGCGGGGCGACTCGCCGCCCGGGCCCGTCTTCTCGACCACGATGATGCGGCCAGTGGTACCCGCGGCGTCGGCACAGCGGCGCAAGATCGCGCCCGCCGCTTCGTCGTTCCAGTTGTGGAGGATGGCCGAGAGCAGATAGCCGCCCGCGCCCGCCGGCAGCGGATCGAAGAAGCTTCCCGAGGCGACGTCGCCACGGTCGGCGAGACCCAGGGCCGCCAAGTTCTTTCGCGCCGCGTCGGCTGTGGCGGGCTGATCGAAGACCGTGCCTCGCAGCGTCGGGTGGGCTCTGAGCAGGGCGGCCAGCAGGGTCCCGTCGCCGCCGCCGACGTCGATCACATGCCCCAAGGGCTTCCAGTCGCGGGCGGCGACGACGGCCGGCGCCCACGCCGCGACGTCGGCGCCCATCTGCGCGTCGAAGGACGCTCTACGGGCGGGGTCCGATGCCAGATCGTCCCAGAACTCACGGCCGAACAGCACCGGGAACGAGGCCTCACCGGTCCGAACCGAGTGCAGGAGATGGACGAGCGACAGTTCGGCCCGGCCGATCGCGCCCTCGATGTCCAGGCGGGCGCGCAGGCCGGAAGGATGGTCGTCCCGCAGCCATTCGCCCCGTTCGGTCAGCGCGTAGCGGCTCGACTCGTCCCGGCTGAGCACGTCCACCGAGACGAGATGGCGCAGGAGCCGATCGAGCGCGTCGGCATCGACGCGCTCGACCTCGCTCAGTTTCGGCGCCGTCCTGAGGCCCTGGCTGATGTGGTCGGCGAGCCGAAGCGTCGCCGCTACCCGCACGGCCATCGGCGTCACCAGATCGGCAAGCGGGGCCCCGCCCGCGGTCACAGCTTGGACTTGGCGATGCAGATGGCGAGGTGGGCGTCGAGGACCGCCTTGCGGGTGGCATCGGAGACGCCCGGGTCGGCCTCGGCCGCCACTTTGGCGCTGTCGCCCGCCTGTTCGAGCTCGATGACCGCTCCCCGTTCGTCCTCGGCGCCGGCCGCCTTGCCTGCCTTGGTGGCGAACTCGCTCACCACCGCGGTCAGCACGGGCGACGCGCCCTCATCGGCACGGACGGCGTCGAGGGCAGCATCGATCTTGACTCGAACGTCACGGAGTCGCTCGGCAACAGTCGTCACACGAGCAGCATACGCGGGCCCTTGTTCGAACAAAGGAGGGTGCGCCACCATGTATGGCAGCCGGCGGGGGAGGCAGCAATGGGTGGGATGAGGTCCTGGCGCAGGGCGGCGGTCGCGGCCGCCGCCGTCGGAATGATCGTGGGTGGCCTGTCCACGAGTGCGTCCGCAGGTGGGGACGACGAGGGCGAACAGGCCGGAGCGTGTAACTCGAAGGAGTACACGATGCTGTTCTGGCCCGAGGGACACCCCGCGATCCCAGAAGTCGACTTCCCCGAGTTCCTGGTCGCGCACGTCGAGGTGTACAAGACGACTGACCTGGCGTCGGAGGACATCGCCGCCTCCGTGTCCGCAGACGGCAGCGGTGGTATCGCCGATGCGTGCGCCGCGACGAAGGTCGTGGACGCGAAACAGCCGAAGTCGGCGAAGACCGAGCAAGCGGCGGCATCGATCGTGTGCGCGTTCGACAAGAAGGCGAAGGTCCAGCTCGTACTCGGGGACGGCACCGAATCGCCGACCGTCAGTGTGCTGCAGTCGGCCAAGGTCGTCGGTGCGACCGCGACGGTAAGCGAGACCGGCGCCGAGGTCGTCTACAACAAGAAGCTCTGCAAGGTGGAGCCCGCTCCACCGGAAGGGCCCTGATTCGATGTCCGAATAGGCTGGTCGGATGCTCGACACCGCGGTCCTCAGTCAGGCCCAGCGTCAGCACTACCAGCGCGACGGCTGGCTGGCGGTGCCCGGGCTCGTCGGCTCCGAGTGGCTCGAGCGGCTGCGCACCACGACCGACGAGTTCGTCGACGCCAGCCGCGAGCTCACCGAGTCGAACATCCTGTACGACCTCGACGAGGGGCATTCGGCCGACGAGCCGAGGCTGCGCCGCCTGAGCTCGCCGACCGATCTCCACGAGACCTACTGGGAGTTCGCGTCGCAGTCGGTTGTCACCGACGTGGCCGTCGACCTTCTCGGGCCCGACGTCAAGTTCCACCACTCGAAGCTCAACTTCAAGGCGCCGCGCGGGGGAGAGGAGGTCAAGTGGCACCAGGACATCCAGTTCTGGCCCCACACCAACTACGACCTCCTCACCATCGGGGTGTTCCTCGAGGACGTCGAGGCGGGGATGGGCGAGGTCGGGTTCGTCTCGGGGAGCCACGACGGGCCGCTCTACGACCTCTACGACGAGGACGATCGCTGGGTGGGCGCGCTGCGAGACGACGACGTCGAGCAGGCGGGGGTGCATGCAGCCGGGTACCCGGTCGGGCCCGCGGGTTCGATCACCGTGCACAACTGCCGCACGGTGCACGGGTCGGCGCCCAACCGGTCCGATCACCCGCGACCGCTGCTCCTCCAGACCTATGCGGCGGCCGACGCGTTCTCGTATACCGACCTGGTCAAGCAGTCACCCCATGGCGAGGAGCTGATCCGAGGGCAGCCGGCGCGCTGGGCCCGCCACGACCCCCGCCCGTGCCTCATGCCGCCGACCGGCCCCTACCGCCCGATCTTCGCGGTGCAGCAAGGCGAGACGTAGGTTCGCCTCCCTCCTCGTACGCGGTGAGCATCACCTTTGTCTTCCGCGTGCCGGGTGACTTCACCACGACATTGAGGGTCCGCGGTCCCTTTGTGAGCACTACTCCGATGAACACCGCCGATCGGTCCTCGCAGCCGACGAACCGGACGCTCTTGGTGCCGTCGTCGAGCCGGTAGATGTTGTCCTCGCGCGCTCCGTCGCGGTCGAAGAGCAGCGAGGTCTCCGGCGTCTTGGTCCGGAGGGTGGCGGTCGCGGTGGCGTCGAGACGGACCTGTACCTTGAAGTTGCGGGCGGGGGAGGTTCCCGACGGGACGGGCGAGACTCGGAACGCCACCATCGTGACCGGCCCGGCGATGACCATTCGTGACTCCAGTCCGGGGTCGAAGTCCTGCTGGATCTCGTCCCCGCACTGCTGCGTGGGCGGCTCCTTCGCCGGTGCCGAGCTCGCCGGCGAGGCGGACGCACCCGTGACCACGGCGACGATGCCGAGGACCAGGACGACACGCAACCGACTCACACAGCTGATACCCCGCCGCCGCCGGTTGGGTTCCCACTCCACTCGAAGATGTTGGCGAAGATGTCGGCCTGCTCGGCGGCGTCGTCGAGGGCGTTGTGCGTGTGGGGACGGTCGGAGAGGAGCTCGGCCGGCATCTCGCTGCGATGGGAATGGGCCACCGCCGTGTGCGCTTTGACGACGTAGGCGGTCTTGACGTCGAAACATTGCGACACGCCGAATGGTGAGCCGTCGGTCGTGAACGCGGTGAAGTACCAGTAGAGCCAGGTCCAGTCGAACGCCACCGGCATGGCCGCGAGGACCGGTTGGCGCTCGCCGGCGATCTCGCGCACCCAGTCGGCCGCCTCGGTCATCGCCAGGTGTGGGTCCTGGCCCTCGGCCACGAGACGGTCGCGATCGAGCCCGCTCACCGCCAGCGCGGCCTCGTTGACCTCGTCGGAGATCGGCCGCAGCTCCCGGTAGAAGGTGTGGCGCATCGGGTCGATGCGCTCGAACCGGTGTCCGTCGTAGGTGCCCGCGACGACGAACCCGAACGAGAGCATGGAGAACCGGCCGGGGATGGGTCCGTCGGCCTCGATGTCGGCGGAGAAGTAGATGTCTTCCTGCGCCGTCATGTCGTTCGCCGCCAGCCGCCGGCGGCCCAGTTGCCCCCGTCGACGTGGATGGTGGTGCCGGTGATGAAGCGGGAGAGGTCGGACGCGAGGAACAGCGCGGCCGCGGCCACGTCGTCGGGCGTCCCCATGTAACCCAGTGGGGGCGTGACCGCGGGGTCGTACTCGCGCCCGGCCGCCCGCATCGCCTCCTGGAGCTCCTCGTCACCGCCGGTCGGGATGGCGTCGGGCGCGATCGCATTCACCCGGATGCCCTTCGGGGCGAACTCGAGCGCGAGCGTGCGCGTGAGCTGGGCGAGCGCGGCTTTCATGGCGGCGTAGACCGCGAAGCCGGGCGCGGCCTGATGCGCCTCGATCGAGGTGATGTTGACGATGGCGCCGCCGTCGGGCATGAGCGGCACGGCACCGCGCACAAAGCCCGTGACCTGGCCGAAGTTCTCGGCGACGAGGGCGGCCTCACCCTTCGCGTTCACGTCGAGGAACGGGGCGAAGAAGGTTCCGCCGGCGTTGTTCACGAGCACGTCGACCCGGCCATACTCGGACTGCACGTCGGCGAGGAACGCCTCGATCGCGTCGCCGTCTCGCACGTCGAGCTCGCGTGCGAGGACCGGCTGTCCCGTCGCGGCGATCTCCTTCGCGGTGGCGGCGAGCGTGTCGGCCACCCGGTCGCACACCGCCACGCGGGCGCCGAACCGGGCGAACAGCAACGCCGTCGCCTTCCCCACGCCCCGTCCAACACCGGTGACGACCGCGACCCGGTCGGTCAGCAGGATCGACGACGGGTCGAAAGGCACGGGCCGAGGCTAG
>JBQTGU010000139.1:0-5446 GCA_052390575.1 Actinomycetota bacterium | reverse complement strand
TCCAGCGGAACGGTCAGCAGACCGACGTGTACGTGCGGCCCTTCGCGTACAAGGCCGCCCGCTCGGTGAAGGTCGCCCTTCAGGGCCTGCGGGATGGCTTCGCCCTCTACGCGTTCCCCCTCGGCGCCTACCTGCCGACGGACGGAGCCACCGCGGCCACGTCCAGCTGGCACCGCATCTCGGACGCGGCGATCCCGGCGCGCGGCAAAGTGTCGGGCTCGTACGTGAACACCGCGCTCGCGGTAGACGAGGCTATGGACCGCGGCGCCGACGAGGCCATCTTCCTCACGGCCTCGGGTCACGTATCAGAGGGGGGCAGCTCGAACCTCTTCATGGTCCGCGATGCAGTGCTCGTGACGCCGCCCGTCACCGCGGACATCCTCGAGGGCATCACTCGTGAGACCGTCATGACGCTCGCGCGTGAGGAGCTCGGCATGGCCGTGGTCGAGCGCGACATCGACCGGACGGAGCTGTATGTGGCCGAGGAGCTCTTCTTCTCGGGCACGGGCGCCCAGGTCGCCCCCTTCGTGCGGGTCGACGGCCGCCCGGTCGGCGACGGCCGCATCGGCCCGGTCGCGCGGCGGCTCGGCGAGGTGTACTTCGCGATCGCGCGCGGCGAGGATAAGCGCCACCCGGAGTGGCGCACGCCCGTCTTCCGCTAGACAGCGAGAGGACCCCGGAGTGTCCGGGGTCCTCAGGAAGGTGGGAATGGGGTCGCTGTAAGACGCTACTTGGGCTTCACCACCACGTCGCGGCGCAATACGTCGGTGTTGCCCTGCGAGTCGGTGACGCTGAGCGTCGCGGTGTAGGTGCCGGCCGTGTCGTACGTGTGCGTGGTGCGGATCCCCGTCGCGTCGATCACCCCGTCGCTCTCGAAGTCCCACTGGTACAGGAGTCCGCTGTCGGGCGTGCTGTCGTCGGCGCTGCAGCGGGCATCGAAGCCGATCTGCTGGCCGGCCTTGGGCTCCTTGGGCTTGTAGCTGAAGCAGGCGAGCGGCGCGCCCGGCTCGCCCACGTTCACGGTCACGGTCCCGGTGGCGGTGCCGCCGTGCCCGTCCTCGATGGAATAGGTGAAGGTGAAGCTGCCGCTGGCGTTCGTCGCAGGCGTATAGGTCACGGTCCCGTCGGCGTTCGCCGTCGCGGTGCCGCTCGAGGGCTGCGTGACGCCGGCGAGGGTCAGCGCGTCGCCGTCGGCGTCGAAGTCGTTCGCGAGCACCGCGATGGTCACCGCGGTGTTGCGCGCCGTCGTCGCGCTGTCGCCGTTGGCGACCGGCGCGGTGTTCGGGCGCGCCTCCACGGTGATGGTCACGGTCGCGGTGTCGTCGAACTCGCCGTCGGAGGCCGTGTAGGTGAAGGTGTCGGTGCCCACGAAGCCGGCGTCCGGCGAGTAGGTGATGGTGCCATCGGGGTTGTCGATGACGCTGCCGTTCGCGGGATCGCTGAACGAGCGGACGAACAGCGTGTCGCCGTCGGGGTCGGTGTCGTTCGCCAGTACGGCGAGCGTGACGGGGCTGTCCTCCTGTGTGACCGCCGCGTCGTCGTTCGCGACGGGCGGCTCGTTGCAGTCGGTCGCCAGGCCGCTGAAGGTCACGTCATCGATCCACCAGCCGGTGCCGGGCAGAGCGCCGATCGCCAGCGGGTCGCCGGCGAGCCTCCAGCGGAAGATCGCGTTCTGCGCGGGTGCGAGAGCGCTCACGTCGACGACGACCAGGGTCATGGCGCCGCTGACCTCGGTGGCATCGCCACCGGTCCAGGCGCGCCGTCCGGCGATGGGGCTCTCGAAGCCCGTGTCGATGGTGCCGTTGTATCCGCCCTGGAGGAACACGCCACCGGCGGCCTCCACGTCGGTCCAGGTCCTGCCGCCGTCCGTGCTCACCTCGAGCACGCCGCCGTCGAAGTCCTCTTCGAACCCGAAGCGGTGCCAGAAGGAGACGCGGCTGACGGAGCTGAGATCGACCGGCGGACCGATGAGCCGGTCGTCCTTCAAGTCGAGGGTCTTGGCGTCGCTGTTCCACGAGCTAGAGGCGCTCTTCGCGTTGAGGTCGGTGACCAGCCTCCACTCGGGGCTGAGCGTGCTGCCCGTTGCGTTCCCAGCAACTTCGTGTGACCAGCCGGCCGAGCCGCTCTCGAACTGGTGCAGCTCGTCCTCGGTCGGGCAGAACGGCGGCGTGGGGGTCGGGCTTGGCGTCGCGGTGGGACTGGGCGTGGGCGTAGGCGTTGCCGTCGGGGTGGGCGTGGGCGTCGGTGTGCCCGACGGGCTGGGGCTCGGAGCGGGCGACGCCAGCGGGTCGACGCATCCAACGCCGTCGCAGGCACCGAACCTGTACACGTCGAAGCCGCGACCCATGTCGCCGGCGTAGATGTAGCCCTTGTATTCCTTGGCCGACCAGGTCTCGGCGCCCGGCATGACGTTCCAGCCGAGCGTGCGTCCCCACGTCGTCCTGTTGTCGTCGAGCTCACCCGGGGCGCTGGCCGTGTCGATGTGCCAGACGCCCGCGCCGTAGTGGGCGGCGACCATCTCGTTCGCGGGAAGCGTGGAGACGCCGTCGTAGGACGGGTGGATCGCGCCAGGCGAGGCGCTGCCGTTGCCGCCGGCCCGGAAGACGTGGATGGTGCAGGCCCGCTCGGTGCGCCCGAGGGATGCGAGGACGGGGTCGAGCGCGTCGAGCGCGAGCGTCGGGTTCGGATAGATCCAGGTGCCGACCTTCTTCGGCGCCTCGATGGTCGCACCGGCGCTCTTGTCGATACCGGTGATCTCGCGCAGCGCCCAGAAGTGCGCGCCGCCGATCGCACCGGTCGGACTGGTGTTGCAGGAGGTGTTGTTCAGCCCGCCGCCCTTCTCGTCGGTGACGATGAGCATGCGGCCGTCCGACGTCACGTCGGACTGGTGCGAGATGGCGACGACGTGGCCGTCCGCGCCCTGCTCGGCGCTCGGGCTGTTCGGGACGATGCTGATGAGGGTGGGCTCTCGCGTGAAGATGTCCCGGACGTCCACAAGGCGGGTCGAGCCGACGCCGGCGCTGTACAGGGTGTTGCCGTCGGCTGAGAAGAAGACGTCGTGGGCGGAGGCGGCGACGCTCGAGGGGATCTTGCGGACGAAGCTGAAGTCGCCATTCCGCAGGTCGACCACCTCGATGCCGCTCGACGACGTGTTGACGGCGAGCCACTCGCCGCTCGGGTGCAGCGTGAGGGTGTGCGCGCCGCCCGAGACGGTGTTCAGGTAGCAGCCCAGGCGGTGCGTCTGGAACGTGAGCGGTGCCTTGAGCGCGGCGAGCGCCGGGTCGAAGGCAAGGCGGATGATGTCGGCGCCGCCGCGGGTCTGGCCGGTCGTGGCATTCGCGGTGCGCAGGCAGTCCGACCCGTGGGCGGCGACGAGGATCGGGTCGTAGCCGATCGTCAGCAGGTCCCCACGGACCGATACGTCGCCCTGCCAGCCCGGGTCGGCGTACCCGCCGACGTAGCGCGGGAGGCGTGGATCGGTGATGTCGAAGATCCGCGCGCCGGCGCCCATCGTGCCCACAAAGGCGTAGTCGTGGACGACGCCGCTCGCGTCGGTGCGTGACTGGAACTCGATGTCGGTGCCGACGATCCCGCAGACGTTCGCGATGTGCACCAAGTTCTTCGCGGACCTCGGTACTCCGCCGGGGCCGCTCAGGAGCTCGCAGGGGATCGGGGCGTTGTGCGCCTGGTCGAGGATCTCACCGCCCACGTACTGGTTCGCCGTGGGCTGCGTCTCGAGCGCAAGGTTCACCGCGGCAAGGGCGTCGATGCGGCCCCAGCCGAAGGTGTAGTTCGGGACCCGCTGCGGGCTGACCTGCCCGCAGAGGTCGGTCGCGGGGAGCGGCACGGCGCTGCCCCGGATGACACCTTCAATGTCGTCCACGTGGCCGCGCAGCGCCGGGTTCGCCGAGAGGATGAGCGCGACCACGCCCGCGACGTGCGGGCCGGACATGCTCGTACCGCTCAGGGCCGCGTAAGAGCTGTCGCTCGCGTTCGTGGCCGAGCGGATGCCGACGCCCGGCGCCACGATGTCCGGCTTCTGCATGGCGACGCCCTCGACGGCGTTCGTCAGGACCGGTCCGCGGCTGCTGAAGGACGAGATGTTGTCGTTCGTGGCGTTCGTCGCGCCGACCGTGAACGAGGAGTCGTACACGGCGAGCGGGACCGCGATGGTCGCGCAGGCGCCGGCGCGGCCCTCGTTGCCGGCTGAGACCGCGTAGAAGATGCCGGCGGCGCGGCTGGCGTCGACCATGTCCTTGAGCAGCGGCGAGGCGCAGCCCTCGACGCAGCCCCACGAGTTGTTCACGACGTCGGGCGCCTTCGACGGGTCGGGGTTCGCGCCGCTGGAATCGGTGGGGGCCATGAGCCACTGCATGCACTCCATGTAGGTGGGGACGACACCGAAGCCCTCGACCATGTTCCGGCAGGCGATCCACTTCGCCTCGGGCGCGACGCCGACCTGGTTCCCCGCCCCGTCGTCGCCCACGATCGTGCCGACGGTGTGGGTCCCGTGCTGGTTGTCGTCGCACGGCTCCGGAGAGCTCTCCGGGCAGGCCCCGACCGTGTTCGGGACGTGGATGGCGTCGTGCCAGTTGTAGTCGTGGTCCCAGGTGTTCGTCGCCGCGTCGTAGCCGCGGTACTGCCGCTTGATGGCCTGGTGCGTGTAGCGGACGCCGGTGTCGGCGCCCGCGACGACCACGCCCTGGCCCTTGTAGCCGAGGGCCCAGGCGTCATCGGCGTTGACGTGCACGAGGCTCGGCTCGGCGGTGGTCGCGAGCTCGGCCGCCGCGGTGCTGTCCACGGGCGGGTCGAAGCGGCCCTTCCCGAGCGGATACACGAACTTCACGTCGGTCCGCGAGGCGACGGCCTGCAGCAGCGCGCTGTCGCCGCCGGTGACCACGGCGTTACCGATCCAGAACCGCTGGAAGGAAGCGCCCAGGCCCTGGAGCTGCGTGACCAGGCCGGCCTGGCTGGTGCTCGCGGTGGAGCTCAGTGCCTCGTAGACGAAGGCGCCCTTCGCCTCCTTCGTCGAAAGTGAGGCGGCCGGGCCGAGGTCGGCCTTGGCCTGCATGTAGACGATGAACTCGGTCGGGCCCGACGCCGCGGCCTCGAGGACCGTCGCGTCGACCTTGGAGGTCCACTCCGTCTGGGCGGACACCCGCCCCCCGGGCGATAGCGCCGTGATGGCCCGCACCGCCGCGAGGGTGAGTGAGAAGTAACGCCTCATCTGGACCTCCCGATAGATGTAGGGGCCGGAAGATCATCGAGCGCGCGGGGGGCCGCGAAAGTCAACGTTCGGGCAACAGACAGACTGCCGCCGTCAAAAGTTGGTAACAGCGGCGCGCTATGAAACCCGAAGACCGCCTAAAGGAAGACGCCGGCCCCGTGGCCGGCGTCTCCCAAGAGGTGTGGAGGGTCCAGCTAGCTATTCGCGGATCCTCGCTCG
>JBQTGU010000138.1:0-15113 GCA_052390575.1 Actinomycetota bacterium | reverse complement strand
GCTCCAGCGGGTAACGCGGCCCGGCGACTTCTTGCGCTGGCGGTCGCGTGCGCGGTGCTGGTGGGGCTGCTCTACGTCTTCTTCGTGTGCACGCGCCTGGGCCAGCGGATCGACGACGCCGCCGTGAGGATCCTGCGCCGCATCTTGCGCCCTTTCGACGGGTGGGAGTCGATCTGACGCGGAATCTATCGGGGAGTGGCCGGCGCCGCCACGATGCTGCGCGCCGCCTACCCTGAGCGCGTGCCTGAGCTTCCCCAGATGCAGGCGCTCTCGGAGCGGATCGAGCAGGTTGTCGGCGGCGCCGCGCTCGCGGCAATCGAGCCGATCGGGTTCTCGGGCCTCAAGACGGTCACGCCGCCGGCCGAGTCGCTCGTGGGCCGCACCCTGGAGCGGACCGGGCGGCGGGGCAAGTACCTCATCCTCGACTTCGACGGCCCCCGTCTGCTCGTCCACCTCTCGCAGGCGGGCCGGGTCGACGTCGAGAAGCCGCCCAAGAAGACCCGCGGCGGCAAGGGCGGCGTGGCGCGCTTCCACTTCGACAACGGTGTCGCCCTGCTCGTGCGGGAGCACGGCACCGAGCGCAAGGCCGGGTGGTGGGTGCTCGCAAAGGGTGACGACGGGCCATTGGAGAAGCTGGGACCCGAGCCCGACTCGGACGAATTCGCGCAGCTGATCCGCGAGGGCGACGACCGCCGGCGCGTGCACACTCTGCTGCGCGACCAGCGCGCGGTGGCCGGCCTCGGGCGCGGTCACACCGACGACGCACTCTGGCGGGCCCTGCTCTCGCCGTACGCGACGCTTGGCTCCCTCGACGCCGACGAGCGCCAACACCTGCTCGATGCCATCGGCGAGACGATCGCCGAAGGACTGCAGCGCGAACGCGAACGAAAGGGCGGCCTGTCGGAGCCGAAGCTCGGCGACAAGTTCGTCGTGCACGGCCGTTACGGCACACCCTGTCCCCGCTGCGGCGACACGCTGCGGCGGGTGTCGTACGAGTCCTACGAGGTGACGTACTGCCCCGCGTGCCAGACCGGGGGCAAGCCCCTGGCCGATCGGCGCATGTCGCGGCTGGTCAAGTAGCCCGCGAGAGGGTCACCAGCCGCGGCTGCCCGGCCCGCCCTTGAACGGGCCCACCACGTCGGGCGTGATCCAGCCGCCGTAGAAGCCGCCGTCCTGGAGCGTGACCAGCTCGCCGTCGACGAAACACGCGTCCATGCGCGCCGGGTAGAAGGCCACGTGGCCCGTGATCGCCTCGAACGCGGTACTGGGGCGGTCGTATCCCCACGCCGCGTCGACCTCGATCCGGTCGCCGCCCCGTACGGTGAAGTAGTGCGCCCGGCCCTTGAACTCGCAGAACGACCGGCCGTCGGACGGCTCGAGCGCGCCCGGCACGATGTCGTCGGGTGGGAGGTAGTAGTTCGGCGGATGGCTGGTCTCGAGCACTCGAAACCCCCGCGTCGTGTCGGCGATCGTGTCGCCGCCGAGCACGACGACGAGTCGGTGTTCGACCGGCTCCAGCCGGGGCGGGCGGGGGTAGTCCCACACCGACTCCTGCCCCGGTCCCGGCGGGACCGGCTCGGGACGGGTGGAGAACATCCTCAGATGAGGCAGTACATGAGGTTGGCTGACGTGTAGCCCTCGGCCACGTTCCCGGCCAGATCGGTTGCCCGCACCGTCACCGACACGGTCGTGCCGGAGAAGGGGGCAGTGGCGAAGGGGCCCAGGGTCGCTGAGTACGTCCCCCCGCCTGACATGCCGGCTGACCCGCTGCCCGACGTCGACGACCAAAGCAGCACCACCGAAGCGAGTCCGCCGGCGTCGCCGACCGAGGCCGAGACGGTCGCGGTGTCGGGAGGGCAGCCCTGCGCGTAGAACGACCCTGGACTGACGCCGACACCGGTAACCGACGGTGGGGTCGTGTCGGGTGCGGGGAACGCGACCGGTCCAGGACTCCCGGGCGCGCCCGGCGGGAAGCCGCCACCGCCACCCCCACCGCTCCCGCCGGACCGCGGCCTGGTGGTGGTCGCGCCCGGGTCCGACGGCACGGGTGGGAGCGCCGCGCCCGCAACCGTCGTCGACGTCGCGGCCGTTGTTGCCGTCTCCTCATCCCGTCCGCCGCCGCGTCCACCGGCGTCGATGGTCGCGCCCTCGTCGTCGTCGCCTCCGAGCGCGTACGCACCACCGAGCGTGACGACCAGCACGACGCCCGCCGCTGCCACCGCCGCGAGCATGCGCGCCCGGCGCTCCGTGAACATCGGGGGCGGGAACCCGTCTCGGCGCCGCCGCCAGCCGCGCGGTTGGCCGTTGGCCGGGAGCGGCTCGCCCGCCGAGATCAGCCGGATGCGCGTCATGACCTCCTCGCGCAGGCTCCCCGGCACCGCCACCGCTGCCATGGCCGGCAGTAGCGCCATCGGGCTCGCCAGGACGCGTCGGCGCTCCGAGCACACGTCGCACTCGTCGACGTGGCGGGCGACCCGCTTGCGCCACAGCGGTGTGTACGTCCCGTCCCACCCCTCGAGGACGCGCTGGAGCTCCTCGCAATCCTCTCGCCCGAGCCGCGCCACGAGCAGTGCGCCGAGCGAGCGCTCGACCTGGCCCCGCAACCGGTTCATGAGCACGTGGGCGTGCCCGGCGCTCACCCCGATGGCGTCGCCCAGCTCCTCGCCGTCGAGGCCCTGGCGCACGTGGAGGTCGAGGAGGGCGCGGTCGCGCTCCGAGAGGCCGGCGGCGGCGGCCCACACGATCGCGGCGGCGTCGCCGCGGCTCACCGCGTCCCCCGGGTCGGCGTCGGCCGCGGCCACGGCGACGCCGGTGTCCTCGGTGGGGACTGTCCGGCTGCGCCGCCGCGCCCGCTGCACCGCCTCGTGGCGGGCGATCGCGAACAGCCACGCCCGCAGCTTCTCCGGGTCGCGCAACTGATCGAGCCGCTGCCACGCCAGCACGAACGTGTCCTGCACCGCGTCGCGTGCTTCGTCACGGTCGCGCAGCACGGAGTGGCAGAAGTCGTGCAAACGATCCGCGTAGCGGTCGTACACGGCGGCGAAGGCGTCCCGGTCGCCGCCGGCGGCTGCCCGGGCCAGCTCGGCGTCGTGCATGCCTGCTCGATCGTAGGTGCCGCCCACCCCATCAAGCCCCGCGGGGGGTCACCACGACCTCGACCTCGACCTCCAGCAGGTCCCCGGCTGGGGACGTGAGCGTGACCGGCGTCCCCCGCAGCAGCTCCTCGGCCGGGACGGTCGCCTGGAGACGAGTGCGACCGGAATTCCGTCGCCGCTCGCAGCGAGGCCGCAGCGGGTCCCGGTCGTCCCAGTTGAACGCCTCGACCGCTTCGACGTCCACGACGATCTCGACCTGGTTCGAGAAGGTCCACGCCACACCGTCGTCGGTCCGGGCGAAACTGGACCCCCTCCGATCTCCCCTGGCAAAGCAACCGCCCACAGGCTCCGGCCACGAGAACTCGTTCCCGTCGAAGCTCACCTCGGCGCGGGTCAGGTAGCCGTAGCCGTGGCCGGGTAGGTCGAGGATCTGCATGTAAACGTCGACGTTGGCGTCGAAGCCCCGCACGGTCCCCCAGCCGTTCCAGCGTTGGACCGGGCGGGGCACCGCCCACCCGCTCAAGGCGGCGTAGGCGACGTCGCCTTCGGCGTCGGTCATCTCCAACGCCACGGAATACAAGTGCGCGGCGCAGAGCCCGTCGAACACGAGGAAGTGGGAGGGAGACATGGTGGCGCTGGTCACGCTGCCGGTCGCGCCGGGAAGCAGGCACGGTGTCGGGTCGCCCGGCTCGGCGTACACGAACGCCCGCACCGTCGCGGGCCGGTCGAGATTCGCCGTCACGGTGAGCGAGTCACGGTCGCTGGGCTCGACGCCGGACGTGAAGTCGTCGAGCTGGGGGTAGGGCGGCGGCTCGGGCACGGTGTCGTCCCCGGTGAACGGGGCCGGGGCCGAGAAGTCGTAGTCATCGCGGCCGCCGGCGTCGGGGCCGTCCACGAGGTCCACCCGCACGAGCGCAAGGCCGGCGGAGCGATGCCGGGTGGGCTCGCACGAGACGTCACCGACCCCGCCGCACAGCGTGCGCGAGGCCACTTCGCCCGGGATGTTGAGCCGGTACCAGTCGGTGTGCTCGGGCGTGCATACCCGCACGGCGCCGTCGGGGCCGCACGGCCGCGCCGACACGTCGATGCGTGACGTGACCTGCTCACCGACGGGCCCGGTCACCCTCACGTCGAGGGCGTCACCGATCGCGGCGGTGTCGCCGTTGCCAGTCAGGTCGCAGAACACGTCGTGGGGCTCGACGACCACCTCCTCGACGTCGCCCAGCGTCACCTCTTCGGCCGGCACCTGGGCGGTGCACAGGCGACCGCCGCCGGGACGCAAGATGTCGATCGCTACGCCGTCGGCCCCGACCGGGCGGGTGAACGTGAGCCGCTCGATCGTGGCCCGGAACCGGTACCGGTTGGGCGTGGTGACGAGGTGCTCCTCGCGCTCGGTGATGCGGCTGGGGTCGAACGAGCGGCGGGGGCCGGTCTGCCACCAGATGCACACCGCCGACGTCGTGCCCTCGTCCAGCGAGAGCTGCTTCTCGTACACCTCGTCGTAGACGGGGGCCCACGGGTACCCCTCGGCGTCGAGCTCGTCATCGGAGATGTCGGTGGTCGTCTCGGTGGCGGCGCGGGTGCCCCGCGGGGGCCCGAAGGCGTCGAGCCCTCCGGCTTCCATGTCGGCGCACGTCCCCGCGTCGGGGCCGGAGCGCGGCACCGCGTGGACGATGGCGTGCTCATTGATCCCGCTCCGGATCGGCACCCGCACGGCGACGCGGGTGTCGTCGACGGGGGTGATCGTCACCGGCGGCCGGTCCCGGGGGGTCGCAGGCGCATAGAGGCCGAAGCTGCCCGTCCAGGTGGCGCTCGAGCCGAAGATGTCGGTGCTCGAGACCCGGAACTGGTAGGTCTGGCCCTCGCGCAGGTCGGAGAGGGTGAGGCAGTACTGCAGCCGGTGCTCGTAGTCGGAGTTGAGGGTCCCGTCCTCGAACCAGCCCGCCCACAGCCGGTGCTCGGGGTCGGACTCGCTCGCGGTCGTCCGGTCGATGGTGGTGATCACGCTCGGATCGTCGGGGAAGCTCCAGCCCGCGGTCCCCTCGGCACGGGGCCAGTACTCGAGGCGCAGCGTGCCGGGGTTGATCGTCACCGCGACGCTCGGCAGCTCGCCCTCGGCCAGCGGCCCACTCGGGCACCGGGTGGCCCATCCCGTCCCTCCCGCATGCGGGGCGAAGAGGACGTACTGGGGGTAGGGGTCGGTCAGTGCGAGCACGGTGCCGCCGACGCTGGGCTCGGGGCAACCCTCGGGCAGTGGCGCGCCCGGCTCGGTGCCGGCGCACTCGTCGTAGAACCTGAGGCCGTAGTCGGGCAGCGCCTCGTCCGCGCCGCCGTCGCCGGACCCGCCCGATTCGCCGTCTCCTCCGGCGGTGCCCGGCGCATCGCTGCCGCCACTGCCATCACCGTCGGTTGCCGCCGACTCCGAGACGTCCGGGCTCGGTGTGCCGCCGCCACCGCCACCGCCACCGCTCCCGCCGCCGCTCCCGTCCGCAGTTGCGGGATCGGGTTCGGCGGGCGGCGTGGGGCCGGTGGCGACCGGCGCGATCACGGGCACGGGGTCGCGGGTCTCCGGCAATGCCCGCTCGGGTTCATCCCCGCCGGTGACGGCGGTGGCGATCCCGGCGACCATCCCGAGCGACACGACGAACGCGGTGACCAGCAGGCCCACCCGGTCCCGCACGGAGGTGCCCGGGGCGCTCACGAGAACACGCAGTCGTTCAGGACGACGGTGGTCGCCGAGCCGCTGGCGTTGCCGAGACCGTCGACCGCGGTGATCGTGACGGTGAACGAGACCGGCGCTCCCGAGATCGTGCTGTCGGGGAAGGGCCCGAGGATGGCGGAGTAGGTGCCGCCGCCTCCCATCGGTTTCGAGCCGGTCGACGTCCCGACCTGCCAGCTCATCGCGACCGCGGCCACGCCGGCCGGGTCGCTGACCTGAGCCGAGACGGTCGACTTGATCGGGAGGGCCGGGTTGGTGTTGCAGGACCCCGGGAAGTTCTCCTCCCAGATCGACGACGGGCTGGCGCTGACGGCGCCGATGCTCGGGCCGCTCGTGTCGCCGGGCGCCGGTCCGCCGGGCGCCCCGGGCGACCCGGGTGCGCCCGGGGACCCGGGGGCGGGCCCGCCGCCGCGGGGGTTGGGGGCGGGTGATCCGGGAAAGCCCGGGAAGCCGGGGGTGCCGGGCGCGGCGGTCTCAGTGGGCGCGGCCTCGCCGGGCGGGGCGAGGGCGAGCTCGCCCCGGTCCTCGCAGTCGACGACGTCGAGGTCGCCGGTGGCGTGATCGGCAACGATGTAGCGGGCCTCGACCCACACCCGACCGTTGCGGTCGCGGGGGTCACGGACCTCGAGCCAGTCGCCGCTCTTGTCCCGGCCGGTCGCGAGGATGCGGTCGCCCCGGTGCAGCTCGCCGTCGGGGGCTCCGTCGGGACAGTCGTAGATCGGGACCGCGGTCGGGCCGACCGTGGCCGAGACCGAATCGTCGAGCGCGCCGCTCGTTCCGAGGGCGACCCCGAGCAACAATCCGCTCGCGATCACCCCGGCTACCAACGATCCCGTGCGGTACGGCATCGTGACCCCCTCTCCCTGTGTCTCAAAGGGGAGAGGGCCCGCACGGGCCCCGACTTACAGCTTCTCGGGGGAAAGAACCTGGCCACCAGGGCACCCTTCGAAGCTCGGCCGGCTTCCTCGAGGTGACCGTAAAGGAGGCGCGCCCCGGCGAAACCCGTGGTTCGCGCAGGAATAGGTGGCGTGCGCGCCGGACAAATCGGTGGTTCGCGCAGGAATCGAGCGCTACGGGCGCCCGGCGAGGCGTGTGCCCAGCTCGGCTCGGTTGCGCACGCCGAGCTTGCGGTACGCCCGCGCGAGATGACTCTCCACGGTCCGGCGGGAGAGGAACAACGCGTCGGCGACCTCCCGGGTGGTCTTGCCCGACGCGATGAGCTCGGCAACCTGCTGTTCGGTCTCGGTGAGTGTGTCCGGATCGGTGCCCGTGCGCCGCCGGCCGCCCACGCGCGCCAGCTCGGCTCGCGCCTGGTCGGCCCAAAGCAGAGCCGGGAGCGATTCGAAGATCGCGACAGCATCGCCGAGGCAGTCACGAGCGAGCGCCCATTGCTTGGCGCGCCGTGCTACTCGTCCTTGAGCCAGCAGCGTGCGGCCCAGCTCGTAGGGGATGGGGACGCGCTTGTGCTCGAGTCGCGACTCCTCGAACCACTCGAGCGCGCCCGCGAGGTCACCGCGAGCTGCGCTTACAAGGCCTCGGCAGCGGGCGGCGGTAGCAAGACCCCAGGGTCGGTCGAGGCGGCGGGCGTTTCCCTCGAGCCGCTCGAGGCGGCGCTCCGCGTCCTCGAGCGAGCCGATTCCGACCAGGGCTTCGACCGTGTCCGCCTCGATGTGCAGCACGCCGGACTCCTCGACACCGGCCGCACCGAGTATGTCGACGCCCTTGACGAGCCACTGAGCGGCCTCGCTCGCGTCGCCCGTCGAGAGCGCGAGCATGCCCATCGCGGCGTCGCAAATATTGTCGACGCGACTGCCGGTCCGGTCCGCGAGGGCGAGGCCCTCGGTGACGAGCGCTCGAGTCCGCTCGACATCGCCGTGCTCGGCCGCGACGAGTGCCCCGGCTCCGATCGCTACCGTCCGGAACGTGTCCTGCCCGGCGCGACGCGCAATCGCCGCGGATTCGTCGGCGAGCTGGCCCGCGAGCTCGAGTCGACCGGCACGGCGTTCGACCTCGGACAACGCGTACAGAGCGAACGCTTGCTGCGTTTCCCAGCCACGCTCCACGACGAGGCGCCCGAACTCCTCGATCACTGCCCGGGCGCCGTCGAGGTCGTCGAGGAACGTCAGCACCAGACCCCAGTGGAGGTCGAGCATCGAGACCGGCACCGCAAGCTCGCGCTCCCACGCCCGACCTCGCTCGAGGACGTCACGCTGCACACCACCACCGAGCAGGAAGCGGGTGAGCGTGAGCTCGCCTGCTGCCGCCGCGGCGATCACGGCCACCCCGAGGCGCTCGGCGACGCTGAGGGCCGATTCCGCGCGCGCCGCCGCCGCGGCTTTATCGAGAGCCCAATCCAACTCGAGCGCGAGATCGAGCTCGATGGCGGCGCGGAGCACGTCCACGTCGCCGGCCTCGTCCAGCGCCTGCTCGCTGAGTGCGCGGGCCTGGTCGACCGAGTCGGTCTGGTAGCGAACGCGGGCGAGCCGGGAGAGAGCGTCGGCCCTCATGGGCCCGGGCGGGAGACCGGCGACTATCTCCTCGAGGCGGGCGCGGGCTCGGCCGGCATCCCCCGCCTCGAACCAGCGCCCTGCCGCCCGGAGCGCCCGGCGGTGCACCGCGTGCTCCTCGCCGGGAGGCGTGAGCGCGCGCGCCAGGTCGAGAAGCTCGGCCGCCGCGTCGGGAGCGCCGCGGCTGACCGCACTCGCCGCCGCGTCATCGAGCACAGCGGCGAGCCCGGTGTCGGGTCCATCGGCGCCGAGCGCGAGGTGCCGGGCGCGCGCCTCGGGTTCACTCACGACGTCCGCAACGCGACTGTGCAATGCGCGTCGTTCGTCCTCAGGCGCGTCGAGCCAGAGCACAGAGGCCAGCAGAGGATGCGTGAACTCGACGCGCTCGGCGTTCAACGCGACGAGCCCAGCCGCAACCGCGGCCGTGAGCTCCTCGTCGTACCGGTCCTTCAGAAGGCGACGGAGCTGGGTGGTGGTTGGTTCGCCGAGTGCCGCCGCCGCCAGCAGCAGCGTGCGTGCGTTCGTCGCGGTGCGGAGACGGTGGCTCAGCAGCGCCCGCAGGTCGGCCGGTACCGGCCACGAGCGATCAGCGGGCAGCTCCTCACCGGCGGGGAGCGCACGTGCGAGCTCGATCGCGAGCAGTGGGTTCCCATTGGCCGCGCGAGTGAGGCGCGTGAGCGTCGGCGCGGGGAGATCGAGCCCGAGGACGCGGTGTACCACGTGGCCGATCGCGTCGCGCGTCAATGGCCCCACTGCGACGCGGCGCACTCGCTCGGGCGGCAGCGACCGTTCCGGCCCGGCACCGGAGCGAGCCGGGCCGTCGCTGCGAACCGTCACGACGGCACCGACACGCGCCGCCTCGACGCGCCGGAGCGAGAAGTCAACGACTCGGGCGGTCGGGCGGTCGAGCCACTGCACGTCGTCGATCGCGAGGAGCACGGGCGCCTCCTCGGAAAGGCGCCGTAGCACTTCGAGCACGGCCACCGCCACCGTGCGCACATCGGGCGCGTCGGCGCTGGGTCGGGCGCGTACGAGCGCGACCTCGAGGGCCTCGCGCTGCGGGTCGGGGAGCGTCTCCAGGGCGGCGTCCAGGCCCTCGAAGAGGTCGCCGAGCGCGGCGTACGACAGCTTCGCCTCTGCCTCCGCCGGACGGGCCGTGAGCACATGCAGGCCGTGTTCGCGGGCGCTGCTGATCACGGCCCGCCAAAGTGTGCTCTTTCCGATACCCGCGTCACCTTCGAAGACGAGCCCGGCTGCGCCCGTACAGAGCAGTCCGAGGAAGCCGTCGACCTCGAGCAATTCGCGATCGCGGCCGAAGGGGACAACGACGTTGAATGCGTCCCGACTCACGCTGATGGCGCAAGACTAGATCTGGGTGCAGTCGATCACACCCGCGCGCTGTATTCAGCGCGCCTCGAGCTGGCGCCGGAGCCGGTCCAGGCGGCGGTCCCACTGGGCGCCGACGTCGACCATCCATCCCACCGCGTCCTCGAGCGGGGCGGGGGTCAGTGCGTAGCGCACCTCGCGGCCCTCGCGGGTCGGCGTGACCAGCCCGGCGTGGTCGAGCGCCTGGAGGTGCTTCACCACCGCCTGCCGGCTGACGGGCAGGCCGGCGGCGAGCTCGGTGGCCGACGCCGAGGGACTGCGGGAGAGGCGGCCGAGCACCGAACGGCGGGTCGGGTCGGAGAGGGCGGAGAAGACCGCGTCGACGCGGTCGTGAGAAGGGCGGTCCTCCCGTTTCCTCATGCAGCGATGAGCGCCCGCGCCGACGGCGCCTCGCGCACCCGCAGCCGCGATCCGACCTCGCTCGGCTCCAGCGTGATCGTGACCATGGTCGGCGCGCCGGCCTCGGGTGCGATGGGCCACCAGGTGAACGACACGCGCCGGCCGACATCGACGTCGATGACGCGGGCCCGGCGGACCTCGCCGCCCTCGAATCGGAACGTCCCGGTGCCACCGGAGCGAAGCTCCATCTCGACTTCGGCGTCGAGCCACGCCCCCAGCCGGTCGGGATCGGCCAGGGACTCCCAGACGTCCTCGGGCGAGGCCGCCAGCTCGATCTCCCGCTCGACCGGCGCCCTACTCATGCAACCCAAGGGTTGCACATGAGGCGGCCGTCGTCTAGAAATAATGTGCAACCGAGCGGTTGCGCCTACTCCCCGGGAGGATCAGATGTCCCAGCTCCTCGTGCCCACGGTGATCGAGCAGACCAACCGGGGGGAGCGGGCGTTCGACCTCTACTCCCGCCTGCTCCAGGAGCGGGTGGTGTTCCTCACCGGCTCGATCGACGACACCGTCGCCAACCTGGTGGTCGCCCAGCTCCTCCACCTTGAGTCGGACGACCCCGAGCGCGACATCCACCTCTACGTGAACAGCCCGGGTGGAGAGATGACGGCGCTGTTCGCGATCTACGACACCATGCAGTACGTGAAGGCCGACATCGCGACGACGTGCGTGGGGCAGGCGGCGTCCTCGGCCGCGGTGCTGCTGGCGGCGGGCGCGGCGGGCAAGCGGTTCACGCTGCCCCACGCGCGCGTCCTGATCCACCAGCCCTGGGGCGGTGCCCAGGGCCAGTCGGTCGACATCGAGATCGCGGCGCGCGAAGTCATGGCCCAGCGGCGGATGATGGCCGAGGCCCTGGCCCGGCACAGCGGCCAGACCGTCGAGCGGATCGAGCAGGACATCGACCGCGACTACATCCTGCGGGGCGAGGAGGCGGTGGCCTACGGGTTGGTCGACCGCGTGATCACGTCACGCGAGCTCGTTACCGCACCGCCTTCACCGAACGGAAAGGCGCGGCACTAGCTGCAGATGCCCGGGCCCTGGGTGCCGGTGCACACCTCGCCGGTGTAGACGACCTCGAACGCGGCGCCGGGCACGCTCTTGAGCTGGTCGAGGTCGGCGTCGTTGAAGCGGGGGTCGGCGGCGCCGGTGATGAACCAGCTGCCGCCGTTGTCGGCGACGATCATCCCGTAGCGCTTGAGCGCTTCGAGCACGACGCGCGCCTGGCCGCCGTACCCCGAGATGTCGAAGCCGGCGCTGAGCCGCAACCGCAGCCCCATCGGCGGGTCGTTCGGATTGAAGCTCGACGAGGCCCAGTGGGTCGCGGGCAGCACGTAGCCGTGCTGGGTGTCGCCCACGGTGAACCGCAGCGCATGGTCGATGTGGCCGGCGGCGATCTCGTCGAACCGCACCAGGCCGGGGAAGATCGGGAGCCCGGCGGCGTCGGCCGACGTCCATTGAGGCGGGCGCAGCCCGCTCGACCGCAGGTCCCAGATCGCGCCCGAGTCGGCGTCCCAGTACCCGGAATGCGGGAAGGCCCGGTACAGCTCGTAGAGGGTGCAGTTGTCGTAGTCGAGCGAGAGGACGTGGCGGTCGCTGCCACCCTCGACCGGCGCGTTCAGCGGGATCTTGTATGCGCCCTGGTCGGACTGGTTGCCGTAGGCGGTGAAGTTCACCGGCACCCCCGCGGTGCTGCCCGGCACAACCAGCGCGGGGATCCCGTACGCGCCGCCGCCACCGAAGTCGGCGTGAAGGAAGCCGTTGCCCCCGCTGGCGTTGATGTCGGCCACGAAGTTCGCCGAGTTCGGATGGACGGGGAGGCCGGAGACGTCCTCGCCCCAACCGACGTAGGCGGGGCTGTCGGGCGGGTAGCCGGTGCAGGACCCGGTCCGCTTCTTGCCCATGCCGGAGCATCCGGTCGCGAGCAGCACCGCGATCGCGGCGACGGCAACGACGGAGCGGATGCGTATCACGGCCCGCACACCGATTGCGGTTGGGATCCGTCGTCAGTCGTGCAGACGTCGCCGGTATCCACGACCTCGAACGCGGAGCCCGGCACGGTCTTGAGCTGCTCGAGGTCGCCGTCGTCGAAGCGCGAGTCGGCGGCGCCGGTGATGAACCAGTTCGAGCCGTTGTCGGCGACGATCATCCCGTACTTCTTCAACGCTTCGAGGATGGCCCGGGACTGGCCGGTGAAGCCGGAGATGTCGTAACCGGCCGTCAGGCGGAGGCGCAGGCCCATCGGCGGGGCGTCAGGGCAATTGGACGTGCACGTCGGCGCCCAGTGCGTCGCCGGGAGGACGTACCCGTGCTGCGTCCGGCGGATGGTGAAGCGCAGCGCATGGTTGATCACCCCGGCGGCGACCTCGTCGTAGCGGACCAGCCCCGGGAAGATCGGGAGTCCGGCGGCGTCGGCCGACGTCCAGGTGGGGGTGCGCAGCTCGCTCGAATTGAGGTCCCAGTCGACGCCCGAGTCGGCGTTCCACGAGCTTGCCTGCGGGAAGGCGCGGTAGAGCTCGTAGAGGATGCAGTTGTCACGATCGATCGAGATCACATGGCGGTCTCCGGTGCTGGTCGACCCGCCTTCGATGGGCGCACCGAGCGGGATCTTGTAGGGACCGGGATCGCTCTGGGCGCCGTACGCGGTCCAGGTGATGGGCACCGCCGCCTCGGAGCCGGGCACCGTCACGTAGGGGATGCCGAAGTCGCCGCCCCCACCGAAGTCGGCGTGGAGGAAATCGCCACCGTTGTCGAGGATGTTGGTGATGTAGTTCGCCGAGTTGGGGTCCACCGGCAGCGCCGACACGTCGACGCCCCAGCCGACGTAGTTGGCGCCGTCGGGTGGGAAGCCGGGGCACGCGCCCAGCGACCCGTTCTGGTCGCCGGTTCCGGCGCCGCCGCCCCCGCCACCGGGAGGCGTGCCGCCGCCGCCGCCGCCACCCGGGGGCGTGCCGCCGCCGCCACCTCCCCCGCCGCCTCCCGGTCCGGGCGGAAAGCAGGCCGTGGCCGTGAGCGCGACGAGCACGGCGAAGAAGAAGACGCGGGGGGCACGCACCATCCTCAAGGTATCGGCGGAGGCGGCCCTCGACCTTGAAGCCGCGCCTGCGATGATGGGCGCCGTGTTGGCGTCGATTCCGAGCCCGTCCAACGGCACCATCGACCTCGGCCCCCTGCCGCTCCACGCGTACGGCCTTCTGCTCGCGATCGGCGTGGTGATCGCGGCCCGGATCGCCGAGACCCGCTGGGTCAACCGCGGCTACGACCGCGACGACTTCTCCGCGCTGGTGGTGTGGGTGGTGGTGGCCGGCGTCGTCGGCGCGCGCGTGTACCACCTCTTCACCGGATACGACTGGGACGACGGCGGGATCGTCGGGACGGTCAAGATCTGGGAGGGCGGCCTCTCGATCTGGGGCGTGCTCGGCGGCGGCGTCATCGCGGTGGTCGTGCTCGCCCGGGTCAAGCACCTCGAGACGCTCGTGCTCATGGACTGCATCGCCCCCGGTGTGCTCGCCGCCCAGGCCATCGGGCGATGGGGCAACTGGTTCAACCAGGAGCTGTACGGGAAGCCCACCGATCTGCCCTGGGCCCTCGAGATCGACCCCGCCCACCGGCCAGCCGAGTTCCTCGCCGAGCCCACGTTCCACCCCACGTTCCTGTACGAGTCGATCTACTGCCTGATCCTGCTCGCCGTCCTGTTGTGGGCGGAGCGGCGGTTCCGGTTCCGCAAGGGCCAGACCATGGCGCTCTGGATCTCGGCCTACACGTTCGGCCGGTTCTTCTTCGAGCAGCTCCGCGTCGACCCCGCCCAGGAGGTGCTCGGCATGCGGATCAACGCCTGGGTGAGCGCGATCGTGTGCGTCGGCACCGCGGCGTGGTTCGTCTGGCTGGGCCGGCGGGGGCAGCCGTACACACGGGGGGCAGCCGCGACCGCCACCCCCGCCGGCACGCGCGCGGCGCCCGAGTCTCCCGACTGAGGCGTTCGCTCGATCGTTACGCCGCGGCGGCGACGATGTCCGCCATCGTCGCCCACTGCACCTGCGACGAGTCGAAGCCCGCCACCATCGCGAACAGCTCGTCGGCGAATCCCGCGGTCGGGGGCCGCCCGACGGGCCAGCTGAACGTCAAGACGTTGACCCGGCCGGCCTCGCGGTGGCCGATGAACTCGCGCAGCAGCCGCTCGAACTCGTCGAGGTCACCCGAGTCGCCCACGCCCCCGCACGTGGCGCCGGCGGCGTCCTCGCTCAGGCAACTCAGCGACGCGCCGCCGTTCGCGACCAGCAGCAGCGCGCCGCTGGGGTCGGCGGTCAGCCAGTCGGCCGACGTGCTCGTGCGCCACGGGTGGAGCAAGTGCTCCCAGTCGGTGACGGCCATGCCGTGGCACTCGTTGGCGGCGTCACCGCACGCCAGCGGGTAGTTGCCCGGGTAGGACGACTGGCAGAACTCGACCATCCCGGTCGTGGCGGTGAAGCCGGCGTCGATGGCCGCCTCGACCCACTCGCTGGGCGAGCAGATCCCCGAGACGTGCACGACGTCGACGCCCTGGGCCTCGATCGCCTCGCGCTGGGAGACCAGCTCGGCCGTGAACGTGGCGCGGTCGACGTACCCCTGGCCGCCGTAGTCAGCGTGGACGCCGATGCCGTGGCCGCGGGCGTCCATGTCGGCGATGAAGGTGCTGCCCCACATCTCGGTGGCGGCGACGAAGCTCGGGGTCAGCTCGAAGGTGATCTTGGCGTCGCCGGGGTCGACGCCGTCGCCACCGTCGGCGTCGTCGGCCAGTCCCGTCAACGCGGCGACGTGGACGTCGAAGATGGGCCGGCCGCCATCGGGGTCGTCGGCGGTGATCGGGTCGTCCTCCTGGGTGTAGCCATCGGTGTGGATCGAGATGTTGAGCATGAGCGGGTCGGACCCGGGCTCGCCGGTCCCCGGGTCGGTCGGGACAGTGGTCGTCGGAGGGGTGGTCGTCGGCGGCGTCGATCCTCCGCCGCCGCCACCGCCTCCGCCCCCGGCGCC
>JBQTGU010000137.1:0-14765 GCA_052390575.1 Actinomycetota bacterium | reverse complement strand
GCAGTACGCGCACAACTCGCCTTCGGCGATGTTGAAGCACTTCCGGCAGAAGGACACCCGCTCCTTCGCCTCGACGATCGCGCGCGCCAGCCGGTTGGCATCTTCGGGCGCGGCCTTCAGCAGGTAGAACGCGATGCGCTGCGCCGACTTCGGACCGACTCCCGGAAGCCGACCCAGCTCGTCGATGAGCGTCTGGACCGGCCCTTCGTAGACCGACGACACCGCGCGTCGCCGCTAACCGAGCAGCTCGCCGAGGCCGCCCAGGTCGAGGCCGCCGACCGCGCCACCCATGCGCTCCTGCTGCTTTGCCTGGGCCATGCGCAGCCCCTCGCTCACCGCTGCGACCACGAGGTCCTCGCGCATCTCGACGTCGTCGGGATCGACGACGTCGGCTGCGATGGAGATCGACTGGAGCTCGCCGGTGCCGGTGACCACGGCCTTCACCTTGCCGCCGCCTGCCGACGCCTCGACCGTCTCCGCCGCCAGCGCGTCCTGGGCCGCGGCCATGTCGGCCTGCATCTTCTGCACCTGCTGCATCATTTGGTTGACTTGCTTCTGGTTCGGCATGCCGTCCCTATTGCTCCGCCCTACTCGCGTGGCCGCTCTTCGACGACGGTAGCGCCGAGGTCGTTGGTCAACATCTGCATCGGTTCACCGGGCCGGTCGTCGGGGGCGGCGTCGACCAGCTCGTGCGGGTCGACCGCCGGCTCCGGCTCCTCGGCGGTGAGGTCGACGGTCTCGGGTGGCGCGCTCGCCGGCGCGCGCTCGGGTGCCGTGTTGCCGGCGAACCCCTCGTGGGCGACGAGGGTGAAGCGGGCGGTGCGCCCCAGCCGCTCGGAGAGCGCCGACCGGATGGTGTCGGCCTCGCGCCGGAACCGGGGGCTGGCGGCCTCGAACAGGCGGGGCGGCACGCCGAAGGTGATCACGTCGTCGTTGACGCTGAGGGGCTGCGCCTCCTGGACCGAGCTGCGGGTCGCGACCGGCAGCTCCGGGAGGATCGCCGCCCACGCGACGATGACGTCGTCGAGCTCCAGCTCTTCTGGTCGCGCTCCCTCGGCGGCCGGGCCATCCTCGATAGGGCTGGCCGGCCGCTGCCCTTCGGGACGGTCGCCGCTCCCGCGCAATTCACCGGTCGATTCGTCGGATGGCAGGCCTCCCGGCTCTGTTTCCGGGGGTGGCGCCGGCGGTGGTTCGGCGGCGGCCTCGCGGCGGATCGCGCCGACCGTGCGCCCCGGCGCGGTCGCGCCCGTCGGCGGCGCGGCCGTCGGAACTGGCGCCGTCGCGGGTGAGGTGCCGTTCTTCATGTCGTCGACGGCGCGTTCGAGGCGCTCGATGCGGTCGACGACCGTCTGGAGGGGCGGGCCGGCGTCGCGGCGCGTGAGCCGCACGAGCGCGATCTCCAGCACGAGCCGAGGGTCGGCGGCGTCGCTGCCCCGCATGTCGACCACCGCCTGACCGAGGGTCTCGAGCATGCGGACGAGCGTGGGGTTGCCGAGGGCGCGCCCGAGCTCGCCCAACCGCTTCTGCTGGTCGTCGGGCATCTCGAGCGGCACCCGGCCCGCGCCGGCGGTGATGAGGAAGCCGTCGCGGGCGGCCCGCAGGAGGTCTTCGGCGATGCGGCGAGGCTCGTGACCGGCCTCGAGCAGCTCGCCCAGCGTGGTCAGGACAACGGCGGCGTCCTCGCCCGCCACCGCCTCGAGGATCCGGCAGCGCACGTCGAACGGAGTCCGGCCGAAGAGGTCGGCAACCGGCTCGGCGTCGAGGCGACCGGTGCCGTGGGCGAGCGCCTGGTCGAGCAGCGACAGCGCGTCGCGCATCGAGCCGGCGGCGGCCCGGGCGATGGTCTCGAGCGCCTCCGCGTCGGCGGGCATGCCTTCGCGCTCGAGCACCGCGCTCATCTCGGCGACGATCTGCTCGACGGTGAACAGCGTGAACTCGTAGTGCTGGGTGCGCGACCGGATCGTCGGCAACAGCTTCTCGGGCTCGGTGGTCGCCAGCACGAACACGACGTGGTCGGGCGGCTCCTCGAGCGTCTTGAGCAGCGCGTTCGATGACGACCCGGTCAGCATGTGGGCCTCGTCGAACACGTAGACCTTGCGCTTCGACGCCAGGTTGAGGCCGAGCGGCAGCCGCTCGAGCAGCTCGCGCATCTCCTCGACCCGGTTGTTGGACGCGGCGTCGAGCTCGATCAGATCGAGGAAGCGGCCTTCGGCGATGGCGACGCAGTTCTCACACTTGTCGCAGGGCTCTCCGTCGGACCCGAGCTCGAGGCAGTTGAGCGCCTTGGCCAGCAGCCGGGCGGTCGTCGTCTTGCCCGTGCCCCGGGGACCGGAGAAGAGGTAGGCGTGGCCCACCCGGCCGTCCTTGACCGCGTTGCGCAACGCGGCAGTGACGTGGTCTTGACCGCGCAGCGCCGCGAACGTCTGGGGGCGGTGCTTGCGGTAGAGCGACTGGTAGGAGGCCATCCGGTCCGACCTTAGCGAGCGCAATCGAAGATGCGGACCGTGCACCCGTCGTCGACCCCGGCGCCGGAGACGTGGACCCGTCGCCGGCTCCGGCCAGGCGAGCCTGCGGCACACGGGAGGGCACGCTGAGAGCTGCTTCCTTCCGGACCTGACTCGGTTCGCGAGAATCCCGTTGCGCAGGACCCGGCCTTCAACACCACGTGCGGGCCACGACCTCTCGGCGGCCCGGGCCTCGGACGGGAATTCGGCCCCTCGTACGTGGATTGAGGGTGCAGGGCACCACGAGCTCCCCGCCTAGCACGGTCCGCGCCCGGAGGGTACCGCCTTGTCTCGCTCGCTCGCTGCGGGCCGGGATACCCAGCCCGCGGGCGCTCGCTCGCTGGCGAGCTCCGTGCGCTCGCTCTCCGATCGCTCCGGTCGCCGCGTGGCGGTCCCGTTCTCCTTATTCAACCGTGATCCCACATTCCTCTTCTTCGTATTCGACGGTTCGGGACTCGGCCGCCTTCGCCGCCGGGGTCTCGAGCGGCGCGAGCGTGCCCTGCACCGCGACCTGTTCGAACGCGGCCGCCTGGGTAGCGGCGTCGGCCGCGATGGCGCCGGGGGCGACCGCCGCGAGCCGCTCGAAGAGGTCCTGGTTCTCGCGTATGAACCCGACGAGCCGCTGGTCGAGCTCGGACTGGTCGGCGTCGGGCCCGAGGTCCTCCTGCGCCCGGCCTACGAACTCGTCGAGACGCCCGTAGAACCGCTCGACCAGGGCGCAGTACTCGCGAGCCTCGGCGCGGGGCGTGATCGAGCGGGCGTTGCCGCTGTCGTCGACCGAGCACGCTCCGCCCAGCAGCGTCGCGGCCGCGATCAGAAGAGCCCGTGATCGATCCCGCACTCGTCCTCCTCGAACTCGGTCACGCGGTCCTGGGCGTCGTCGACCTCGAACGAGTCGAAGCCGGAGAGGTCGCCTTCGGCCGCCTGCTCATACGCCCCGACCACGACCACCACGTCACCGGCGATCTCCTCCGGCGCGGTGTCGGCCATGCTTCGGAGCAGCCCGAGGTTCTCGGCCGCGAACCCGGCGAACGCCTCCTCGTACTCATCCTCGGTGTCGAAGATGTCGAACTGGCGCTCGAACTCCACGAAGCGGTCGAAGAACTCGGTCGCGCCGGCGCAGTACGCCGTAACCGAGCGGGGCGAGGTCGTCGTGGTCGGCGCGAGTGTCATAGTGGTCTCCGGTTCGGTGTCGGGCGGGGCGAGGGCCGGCGCCTCCTCGTCGTCGCGGTCGAGCAGGTAGGTGAGGCCGCCGCCGAGGCCGAAACCGGCCGCCGCGATCAGCGCCAGCAGCGCGACCGTGCGCAGCCACCGGCGCCCGCCGCGGGCGCGCCGGGGTGCGCGGGGTACCGGAGCTCGCGACGCGGGCATCACCCGGGTAGCGGTCTCGGGCCGGGTGGGCGCCATCGGGGTCAGCGCGTCGAGGAGGTCGGTGGGGGGCGGGCGGAACCCCGGGTCCTTGTCGAGCGCGCGCCTCACGAGGGGCACGAGCGCGGGCTCGAGGCCGGCGAGGTCGGGGGCCTCGTGCACGACGCGGTACAGCACCGCGTCGACGCGACCGTTGCCGAACGGGTGGCGGCCGGTGCCAGCGTAGGCGACGAGCGTTCCCCAGGCGAACATGTCGACCGCGGGCCCGACCCGCTCGCCGCGCGCTTGCTCCGGCGCCATCCACGCCGGCGTGCCGATCCGCATGCCGGTGTGCGTCAGGGTCGAAGCGCCGTCGGCGTGGGCGATGCCGAAGTCGATGATCTTGGGTCCCCACCGGCCGAGGATGACGTTTCCGGGCGTGAGGTCGCGGTGGACGACGCCCGCTGCGTGCATCGCGGACATGGCCTCGGCGACGCCGGTGGCGAACTCCACCAGGCTCGGCCCCGCGATCGGCCCGTCGGCCGCCACCGCGTGCTGCAGCGTGGGTCCTTCGACGTACTCGGTGACGATGTAGGGCCGGGCGCCGTCGGCCCGGACCTCCAGAACACGGGCGGTGCAGCGGGCCCGGACCGCGGAGGCGGCCTCGGCTTCGCGGCGGAACCGCTCGCGAAACTCGGGGTCGCGGGCGAGGTCGGGCCGGGGCACCTTGATCGCGACGCGGCGACCGCGGCGACCGCGAGCCAGGTACACGACTCCCATGCCACCCGCGCCGAGACGACCGACCAACCGCCACTTGCCCAATCGGCGGGGGTCGCCGGGCTGGAGCGGCGTCACCCTCGCCCCACGACGGCGCACACCATGGAGCGGGAAGGGTACCGGCGTCGAGGAGATGTCGAACCGCGCGCCGGTACGATCCCGGGCGGGAGGGGTGCGAGAGCGGCCGAATCGGCACGCTTGGAAAGCGTGTGTGGGGCAACCCACCGTGGGTTCGAATCCCACTCCCTCCGCCAGCCCGAGCCCGCTGTCGTTAGGTAGACGGCCGATGTAGGAGCCGCCATGCACGAGATGTCGCGGGGCGAGTGGAAGGCGTTCCTCCTCGAGGGCACGCGCACGGCCAAGCTCGCCACGACGCGCAAAGACGGGCGCCCGCACGTCTCGCCGATCTGGTTCCTCCTCCGACTTCCCTGGTCGCGCTCGCTTCGCTCGCCGCTCCCGCACGCCGCTGGCAATCCGGGGGCCGGGGGACCCGGCCCCCTGTCGGTGGATGGCAGCTCCTCCTTTCGTAGAGGCGAATGGCGGCCGATCGGCGTCGACGCAGAGCGACACGTTCGGATCGCGCCGGATGGCGTTGCCGTTGATGCTCGTCTCGTGGGTGGCGAACACGACGTCGTCGCTGTCGATGTGCTGGTGCGGGTCACGCCGGGCAAGGTCCTGGCTCGAGCCGGCATCGCCGACTGAGCATGGACGCCGAGGTTCGGGACCGGCTGCTCGAGCTGGGAGCCACCCCCGACGAGATCGACGCGGCCGAAGCCGAGGGGCGCGTGCCGGTGCTCGTCGTGGAGCGCATGCTGTTCCCCGGCGAGGCCCGCTACCGCGCCGACGACGTGGCCGAGCTCGCCGGGGTCGACTTTGAGGTCGCCGACCAGCTGTGGCGGGCCATGGGCTTCCCCGACTCGCCGCCGGACGCCCAGGAGTTCGTCGACGCCGATGTCGCCGCGCTCAAGGCGGCGGTCGACCTGGTCTCCGAGGTCGGCGCGTTCGACGGGCTGGTACAGCAGTCGCGGGTCGTGAGCGCGGCGATGGCGCGCATCGCCGAGAGCCTGACCGACGTCCTCAGCTCCATCGCCGGGGAGCTCACCGCCGAGGATGAGAAATCACTCGCCCTGCTGCAGCGGTGGGACGTCGAGCGCTCGCTCGGCCTCTACGACTACGTCCTGCGGCGCCAGATCGTGGGGGCGGTACGCCGTCGCTTCCGGTGGACGGGCCTGGGAGCGGAGGCGGCGCCGCTGACGGTCGGTTTCGTCGACCTGGTCGGGTTCACGTCGCTGTCGCTCCAGATCACCGCGGCCGAGCTGTCGCAGCTGGTGGCCCGGTTCGAGGCGCTCGCCTTCGACACCGTCGCCACGCACGGCGGCCGCGTTGTCAAGACCATCGGCGACGAGGTCATGTTCGTGGTCGACGACGCCGGCGAGGGTGCGGAGATCGCGCTGACGCTGGCCGAGACCCACGCCGCCGACGACACTCTTCCCGACGTCCGGGCCGGGCTCGCCCGCGGCGAGGTGACCCTGTTCGAGGGGGACTACTTCGGCGCGGTGGTGAACCTCGCCAGCCGGGTCGTGAGCGTGGCCCGCCGGGGGACGATCGTCGTCGACGACATCGTCCGTCAGGCCCTGGACGGCGACGATCGGTTCCGGCTGGTGGACATCGGCACCCGCCGGCTCAAGGACGTCGGCCCCCAGAGGCTGTGGGTCCTGCGGCGGGGCGAGGCATCCCGGTGAACGAGCTCATGGGTCTGGCGCTCGACGAGGCTCGCGCTGCGCTCGAGCACGACGACGTGCCGGTCGGCGCGGTCGTGGCCCGGCTCGCCTCGGGCGAGGTCCTGGCCCGCCGGCACAACGAACGGGAGCTCGGCGGCGATCCGACCGCCCACGCCGAGGTGCTCGCGCTGCGCGACGCGGCCCGGGCGCTCGGCACGTGGCGACTAGATGGCTGCGCGCTGGTGGTGACGATCGAGCCCTGTTCCATGTGCGCGGGCGCGGCGGTGGTGGCGCGCATCGGGCAGGTGGTGTTCGGCGCGCCCGACCCGAAAGCCGGAGCGTGCGGCAGCCTCTACAACCTCGCCGCCGACCCTCGCCTGAACCACGAGATGGAGGTCGTCGACGGCGTGCGCGCCGACGAGGCCGCCGCCCTCCTGGCGGCCTTCTTCGAGAGCCGGCGCGCGTGATAAGACAACGCGGACCTGACGACCAAGGGAGGCACCGTGGCCGGACTTGAGAGCAAGAGCCTCGACAAGCCCGATGAGACGCGCCCGCTGATCGACGACAAGGGGAAGGTCGATGTCGTGGAGCTGGCCGGCGCCACCGTCGGGCGAGCGGTCTTCGAGCCGGGATGGAAGTGGTCGGAGCACGTGAAGCCCATCGCCGGCACCGACAGCTGCCAGGCACCTCACCTCGGCTACATCATCTCCGGTCGCATGAAGGTCGTCATGGACGACGGCACCGAGGGCGAAGTCGGCCCCGGCGACGCCTTCACCATCGCCCCCGGACACGACGCCTGGACGGTCGGGGACGCCCCGTGCGTCGCGCTCGACTTCTCGGGGTTCACCGATTACGCGAAGCCGAAGTAAGGCGTCACACGGGGTCGACGATCTCGTCGTCGACGAGCTGGGTCTTGGGGGTCGCGAGCACGTGGCCGTGCTCGCGGATTTCCGCGACCGCGGCCACCGGATCGGGGTCGGAGAACAGTTCCTTGTCGCCGTAGTCGGCCGTCCGCCCGGTGGCGTCGATCGCCCACCACGACGCTTCCAGCGCGATCCCGTTGGGATCGGTGAAGTACACGGAGCGCACGAAGCCGTGGTCGACCACCTCGGTGATCTCACAGCCGGCGTCCTCGAGCCGGTCGCGCAGCTCGAGCAGCGCCTTCTCGTCGGGCAGGTTGAAGGAAAGGTGGTCGAACTGGATCGTCCGCGACGGCGGCCCACCGGCGGGCTTGGCGAACGTCTCCATGCCCTTCATCTCGAAGAACGCCACCGTGTTCTCCGGGCCGATCTCGAAGAAGTAATGGCGCATCGGCCCCGCCATCACCGTCGAGACCAGGCGCATCCCGAGGACGCCGACGTAGAAACGGACGGTCGCGTCCATGTCCGGCGTGACCAGGGCGAGGTGGTTGATCCCCCGCCAGCGGGGGGGCTCGGTCGTCGGCGTCATCGCTGTTCCTCTCGGTGGAAGCGCATGCCCTGAGTCTACGGACGGGATACCCGGTACATTTCGGCCGTCACCTCCGAAGGAGGCGCCATGGCAGACGAGATCCGCGTCGGGCCGGCATCGAGCCTCCCGCCGAGAACGGTGACCGGAGCCGGTGGCTACGCGGTGGGCAACGTCGGCGGTGACCTGTTCGCGGTGGGCCGACGCTGCCGGCACCTCGGCGCCGACCTCGCCGGGGGTTCGATCGACCGAGAGGGCTGCCTGGTGTGCCCCTGGCACGGTGCTCGCTACGACGTGAAGACGGGCCGCATGGTGCGGGGACCGCAGGGGATCTTCGCCCGCATTCCCGGCCTGGGCACGCTCAACATGCTGTTCACACGCGTGCTGCCGCTCCGCCGGGGCGAGGTCATGGAGCGGGACGGCACCGTCTACGTGAGGTGAACGGGCCCGAGGCGGCGGTCGCGTTCCACCTGCTCACCCGGCACGGCTCGCCCGTCGACCGGTCGCGCCTGGTCGACTTCCGCCCCCTCGATCCGTCGAACCGGCCGGCGCCGTTCAAGCGCTACCGGGGGCTCGAGACCCGCTCGTTGCCTCGCGACATCGGGCGGGGCGAGCCGGGGGCAGTCGACGAGGCCGAGCTCGGCCGCCTCCTCTTCCTGGCCGCGGGCGTGAGCCGGGTGAGCGACTCGCCCGTGTTCGAGGACCGCACCTACTTCCGGACGACCATGTCGGCGGGGAACCTTCACCCGATCGAGCTGTACGTGGTGGGCGGCGCGGTCGGTGACGTCCCCGCCGGCGTCCATCACTACGACCCGCTCGGACACGCGCTGACGCAACTCCGCGCCGGAGAGTTCGACGGGCTCACCGTCATCCTCACCGGCATCCCCTGGCGGACGGCGTGGAAGTACGGCGAGCGGGGCTACCGCCACCTCTACTGGGACAGCGGCGGCATCACCGCCAACCTCTTGGCGGTCACCGAGGCCGACGGCCTGCCGGCCCGGGTGTTCGCCGGTTTCGACGACGACCAGCTCGCACGGCTGGTGGGTGTCGACGGCGTGACCGAGTTCCCGCTCGCCATCGTGACCCTGGACGACGATGCGCCACCGGACTGGCCGGCGGTGGAACCGGTGCAGCTCGACGTGGAACCGATCTCGCCTCGGCCGATCGCGTTCCCGCTGATCGAGGCGACACACCAGGCCGGGATGCTCGACGACGTTGAGAAGTGGCGCGCGGCCGCTGCCGACCGGGGCGAGCCATCGCGGAGCGAGCGGCCCGCAGGGCCGGCGCCGGGTATCCCGGCGCCGGAGGCGAGCGAAGCCATAGGGGAGGACGTCATCCTGCGCCGGGGATCCACGCGGATCATGCGCCGCGACCCCGCGCCGCGCGAGCTGCTCGAATGGGGCATGGCGACGGCGACACGACCGGTCCCGGCCGACTTCGTCGGCGAGGGCTGGACGCTGCTCCAACATTTCCTGTCGGTGCACGGCATCGAGGGGGTCGAACCGGGCGCGTACCGGTGGCGCCCCGAGCGGGGCGAGCTCGAAGTCGTGCACCTCGGCGACTACCGCGCCGAAGCCGAGCTGCTCTGCCTCCGCCAGCCCCTCGGCGGTGACTCCGCGTTTACCGCCTTCCACTGCGCCGACCTCGAATCCGTGCTCGGCGCCCTGGGGACCCGCGGCTACCGCGCCGCCCAGTTCGAGGCCGGGATCGCCGCCGGGCGCCTGAGCCTGGCCGCGTTCGCGCTCGGCTTCGGCGCTACCGGGCTCACGTTCTTCGACGAGGCTGTCTCGAAGTTCTTCGGGACGACCGCGTCGTGCATGTTGGTCACGTCGGTCGGCGTCCCCGCCTACCGGAACGCGCCCGGGGGCCCGCCCGGTGCCGCCACCGAGCTTGCCGGCTACGGGCGGCTCATGGAACGCCTTTCGCTCCAGCTCCACCGGTCCCGCTGAGCGCGCTCTCGTAGCAGTCGGTGAAACGGGAGGCGAGTACCCGCCACGAGTAGTGGGCACGCACGTGCTCGTACGCGTTCCGGCCGCGCGCCCGACGCTCCTCGTCGTCGGCGACGAGCTCGACCATCGCGTCGGCGAGCGCGGCCTCGTCGTCCGGCTCCACCAGCCATCCGTTGGGCTTGCCGGGCTCCGTGTTCACGAACGAGAGCGGGCCGCCGGTGGCCGTGGTGACGACCGGGAGGCCGCACGCCATCGCCTCCAGGAACACCTGCCCGAACGGCTCGTCCACCGATGGCGCCACCAGCGCCTCGGCGCACGCCAGCCCGGACGGCAGCTCGTCGTGACCGCGCCAGCCGACGAACAGCACGTCGTCGGCCACGCCCTCGTTTACCGCCACCGTGTGCGGGTGCTCGCCTTCGTACTCGCCCGGACTTCCGCCCCAGACGACCAAACGAGCCGACGTCGGGAACCGCGGCCGGGCGCGGGCGTAGGCGCGCACGAGCAACGGCACCCGCTTGAACCCGAGGAACCGGCCGACGAACAGCAGCACCGTCGGCGCCTCCTCTCCCGAGCCCCCGACCAGCCGATCAAGGACGCCCTCGTCGTAACGCACGCTGCCGGGTTCGCCGCCCTCCTTCCAGCCGCGCGGTTCGTCCACCAGCCACTTGCGCCAGAGCCGGCGCCGTTCGTCGGGGTCGAGCGGCCGGGCGTCGAAGAGATCGGTGTCGACGCCGTTGGGGATCCACTCGGCCTCGACGTCGAGGAGGCGCGCCGCTTCGTCGCGGTCGTGCGGGGAGATCACGATGACGCGACGGCACCGGTGCGCCCACCGCCGCATGGCGTCGGCCCAGAACGCGCCGTGGGGCCACGGCGCTCGTTCCTCGATGGCATCGAGCATCTTCATCTCGGTGCCGTGGAGGTGGCCGACCACGGGGTGGTCGGGCCAGCGCACCGCGACCGCCTCGTGCTGCGGGGTGAGGTGGTGCAGATGGAACAGCGCGCTCTCGTCGGCGTCGCCCCGCTCGAACAGGCGCATCCACGCCTCCACCTGGCGGTCGAGGCGGGCGGGGTCGACGGCCGCGAGGATCGGGTCGGGGGCGCCCGCCCGCTCCTCGTACGACGGGTGCAGCGGCGGGTCGGCCAGGAGTGGGTCGTCACCGCGCTCGAAGGCGGCGATGGCGGGCCCGTAGTCGAGGGCGTGCACGTCGAGCCCGGAGAAGAAGGTGGCCGCGTTCGATTCCGCGCCCGGCGGTCCGAGCGAGCCGCAGTACACCGAGGCCTGCCACCCGGCGTGCGGGAGGGCGGCCGCGAGGTAGCGCACGACCTGGGCGGACCCGCCGCGCGGATAGAAGAGCAGGCCCATGGCGGCCCGGCGGGTCAGAGCTCGACCTCCCAGGGTCGGTTCTCGAGGATCTCACGGACGCGCCCGAGGAACGAGGCGGCGTAGGCGCCGTCGAACGCGCGGTGGTCGAAGCTCAAGCTCAGGTGACCCACCGGACGGACCGCGATGCTGTCGCCCTTCGGCGACTCGACGACGACCGGGCGCAGCGCCACGCGGTCAGTCGCGAGGATCGCCACCTGCGGTTGGTTGATCACGGGTACTGAGAGCTCGGTGCCGTAGGGACCGGGGTTCGTGATGGTGAAGGTCGCGCCGACGACGTCGTCGGGCGCGAGTCGCCGTCCGCGTGCGCGGGTCGCCAGCTCTCTGATCTCGTCGGCGATTGCGAGCAGTCGCTTCTCGTGGGCGTAACGGACCACGGGAACGATGAGACCCTCCTGGCCGAGGTCGATGGCGATCCCGAGGTGCACGTCGCGGTGGACAACGAGCTCATCCTCGCCGCCGGTCGCGTTGACACGGGGGAACTCTTCGATCGCGTCGACGACGGCGCGCGCGATGAAGGGCAGGTAAGTACGCCCGGGGTGGGCGCGCCGGGCGCGTGCGACCGCTTCGAAGTCCACGTCCATGACGATGGTGGCGTGCGGCGCGGTGGCGAGTGACTGCACCATGTGCTCGGCCGTCCGCTTTCGTACCGAGTTGAAGGGGACGCGCTCGTCGCCGGTGACCCGCGGCTCCGGCCCAGGCGTGACCGGCTGCTGGAGCGCCCTGAGCACGTCCTCGCGGGTGACGCGCCCGCCCGTTCCCGTCCCCTCGATCTTGGTCGGGTCGAGATCGTGCTCGGCAAGCAGTTGGGAGACCGCGGGAGAGAGGAAGTCCGGGCCCGCGGCCGGGCGGTCAGATCGCTCGCGCCACGGGAGGACCTCGGTTGCACCGTCAGGCACGGATCCGACGGTATCCTCCGAACTGCCGGCGGGGGCGCCAGATCGACGACGGCGCACGTGGAGGGGCATGAAGGTCCGGGAGCGGCGGGACGGGCACGAAAGCGTCTCGCTCGACGAGGCCGTCACCGACTTTCGGCTGGCCTGCATCTCCCGGGCCCTCGACGACCGCGAGATCACGCTCCGCAAGCAGAGCCAGGTCTTCTTCCAGATCTCAGGCGCGGGGCACGAGGGGCTGCTCCTCGGCCTCGCCCGTTCGCTGCGCGCCGGGTACGACTGGTTCTTCCCCTACTACCGCGACCGTGCGCTCATGCTCGGCCTCGGCATCACCCCCCTCGACCTCCTGCTCCAGGCGGTCGGCTCCGTCGACGATCCCGCGTCGGCCGGGCGCCAGATGCCGTGTCATTGGGGCGACCGCGCCCGCCACGTCGTGACCCAGAGCAGCCCGACCGGCAGCCAGTGCCTCCCCGCGGTCGGCTGCGCCGAGGCGGCGCGTTACATCGGCCGACGCGACCTACCCGGCTGTTCGGCGCACGGCGACGAGGTCACCTACGTGTCGCTGGGCGAGGGTGCGTGTTCCGAGGGCGAGTTCTGGGAGAGCATCAGCACCGCCGCCCGCCTGGGCCTCCCCGTCCTCTATGTCGTCGCCGACAACGGGTACGCGATCTCGGTCCGGGCCGGTGATCAGGCGCCGGCGCCGATCTCCGAGATGGTGATGGGCATCCGCGGTCTGCACGTGACGAAGTTCGACGGGCGCGATTACTTCGAGGCGCGCCACTATGGCGCCGAGGCCATACAGCGGGTACGCGCCGGTCAGGGCCCGGGGCTGATCCACGCGCTCGTGACCCGTCCGTACTCGCATTCCTTGTCGGACGATCAGAAGAAGTACCGGTCGGCCGACGAGCTCCTGGACGAAGCCGAGCACGACCCGATCCGCTTGCTTCAGGAGCAGCTCGTGAGCTTGGGGAAGCTCACGGAGGAGGAGGCGGAGCTCATCCGCGCCGAGGCCAAGGCGACGGTCACCGAGGCGGCGTTCGCGGCGGTGACCGCCACCCGGCCCGAACCGTCGACGGTCACCGACAACGTGCTCGGGCAACCGCCGGTGACGGTGCTGCCCGAAGACCCGCCGCCCGCGACCGAGGAGAACCCCGAAGTCCCGTTCGGCGAGACCATCCGCCGCACGCTGCACGAGGAGATGGCGCGCGACGAGCGGATCCGGGTGTTCGGTGAAGATGTCGCCGACGCCGACCCGCATCTCCTCGACGAGGTCCCCGGCAAGGGCGGCGTGTTCGGCATCACCTTCGGGCTCCAGCGTGAGTTCGGCGAGGGCCGCTGTTACAACACGCCCCTCGCCGAGGCCAACATCATCGGCCGAGCCGTCGGCCAGGCCATCCGGGGTCTGCGCCCCAGCCCCGAGATCCAGTTCTTCGACTACATCTGGCCCGCGATGACGCAGCTGAAGTCGGAGGCCGCGACCATCCGCTGGCGATCGAACGGCGCGTTCACGTGCCCGACGGTCATTCGCGTGCCCATCGGGGGCTACCTGACCGGCGGCGCGATCTGGCACTCGCAGTGCGGCGAGTCGATCTTCGCCCACATCCCCGGCCTGATGATCGCGTTCCCGTCGCGGGCGCGCGACGCCGCCGGGCTGTTGCGCACCGCGTTCCGCTGTGAGGATCCGGTGCTGTTCCTCGAACACAAGCACCTGTACCGCCAGGGTTACAACCGCGACCCGCTGCCGCCGCCCGACTGGATGCTGCCGTTCGGGCGGGGTGAGCACGTGACCCGAGGCAATCGGGTCACGGTCGTCACCTGGGGGGCGACCGTGCACCGGGCCCAACTGGCCGCCCACGAGGTCGATCCCGACGGGAACCAGATCGAGATCATCGACCTCCGCACGCTCGTGCCGTGGGACCACGAGATCGTGGGCGAGTCGGTCGCCCGCACCGGACGCGTGCTCGTGTTGCACGAGGACACGTTGACGTGCGGGTTCGGCGCCGAGGTCGCGGCGTGGATCGCCGACGAGTGCTTCGAGAGCCTCGACGCCCCGGTGTGGCGGCTGGCCGCGACCGACACCCACGTCGCCTACGAGCCCACGCTCGAGGAGGCGATCCTCCCCCAGGTCGCCGACATCGTCCGCGACCTGAGCCGCCTGCTCGCTTACTGAGAGAAGGACTCGAATCCTCGACCGGTAGGATCGCTCCCGGAGGGATGCCGGAGCGGCCGATCGGGGCGGTCTCGAAAACCGTTGTGTCCCGTGAGGGGCACCGTGGGTTCAAATCCCACTCCCTCCGCCATTGCGATGTCGCGGGACATCGGGGACGGATGTCGCGGGACATCGTAGACATCACTTGAGGTTGCGGCTCTGGTAGTCGCGGGTGGGGTCGATTTCGAGTTCTCGGAGGACTTCGCCGTCGTCGGTGAGGACGCGGACGTTGCGGTCGGCGACGAGGAGCAGCACGCGTTGGCCTTTGTGGGCGCGGCCGATGCCGATGTGGCGGAGCCGGCTTTGGTAGCGGAGGGTGACGCAGCCGGTCTTGTCGACGCGGTCGTGACGGACCCGGAAGTGGGCGGCGGTGACGTCGCGGGCGGGGCGGGCTTTGAGTTTGGCGTCGTAGACGGCTCGTGGGGTGCGCCGGCCGAGCGACTTGTGGGGGCGGGTGTTGTTGTAGGTGTCGACGAAGCGGTCGAGTTGGGCTTGGAGCGCGGCGAGGTCGCCGGCGGGTTCTTGTTTGGCGAGGAAC
>JBQTGU010000136.1:0-8848 GCA_052390575.1 Actinomycetota bacterium | reverse complement strand
CGAGGTGCCGTTCATGGACGCAGCCGAGCGGCTCATGGGCATCGAAGCGCCGCCGCGCGCCCGGCCGCGGGCGGGGTATCCCCGGCCGCAGTGAGCGAGGCCATAGGGAAGGTCGACCCGAGCATGTACCGCCACCTCGCCGACGCCCAGATGAACGTCGAGCTCGACACCGGCGACATGATCCTCAACCTCGGTCCCCAGCACCCCGCGACCCATGGCACCCTGCGCCTGGTCGTGCGCCTCGACGGCGAGCGGGTCATCGCCGCCGACCCCGTCATCGGCTACATGCACCGGGGCTACGAGAAGCTCACCGAGGTCCGCAGTTACCCGCAGATCACCACGCTCATCAACCGCATCGACTGGCTGTCGAGCTTCGCCAACGAGGTGCCGTTCATCCACGGCGCCGAGCTGCTCATGGGAATCGAGGCGCCGCCGCGCGCCCAGTACATCCGCACCATCCTTACCGAGCTGTCGCGCATCGCCACCTTCGTCCTCTTCTTGGGCGAGATGGGCCTCCAGGTCGGCGCGCTCACACCCGCGTTCTACGGCTTCCGCGACCGGGAGCACGTCCTCAACCTCATCGAGGCCGCGACCGGCGGGCGCTTCCATCCCAACTTCAACCGCATCGGCGGCATCAAGGACGACCTCCCGTGGGGCTGGGTGGCCGAGACCCGCAACACGATGAAGGTGGTCCTCGACGGCTGCGCCGACTTCGACAACCTGGTCGCCGGCAACGAGATCTTCGAAGCCCGCACCAAGGGCATCGGCATCATCCCGGGCGACGTCGGCGCGGGCTACGGCGTGTCGGGCTCGAACCTGCGGGCTTCGGGCGTCGACTGGGACCTGCGCCGCGACGGCAAGCCCTACCTCGTGTACCCCGAGCTCGACTTCAAGGTCTGGACCCACCCCGACGGTGACAGCTTCGCCCGCTACTGGGTGCGGCTCCAGGAGACGCGCGAGGCGGCGCGCATGGTCATCCAGATGCTCGACCAGCTCCCCGCCGGCCCGGTGATGGCCAAGGTGCCGCGCATCATCAAGGTGCCCGAGGGCGAGGTGTGGGTCGAGACCGAGAACCCGCTCGGGCAGATGGGCTACTACGTGATCTCGAAGGGCGCGATCGGCCCGTTCCGGGTGAAGATCCGCTCGGCGTCGTTCAGCAACGTCTCGATCCTCCCGTGGTTGCTGCGGGGCGTGTATGTCCCCGACGTCATCACGATCCTGGCCAGCCTGTACTTCATCCTCGGGGACATCGACCGGTGATCGCGCTCGACCTCGGCTGGGGGACGATCCTCGGGATCAAGACGCTCATCATCCTCGCCGCGATCCCGGCGGGCGCGTTCATCCTCGGCTACGTGTTCCTGCTGAAGATGATGAGCCACATGCAGAGCCGGCTCGGGCCCATGGACCCGGGGGGCTTCCACGGGTGGTTCCAGCTCGTCGGCGACGGTATCAAGTTCCTCCAGAAGGAGGACATCATGCCGGCGCAGGCCGATCGCCGGGTGTTCGCGATCGCGCCCGCGATCGTGGTGATCTCCACCTTCCTCGTGTTCCTGGTGATTCCCACCGGGCCCGACCTGATCGTGAAGGACCTCGAGATCGGCGTGTTCTACGCGCTGGCGGTCTCGAGCCTGTCGGTGATCGGCGTGCTGATGGCCGGGTGGGCCAGCGCCAACAAGTTCGCCCTCCTCGGCGCGCTGCGCGCCGCTGCCCAGCTGATCGCCTACGAGCTGCCGCTGCTGCTCGGCGTGGTCGGCGTCGTCGTGCAGGCGCAGACGATGAGCCTCCAGGGCATCGTGGGCGCGCAGCAGAACGGAGAAATCTTCGGGTGGGGCGGCATCGGCAACCCGTTCATCCTCACGCAGTTCGTGGGGTTCGCCCTCTTCCTGGTGGCGGCGCAGGCCGAGCTCACCCAGACACCGTTCGACATGCCGGTGGCCGAGAGCGAGCTCGTGTCGGGCTACATGGTCGAGTACACCGGCTTCCGGTTCCTCTTCTTCTTCATCGGCGAGTTCGGGACTGCGTTCGCGTTCTCGGCGCTGGCCGCGACCCTCTTCCTCGGCGGCTGGGCGATCCCCGGCGTCGACGACACCGGCCTCGCCAACGTGCTGGGGCCGCTGGTGCTGTTCACCAAGTTGATGCTGGTGGCGTTCCTCATGTTCTGGGTGCGGTTCACCTACCCCCGCCTGCGGGAGGACCAGCTCCAGGCGGTGGCGTGGAAGTACCTGATCCCGATCGGCCTGGCCAACATCCTCGTAACCGGCGCACTGAAGGTGGCGTTCTAGATGGCGAAGCCCAAGCTCCCCGGCTTGATCGGCGGCCTCGGGGTCACGTTCAAGACCATGCTCAAGGGCGCGGTCACCGTGCAGTACCCCCACGAGCGGGAGGACCCGGCGCCGCGCGCTCGCGGTGTCATCGCGCTCAAGGAGGAGAACTGCACCGTCTGCATGCTGTGCGCGCGCGAGTGCCCCGACTGGTGCATCTACATCGAGGGTCACAAGGAGAAGCGCCCGCCCCGCCGGGAGGGCGGTCGCGAGCGGACGGTCAGCATCCTCGACCGCTTCGACATCGACTACGCGCTGTGCATGTACTGCGGGATCTGCGTCGAGGTGTGCCCGTTCGACGCGTTGTTCTGGAGCCCCGAGTACGAGTACTCGGAGCCCGACATCGCCGAGCTGCTGCACGACAAGGACAAGCTGGGCGAGTGGATGGAGACCGTGCCCGAGCCCGAGCCGCTGGAAGCGGGCGCGGAGACCAAGAAGTAGACCGGCGGGGGGCTGAGGAAGCGTGATTGCGCAGAACGTCGCGTTCTGGATCATCGCCGTCGTGATGGCGGTCGCCGCCATCCGTGTCGTGACGTCGCGCAACCTCGTGCATGCCGCCCTCTACCTGATCACCGTCCTGATCGGGGCCTCGGCGCAGTTCATCATCCTGCTGGCCGAGTTCGTCGGGGTGACGCAGTTCTTCCTCTACGTCGGGGCGGTCGCGGTGCTGTTCCTGTTCGGGATCATCGTCACCCGCGCGCCCATGCAGCCGGCCGACTACGACAACGACCAGCGCTGGCCGGCGCTGGCGGTGTCGCTGCTGCTCCTGGGCGTGCTCGTCGCTCTGCTGATCGACGCGTTCGGGCACCAGGAGATCGAGCTCAGCGACGACCTCCTCGCCATCGGTCGCAGCGACGCGGTGGGCAACTCGCTCTTCCGCAACTTCGTCGTGCCGTTCGAGGTCGTGTCGATGCTCCTGCTCGCCGCCCTCATCGGCGCCGTCGCGATCGCGCGGAGGGACTGACGAGATGGCCTTGAATCAGTTCCTCATTCTCTCCGCCTTCCTGTTCTGCACCGGCGTCTACGGCGTGCTGGCGCGCCGCAACGGCGTGCTCGTGCTCATGAGCGTCGAGCTCATGCTCAACGCGGTGAACATCAACCTCGTCGCCTTCTCGGCGTTCGTGCGCGACGTCGGCGGCCAGATCTTCGCTCTGTTCGTCATCACCATCGCCGCTGCCGAGGTGGGCGTCGGCCTGGCCATCGTGCTGCTGATCTACCGCAACATGGACAGCCCCGACCTCGACCGCGTCGACCAGCTCAAGGGCTGACCGATGCTGCGCAACGCCTGGGTCATCCCGCTCCTGCCCGCGCTGTCTTTCGTGGGCATCCTGCTCTTCGGCAAGCGCCTGCCCCGCAAGGGCGCCGAGCTCGGCGTCGGCGCGGTCGGCGCCTCGTTCGTGTTGGCATGCGTGGCCGCGTGGCAGTGGATCGACCGGGTCGAGGACGCCACCGGGAAGTCCGAGGGACTCCGCGCGTTCGGAAAGGGGCTGCTCGGCGGCGAGGGTGGCGGCGAGCACGGCGCCGAGGTCGCGGTTGCCCCGATCACGCGCGGGTTCACCTGGTGGCAGAACGGCAACGTCGAGTTCAACGTCGGCATCGCGATCGACGGCCTTGCGGTGATGATGCTGTTCGTCGTCACCCTGGTGTCGTTCCTCGTGCACGTCTACTCGACGAGCTACATGGAGGGCGACCGCCGCTTCACCCACTTCTACGCCCTGCTCAGCCTGTTCACCGCGTCGATGCTGCTGCTCGTGGTGGCGGACAACACCATCGAGCTGCTGGTGGGCTGGGAGCTCGTCGGCCTGTGCTCGTTCGTGCTCATCGGGCACTGGTGGGAGGAGAAGCCCAACGCCGACGCGGCGGTGAAGGCCTTCCTCACCACCCGGGTCGGCGACGTCGGCCTGATGATCGGGATCATCATCCTGTTCTTCGCCGCCGGCACGTTCGACATCCAGGCCATCAATGCCCAGGCGGTCGAGGGCGAGATCGGCCACACCCTGCTGCTCGTCGCCAGCGCCTGCCTCCTGGGCGGGATCATCGGCAAGAGCGGCCAGTTCCCGCTGCACACCTGGCTGCCCGACGCCATGGCCGGGCCCACCCCGGTCTCGGCGCTCATCCACGCGGCCACGATGGTGGTGGCCGGGGTCTACCTCGGCGCCCGGCTCTATCCCGTCTTCTTCGAGGGCTTCTCGATAGATAGCGGAACGATCAACGTGATGGCGCTGATCGGCGGCACCACGATCATCATCGGCGCCGCGCTCGCGTTCGTGCAGAACGACATCAAGAAGGTGCTGGCGTACTCGACGATCAGCCAGCTCGGCTACATGGTCATGGGCCTGGGCGTCGGCGCCTGGGTAGCGGCGGTGTTCCACCTCTTCACCCACGCGTTCTTCAAGGCGCTGCTGTTCCTCGGCGCCGGCTCGGTGAGCCACTCAGGCGCGCACCACAGCTTCGACATGAAGAAGGACATGGGCGGGCTGCGCAAGTACATGCCGATCACGTTCTGGACCTTCATGATCGGCTCGCTCGCGCTCGCCGGGATCATCCCGTTCGCCGGCTTCTGGTCGAAGGACGAGATCCTGGCCACCGCGGGGCAGAACGAGTTCACCTTCTTCCTCGTCGTCGGCCTTGTCGGCGCGTTCATGACCGCGGCCTACATGACCCGTTGCGTGTACCTCACCTTCTTCGGCGAGTACCGCGGCCACGGCGAGCCCCATGAGTCACCGCGGGCGATCACGGTCCCGTTGATCGTGCTGGCCGGGTTCTCGGTCGTCGCCGGCTTCGTCAACGCATCCGCGCTCGAGATCGAGAAGTTCAAGGAGTGGGTCGAGCCCACCGTGGCCTTCCCCGTCCTCGAGCACCCCGAGTTCGAGCTCGCCGGAGCCGCCCTGGCGCTCGCGGTCGCGCTGCTCGGGATCCTGGTCTCGTACGCCTACTGGTTCCGCAACCTCGGGCCCCACGGCATTACCGAGCGCAACCCGCTCGCCCGAGCCGGCTACACGTTCCTCGAGAACAAGTACTACCTCGACGCCCTCTACGAGAACGTCATCGTGGGCTCGATCAAGGGCGCGATCGCCCGGGCGTCGTACTGGATCAACCAGCGGGTCATCGACGGCGCCGTCAACGGCGTCGCCACCGGCGCCGCCCAGGTGGGCCGGTTCGCCTACGACGTCGTCGACCAGAAGGCGGTCGACGGCGCCGTGAACGGCCTGGCGGTCTCCACCGGCCAGACCGGGGGACTGCTCCGCTACGTGCAATCGGGCCGGGTGCAGCGGTACGCGCTGATGCTGTTCGCGTCAGTGGCGCTGCTGAGCCTGGCCCTGTTCGTCTTCAGCAACTGACGGGAGAGGAAGCGCTTCGATGGACTGGTTCGACTCCGGATGGGGACTGACCCTCGCGATCTTCCTGCCGGTCGCCGGCATGGTCGTCGTGCTGGCGATCCCGAAGGCGCAGGAGCAGGCCATCAAGATCGTCACCCTGCTGACGACGCTGGCGACGTTGGCGGTGGGCGTCGGGATGCTCGTGCGCTTCGACTACGACACCAGTGGTCTCCAGTTCGAGGCGAACAAGAGCTGGATCGACGTGATCCAGAGCCGCTACCACATCGGCATCGACGGCATCGCCCTGCCGCTGCTGCTGCTGTCGATGGTCATCACGGTCGGTTGCGTCATCTACTCGTGGGACCACTTCCCGGAGCCGCACAACCCCAAGGGGTTCCTCGCGCTCACGCTGTTGCTCGAGACCGGCATGAACGGCACGTTCGCCGCCCAGGACCTGATCCTGTTCTTCATCTTCTTCGAGCTGGTGCTGCTGCCGATGTTCTTCATGATCGGCGTCTGGGGCGGCCCCAACCGGGTGTATGCGTCGATCAAGTTCTTCCTGTTCACGCTGTTCGGCTCGGCGCTGATGCTGCTGAGCTTCCTGGCGCTGTTCTTCCTGACCGAGCCGCACACGTTCGACATCCCGAAGCTGGCCGAGGCCGCGGGCGAGGGGCTGGTCGGGAGCACCCAGAACCTCATCTTCCTGGGGCTGTTCCTCGGGTTCGCGATCAAGGTGCCGATGTTCCCGTTCCACACCTGGCTGCCCGACGCCCACACCGAGGCGCCGACGGTCGGCTCGGTGATCCTGGCGGCCGTGCTGCTGAAATTGGGGACGTACGGCTTCGTTCGGATCGCGCTGCCGGTGCTGCCGCAGGCGGCCGAGGACTGGGCGCCGTGGATCGGGCTGCTGGCCGTGATCGGCATCATCTACGGCGCGCTCTGTTGTCTCGCGCAGCGCGACATGAAACGCCTGGTCGCGTTCTCGTCGGTCGCGCACATGGGCTTCGTGATGCTCGGCATCGCCACGCTCACCGACTTCGGGATCAACGCCGCCGTCTTCGGGATGGTCGCCCACGGGCTCATCACCGGGATGCTGTTCTTCCTCGCCGGGTCGGTGCAGGAGCGCTACGAGACTCGCGAGATCTCCCGCCTCGGCGGATTGCTCGTTCAGGCGCCCCGGCTCGGTTGGATCCTCGGCTTCTGCGCGATGGCGTCGCTCGGGCTCCCCGGCCTGGCCGGGTTCTGGGGCGAGTTCCCCGCCATCCTCTCGGCCTACGAACCGCTGGACGGATTGCCGGTGGAGACGTTCCGCACGTTCATGGTGTTCGCCGCCATCGGCACTGTGCTCGCCGCCGGCTACCTGCTGTGGATGTTCCAGCGGGTCGCGTTCGGCCCGCCCAAGCCGGAGTTCGAGTCGGCCCACATCCACGACGTGCACGCGCCGGAGTGGATCGCCTGGACGCCACTCTTGCTGCTCATCGTGGCGCTGGGCGTGTACCCCAACCTGCTGTTCAAGATGACCGACGGTGCGGTGACCGGCGTCGCCGACGGTGTCGCCAGGGCGGTCGGCGGTTGACCACCGTGCGGACGAGCATCCCCGAAGGGGCGGCGCCGGCCAGTCCTTTCCAGGAAGGCCCGGCGCCGAGCGAGGGAGCCATTTGATGGACCCCGTCTTCGACTACCACGCGCTCGCGCCCGAGCTGGTGCTCACGGGCGCGATCGTCGTGGTCCTCGTCGCCGACCTCCTCTTCCCCGACCGCGAGGGTTTGCAGACGTCCCGGCTGGCCAGCCTGGGTCTCCTTGTCGCGCTCGTTCCCGTGCTCACGCTGGCGGTCGACGGCGCCGACCGCTCGCTGTTCGGCGGCGGCTTCGTGGTCGACGACTACGCGATCGCGCTGAAAGCCTTCTTCCTGCTGGTCGGATACGTGACCGTCCTCGTCGCCGCCGACTACGTCGGCGAGGGCGACTACTACAAGGGCGAGTTCTACTTCCTGCTGCTGTCGTCGGTCCTCGGGATGCTCGCGATGACGTCGGCCCGCGACCTGATCTCGATCTTCGTTGCGCTCGAGCTGATCTCGATCCCGACGTTCGTGCTCGCGGGCTGGCGGAAGCACGACACCAAGTCGAACGAGGCCGCGATCAAGTACTACCTGATCGGCGTGCTCTCTTCGGCGGTGATGCTCTACGGCATGTCGCTGATCTATGGGCTCAGCGGGGGCAAGGTGCTCCTTGCCGACATCGGCGCGTTCGCGGCGGCCGGCGACGCGCCCCCGCTGTTCGCGGTGGCCATCTTCCTGACCCTGGTCGGCTTCGCGTTCAAGGTGAGCGCGGTGCCGTTCCACTTCTGGGCGCCCGACACCTATGAAGGGGCACCCACGCCGGTCACCGCGTTCCTGTCGGTGGCGTCCAAGGCCGGCGGGTTCGTGGCGATCCTGAGCATCATCTACTTCGGGTTCTTCCAGGCCGAGGAGTCGTGGCAGCCGGTGCTGTGGGCCCTCGCCGCGGCATCGATGACGATCGGGAACCTGACCGCGCTACGCCAGACGAACATCGTGCGCATGCTCGCCTACTCGTCGGTCGCGCAGGGCGGGTTCATCCTGGTTCCGCTGGCGGTGGCCCAGGACGCGCCCCGCGCCTCGTTCGAAGCGGTGGTCATCTACCTCCTCATCTACGGGGCCATGAACCTGGGCGCGTTCGCGGTGGTGATCGCGGTCGCCCGCCGCACCCGCTCGGGCGAGATCGCGTCGTACGCCGGCCTCGGTCAGACCGCACCGGTGCTCGGGATCCTGATGTCGGCGTTCCTGCTATCGCTCGCCGGCATCCCGCCGCTGGCGGGTTGGTTCGCCAAGTTCGTGATGTTCCGGGCCGTGTTCGAGGCCGGGGGCGCGGGCGCGGTGACGCTCGGAGTCATCGCCGCGGTGAACTCGGTGATCGCCTTCTTCTATTACGCCGGCGTCGCCCGCCGGATCTGGTTCGAGGAGCCGGCGGCCGAGCTCACCGGTCCGGCGCGGGTGCCGGCGGCGCTGACCGTCGCCCTGACCATGTCGGCGGCGGTCGTCCTGGTCATCGGGGTGTACCCGCAGCTCTTCGCCCGCGTCGGGGAGCTGGCGGTCCCGCTCTGACGCTGCGCATCCGCGACGAGAGCTCACGGCGGGGGCCCATCCCGTTCGACGAGTTCGTCGAGTACGCGCTCTACGACGATGACGA
>JBQTGU010000135.1:0-32141 GCA_052390575.1 Actinomycetota bacterium | reverse complement strand
CCACCGTCGTCGAGGATCATGTTGGGGCCGTCGGCGTCGGGCCAGGCCAGCGCCTGCTCGGTGCACCACCAGTACTCCTCGAGCGTCTCGCCCTTCCAGGCGAACACCGGGACGCCGGCCGCCGCGATCGCGGCGGCGGCGTGGTCCTGGGTCGAGAAGATGTTGCACGACGCCCACCGGACCTGGGCACCCAGGGCGACCAGGGTCTCGATGAGCACCGCGGTCTGGATGGTCATGTGCAGCGACCCGGTGATGCGGGCGCCGGCCAGTGGCTGCTGGGCGCCGTAGCGCTCGCGCAGCGCCATCAGCCCGGGCATCTCGTGCTCGGCCAGGTCGATCTCCTTGCGGCCGAACTCGGCCAGGCAGATGTCGGCGACCTTGTAGTCGGGGGCGTCGCCGGTATGGCGAGCAGAGGTCTCGGTCGTGGTCATGTCATGGACTCCTCACGGTCGGCGCGGGGCCGCGTCGGCACACGCGCGTTCTTCGCTGGGAGTCGGCCCGGATCACCGGGTGACAGCCGCCACGGCCCGACCAGGACCCAGTGTAGTCAGGCGGATCCGGCCAGGGCCTGTTTGAGCTGGGTGATGGCGTCGATGGGGCCGGGGTCGACGTCGTGGTCGAGGGCGAGATAGCAGCTGGCCCAGTCGCCCGTATACATCAGGTCGAGGACCTGGGCGAGGCGGGTCTCACCCTCGGCGTCCACCGCCAGGACCTGGGCGACGGTCTCGTCGATGATCTCCCGGGTGGCGGCGAAGCGCCGCGCCAGCTGGGGGTGCTCGTAGCCGTGCCGCAACTCCACGAGCGTGAACACCTGACGGGTGACGTCGCCGTGCTGGCCCCAGCCGCAGATCTCGTTGTGGTCGAGCTCGGGGTACGCGTTCCAGAACGCGGGCGCCTTGGCGTTCTCGTTCACGTCGGTCTTCCACCGCGTCGCCGCTGCCGCGCCCAGCGCACCACCCCCGTAGAAGAGAGGAATGGTGGTGCCGATCTTGCGGGCCACCTCGCGGGCGGGATTGGCCGTGCCCTCGACCTCGGGTCGGCACTTGCGCCGCCGGTGGCCGAGTTGCTTCTGGGCCAACGTCAGCCACTTGCGGGCGTCGGGGGCCATCCCGAGCCGAAACAGCGTGACGAACAGCGGCGCCACCAGCGCGCCCAGCGCTGCTCGCGGGACCGGGATGTCGGTCGGGCAGGGCACGTGGATCCCGCCCCGCTCCCCGACCAGCTCGGCCAACCGGCCGCCGCGGCTCACCGCGACGACCCGGGCGCCGTTGTCGAGCGCACCCGTGGCCATCTCGACCGTCTCCTCGGTGTCACCCGAGTACGACACCGCGAACGCGAGGGTGCGGGGACCGACAAATCGCGGGGTGCGGTACTGCTTGAGCACGCTGACGGGGACGGGGAGTCCCCCGCTGCCGACGGCGGCGAGCACGTCGCCGGCGATGCCCGACCCGCCCATGCCCATCACGACGATGTTGGCGATGTCGTCGGCAGGACCGAGCCCGCTGACATCGATCCCGGCGGCCGCCTCCTCGTGCGCGGCCGTCAGCTGCTCCGGAAGACGCTCGACGGCGTCGAGAAGGCCCAACGAGTCGGTGGCCAAGCCGGGCCTTAGCTCTCGAACGTGGGCTGGATGCCCTCGGCCTCGGCCTTGGCCGTCAGGCGGTAGTGCTCGGTGTCGTCGACCGTCTCGGCCTCGTCGATGAGCATGATCGGGATGTCGTCGCGCACCGAGTAGCGCTTCTTGAGGCGCGGGTTGTACAGCGCGTTCTCGTCCTCGAAATAGAGCAGCGGCCCCTTGTCCTCGGGGCAGGCCAGGATCTCGAGCAGCTTGGCGTCCAGCGCCACCGGCGCCTCCTTCTCTCGGGGTGAGTCCTACTTCTCTCCGCGGATGAGCGCCAGCACCTCGGCGGTGTGCTGCTCGCAGGCGGCGGCGTCGGCAGCCTCGAGGTTGAGCCGGAGCAGGGGCTCGGTGTTGCTTGGCCGCAGGTTGAACCACCAGTCCCCGAAGTCGACGGTCAGGCCGTCGAGGCGGTCCTGCTCGGCGTCCTTGTACGCAGCCGCGATCCGCTCGATGACGGCCGGCGGGTCGTCGACCCGGGTGTTGATCTCCCCCGAGCCGGCGTAGCGCTCGAACGGCCGACGCAGCTCCGACAGTGGCTGGTCGGTGCCCGACAGTTGCTCGAGCACGACCAGCGCGGCGATGAGGCCGCTGTCGGCCCGGTAGTTGTCACGGAAGTAGTAGTGACCGGAGTGCTCGCCGCCGAAGATCGCGCCGGTCTCCGCCATCACCTGCTTGATGAACGAGTGGCCGACCCGGGTCCGCACCGGCGTCCCGCCCATCTCGCGCACGATCTCGGGCACCGCCTTCGAGCAGATCAGGTTGTGCACGATGGTCTCGCCGGGATGCTGCTCGAGGATGCGCTTGGCGACGATGGCGGTGGTCAGCGAGCCCGACAGCACCGCCGCGTGGTCGTCGACGAGGAAGACGCGATCGGCGTCGCCGTCGAAGGCGAGGCCTACGTCGGCGTCGGCTTCGACGATCGCCTTCTGGAGGTCCTCGAGGTTCTCGGCCTGGATCGGGTCGGCGGGGTGGTTGGGGAACGTGCCGTCGAGCTCGGGGTAGAGGATCGTGAGATTGAACGGCAGGCCGTCGAACACCGGCGGCGCGACCAACCCACCCATGCCGTTGGCGGTGTCGGCCACCACCCGCAGCGGGCGGAGGGCACTGACGTCGACGAAGGAGCGGACGTGGGCGGCGAAGTCGGGCAAGAGGTCGCGCTGCTCGACCTGGCCCCGCTCGCCGGCCCGCTCGAGCAGGCCGCTCTCGACCGCCGCCTTGATCTGGGCCAGCCCGGTTTCCTCCCCCACGGGCGCGGCCCCGGCCCGGCTGAGCTTGATGCCGCCGTACTCGGACGGGTTGTGGCTGGCGGTGAACATCGCCGCGGGCGAGTCGAGGTGACCGGAGGCGAACCACAGCAGGTCGGTCGAGGTGAGGCCGAGGTCGACGACGTCGGCCCCGGCGAGGGTGGCGCCCTCGATGAACGCGACCGCCAGCGGCTCGGAGCACGAGCGCATGTCTCGCCCGACTGCGACCCGGTCGGCGCCGGTGAAGGCGACGAACGCGTTCCCGACGCTGCGGGCGACGGCGTCGTCGAGCTCGTCGGGGTACACCCCGCGGATGTCGTAGGCCTTGAAGATGACGTCCAGGGACGAACCAGCAGACACGCGCGCCTCGGGGGTGGTTGGCGGGATGGTCCTTACCGTCCGTCGGACGGGAGGGCCATGGTACCGGCGGGGTCCTCGTCGTTGCGCCTTCGCAACGGCCACCAGATCAGCGCCCCGATGCCCACGAATCCGGCCACCGTGCCCGCCCGGCCCAACCATTCGGCGGTGGTCGTGCCGTACTCGAGGCGTACCTCCTTGCTCGTCGGCACCACCACCATCAGGTTGGGGGTCGCACGCCAGGGACCGTCCGCACCCGACGCCCGCCAGTTCGGGAAGTACGACGTCTTCACGAGCACAGGAACGCCGGTGCGCGACACCCGGAAGGAGATGGAGTCGTCGGTCTCCTCGACGTCGGTCACGCGCACGTCCGGAAGCGCCCGGCCGCTCCGCTCCCGCGCGTCCTTCGCCTCCGAGCGGGGCCACTCGTCCGGCCCGCCGGTGACGAGCGGCTGGTCGAGCGCGGAGCGGTCGTCGAACCACGGCACCGCCACGTCGTCGCGCCAGTCGTCCAGGGCCACGTCCTCGACGACGACGGGCTCGCGCTGCAGCGGCTCCACCAAGGGCGAGTCGGCGACCTCGTACACCTTCCATCCCACCGGGGGCTGGCCGTCGAGGTCGGGCGCCTCGGCGACGAGCTCGAGCTCGGGGTGGTCGTCGGCGCGGGCCTTGGCGTCGGCCGACTGGGCCAGGTAGTAGCGCACGCCGAGGAGCTGGAGGTACCGCACGCCGAGGTCGAAGTCCTCGATGGTCCGGTAGGTCAGCCCCCGCACCGGGTTCGACGCCTTTCCGGGCGCCGTGAGCGTGGCGACGGTGAGGAAGAGGTAGGGCGTCGTCGCGGCGGCCTCGTAGTAGAGGCCTTCCATCGACCCGATCCGCTGGTCGGTCCAGTACGGCAGCAGCATGAGAGACAGCGCGGTGCCGTAGGCGCCGAGGGCGGGCGAGTCGTTCTCCCAGAGCAGCCGGCCCGGCGGGAGATCGTCGAGGGTGTCGATCAGCGTCCGGTACTCGTCGGAGCTCTTGCCCGTCGGCGCGACGAGGTAGTCGGCCCGTTCGTAGCCCGTGTAGTTGTACCGGACCCAGAAGTCGAGAAAGTCGCGCGATTGGTGAACCCGGACAAGGACGACGACCGCGAGCACGACCGTGAGCGCCACCGCGGTGACCGAGCGAACGAGCGCGCCCGCCGGGCGCGAGGGCTCGACGAGCGGCGCGGGCCCGTCGGGCCCGTCGGGCCCCTCGTCATCGTGCCGCTCGTCGTCACGCTGGTCGCCGGTCCCCCACCAGTCGTCCTCGACCGTGCGCACCGCGGCGGCGGCGATGCCACGCACGAGCTCCGCCGCCCCCACCGCCGCCAGCAGGAAGATCCCCAGGTACCAGAAGGGCAGGACGCGCAGGTTCCACGCCGGCGTGTCGAAGACGTCCCAGAGCCGGAAGACCAGGGCCATCGCCGCCGTGATGACCAGGAGCTGGAGCGTGCACCAACGCCGGCGCACGACAGCGACGACCACGGCGACGAGGGCGAGCGGGTAGAGGTACCAGAAGTAGGACGGGAAGAGGTAGTCGACGTACTGGCGGATCGTCTCGTACCCCATGTCGGTCGTGTACCCGAGTGTGGCGAGGAGCGGGAGGCTCCAGACCGCGGTGAGCAGCGCACCGACTCCGCCGACCGCGAGCGCGAGGAGGTACGTGCGCACCGGGCGGTGCGCCAGCCACACGACGAGCGCGCCGACGACCGCGAAGACACCCACGACCAGGTGGCTGAGAACCGTCGCCGCCAGCAACACCGCCGGGAGCCACGCCCGCCGACGTCGGTCGTCGGGCTCGTCGAGCGTCCACGCCAGCGCACCGAGGAAGCCCAACCCGAGCGCGAGCGCGAGCGTGAACGAGAACTCCCCGGCCAGGTTGCTCGCCAGCGTCCCCCCCATGATCCGCTGGTTGAACGCCTCCGACGTCGCCTCGGTGCTGCTGCCGGGCCGGCCCTTGAAGAAGAGGAAGGCGGTGGATGCGACCGCCATGGCCGCGGGCGCGGGCCGGGGGAAGCGCAGGCCCCGCCCGAACCCGTACACCCCCGCCGGCAGGAGGATCGGCCCGAGCGCGGTGACCAGCTTGAACGCGATGTTGTAGGGCAGGACGACATCGAGGGCGACGATCAGCAGCGCGGGGAGCGGGAAGTAGAACTGGCCCGCGGGGAAGCCGGCGTAGAAGTCGGGGGACCAGCCGGCGAGCCGCCAGTGCGGAAGCAGGTGGTCACGGAGGTAGGCGGGCCACCAGACGTGGGCGCCGGTATCGCCGCCGGCGGTGGTGGTGTTGCGCAGCAGCAGGTGGGGTTGCTGCTGGAAGAGGAGGAAGAGGCAACAGGCCACCAGGACCGCGAGGCCGCTCCAGGCCTCGATCCGCTGGTACCACGGCCGTTCCGGATCGGCGGTGGGGAGGATCCCGACCAGACGCCGGCGGAGGCCGGCTCGGCCGTGCTCCGGCGCCTCGATCAGTGACGTCGGGGCGCCCACGGGTGCCAGCTTGGCACCCGGGTACCGCTCAGCCCGATCAGCCGTCTATGTGGCCGTCTATGTGGCCGTCTATGTGGTGGCGCGGGCCAGGTCGAGCACGTCGGTCAGCGCGACCGGGCCTTCGACCGTCTCCCACGCCTGGGTCTCGCAGCGGCCGCACCGCCGGAAGGTGATGTCGGAGCCGCCGATCCGCATGCGGATCTCGACCAGAGCGCCCTTCGAACAGGTCGTGCAATGCATGGCTAGCCTCCCTGTGAACCTCAGCCGCTGAGATCAACGGCATTTCGGCGAGGAGACTTGAGTCGATTCGCGCAGGGGACTAGTCAGTCGGCGATGACGGCGACGACCGTGAGCAGGTTGAAGCCGACGTGGAGCCAGATCGAGCGGGAGAGGTTGCCGCTGCGGACGGCCAGATACCCGGAGACGACGCCCAGGGTCAGGATCGCCGGCACCACGATGATCGAGCCGACTTCGGGGTCGCCCAGCGGGTGGACCAGGGCGAAGACGAGGGCGGACACGAAGATCGCCCAGGCGGGTGTCAGCCGCCGGACCAGGGCTCGCAGGAGCGCCCCCCGGAACAGAAGCTCCTCGGCGATGGGCGCGATCAGGACCACGGCGACCGCGAACGCCGCCAGGCCGGCGCCCGAGGTGTCTTCGAGCAGGTCGACGACACCCTGGGACTCGTCCCGGCCGTAGAGCTCGGAGATCGGGTACAGGGCGAGACCGAGGCCGATCTGGAGCCCGAGGCCGGCGGCCAGCCAGCCGGCATCGCGGAGCCGGATCGTCAGGCCGAAGTCTCGAGTGAGGCTGCCGCGGCCTTTGGACCGGGCGACCAGCGCGAGCACGAGCACGACGAGGATGGTCTGGCCGGCGAGGGTGGCGAGGAACACGCCGACGTCGTCGGCCAGCTCGTCGTCGGGGACGTCGAGCACCGCGGCGGAGATCCCGCCGAGGGCGATGGCACCGATCAGGCCCGCGACCCAGGCGAGCACGGCATCGGGGATGCCCCACCGGACGCGGGTGGCAGCAGCCGGCGCGTCCATCGCGCTCAACGTACCGGAGGGTGGCGTGCGCTTCGGGGACCGCGCGCGCCAGGACGACGAAGAGAGTGAGGACCCGACGGACGAGGGCAAAGAAATGCCCCCCGAAGTGACTGACCTTGCGGCCTGCCCCTTCGGAGGACCCGAGGAACGTACCACGGGCCTCCGGCGCGGTCAAGGGTGCCTTCCGAGGTAGTCAAGGGTGCGATTCGGCCCGGGGCGGGGGTGTCATCCGCTGGCCGTACGATGGCAGCGATGAGCCGGCCGCCGTCCGACATGCCGCCGGGGCGTCCGCAGCGCCCCGGGACTCCCGGAGCCCGCCCTCCGCCCTCGCCGTGGACCCGTTGGGTGCCCTGGATCCTGATCGCCGTGCTCGTGGGCGGGTTCCTCCTCCTGAACGTCGCCGGGGGCGGCTCCGACAAGAAGGAGCTGACCTACTCCGAGGTCCGGGAGGCGGTGCGCGACGACCAGGTCGAGAGCATCGAGTACGACCCGTCGAACGGCAGCATCACCGGCAAGTTCAAGACCGAGCAGGACGGCAAGGACGAGTTCAAGAGCTCGGGCCCCAACGACGACTTCCAGGAGAGCGACCTCGCGCTCTTCCGGGAGCACGACGTCGACGTGAAGTACAAGCGCGAGGGCAGCAGCATCCTGGGGCAGGTGCTCGTCTGGGTGATCCCGCTCGGCCTGCTCGTGCTGCTGTTCGTGTGGATCAGCCGGCGCCAGGCGGGCCAGATGGGCGCGGTGATGAACATCGGCCGCAGCCGGGCGAAGGTGTACTCGACCGAGAAGCCCAAGACGACGTTCGACGACGTCGCCGGGTACGGGCCGGTGAAGGCGGAGATCGCCGAGGTCGTCGACTTCCTCAAGAACCCCGGGAAGTTCAAGCAGATCGGCGCCAAGATCCCGAAGGGCGTCCTGCTGGTCGGCCCGCCGGGCACGGGCAAGACGCTCATCGCCCGGGCGGTGGCAGGCGAGGCGGGCGTGCCGTTCATATCGGTCACCGGGTCCGACTTCATGGAGATGTTCGTCGGCGTCGGCGCGGCCCGGGTGCGCGACCTGTTCCAGACGGCCCGCAAGCAGGCACCGGCGATCATCTTCGTCGACGAGGTCGACTCCCTCGGGCGCAAGCGGGGCGCCGGGCTCGGCGGCGGCCACGACGAGCGCGAGCAGACCCTCAACCAGATGCTGGCGGAGATGGACGGGTTCGAGGCGACCGAGGGCATCGTGATGATGGCCGCCACCAACCGGCCCGACGTGCTCGACCCCGCGCTCCTGCGGCCGGGCCGCTTCGACCGCCAGATCATCATCCCCCTTCCGACTCAGGGGGAGCGGCTCGCGATCCTCAAGGTGCACTTCAAGGACAAGAAGATCGCCGACGACGTCGACCCCGAGATCATCGCCCGCGGCACCCCCGGCATGAGCGGCGCCGACCTCGCCAACCTCGTCAACGAGGCCGCGCTGTTCGCGGTGCGACGGGGCGAGCAGGAGATCCACGCCGAGGACTTCGAGGCCGCCCGCGACCGGGTGCTCATGGGGCTCAAGCGCGAGTCGATGGCGCTGTCGGAGGAGGAGAAAGAGGTGGTCGCCTACCACGAGGGCGGCCACGCGGTCCTTGCGTACGTGCTCGAGCACGCCGACCCGGTTCACAAGGTGACCATTCTCCCGACGGGTATGGCGCTGGGCGTGACCCAGCAACTCCCGCTGGAGGAGAAGCACATCTACAAGAAGGACTACATCGCCGACTCGCTCGTCGTCCGCCTCGGCGGGCGCATCGCCGAGGAGCTCGTGTACGGCCATCTGTCGACCGGGGCCCAGAACGACCTCGTCGGCATCACCGAGCTCGCTCGCAAGATGGTGCGCGAGTGGGGGATGTCCGACCGCATCGGACCGATGGCCTGGGGTTCGCAGGGGGCGGTGTTCCTGGGCGAGGACCTCGTGCACACCCGCGACTACTCCGACGAGACCGCCCGCGTGATCGACGAAGAGGTCGAGCGCATCCTGCGCGAGGAGGAGGACCGTGCTCGCAAGGTGCTGGGCGAGTACCGCGCCGGGCTCGAGGCGGTCGCCCGCAACCTGCTCGAGCACGAGACGCTCGACGGCGACGAGGTGGCGCGGCTGGTCGACGAGGCCATGGGCCGCAAGGTCGGCGGGCCTCGCAAGACGGTGACCGCCGAGGGCGCCGAGATCGAGGTGCGGCCCCCACCCGAGGGCGAGTCGCTGGGCGACGTCATCGATGGTGTCGGCGGGGCGACCACGGAGCCGGAGCCGGCCCGCGACTAGTCGCGGCGGCGGCTGCGGGGTCGCCCCCTGCCTACAGCCCGCCCAATTCCGGCTCGGGGCTGGTGCCGGGGTGGCGGCACTCGGCGACGGCGGCCCAGAGGTCGGTGGCCGTGACGGAGCCGACGAAAGCGGCGCGCACGACGCCTGACCCGTCGGCGACAAGAGTCATCGGGATGCCGGAGATGTCGTAGCGGCGGTGGAGCTCGCGCTCGGCCTCGAAGTCGACGTCGCAGACGGCAACGTCGCCGGACTCGAGGACCGCGACCTTGCCGGCCAGGCCGGCGCACCCCTCGCACGTGGTCGACGAGAACAGCGCGACCAGCCAGGGCGCCTCGGGGCGGGGGAAGTCGGCCCGGTCGAGCTGGCGCGGCACCGGATACACGTCACGCGGCGGCGGCTCCGGGCGGCGGCGTTGGAGCACCCACGCCACACCGAGCGCCGCGACCAACATGGCCGCCGCGAGGATGAGGCGCGCCGTCACTCTCAGCCGCGGATGCCGGGCGCGAGCGAACGACCGGTTGCGGTCAGGAGCACGCGCTCGGCGAACACCGCGCCGTCCGACTCCACCACCAAGACCTGGTCGGACCCGATCCCGAGCTCGGAGAACGTGAACGACGTCCGCTCGCCCGGGTCGACGGCCCGCTCGGGCGCGCTCCGGGGTGAGTCGAGGTCTCCCGACGTGTACGCGAGCAGCGTCACGGTCAGCGGGTCGCGGCCGGGGTTGAACACCGACAGCACCCCGTCGGCAGCCAGCGACTCGCCGGTCGCGCCCGCCCCCGCGAACGCCCACCGGCGGGCGGATCCGGGGATCCCGAACTCGAGCGCGGCGCCGCCCTCGGTCGCCGAGACGAACGTCATCAGCTCCTCCACCACCACCGGGGCGTTGCCGACGACGCGGACATCGACGGCGTACGGCGTCCCGACCGGGAGGAGCGCGCCCACGTCGACGGACGCGACGGATCGTGCCGCCACCGGCACTACCTCGGGCTCGACCGTCTGGTCGCCGTCGAGGAGCATGCTCACCTCGACCTCGGTGCCGGTGTCGGTGAAGTTCGCCACCGAAACGGTGTGGGTCCGGCCGTCGGCCATCGTGCCGAACGGCAGCGCCCACGAGCTCGCCGGTGCGGTGGTGCCGAGCGACAAGGTGAGTCCGAGCGGGCCCTCGCTGCCGTCGAACGCGAGCGACTGCTCCGCGACCACGCGGCCGGTGCGCGCCCGCACCAGCGTCGCCACCTGGGGCTGACGGCGGATCTGCTCGTGCACGAGCACGGCCACCCGGGACTTGCGCGGCACCGTCACCGCCCGCGAGCCCTCCGGCGTCTGCACCCCCGTGTCGGTCAGGTAGGTGACGTCGACGATGGCGTCGTCGCCGAACGGGTTGAACAGGACGAGCGTCATCTCGGTGCCCCGCACAGTCGTGCCGCCGGCGAAGAACCACTCGGGCGACGCGGTCCGGCTGCACGGTCCCATGGCCAGATCGCCTCCCCGGCTGATCAGGTGCTCGACGACCACCTGACCGCCGAAGGCCTCGACGACCACACCCGGACCGACGAGGGTGGCGTTCGGGGTCAGCTGCTCTTGGGCGTCGGTGAGGTCGGCCAGCTGCACCTCGACCTGGCCCCGCGGAGGGACCTGGACGCGCTCGCGCGGCGCCCGTCCGTCGCCATCGGCGAGCGCGGTCACGACCGCCTCGGCCTCCTCGTCGCCCAGGTTGGCGACGACGATCGTCCCGTCGGCCCGACCGCCGACGGTGGCGGTGCCCTCGGCGCAGTACCAGGAGACCGAGAGCGCGTCGGCACTCGGGATCGTCGGTGCGCGCTCGGCGGACGCCGGCGCGGTGTCGGCCCGGTCGGGGGCACCGGAATCGAGCACGACCGCGACCGCGACCGCCGCCGCCACCGCGATCACGATCGGTAGGCGGTTGAGGCTGCGGCTGGGGGTGGGGGCACCGGCGGGGACACGCTCGGCGGCGGTCGAGCGCCGACCTCGGGCGCGGCGCCTGCTCGGCGGGCGACCCGGGTCGGTCACGCCCGCACCTCGCGCTCGGCACGGGGCCGGGTGCGCCACCACAGCACGGCCACCCCCGCCCACACGAGTGCCTGGAGCGTCAGCGCGAGGTAGCGGCGCAGCTGACCGCCGTACGTGATCGACACGGAGGCGCGGTCCGGAAGCTCGTACCCGTTCGTGAGCCCGAACGGCTCGACGTGGTCGAGCTCGCGCCCCGTCCCCCGCGCCGTCCAGTCGTCGTCGTACGCCTCGCTCCAGAGCAGCGTGCCCGGTCCGGCCGGTGACGAGTCGCCCTTCACGGACTCGGCGTCGTCGAGCTCGGTGCGGAGCGCGACCCGCAGCGGATCCTCCGAGTCGAGCGGGAGATCAGCGGCCGCGTCCTCGTCCAGCGTCGCCCGGGTCGCCGCCCAGGCCGCGTTCTCGTAGAGCACGAGGCCGGTTTCGGTGCCGAGCCGCACGAGGTCGGTCTGCGCATCGATCGCGGCGGTGACCGCCGCGGGCGCACGGGCGGCGACGTCGGCGCGCGGGCCCGCCCGTTGCGGTATCGCCACGTAGCGCACCGCCATCGGCGCGAGCAGGTGCCCGAGCCGGTTGGTCCGATCGGCGGTGACGAGATCGAGCGCGTCGCCAACCAGCCGGTCGCCCCGCCGCTCCGGGGCTCGGAACAGCTCACGCCCGTTGCCGGGACCGTTGCGGGTCAGGACGTAGCCGACACCCTCTCCGGTCACCGCGGGATCGAGCGGCAACACCGTCGGGTCGCCGACCCACAGGACGCGGAAGCCGCCGTCGACCTGCTCCGCCCGAAGGAACCCCAGCGTCTGGTTCCAGTCGCGGCCGGGCGCGTGCCAGCGACCGTCGGCGGCGTCGGCGGCGAAGCCGACGACCGACAGGGCGAGGCCCAGGCCCGCCAGCGCGACCACGGGCTGGCGCCAGCCGAAGCGGTAGCGGCGCAACTCCCCCTCGACCAGGGCGGCGACGCCGAGGCCGGCCGCCAGCGCGAGGCCCAGTGCCGCGACCGACAGCCCCGCCTCGGGGGCCGGGACCGACGTGTCGGGCGAGAAACGCGCCGGGACCCACACGGCCGCGAACCCGACCAGCGCGAGGGCCCACGCGCGCGCCGCCCAGGCCAGCCGGGGGCCGGTGGCGATGGCGAGCGAGAGCGCCGCCGCCGCCAGGAAGCCGAACGCCGCCCACGCCGCGCCGCTGGGCCCGCTCTCGAACCGCAGCACGTCAGCCAGCGAGAGCGACGGGCGGAACGCGAACCCGACGGCGGCCCCGTCGGCGCCGAGGAACTCGAGCGGCCAGGGCACGAGCAGGACGAGCGCGCCCCCGATCGCGACCAGCGCGAGGCCGAGCATCCGCAGACCCAGCGCGGACCCACCGACGGCGGGGGACGCGAGCAGCACCGCTAGGGCCACGGCCAGCAGCCAGAGCGGCGCCAGCGGGAAGAAGGCGGTCGCGATCGCGGTGACGACCGCGAGCCCGAGGTACAGCCGGGCGCGCGACGACCTCACCGTGCGGGACGCGGCCGCCCCCCTGACCAGCATGGCGACGAGGAAGGGACCGAGCGCGTAGACCACGAGCGGGCCGAGCCGGCCGGCGGCGACCGCGTTGCGGGGCACGGGGTTGATGACGTACACGAGGGCCGCGACCCCGGCGGGGCCGGCCGATCCCACCAGGGGCCGGGCGAGCCGGTACACGCCGATCGCCCCGATCGGGAACGCCCCCACGACGACGAGGGTGCGGGCCAGCCCCATCGCCCCCAGCAGGGGGGCGCCGAGCGCAGCCATGAACGCGAACGCGGGCGGTGCGGCCGCCGGTGAGCCGAGCCCGGTGAAACGCCAGCCCGACGAGTACGCCTCGAGGAGGTCGAACACGCCCGGCCAGGCGGCGAAGGTCCCCACCGCGGGCACGCGCCCGAGGATGAGGTCGCGCGATCCCGCCAGGAACAGCACCGCCACCACCAGGCACGCCACCGCCACCGGCTGCCGGGCCCCCGTGGACGCGGCGTCGACGGCGCTGCGACCCGCCTCGGTCAGCGACTGCAGACGTTCCTCGGTGTGGAGGTGGTGCGAGAGGTAGTCGCGCAACTGCGCGCTCCCGCGCACCTGGAGCTCGCGGAGCTCGCCGTCGTGGATCCGGCGGAGCTTCTGGGCCCTCCCCCGGCTCCGGCGGACGTCGCCCAGGTGGCGCAGGTTCCACCACCAGGCTCCGAGTGCGGCGCGGGCCCGTCCTCGCCGCCGGGTGATGAGCGACAGGATCGCCTCCCCGAACGCGAGCACGATCCCGACCGGCACCACCCAGAGCAACGACCAGAACGAGTACGACGTCAGCAGCGCGCGCACCCGGCTGCGCGAGATCTCGCGCGTTTCGGGTACGTCGACTTTGCCGCGCTGTTCCGCCGCCTCCCGGTGCCGAACGCGCGCGTCCGGGGCGACGAGCACGCGCGCGCCGGCAAGGCGGGCGCGCCAGCACAGGTCGAGGTCCTCGGCCCCCGGGAACGTGGCCGGGTCGAACCCGCCCAGCTCGCGGAACAGGTCGGAGCGCACGAGCATCGCCGCACTCGAGACGTAGAAGACGTCGCGCACGCCGTCGTGCTGCTCCTGGTCGAGCTCGCCCGGCTCGATGCCGGTGTGCGGGGCCCCGTAGCGGTCGATCGCCCGCCCGACCTCCAGCAGCACCTCGGGGTTGTCGGCCTGGACGAGCTTGGGCCCGACGATGCCGGCGTTCGACCGGTACGCCTCCTCGATCAGGAGCCGCAAAGCGTTCGGCTCGAGGACGATGTCGTCGTGGCAGACGAGGAGGAAGGGCACGTCTTCGAGCGCGGCCAGCGCGTGGTTGGCGGCGGCGGCGAAGCCGGCGCCTTCGGCCACACGCCGCACGAACGCCCCCGGGAGCGCCCGGTCGATGCGGGCGCTCGGGTCCTCACCCGAGCCCACGTCGACCACGAGGGTCGTGAGCCGGGGGTAATCCTGATCCGACAGCGACTGCAGCGCCTCCTCGAGCCAGGGCCCGGGGTTGCGGGTCACGACGACGGCCAGCACGGCGGGTGCGGCCTCGGTCGCCTCGGGAAGGTCCGCTTCGGGCGCCTCGGTGTCCGACTCCAGGAGCGTGTCCCCGCCCGGCGGTTCCCCTTGGGTCATTGGGGGCCCAACCTACCAACGGCCCCTTCCGACCCCGGTTCGTGACCGTGGTCACGAGTGCTTGCAAATGTTTAACGAAAAGCGTACGGTGGTAAGCAGAGCAAGAGAGCAACCCCCCAAGCACTGCCCAAGGAGAGTGAGCTCCATCATGGAGATCCGCAAGACGATCCAGGACGCGGCGTACACGACCGTCGGCGTCGGCGTTCTCGCGAACCAGTGGGCCCAGGTCCGCCGGCGTGAGGCGCAGGCCGATCTCGAGGCGCAGGCCAAGAAGGCTCGCACCACGATCGAGCGTCAGGCCAAGGACGTGCGCTCGCAGGTCGAGTCGGCCACCAAGGAAGCCCGGGCCAAGGCCCGGCAGCTCGGTGCCGAGGTGCGTGAGCGCGTCGAGCCCATCGTGGGTGACGTCAAGGAGCGCGTCGAGCCGCTCGTCGAGCAGCTCCAGACCGTTCCCGCGCAGGTGAAGTCGGCCGTCGAGGCCGGCGCCACCCGCGCCCGCGAGCTCGTGGGCCGGGCCGCCTAAGCGTTCCGTACCAGTAATTCCCCCCTGCGCTGCGGCCCCCTTCGGGGGGTCGCAGCGCGTGGAGGCACCACTACGCTCACGCACGTGCTGGCAGCGCTCGCAGGTGGTGTGGGGGCGGCACGTTTCCTGCGGGGCCTGGTGCAGGTGGTGCCGCCCGAGGACGTCACCGTCGTCGTCAACACCGGCGACGACGACTGGTTCCACGGCCTGCTCGTGTGCCCCGACCTCGACAGCGTCACCTACACGCTGGCGGGAGCCGAGAACGCCGAGACGGGCTGGGGCCTCGCCAACGAGACGTTCGCGGCGATGGACGCGCTCGACCGCTTCGGCGCGCCGACCTGGTTCCGCCTCGGCGACCGCGACCTTGCCACCCACCTGTACCGCACGCAGCGCCTCCGCGAGGGCGGGGCGTCGCTCTCCGAGGTCGCGGCCGAGCTGGCCACGGCCTGGGGCGTGCGCGCCCATCTCGTGCCGATGAGCGACGACCGCGTCGCCACCCGCATCGACGCCCGTCTGCCCGGGGGCGCGGCCGTGATCGAGCTGCGCCTGCAGGAGTGGTTCGTCCAACACCGGTCCGAGCCCCCGGTGGTGGCGGTGCGCTTCGAGGGGGCGGCGACGGCCGCGCCGGCGCCGGGGGTGCTGGCCGCGCTCGACGCCGCCGAGACCATCCTCGTGTGCCCCAGCAACCCGGTGATCTCGATCGGCCCCATCCTCGCCGTACCCGGCATCCGCGACGCGCTCGCCCGCCGGCGGGAGCGGGTCGTGGGCGTGAGCCCGATCATCGCGGGCGCGCCGGTCAAGGGCCCGGCCGACCGCCTGATGGGGCCGCTCGGCATCGAGGTGTCGTGCGTGGGCGTGGCGAGGGCGTACGCCGACTTCTGCGGCACGCTCGTGATCGATGCCGGTGACGCCGGGCGCGCCGCCGAGGTCGAGGCCCAGGGCGTGCGGGCCGTCGTGGCCGACACGCTCATGCGCGACGCCCGGGTCGCGGCCGCGCTGGCGCGCCATACGCTCGACGCGGTCGCCTGACCCGTTTTCGACCGCGCTGACCCGTGCCCGAGCTGCGCGTCATCCCGGTGGAGGGGCTCCCCGAGTTCCATCCCGACGACGTCATCGCCGAGCTCGTCGTGGCGGCGGCGCGGGATCAGGGCACGCCGCTGGCCGACGGGGACTGCCTCGTCGTGACCCAGAAGATCGTGTCGAAGGCCGAGGGCCGAGTGGTCACCCTCGACCCGGAGGATGCCGCCGCCCGCCGGGCGCTGGTCGAGTCCGAATCGGTCCGGGTGCTGCGGCGCCGGGGCGACCTGCTGATAAGCGAAACCCGTCACGGGTTCGTGTGTGCCAACGCCGGGGTCGACCTCTCCAACGTCGACGAGGGAACCGCCGCGCTGCTCCCGGTGGAACCCGACCGGTCGGCCAAGCGCGTCCGCGACGGCGTACGGGCGCACGCGGGCGTGGAGGTCGCGGTGATCGTGTCGGACACGTTCGGGCGGGCGTGGCGCCACGGGCTCACCGATGTCGCCATCGGAGTTTCGGGGCTGGCGGGGGTGGTCGACCTGCGGGGCCAACACGACGCCCGCGGCCGCGAGCTCCAGGTCACCGAAGTCGCGGTGGCCGACGAGGTCGCGTCGGCGGCCGAGCTGGTGATGGGCAAAGCCGCCGGGGTGCCGGTCGCGATCGTACGGGGGCTCGACCGGGCGTGGCTGCGGGAGGGATCGGCGCGCGAGCTCGTGCGCCCGCCCGCCGACGACCTGTTCCGTTGACCCCAGGCTCGACCCCCACTCCAAAGACAGCCGTCCCCGCGTTCCTCGAGGCGCGGCGGTCGATCCGGGCGTTCACTGCCGAACCGGTCGACCGGGCCGCCCTCGACCGGCTGGTCGAAGCGGCGTGCCTGGCCCCGGCGCCGCACCATTCCCGACCGTGGCGTTTCGTCGTCGTCGACCGCGATGACGGCAAGCGGGCGCTCGCGATCGGCATGGGCGACCGGTGGCGACGCGACCTCCTCGGCGACGGCGTCGCGCCCGAGCGGGTCGACGAGCTGGTGGCGTCGTCGCACCGCAAGATCGAGGACGCGCCTGCGCTCGTTCTCGCCTGCCTCACCTGGGACGGGCTCGACCGCTACCCCGACGAGGCGCGCCAGCGCGCCGAATGGGGCATGGCGCTGCTCTCATTGGGCGCGGCGGTCGAGAACCTGATGCTGGCGGCCGCCGCCGCCGGCCTCGCCTCGTGTTGGGTGGCGGCACCGATCTTCTGCCCCGAGGAGGCGCGCGACGCGCTCGCGCTCCCGGCCGAGTGGCTCCCCCACGCGCTCGTGCTCGTCGGGCATCCCGACCCCGGCTACGAAGGGCGGAAGCGACCACCGGTCCCGCTCGACGAGCTGCGCGACTACCGCTGACGAACCACCGCTGACGAACTACCGCTGACGAACTACCGCTGACGAACTACCGGTGGCGGAACCAGTCGAGGGTCTTGCGCAGGCCCTCGTCGAGCGGGGTCCAGGGCTTCCAGCCGAGGTGGATGGCGGCCCGCCCGGGATCGAGGGCGGAGCGCTGGAGCTCGCCCAGGCGCGCCGGCGCGTAGTGCGCCGGGTCCTGGTAGCCGACGAGGCGGGCCATGGCGTCGAACAGCTGCTGGACGCTGGTCTCCTCGCCGGTGCCGATGTTGACCGTCAGCCCCCCTGCCTTCTCGGTGGCGCGCACGAACGCGTCGACCACGTCGTCGACGAAGACGAAGTCGCGCGTCTGGGCGCCGTCACCGAAGATGGTCGGCCGCTTGTTCCGTTCGAGCAGCTGCCCGGCGAAGATGGCGACGACGCCGGCTTCGCCGTGCGGGTCCTGGCGCGGGCCGTACACGTTGGCGAGCGCCAGCACCGTGTACTCGATGCCGTGGACCTCGCGGTAGTAGTGGAGGTAGTCGCCGACCGCCTTCTTGGCCACGCCGTAGGGCGACACCGGCCGCTGGGGATGGCCCTCGCGCACCGGGACGTCCTCGGGCACCCCGTAGAGCGTGCCGCCCGACCCCGCCAGCACGATCTTCCCGGTGCCGGCGGCCAGCGCGCCCTGGAACACGTTCAACGACCCCAGGATGTTGACCTCGGCGTCGTACGCGGGGCGGTTCACCGACAGGCGCACGTCGGCCTGCGCGGCCAGGTGGAAGATGATCTCGGGGCGCCGGTGGCCGATGAGGTCGGCCATCTCGGCGGTACGGATGTCGAGGCGATGGAACGTGAACTTGCCCCGGCGCCGCGTCCGGGCCTCCGCCACGTTGGCGAGCGACCCGGTCGAGAGGTCGTCGACCACGTCGACCTCGTACCCCTCGGCCAGCAGCCGGTCGGTGAGCGTGGACCCGATGAACCCCGCGCCCCCGGTGACGAGCGCCTTCAAACTTTGGACCCCGCGCTCACAACCGCGGACTCACCCACGATCGTGTGGTCGGACACCACCGCGTCGGCCTCCAGCACCGCCTGGGGCCCGATCACCGCGTCGACGGCCGCGGCCCCGGGCGCGAGCCGGGCCCGGTCGAGCAACACGGAGCGCAGCACCTGCGCGCCCTCCTCCACCGTGCACTCCGCGCCCAGCACCGACCGGGCGACGCGCGCACCCGCTCCGATCGTCGAACCGGCGCCGATGAGCACCGGCGGCTCGATGCGAGCGTCGGCGGCCACCGACACCTCGCCCTGACGCCACACGCGCGGCGCCCGCTCGACCGCGTCGGACGGGAGCGAGTCCGGCCCCAGACCGCCCCCGAGCAGGTCGGCGTGGGCCTGGAGGTACTTCTCGGGTGTGCCGATGTCGATCCAGTACGCGTCGCTCTGGTAGGCGAACAGCCGACCGGGTCGGTCGAGCATGCGAGGGAACGTCTCGCGCTCGATAGACACCGTGAGCCGGGGTGGGATGCGCTCGAGCACCGCCGGCTCGAGCACGTACGTGCCCGCGTTGATCCAGTCGGTCGGCACCCGCCCGGGGGGCGGCTTCTCGACGAATGCCTTCACCTCGCCGTCGTCGCGGGTCGGAACCACGCCGAACGCCGACGGGTCGCGCACGCGGGCGAGGTGGATGGTCGCCTCCGCGCCGCGTTCGCCGTGGAAGCGCACGAGGGCGCTCAGGTCGAGCCCGGTCAGGACGTCGCCGTTGCACACGACAAATCGCTCGTCGATCCCGGCCTCGTCGGCGGCGTAGCGGATGCCGCCGGCAGTGCCGAGAGGTTCGTGCTCGACCGCGTGGCGGACCCGGACGTCGCCGAAGCGGCCCTCGGGGAAGTGCGCCGCGAACGCATCGGGGAGGTAGCCGAGCGACAGCACGACCTCGTCGACGCCGTGCCGGCCGAGCCACGCGAGCTGCCGCTCGAGGAAGGCGACGTTGGCGATCGGAAGGAGCGGCTTGGGTGTCGTGTACGTGAGCGGCCGCAGGCGGGTGCCTTCGCCACCCACCAGGACGATCGCCCGCATCAGTCCTGCGTCTGGGCAGCGTCGGGTGGCGGCGGGATCTGGTCGCCCGCGGGCAGGAAGGCGATCACGATCTTGTCGTTGTCCTTCGGCCGGTAGTCGCCGGGGTTGCCGTCCTTCTCTTCGCCGTTCACGGCGAACCGCACCTCGCCGGGGCGGCCGTCGGGGCACGCGTCGCCGTTCTCCTTGGGCCCGCCCTCCCAGAGCTCGAAGGAGTCCTCGGAGATGTCGAACGGGCCGTTGACGCCGTCGTGGGAGAGGAAGAACCCGATGGTGGCGTTGCCGCCGGTCTCGCCCGAGGTGAACGGGTGGATGTGCATGAACCCGTCGCCGTGGGTGTGGATGCCGACCTTCTTGCCCTCGGGGTCCTGCTCGAACTCGGGCGCGTTGGAGATGAACTCGCCGCAGATGTTCACCGCCAGCTGGGCGTGCCAGTGGTCGCCCAGCTTGGGGGCACCACCCGACGCGGAGCCGCTGCGGGAGACGACGATCCCGGCGATGCCGAGGATCACGATGACGCCGATGGCCACGTTCCAACCGAGGGAGGAGCCCGAACGCTTGGGCTTACGGTAACGAGCCCGGGCCTGCGCCCGGGCGTAGCGGTTGGTCGGCCTGGCCATGTCGGACTCGATGCTACCCGCTGACCCTCGGCTGACGGCCTCGCCAGCCGAGCGCGTGCGCTCCCATCGCGCAGGCGGCGCGGAGTGCGAGGAACGCCGCCGCCGGCGGCAGGAGCAACCGCTTCGCGCCGCGCCAGCGCTTGGCCGCGAACCGCGCCAGCGACCGGTGGTGCTCGAGGATCATGCGGTAGGGGTGGCGGGCGGTGCTCGCGCCCTGGACGTGGACGACGCTGCCACCGGGCTCGTACCCGACCCGCCAGCCGGCGCGGCGCAGGCGCCAGCACAGGTCGACATCCTCGACGTACATGAAGTAGCCCTCGTCCCACCCGCCCACCGCTTCGAGCGCGCCCCGCCGCAACCAGATGGCCGCGCCCGACACGAAGTCGGAGTCACGGGCCCGGTTCGGGTCGGCGTCGAGCTCGCGGTAGCGCCGGGTGAAGCGGTTGCTCGGACGCACCAGGCCGAAGACACCGTGGCCGACGGCATCGCCGATGGTCGGCACCGACCGGGCCGAGGGGTACACGGAGCCGTCCCGGTTGCGCACCACCGGGCCCAGCGCGCCCAGGTCGGACTCGGCGTCGAAGCGGGCCAGCAGCGCCGCGGCGGTCCCGGGCTCGAGCTCGATGTCGGGGTTGCACACCGCGACGACGGGCGCGGTCGTCGCCGCGATGCCGCGGTTGGCGGCGGCGGCGTATCCCAGGTTGGCGCCCGGGCGTACCAGCGGGACGTCGGGGAGCGCGGCCGCCAGCTCGCTGACGGAGCCGTCGGTCGAACCGTTGTCGACGACCACGACCTCGGGCGATCCCCCCCCGCTGGTGTCGGACAGCAGCGACTGCACGCACGCGACCAGCGGCGGCCCCGCCTCGTAGTTGACGACCACTGCCGACCACCGCGCCGTGGCGCCGGTCACGTCTCCATCAGCTCCTCGTAGACGTCCCAGGTGCGGCGGGCGGTGACCTCCCAGCTGAAGTCGGCGGCCCGCGCCCGGCCCCGGCGGGTCAGGTCGGCGCGGGCGTCGCCGTCCGCCAGCAGATCACCGAGGGCGGCGCCGAGGGCGTCGTGGTCGTCGGGGTCGACGAGCACGGCGGCGTCGCCGGCCGATTCGGGCATGGCCGAACGGTCGGACGTGATCACCGGCGCGCCGCACGCCATCGCCTCCAGCACCGGGAGGCCGAAGCCTTCGTAGATCGACGGGAACACGAACACGCTCGCCCGCGAGTACAGCGCCGCCAGCTCCTCGCGCGTCAGACCGCCCTCGCTCACCCGGCTGCGGTCCTCGAGGCGGCGGCGGCGGATCCCGTCGGCGACCTCGGCGCCGAGCCAGCCCTGCGGACCGTGAACCACCAGCGTCACCGCGGGGTCGACCCGCGAGACCTGCTCGAACGCGTCGAGGACCGCGAGCACGTTCTTGCGTTCCTCCTGGGTGCCGAGCCAGAGCACGTAGGGCTCGGGAATGCCGCGCCCGGCGACGAACTCGCTCGCCCGCTCCGGATCGGGCGCGGCCATCGCCACGCCGTGGGGCACGATGCGCAGCCGATCGCGCTCCACGCCCAGCAGCTCCTGGACCTCGTCGGCGGTGCTGTGCGACGGGCAGATGATCCGGTCGGCTTCCCGGGCGGCGAAGCGCAGTCCCCGCTTGAGCGTGAGCCGCGCATCGCGCGGGTAGCGCTCGGGAAAGCGCACCGGGGCGAGGTCGTGCACGGTGGCGACGACGGCGGCGGCGCCGCCCGGCGGCAGCATCGGGCCGGGGGCGTGGACGACGTCGAGGGGTCCGCAGATCGTCTGGGGGGCGGGGCGGCGGGACTCGGTCCACGACGCGTAGAGCGCGGCGCGTTCGAGGGCGAACTCGCACCGCCGGAGCGGGAGCGCCTCGACCTCGGCCGGGACCGTCGGGTGAAGGGCGTGGAAGAGGAGGAGGTCGTCGGTGTGGCCGATCGCGGCCATGGCCTCGCACAGCGCCAGCGTGTACACGCCCGCCCCGGTGGCGACCCGCTGGAACAGCGGCTCGGCGTTGATAGCAACTTTCATCGCGTCAGTCCACGAACCGGTACTTCACGAGCGTCCAGAGCGCCGAGAAGCCGTCGCGCCAGGTGATCTTCTTGCCCTCCTCGGGCTCGCGGCCGGCGTACGAGATCGGCACCTCGTAGATGCGGATCTTCTGGCGCAGGACCTTGGCGGTGATCTCGGGCTCGAACTCGAACCGGTCGGAGTGCAGCTCGATCCCGTCGAGGACCCGCCGGTCGAAGAGCTTGTAGCAGGTCTCCATGTCGGAGAGCGTCGTGTTGTAGAGGACGTTGGTGACGAACGACAGGAACCGGTTCCCCAGCCAGTGCAGGAACAACATGTTGCGGCGCTCGCCGGTGAAGCGCGAGCCGTAGACGACCTGCGCCCTCCCCTTCAGCACCGGCGCCAGGAGCTTGGGCCAGTCCTCGGGGTCGTACTCGAGGTCGGCGTCCTGGATGATGACAAGGTCGCCGGTGACCGTCTCGAGGGCGGTGCGCACCGCCGCGCCCTTTCCTTTGTTGCGGGGATGCATCACGACGCGCACGGTGCTGTCGCCCAACTGGGGCAGCACCGCCTGGGTGCCGTCGTCGCTGCCGTCGTCGACGAGGACGATCTCGCGGTCGACCGGCAGCTCGACCGCGCGCATGCGCCGCACGACCTCCACCACCGTGTTGCGCTCGTTGAAGACGGGGACGATCACTGAGAGCTTCTTGTACCCCGCTTCAGGCCCTGCCCCGGTCACGCTCCCTCCGATACCACTCGTAGGTGCGGGCGAGTCCCTCGCGCAGGTCGATCTCGGGGCGCCACCCGAGGACCTTCGAAGCGAGGCTGATGTCGGGGCGGCGGCGCACGGGGTCGTCGACCGGCAGCTCTTCGAACGTGATCTCGGAGTCGGATCCGGTCACGGCGAGCACCAGCTCGGCCAGCTCGAGGACGGTGAACTCGTCGGGGTTGCCGCTGTTCATCGGGCCGACCCAGTCGGAGTCGAGCAGCGCGAGCAGGCCGCGCACCTCGTCGGCGACGTAGCAGAACGACCGGGTCTGGGTCCCGTCGCCGTAGACCGTGAGCGGCTTGCCGTCGAGCGCTTGGCTGAGGAAGTTCGACACCACGCGCCCGTCGCCCGACGCCAGCCCTGGCCCAAAACTATTGAAGATGCGCGCGATCTTGGTGTCCAGGTCGTGGAGCCGGTGGTAGGTCATCGTCAGCGCCTCGGCGTAGCGCTTGGCCTCGTCGTACACCGCCCGGGGACCGATCGAGTTGACGTTGCCCCAGTAGGTCTCGGGCTGGGGATGCACCAGTGGGTCGCCGTAGACCTCGCTGGTCGACGCGAGCATGAAGCGGGCGCCGTGCGCGCGGGCGAGCTCGAGCGCGTGACGGGTACCGATCGAGCCTACCTCCAGCGTCTCCACCGGGTGGGCGAGGTACTCCGGCGGGCTGGCGGAGCTGGCGAAGTGCAGGACCGCATCAACCGCGCCGTCGACCGGCAGCGACGTGACGACGTCGTGCTCCACCAGCTCGAACCCGGGGCCTTCCAGCAGGTCCTCGACGTTCTGGCGTCGACCGGTGAGCAGGTTGTCGACCGCGACCACGTCCGAGCCGCGGGCGCGCAGCTCGCGGCAGAGGTGGGAGCCGAGGAAGCCGGCCCCGCCGGTCACGACGGCGCGCGGCATCAGCGCCCGACGCCCTGGTACTCGAACCCCCGGCGCCGCATCGCCACCGGATCGAGGAGGTTGCGCGTATCGACGACCGAGGGACGATCCATGGCCGCAGCCACCCGGTCGAACTCCAGCCACCGGAACTCGTCCCACTCGGTGAGCACCGCGAGCACCCGGGCGCCGCGGCAGGCGTCGTAGGCGTCGGCGACGACGTCGAGCGCGGGCAGGAGGTCGGCTGCCTGCTCCCCCGCCACCGGGTCGTAGGCCCGGAGGGTGGCGCCTTCCTCGAGGAGCCGGCCCGCCACCACCAGCGCGGGTGAGTCGCGCAGGTCGTCGGTGTTGGCCTTGAAGGTGAGACCCCAGAGCGCGACGGCAACGCCCTCGAGCGACCCGCCGGCGGCATCGCGGATCTTGGTGACGACACGCTCCTCCTGGCGGCGGTTCACGTCGACCACTCCCCGCAGCAGGCTGAAGTCGTAGCCCGCGGTCTCGGCGGTGTGGAGCAGGGCGGCGGTGTCCTTGGGGAAGCAGGAGCCTCCGTACCCGGGACCGGGATGGAGGAACTCGAAGCCGATGCGGGAGTCGTAGCCCATCCCGAGTGCGACCTCACGCACGTCGGCGCTCACCGCCTCGCACAGGTTGGCGATGGCGTTGATGAACGAGATCTTGGTGGCGAGGAAGGCGTTCGACGCGTACTTGATCATCTCGGCCGACGCCGGGTCGGTCACGAGAATGGGGGCGTGCACGCCGCGGTAGAGGTCGGAGACCCGCACGGCCACCGCGGCGTCGTCGCATCCGATGACCACCCGGTTGGGGTGGAGGAAGTCGCGCACCGCGGTGCCCTCGCGGAGGAACTCGGGGTTGGACGCGACACCGACCGCGTCGACCGCCGCGCCCGCTTCGCCCAGGATCCGCTCCACCAGCCGGGTCGAGCCCACCGGCATCGTCGACTTGTTGACGACGACCGTCCCGGGCTGGAGCACCGGCGCGATCTCGCGCACGACGTCCTCGACGACCGACAGGTCGGCGGCGCCGTCGTCGCCTTGCGGCGTTGGCACGCAGAGGAAGACGAACTCGGCGGGGGCGGCCGCCGTTGGCGCGCCCACGACGAAGTCGAGTCGGCGGGCGTCGAGGCCCTCGGCGACCAGCGCCGGCAGGCCCTCCTCAAGGATCGGCACCTCGCCCTTCTTCAGGTGCCGGACCTTGTCGGCGTCGACGTCGGCGCAGGCGACGTCGTGACCCAGGTGCGCCAGGCAGGCGGCGGTGGTGAGCCCCACGTAACCCGCGCCGACGACCGCGATGGAACTCATGATCGAATAAGCCTACGGCAGGGGTCGTCCTGCTCCTCTGGTCGCGCTCGCTTCGCTCGCGGCTCCCGCACGCGCCTGGCAGTCAGGGGGCCGGGGGACCCGGCCCCCTGTGGAGTGATGGCAGCTCCTCCGCTCCGTCTGTTAACAGGCGGGCGTGGGCGGTGCTTCGCCCTTCTTGCCCGGCTCGTCCTCGGGCGTGCTCTCGGGCGCGGCCGTCGACGGTGTCGTCTCGGGCGCGGCCGTCTCGGTCGGGACCGCGTCCGCCGGCGGTGTGACGCCGTCGAAGTCCTCCCCGAGGACGAGGAGCACGTCGGCCTCGACGATCGAGTCGTCCTCGACGAGCTCGGCGCCGCCGCTCAGCAGCGCCTGCACCACCTTCGCCTTGGGGTCGGACCCGGGGCGATAGCGCACCTCGGTCTTGTCGACGTTTCCGTCGGGGTTGTTGCCGGTGCCTCCGCTCTGGAAGCCGTGGTCCCCGAGCGCGGCCTCGGTCTCGGCGGCGGCGCCGTTGACCCCTGACCCGTTGAACACCCGGACCCGGATCGTGCTCGGCGCGGGGCCCTCGGGCGCGGTGCTCTCCTCGGTGGGTGTGACGAGCTCCCGCAACCGGTTGAGCAGCGGCTCGGCCGCCTCCATGTTCGGGTACAGCACCGACTGCCCCTCGAACAGCTCGCCAGTGTCGTCGAAGGGGAACGTCACCATCTCGATGCTGTTCGGGTCGTTGGGATCGACCTTCCGGAACGCCTGGATGAGCTTGTTGATGTCGGTCCGGCTCAGGCCCTGGTCGGCCTTGAGCTCGGCCAGGCTCTTGTCGGCGATCCGGTTCGCCTTGAGCGGGTTGTCGAGCGCGGTCAAGACCGCGTCGGCCGCCAACCGGCGCATGAACTGTTGCTGCCGGTTGATGCGGCCGATGTCACCCGTCGGGTCGCTCACCCACTCTCCGTCGATGTTCTCCTCGTAGTTACGCGATCGCACATACGCCAATGCCTGGCCGCCGTTGAGCTCGTAGCAGCCGGGCTGCCAGCCGAAGGTGAGGTTGTCGAAGCCGGTCTTCTTGTCGCGCCCCGCGGACGAGAAGTAGATCTTGACCCCGCCCACCGCGTCGACGATCGCCCCGAAGCTGGCGAAGTCGACCTCGAGGTAATGGTGGATCGGGATGTCGAAGAACGTCTGGACGGTCTCGATGACCTTCTGCGGGCCCTCGTTGTAGGCGGAGTTGATCTTCTGCTCGCCCAGACCGGGGATCTCGACCAGAAGGTCGCGGGGGAACGAGACCAGCAGCCCCTTGCGGTGGGCCGGATCGACGTGGACGACCATGATCGTGTCGGACCGCTGCCCGCCCGCCTCGGCCTCGTCGCCGAATGCCTCCTCCTCCTCGGCGGTGTCCACGAAGCCGCGGGTGTCGGACCCGATGAGGAGGAAGTTGGCCGGCTCGGCGGGGTCGGTGTTCTCGTCGACGGTCACGTCGACCCGTTCGATGTTCCTGACCTTCTGGTCATACATGAAGTTCACGCCCGCGAGGCCGCCCACCGTCACCGTGGTGGCGACGCTGAGGGCAATCAGGTACGTCCGCACCCAGGCGCGAACGCCCGAGCCGGCAGTGCTCATCATGCCCGGATGTTACCCAGCGACCCTCCGAAAAGTCCCCGCGGGGGAACCCTGATCCGACCGGTACCCTCAGTCTTATGCCCGCCGTGACGACCGGGAGCGTGCTCGGCGCGCTCCCGCCCGACCTCGATGCCGTCGCCGTGCGCGTCGGGCGTCGCGTCGTCGTCGGGGTGCGGCCCGACGAGCTCGTGGTCGCATCGGGCGCCGCCGCCTTCGAGCGTCTCGATGAGCTGTCCTCGGGGTGGTGGGCCGGATGCCTCGCCTACGACCTGGGCCGGGCGGTGGAGCACGTCGATCCTCGGCGGGAACGGGAGCCCGACGCGCCTCCGGACCTGGTGCTGGCCCGGTTCGCGACCCGGGCCGTGCTCGACCCCGAGACCGGCGGCGTCGAGATCGTCGGCGACGGGCCCGCCCGCCCGTTGCTCGAAGCCGCGGTGCGCACCGGCGCCCCGCCGGGAGCGCGCGGTCCCGTCGCCCTGCATTGGAGCTCGAGCCTCAGCCGGGGCGAGTTCGAGGCCGGGGTCGCACGAGTCCTCGCCCACCTCCGCGCCGGCGACTGCTACCAGGTGAACCTGACCCGTCGACTCACCTGCCCGACTGCGCTCGATCCGGTCGGGCTGTTCACCGAGCTCGAACGGGTCAACCCGGCTCCGCACGCGGCGTTGCTCCGCCTGCCGGGCGTGTCGGTGGTGTCAGCGTCACCGGAGTGCTTCCTGCGCTGGCATGGCCGCGAGATCGAGACCCGGCCGATCAAGGGCACCGGCACCGATCCGGGCGCGTTGCGGGCCAGCACCAAGGACCGGGCCGAGAACGTGATGATCGTCGACCTGGCTCGCAACGACCTGGGGCGGGTGTGCGAGCCCGGCTCCATCCACGTGCCGTCGCTGTGCGCGGTCGAGGCGCACCCGGGCCTCCACCACCTGGTGAGCACGGTGCGGGGGCGGTTGCGCGAGGACGCCGGTGTCGGCGGCCTGCTCCGCGCCACCTTTCCCCCGGCGTCGGTAACCGGGGCGCCGAAGCCGCGCGTCCTCCAGATCATCGAGGACCTGGAGCCCGTCCGCCGCGGGGTCTACTGCGGCGCGGTCGGTTGGATCGACACCGAGCGCGACGCCGGCGAGCTCGCGGTCGCCATCCGCACGTTCACGATGGCGGGCGGGGCCACCCACCTGGGAGTGGGGGCGGGCATCGTGGCCGACTCCCGCCCGGATGCGGAGTGGGCCGAGACCGAGCTCAAGGCGGCGCGGCTCCTGGCGTCCGCGAGCCGCCACGACCTGCAGGCGGCGGCGCTGGCATCGTGACCGATCCGGTCGTCTGGGTCGACGGCGAGCTGCTCCCCGCGAGCGCGGCCCGCGTTTCCCCGTTCGACCACGGTCTCCTCGTGGGCAACGGCGTGTTCGAGACGCTGCGGGTGTACGGCGGCGTGCCGTTCGCGTGGACGCGCCACCTCCGGCGGCTGGCGCGGTCCGCTGACGGGCTCGGACTGGAGGCCCCCGAGCCCGCCGAGCTGCGGTCGGCGGTGGAAGAGGTCCTGCGCGCGAACCAGCTCACCGAGGGGCGGGTGCGCATCACGGTCACGGGCGGGCCGTCCCCCCTCGGCTCGGAGCGCGGTGACGCGCCGCCCACGGTGATCGTGGCCGCGTCGCCGATGGCGCCCTGGCCGGCGAGCACCACGGTGGTCACGGTGCCGTGGACCCGCAACGAGCACGGTGCCGTCGCCGGGCTCAAGACCATCTCCTATGCCGAGAACGTGCGCGCCCTGGCGTTCGCCCGGGCCCAGGGCGGGGGCGAGGCCATGCTCGCCAACACCGCCGGGAACCTCTGCGAGGCGACCGGGTCGAACGTCTTCCTCGCCCTCGACGGCACCCTGTGCACACCCACCGAGTCGGCCGGCATCCTCGCCGGCGTCACCCGCGCCCTCGTCCTCGAGCTGTGCGCAGATGAGGGGATCGCGGCCGAGGAGCGCGACGTCCCCGTCGATGCCCTCGCCCGGGCGGACGAGGCCTTCCTCACGTCCTCCACCCGCGAGGTGCAGGCGATCTCGCACGTCAACGGCACGCCGCTGCCGTCGGTCCCCGGGCCGCTCACCAGACGGGTTACGAAGGCATTCGCCGACCTCGTGGCACGCAGTATCGATCCGTAACTAGGCATCCCGCAGATGGACGACGTCACCGGCGTGCACCGCGACGCGGCTGTCGCCGTCTCGGTCGAGAAGCAGCTCGCCGGTCTCACCCACGTCGACGGCGGTCCCGGTGAGTGCGCCCGTTCCCGTCTCGACCCGCACCCGCCGGCCGAGCGTCGCCAGCCGGTTGCGGTACTCCGGGAGGACGCGCTCGAGGTTCTCGCGACGCATCGCGACACCGTCGAGGAACGCGTCGAGGATCGCGTCGCGCTCGACCGCCCGTCCGGCGACGAGGTTGCATGCGGTCGCGGTGTCGGCGACCTCGAGCGGGAAGTCGTGCCACTCGACGTTCACGCCCACGCCCACGACGACGGCATCGCCATCGGCTTCGGCGAGGAGCCCGGCCAGCTTCTTGTCGTCGGCGAGCAGGTCGTTGGGCCACTTGAGGGCGGGCGCGAACCCGGCAACGCGCTCGACCGCGTCGGCCATGGCGAGCCCGGCCGCGATCGAGACCAGCTGGGTGCGGTCGGGCGCGAGCGACGGGCGCAACAGCACGGAGACGAGCAACGACGCGCCCGGTGGTGCGACCCAGCTGCGTCCCCGCCGTCCCCGCCCTGCCGTCTGGTAGTCGGCTACAGCCACCACTCCCTCGGGCGCGCCCGATCGCGCCTCGTCGAGGAGGTAGCGGTTGGTGGAGTCGAGCGAGTCGAACCGGCGGATCTGGAACTTCACACGAAATGGGGCCGATCGCGGGGCGGCCCGTAGGATACGGCCACCATCCGCGAGCCGGAGAGGCGGCAGTTGCTCACCAAGATCCTGGTGGCGAACCGGGGCGAGATCGCGCTGCGGGTCATGCGCACCTGCCGCGAGCTCGGCGTCGCTACCGTGGCCGTCTACTCCGACCTCGACCGCGACGCCGCCCACGTCCGCTACGCCGACGAGGCGTTCGCACTCGGCGGGCAGACCGCGGCCGAGAGCTACCTCAACACCGACGCCATCCTCGGCGTGATCGCCCGAGCCGGCGTCGACGGCGTGCACCCCGGCTACGGGTTCTTCGCCGAGAACGCCGACTTCGCCCGGGCCATCGGCGACCAGGGCGTCGCCTGGATCGGTCCGCCGCCGGAGGCGATCGAGATCATGGGCGACAAGATCTCGTCCCGGAAGGCCGCCGCCGCCGCCGGCGTCGAGTCGGTGCCGGGGACGCTCGAGCCGATCACGAGCGTCGACGACGTGCTCGCGTTCGGCGAGGAGCACGGCTGGCCCGTCGCCATCAAGGCCGCCTACGGCGGCGGCGGCAAGGGCATGAAGGTGGTCGACGGGCCCGAGAAGGCCCAGGCCGCGCTCGACTCGGCGGCGCGGGAGGCGCAGGCGTACTTCGGCCGCCCCGAGGCGTACCTCGAGCGCTACCTCACCCGTCCCCGCCACGTCGAGGTGCAGGTGTTCTGCGACACCCACGGCAACGCGGTCTGGTTGGGCGAGCGGGACTGCTCGACCCAGCGCCGCCACCAGAAGCTCATCGAGGAGAGCCCCGCCCCCGGGATCAGCGACAAGACCCGCAAGGCGATGGGGGCGGCGGCGGTGAAGGTGGCCAAGGCGTGCGGCTACGTGAACGCGGGGACGGTCGAGTGCCTCTACCAGGACGGTGAGTTCTGGTTCCTGGAGATGAACACCCGCCTCCAGGTCGAGCACTGCGTCACCGAGATGGTCACGTCGCTCGACCTGGTCGCGGAGCAGCTGCGGGTGGCGGCGGGCGAGCCGCTGTCGTTCACGCAGGGCTCGGTGGAGTCGCGGGGGCACTCGATCGAGTGCCGCATCAACGCCGAGGACCCGGCCAAGAACTTCCTCCCCTCCCCCGGCACGATCACGCGCCTGCGGGTGCCGTCGGGTCCGGGCGTCCGCTGGGACGGCGGCTACGAGGAGGGCGACACGATCTCGCAGTACTACGACAACCTCGTCGGCAAGCTCATCGTCTGGGCGCCCGACCGCGACCGTGCCCGGGCCCGGATGCTGCGGGCGCTGCGCGAGCTCGAGATCGAGGGCGTTCGCACGACGACGCCCGCGCACCTGGCGCTGGTCGCGCACGACGACTTCGCCGCCGGGAATCACTCGACCAAGTGGGTGGAAGAGGAGCTCGATCAGTCGCTCTTGACGGCCGCCGCTCCGCCACCGCTGACCGTGGTACCCGACAGCGACGAGTCATTGACGGAGCGCACGGTCCCGGTCGAGGTCGATGGGAAGCGCTTCTCGGTGCGGGTGTGGCTGCCCGACGCACCCGCCGGCGCGGGGGGCGCGACAGCCGCCGGTCGTCGGGTGACGCGGCCTCGCTCCGCCGGGACCGGCGGCGGCGGTGGCGACGGAACGGTGAGCGCGCCGATGCAGGGCACGATCGTCAAGGTGCTGGTGAGCGTGGGGGATGCGGTCGAGCCCGGGCAGGCGCTGTTGGTTCTCGAGGCGATGAAGATGGAGAACCACATCAATGCCGAGCAGGGGGGCACGGTGAAGGACGTGCGGGTCAGTGCCGGCGACAATGTCGGCACCGGCGACGTGCTCGTCGTGATCGAATAGTCCCCCGTGCGGACGAGCGGCCCCGTAGGGGCGGCGCCGGCCAGCCCTTCTCAGGATGGCCCGGCGCCGAGTGAGGGAGCCATGTGATGGCTATCCCGCTGTACGTGGTGGATGCGTTCGCGTCGCGGCCGTTCACCGGCAACCCCGCGGCGGTGTGCCTGCTCGACGACCCCGCCGACGAGGCCTGGATGCAGTCGGTCGCGGCCGAGATGAAGCACTCCGAGACCGCGTTCGTTCGACCCGTCGTTAGGGGGGAGGTCGCTGACGGCTTCGAGCTGCGATGGTTCACACCGACCGTCGAGGTGGATCTGTGCGGGCACGCGACGCTTGCCAGCGCCCACGTGCTGTGGGAAGCGAAACGGCTCGACCCGACGGAGTCCGCCCGGTTCCACACCCGGTTCCGAGGGCTCCTGACCGCGACGCGAACCGGCGACGCGATCGAGCTCGACTTCCCCGCCGACCCGCCCGCGCCCGCCTCGCTCCCCGATGGTCTCGCCGCCGCGCTGGGCATCGAGGCAAAGGAGACGATGCAGGCTCGGGTCGGCTACCTCGTCGAGGCCGCCGGCGAGGACGAGGTCCGCAGCGCCCGACCCGACTTCACGCGCCTGGCGGACTTCGAGAGCGTCACGGTGACCGCGACCGGCGCGGAGCACGACTTCGTGTCGCGTTACTTCGCCCCTCGGTACGGGATCGACGAGGACCCGGTCACCGGGTCCGCGTATTGCGCGCTCGGTCCCTACTGGGCGGAACGCCTGGGCCGCGACGATCTCGTGGGCTACCAGGCGTCAGCGCGCGGAGGCACGGTCGCGGTCCGAGTGGAAGGCGACCGCGTGCGGCTCGGCGGCCCCGCCGTGACGGTCGTGCGGGGCGAGCTGGCGCTCTAGCTACTTCGACCTGAAATAGTCGGCTGGCCGTGGTTGGTGTCTGGGCTTGGACGGGTTTGACTACTGGTTGCGCTCGGTCATGGGATGAGGCCGGCGATTTTGACGAGGTTGTGGGTGAAGAGGCCGTGGCCGCACCAGGTGCGGGCGCCGTGGATGCCGTCGGTGCGGGTGCGGGCCCAGCCGAAGTCGCGTTTGAGGCAGCTGATG
>JBQTGU010000134.1:0-5174 GCA_052390575.1 Actinomycetota bacterium | reverse complement strand
GTGTAGGGGCGCGCCCTCCTTACTCACTCGCTCGCTGCGGGCCGGGATACCCGGCCCGCGGGCGCTCTCTCGCTGGCGAGCTCCCTGCGCTCGCTCCGGTCGCCGCGCGGCGCTACGCCCTTTCGTGGCACCTCTGCCTGCTGGTCGCTGCCGATCAGTAGCGCGCCGCGCCGGCCCACCAGACGTAGCCACCGGGAAGCGCCTCGGGTCCTCCGTCGAACTCGATCTCGACCACCGTGTCGACGGGGTCGGGCGCGGCGGCGGGGAGCCCCCGCATCGTTACGACGTCGTCGCGCTGGTCGACCCGGAGCTCGGTGCCGTCGTGGAGCAGCCGGGCGGCGACCGCCCGGTTGGCGAGCCAACCGAGCACCAGCTCACCGTCGGCGGGCCAAGCCAAGCAGTGCAGGTACAGCTTCCCGGGACGGGCGGTGATCGCGCCGTGCCCGTGCGCGAGCAGCGGGCTCCGCACGGTGTGGTAGATCGCGGCGCCGTTGACGCGCAGCCAGTCGCCGACGCGCGCGAGGAGCGCCTCCGCTTCGCTCGGCACCGCCCCCTCGGGGTCGGGTCCCACGTTGAGCAGCAGGTTGCCGCCCCCGCTCGCGCAGGCGACCAGCGCCCGCACGATCTGCGCGTCGGTCTTCCAGTGCGGGTCGCCGGCGTGCCACCCCCAGTAGTCGTTGGTCGTCAGGCACGCCTCCCACCGGCCGAACGGCGGGAGCACGCCGATGGACTGCTCCGGCGTCGAGAAGTCGCCGGGGATACCCGAGCGGTCGTTGATCAGGATGCCGGGCTGCAGCTCGCGCGCCATCGCCTCGAGCGCGAGCGCTCCCCATGCCTCACCCGGATGCGGCCAGAAGCCGTCGTACCAGAGCGTGGCGATCTCGCCGTACCCGGTGAGCAGCTCCCGGAGCTGCGCGTGCACGTGATCGCGGAACGCGCCCCAGCCGTCGAGATCGTTCGCGGGCCCGGCCCAGTAGGCGCCGGCGCGCCAGTCGAGCAGGGAGTAGTACAGGCCGACCCGAAGCCCTTCGGCGCGGAATGCGTCCACCCACTCCCGGACGAGGTCGCGTCCGGCCGGGGTGTTGGTCGCTTTGAACTCGTCGGTGGCGGTGTCCCAGAGGCAGAACCCGTCGTGATGGCGGGTGACGAGCACTCCGTAGCGCATGCCGGCGTTGCGAGCGAGCACGGCCTGGGCGCGCGGGTCCCACGCCGAGGCCGTGAACTGCTCGCCGAGCCGTTCGTAGTCGGCGATCGGGACGTGCTCGCGGTGCATGACCCAGTCGCCCCGAGCCGGGAGCGACATGACCCCCCAGTGGACGAAGAGCCCGTACCGGGCTTCGTCCCACCAGTCGCCGCCGTCGCTATGCGGCACCCTGGCGCAGACCGAGGGCGGTGTAGATGTCGCGGGTCGCGGGCGACCGGTTGAGCGTGTAGAAGTGCAGACCGGGCGCGCCGCCGTCGAGGAGCTCCTGGCACAGCCGGGTCGCCTCGTCGACCCCGCCGCGCCCCACCGCGTCGGGGTCGTCCACGACCGCGTGGAGCTTCTACGCCAACCAAGCCGGGAACTCCGAGCCCTGCAGCTCCGACATGCGCTTGATCGACGCGATGCTCGTCGCCGGCATGATGCCCGGGAGCACCGGCTTGTCGACGCCGAGCGCGCCGAGGCTCTCGACCAGGTCGAAGTAATGGCGGGCCTCGAAGAAGAACTGGGTGATGGCGAAGTCGGCGTGGCCGAGCTTGAAGGCGGTCCACTTCCGGTCGCTCTCACGCGTTGGCGACTTCGGGTGGGGCTCGGGGTGGGCGGCCACGCCCACCGAGAAGTCGCCGACCTCACGGACCAGGTCGACCAGCTCGACCGCGTAGTGCAGCTCGCCGGGAGGTAGCTCCAGGTCGGCCGGCGGGTCGCCGCCGAGGGCGAGGACGTTCTCGATGCCGGCGTCGCGGTAGCGCTCGACCACCTCGAGGAGCTCGGCCCGGGTGTGGGCGCAACACGTGAGATGGGCCATCGGCGTCATCGACGTGTTGTGGAGGATGTCAACGACGAGGTCGTGGGTGCGCTCGCGGGTGGAACCCCCGGCGCCGTACGTGACCGACACGTACGACGGCCCCAACGGTTCGAGCTCGGTGAGCGCCTGGCGCAGCGTCGCCTCGGCCTTCTCGGTCCGGGGTGGGAAGAACTCGAACGAGAAGCTGCGGCCGCGGCTGAGGATGTCGCTGATCTTCGTCATGGTGATCTGAAAGCGTAGGAGGGGCGCGGCGTCGGAGGCGAGCCGGTTAGGGCTCGGTGCTCACGAACACGTTCTTGAGGTTCGTGTACTCACCCAGCGCGTGCATGCCCAGCTCGCGCCCGATGCCCGACTGCTTGACCCCGCCGAACGGCGTCGCCACCCGGACCGAGGTGTTGGAGTTGACGGAAAGCGTGCCGGTCTCGAGCGCGCGCGCGACCCGCAGCGCCAGGGCGCCGTCGCGCGTCCAGATCGAGCCCGACAGGCCGTAGGGGGTGTTGTTGGCCAATGTGATCGCCTCGGCTTCGTCGGCGAACGGGATCACGCACACGACGGGTCCGAAGATCTCCTCGCGCGCCGGTCGCGACGCCGGGTCCGCCGGCGCGAGGACGGTTGGGGGGTACCAGAAGCCCCGGCCCTCCGGAACCGACCCGGTGAACGCGACCGGGGCGTCGCTGGTGACGAACGACGCCACCGTTTCGCGTTGCGGCGCCGAGATCAGCGGGCCCATATCGGTGGCCGGCGCCTCGGGGTCGCCGACCACCAGCGCCGAGGTCGCGTCGACGAGAAGCTCGATGAACCGCTCGTAGCCGGCGCGCTCCACCAGAATGCGGCTTCGGGCGCAGCAGTCCTGGCCCGCGTTGCCGAACACAGCCGGGGTAGCCGCGGCGGCAGCGCGTTCGAGGTCGGCGTCGGCGAACACGACGTTGGCTGACTTGCCGCCGAGCTCGAGCGTCACCCGCTTGATCGTGCCCGCCGCCTGTTCCATCACGCCCCGCCCGACGTCGGTCGATCCCGTGAACGCGACCTTGGCCACGTCCGGATGCTCGACCAGGCGGCGCCCGACCTTCGATCCCGGGCCGGTCAGCACCTGGAAGACGCCGTCGGGAACGCCGGCGTCTCGGACGAGCTCGACCAGGCGCAACGCGGTCAGCGGCGTCAACTCGGCCGGCTTCACGACCACGGTATTGCCGCACGCGAGCGCGGGCGCGATCTTCCACGACGCGATCAAGCAGCGGAAAGTTCCAGGGCACGATCGCGGCCACGACTCCCATGGGCTCGTGGAACGTCATGTCGACGCCTCCGGCGACCGGGATGGTCTGGCCGTGGTGCTTGTCGACGGCTCCGGCGTAGAAGTGGAACGCGTCGGCCACCATCTCGACCTCACCCCGGCTGTCGGTGATGGGCTTCCCGACATTGCGCGTCTCGAGCAGCGCCAGCTCCTCGGCGTGCTCCTCGACGTTGGCGGCGACGCGCCGGAGCAGCCGGGCGCGCGCCGCGGGTGCCAGCGCGCTCCACTCCGGGAATGCGGCGCGGGCGGCGGCGACTGCATCGTCGGCGTCACCGAGCTCGGCCACCGGAACTTCGGCGATGACCTCCTCGGTCGACGGGTTCACCACGGCCTTCCGCATCGTCGGCGTCACCGTACGCGACACTCTGCGCACCGTGCCCGCCGGCCGCGCCGCTTCCGCATGAGCCCGTTGCGGCTCGAGCATCACCCACGTCGGTCGCGGATTCGCGGCCACGGCTACTTCAAGCGCCTCGGGCCCGGAATCATCACCGGCGCCGCCGACGACGATCCGTCCGGCATCGGCACCTACTCGCAGGTTGGCGCGGCGTACGGCCTGGGCCTGGTGTGGTCCACCGTGCTGGTGGCACCGATGGCGGCGGCGGTGCAGGAGACCGCGGCGCGGCTCGGGCTGTCCACCGGTCGCGGGCTGGCCACGCTGATCCGCGAGCGGTTCCCCCGCCCGATCCTCTACGGCGCCCTCGCGCTCACGATCGGCGCCAACACGTTCAACATCGGCGCCGACATCCGTTCGATGGCCGCCGCCACCCGCCTGGTCGTCGCGGCACCGACGGCGCTGCTGATCGTCGGGTTCACCGCCCTCATGCTCGGGCTCGAGCTGTTCGTGCACTACCACCGCTACTGCCGCATCCTGCGATGGCTCGCGCTGTCGCTGCTGGCGTACGTGTTCGTGCTCGCGACGGTGCACGTCGACTGGGGCGACGTTGCCGCGCACACGTTCGTGCCCGAGATCGACGGAGGCAAGGCGGCCCTGGCGGCGCTGATCGCGGTGTTCGGCACCACCGTGTCGCCCTACCTGTTCTTCTGGCAGGCAAGTGAAGAGGTGGAGGAGGCAATCGACCACCGCGACCGGGGCGAACCGGTCACCAACGAGCATGTCGACGCCATGCGGGTCGACGTCATCGGCGGGATGGTCTCGGCTGTGTTCGTCGCATTCGCCATCGTGGTGGCGGCGGCGGCCACCCTCAACGCCAAGGGGATCACCAAGATCGAGACCGCCGATCAGGCCGCCAAAGCCTTGAAGCCGATCGCGGGCGACCTCGCCGGACTGGTGTTCGCCCTCGGCATCGTCGGGCTGGGCCTGCTGGCGGTGCCGGTGCTCGCGGGTTCGACCGCCTACGCGTGCTCGGAGGCGTTCGGCTGGCGCGAGGGCCTGTCGCGCTCGTTCCGGCAGGCGCCCGGCTTCCACATTGTGGTGGTGGCGTCGATGCTGGTCGGGTTGGCCATGAACGTGGTCGGGGTGAGCCCGATCCGGGCGCTGTACCTCTCCGCCATCCTCAACGGCCTGGCCGCCCCGCCGCTCATCGTGCTGATGCTCCTGCTGGCGCGGTCGCGGGCCGTCGTCGGCGACCGTCGCAGCGGCGCCCTGTCCACCACCATCGTCGGGCTCACGATCGCGGCCAGCGTGGTGGCGCCCGTCGCATACTTAGTGACGTGAACTTCCGGATCGAGCAGAAGGTGGCCGCGCCCATCGACGCGGTCGAGGAGGCGCTGGTCGACGCCGACTTCATCGCCGCCACCGCCGAGCTGCCCAAGGTGGGCGGGGCCGAGCTGCTCGACCAGCAGCGCGACGGCGACCGCGTGAAGCAGCGGATCCGCTACCGGTTCACCGGCGAGCTGTCGTCCGCCGTGACCGCGGT
>JBQTGU010000133.1:0-8144 GCA_052390575.1 Actinomycetota bacterium | reverse complement strand
GCAGCGCCGACTCCAGCAAGCGAAGCGGCGAGGCCTCGAACTCTCTCGACGTCTGGTGAGGACGGATCCCACTCCGACCCAAGGACTTGCCGCGGCGAACGGCCATCGAGCTGCGCTCGTTGACGGTCGAACCACCGCCGTACACCAAATGCGTTGTAGGCCCCTTCCAAGTCAGAGAGCACCAGGGCAAGCCAGTGCATTCGCGCGGCCAACTCATCCGGCCATGTACGGGAGCCTGACAGGTAGCGCCCCAGGCTGACCGACGAGGTACCAGCCAGCGCGGCCAACTCATCGCGGTCGAAGACACGAAGCAACGCCGGAACCTCGCGATCGGGGAGTGCAGACTGAGCCAGGGAGTCGTCGAGTCGCTCGATCAAGCCTGCCAGACGATTTGCGCTAGGGTCGCTCTGGAGAAGTGCGACCGCTGCGTCGTGCCCGATCCCAGCTGTGGAAGCCTCGCGCGCGATCCTCCGAACAAGCTCAAGATCCAGTCGATCTACCCGCTCTTGATCGGCCAGCAGCCCCAGGGCAAGCGCTCGGCGCAGCAAACGAATCGCTGGATCGACAAGCGCGGGACGGTCGAAAGGAGGTTCCACGGTAGAGATTTGGACGGCAGCCATCTACCAAAGTGTAACCGACACGAGGCCGCCGTCAACTGCTGAGACCTGTCGGTGAAGCCTGACGGCGCACCACAGCCCGCACAATCAGAGTGGCTAGGAGCGCCCAGGCCGTCGGCGCGTCACCAAAGCTTGAGGAGGTGAACACCCGTCGAGCCTAGAGCACATAACTCCGATAGAGCGCATTCCTGTTTCGCGATCTTGGGCGCTCCTCGACGTCGCGTTAGCGCCCGGTGGACAACCTACCCTGTCGAAGGACTGTGCTTCGCTCTAGGAGCTTGGCCCCGTCACGCTGGCATCGCGACTCCAAGTTCTACGCGGTCGCCCCGCTGCACTCTGCCGCCGCGGATCACCCTCGCGTAGACGCCGACCTGCACGTCGTTATGCTGGGCCGCCGCTCGCAGGATACCGGGGTCCTTCGGCAGGTCCGCCTGGGGGAGGGTCGTCATGACGCAGCGCGGGCAGCCGCCGGTGATCTGCACCCGAACGTCGGCCCCGATGCCCAGCGTCTTCCCGATCCACTCGTTCTCCGCAAACCCCTCCGCCGGGCTGGGGTCGATGATGATGTTCGGGCGGAAGCGCCGCGGCTCAAAGCGTCCCTCCGGGTAGAGCTCGCGGAGCCGGTTGAGGGTGGCCGTCGTCAGGATGAGGAGGACCGATAGGTCGAAGAAGGTTCCTTGGGGCATCGCCTCATCGGTGACGAGGTCGTTGTGCGCCAGGCCCTCGATGTTCGGCCAGTACTCCTCAAGCTCGGGTTCGCTCGGTGCTGCCGCCGTCAACGTCACTTCTCGGCCCAGCTCGGCCGACAGTCGGCGATTGATGTCAGGCTGGTCGCTGGTGAGCATGCTTCCGTCCGGCAGCGTGACGCGGACTGGCGGGATCGCCCTGTTTCCGCTCGGTGGCTCCACAAAACTGGCGCGATGGTCGAACAGGTTCGGCCACTTACGTGGGTTCTTCGCGCTCGCCACTTTGCCGGTCTCGGTGTCCAGGAGCGCATAAGCCCGGTCCCCAAGGACCCCACGCTCGGTCAGATCCGTCGCGTTCAGTTCTTCGCCCATCATCGACTTGACCGGGTAACGCCAAAGCGCCACGACCGTCCCGACAGTCCCGTCGTTCTCGACCATCTGGGGTGAAGTCATGTCAGATCTCCTCTCCGGTGAGCAGCCTGCGTCCCACGTCGAGGTGGTAGAGCACCGACGCGAAGATGGCCAGCCAGGCCTCGCGGGTCTGGACCGAGCGGGCGTACTTGAGCCAACCTAGGAGCGCATTTGCCGTGCCGACGTGGAGCCGAGCCTGCCAGTTGGCGCCGGCGATGTCAGCCGGCAGGCGGTCGGCGACGGTTGCGCGGAACCACTCGACCAGCGGGTTGTCGTGGATCCGGATGGTGCCCGACCTCACCTCGAGCGCGTCAGCGGTCGCCTCGACCGCCAGCAGCGCCCCCGACTGCTCGAGCTCGATGGCATGCAGGATGGCCGACATGACGTGGAGGCTGTGGAGCAGCGTAGCGAAATCGTAGAGCGGGTCGCCGAAACCGGGGTCCCCGACATCGTTCCCGTCCCAGACGATGCGCGGATCGACGAACACGATCGAGTCGTCGCCGGCGATAAGCATGTTCGGCAGGTGCGCGTCGCCGTGCAGATAGGCGCCGACCGGTTGCGCCAGGTCGTCGACGCGCTCCTCGAGGAAGGCGAGCTGCTCGCGGTACGGCCGGCAGGCGAAGCCGTCGATGACAACCGGCTGGCTGAGCACCTGCTCGAGATCTCCGCCACCCACGAGCAGCTCGTGAGTGAGCCGCGTGTCGGCCCGCCCGGGGATGACCGCGAAGCGATCTCGGTAGTGGTACGGCGCCACGGGCGGCACCTCGCGACGGAAGGTGAGCTCGTAGAGGTTCGAGAGACGGTCGATCCCGGCGATGAGCAGTGGCTGACGTGCCGGGTCCACTACCGTCCGCGCCGAATCAGCGAAAAGGACGCGGTCGAGCGAGACCGGATCGGCCGCCTCCATGAGATACCAGGCAGGATCCTCGTCGACATTGATCGCGACCACCGCAGGAAAGAGCCGCGGACGGCCAGCCTGCTCGAGCAGGCTGTTGATGCGCCGCATATAGCCGGCCTCCTCGCGCACGACGTCCCGCGCCGCCACCTTGGCGACGAGCGGGATCGTCACGTCGACGCGCTCGATCGCGACCGAATCGGCGCCGTTGGGCAGTAGCGAGCCGAACTGCGCCGTCGAACGGAGGCGGGTGATGTCGGTGGCGACCGTCGCCTGGCGGAGGCGCTCGAGCCGGTGCCCGAGCACCAGGTCGAGGCAGCTTCGCACGTGTCCGACGATGTCCGCGATGCCTGTGATGCGAACACCGGTCCCATCGGGGAAGGTCACGAAGGTCACACGCTCGGCGTAGCGACGGCCGTCCTGCTCGACGGCGCCTATCGGTCCACCAAAGTCCTCCTGCTCGATCACGCCGACCGGGAACGGGATCGCCAGGCATCCGGCGGGTGGTTCACTCCGCTCACCCGACAGGCCGATAACCTCGATCCCGCGCTTTGCGAACACGGCGGCTTCGTCGATGAAGGTGCAGACCTCGAGCGTGCAGCCGGCGAGCTCGGGATAGTGCTGCCCGATGCCCATGCCAGGGAAGGCGAAGACGACCGAGTACCGATCGCGCAGCGAGGCCTCCAGGCCGGTCGCCGCGATCACCCGCTCGAGCTCGGCGACGACGTCGCGCCCGGTGGGCGACCGCTGACCGGCGGCGGCCGGATCGACCGACAGCATCGTGATGGCCATGGCGCCTCCTTCACCCCTCAGGCGTGAAGGAGGGCGTCACAACCGTGACGCGCGGCGTCGCGGGCTCTTTAGAGTCGCCAGGCGATCGGCAGCCTGGGGTCGGGGTCGTACCGGCAGTAGGTGCCCGTGCGGACGGTGCTGGCAAGGTGCCGGCTTAGTGAGGGGCTCTCGGCGGCGATGCGCGCCAAAGCGCTCTTCAGAGCCTTCGTCGCCGCCTGCCGGGCGCGCTCGGAGGTCGAGCCCGATGCGCGCTCCCGCCCACCGAGCCCTTCGCCGCGCGAGAGCTCTGCTCGCAGCAGCTCGAGCTCGCGCCAGCACGTCGTCGCCCGTTCCAGGTCGTTGGCGCGCTCGGCATCGGTCAGCTCGTCCGTGAGCTCCTCGATCCGCTCGCGATACGCCCGCCGCGCCTCCAGGTCGAGCACTGGGCCGGCGTCCGATGCGAGGGCGGCATGGCTGCCGACAAGCTCGAGAACGTGGATCTCGCGGCCCGGGTTCGCCAATAGCGTGGCCAGGTACGACAGTCCGAGCGTTTCATTCAGTCGGAAGACGTCCGACTCGTACAGGATGAGGCGGTACTCACCCTCCCGTCGGAAGACGTTGTGACCGATGCCTCCGCGACCGGCGCCGAGCCGCTCGGCAACCGCCGCCACCTCGGCGGCCTCCTCATGGAGGCTCAGTGATCGCAGGACCTCGACGCCGCGCGTCAGCGCCTCCACGGCCTGTGCCAGGCCGGGAGCCGCGGCTGGCTCGGATGTCTGGTCGGCGTGGCTTGTCGGCACGGTCCATCCCCGCAGGGTTCCCGCGCATCGTAGCGCCCAACCAGGCTAAATTGGTCAAAGTAGTCAACTCTGCCGATATGCTCACGCGCCCGCATGATTTCGTTACCGCCTGGCCGTCTCGGCCTGGCTCCAACAGTTATGTGCTGTTCGATAGTCATGTGCTCTAGAGATCTCGGTTGCCGCTTATGAACACGCTCGGTAAGCTTGGTGTCGGCGACGGCCCAATACTGACCCCCTGACGACGGTCCAAAACTGACCCCTCCCGCCGTGAGGGCGGCGGACTCGATGACACGAGCCCAGGCTTGGTTCCTGTCGAACCCGCCTGGGAGGGAGGAGTTGCTCACCGTGGAAGACTGGGCCGAGATCCGGCGACTGCATCTCGCCGAGGGGATCCCGATCAAGGAGATCGCGCGCCGCCTCGGGCTGGCCCGCAACACCGTCCGCGACGCAGTCCGCTCGTCGTCGCCACCAAGGTACGAACGGAAGGCGACCGGCTCGGCGCTCGACGCGGTCGAGCCCGACATCCGGCGGCTCCTGGCCCGCCACCCCCGGATGCCGGCGACCGTCATCGCCGAGCGGCTGGGCTGGCAACGCGGCATGACGGTGTTCCGGGAGCGGGTCCGCGAGCTGCGTCCGATCTATCTGCCACCCGACCCGGCCGGCCGCACGACATACCGCCCGGGCGAGCTCGCCCAGTGGGACCTCTGGTTCCCGCCGGTCGACATCCCCATCGGAGCCGAGCGGGTCGCCCGGCCGCCGGTCCTCGTCGGCGTGGCTGGCTACTCGCGCTGGATCGTCGGCCGGATGATCCCGAGCCGCGAGACCCACGACCTGCTCCTCGGCCATCTCGCCTGCCTGGTCGAGCTCGGTCGGGTGCCACGTGCCGGGGTGTACGACAACGAGGGCGCGATCGGCCGCTGGCGACGTGGGGTGCCCCAGCTGACGGCGGCGTTCCAGGCGTTCCGCGGCGCGTTCGGGATGGGCGTCGTGCTGCTGAAGCCCGGCGACCCCGAGGCGAAGGGCCTGGTCGAGCGGGCCAACGGCTATCTCGAGACGAGCTTCCTGCCCGGCCGGCGGTTCGGCTCGATCGCCGACTTCAACGACCAGCTCGGCGACTGGCTGCCCAAGGCCAACGGCCGCCAGCACCGGATCATCGGCTGCCGCCCGGTCGACCGGATCGCCGAGGACCGGGCGGCGATGCTGGCCCTGCCGCCGGTCCTGCCCGACCCCGCCTTCCGGACCGCCACCCGGCTGCCACGCGACCACTACGTCCGGGTGCTCGGCTCGGACTACTCGGTCCACCCCCGGGCGATCGGCCGGCGCGTCGACGTCCGGGCCGACCTCGGCATGGTCCGAATCACCCTGGCCGGCGATCTCGTCGGGGAGCATCGTCGCTCGCTCGTCCCGCACCAGGTCGTGACCGACCGGGCCCACGTCATCGCCCGGGCGTACCTGCGCGACGAGCGTCGGGCCCTCGAGTCGCCCGGGACCGAGCCCGACGTCGAGGTCCGCGATCTGGCGGTCTACGACCGGCTCGCCGGAGCCCTCTCGTGAGCGCCGCCACGACCCGGCCAGCGAGCGACCTCGCCTACCTGTGTCGGGCGCTCAAGGCTCCGTCGCTGGCCGACGCCGCGGGGCGGCTGGCCGAGCGAGCGCGCTCGGACGGCTGGAGCCACGAGGAGTACCTCGCGGCCTGCCTCGAGCGCGAGGTCGCCGCCCGCCAGAGCCACGGCGGCGAGGCGCGCATCCGGGCCGCCCGGCTGCCGGCCCGCAAGGCGCTCGAGGAGTTCGACTACGACCACCAGCGCTCGATCCGGCGCGAGGTCATCGCCCACCTCGGCGCGCTCGACTTCGTCGAGGCCAGGGACAACGTCGTCTTCCTCGGACCGCCCGGCACGGGCAAGACCCATCTGGCGATCGGCTTGTCGATCCGGGCCTGCCAGGCCGGCCACCGGGTCGCCTTCGCGACCGCCGCCGAGTGGGTCGCGAGGCTCGCCGAGGCGCATGCCTCCGGGCGGCTCCAGGCCGAGCTCGTCCGCCTCGGGCGTTATCCGCTGCTGGTCATCGACGAGGTCGGCTACATCCCGTTCGAGGCCGAGGCCGCCAACCTCTTCTTCCAGCTCGTCTCCTCCCGCTACGAGCGGGCGTCGGTGATCGTGACCTCCAACAAGCCGTTCGGCCGCTGGGGCGAGGTGTTCGGCGACGCGACCGTGGCCGCGGCGATGATCGACCGGCTGGTCCACCACGCCGAGGTCGTCAGCCTCAAGGGCGACAGCTATCGACTCAAGGATCGTGATCTCGGGAGGGTGCCCACCGACGACGCTGCCTGACCACCCCGCGGGGGTCAGTTTTCGACCGTTGTCAGGAGCCTGTCGCATAAACCCCCTCCGTGACGGCTTCCGCGCAGCTACGATTCAGGCGGCGGCGCAAGGCATTGGGGAGGCGGGCAGGTGGGCTACAACTTCCGGCCAGTGGAGCGGGACCAGCAGTACCTGATGCCGCCGTCGCTGCGCGACTGGCTGCCCGCGGACGACCTTGCCTGGTTCGTGCTCGATGTGGTCGGCGAGCTCGACCTCGACCCGATCTACGCCCGTTATCGAACCGACGGCTGGGGCGCTCCGGCGTTCGAGCCGGCGATGATGACCGCGCTGCTCCTCTACGCGTACGCGACCGGCGAGCGCTCGAGCCGCAAGATCGAGGCCCGCTGCCGGCGCGACGTCGCGTATCGGATCATCAGCGCCAACCAGGTGCCCGACCACGCGACGGTCGCCCGCTTCCGGGCCGACCACGAGGCGACGATCAGACATCTGTTCGACGAGGTCCTCCGGCTGTGCGCCGAGGCCGGTCTCGGCAAGCTCGGGCTGATCGCGCTCGACGGGACCAAGGTCGCGGCCAGCGCGGCGCTCGCCGCGAACCGGACGGCCACCGCGCTCGACGCCGAGATCGACCGGATCCTCGCCGAGGCGGCCGCCGTCGATGCCGCCGAGGACGCGCAGTTCGGACTCGACCGCCGGGGCGACGAGCTGCCCGACGCACTGGCCGATCCACGGACCCGGCTCGCCCGGCTGCGCGAGGCGAAGCGCGAGCTCGCCCGGGCCGATGCCGCCCGCCTGGCGGCGCACGAGGCGCACCTGGCCCGCCGGGCGGAGACGGAGGCGGCCAGCGGCAAGCGGCTTCGCGGCCGCAAGCCCAGGCCACCCGAGCCGGCGCCCGAGGCCAAGGTGAACGTGACCGATCCCGACAGCCGGATCCTGAAGGGCCCCGCCGGCTACCTCCAGGGCTACAACGCCCAGGCGGTGGTGGCCGCAGACCAGGTCGTGCTCGCGGCCGACCTGACCCAGAGCGCGGCCGACACCGGGCAGCTCGACCCGATGCTCGAACAGGCCGGGGAGAACGTCGCTCGAGCCGGCTTCACCGACCGGATCGGCACCGCCCTCGCCGACGCCGGCTACTGGAGCGAGGCCGGCTACCTCGCGGCGAGTGGTCCGGGCTCGCCCGACCTGCTGATCGCGACCGGCAAGAGCTGGAAGCTGCGCCGGGCGGCCCGCGACCACCCGCCCCGGGGCAGGATCCCGGCCGGGCTGTCGGTGACCGAGCGGATGGAGCGGCGGTTGCTCACCGGGCGCGGCCAGGCCCGTTACCGCCGGCGGGCCCAGATCGTCGAGCCGGTGTTCGGCCAGGCGAAGGAGGTCCGCGGGTTCCGTCGCTTCGCGCGGCGGGGTCGCGCGGCGTGTACCGCCGAGTGGCAGCTCATGTGCGCGACCCACAACCTGCTCAAGCTGTGGCGAAGCGGTCGCCACCGCGGGGCCCAGCCTCCGGCACCGCCGCCCCGACGGCGCCCCAGCGCGAGATCGACCGGCAGGCGCAGGATCGCCTGAGCCTCGCCGGCACCTCTGCGTACCACCGTCCCGATCAGCCAAGGCCGCCCTCAGCCCGCTCGGCCAGGCCTTTCCGCGACAGCCTC
>JBQTGU010000132.1:0-4766 GCA_052390575.1 Actinomycetota bacterium | reverse complement strand
CCAGCGCAGTTCGTCACCCGCTGCTTCCCGCAGTCGCTCCTCGGTGCGGCCGCAGATCGTGACCGCGGCACCGTCGGCGCCGAGGCGCCGCGCGCACGCCAGGCCGATGCCGCTCCCGCCCCCGGTGCCCCGGGCGCGGTCCCCGTCGCGCGCGCTCACCCTTCCCCGCCCCCGGCCCGCCGGGCCGGGCCGCTCGGGCCCCGGCTCGCTGCGGCGCAGGGTACCTGCGCCGCGGTCGCTCGCCTCATGGCGCCTCGCCGAGGATGCGCGGCACCCGGAACCGGCCGTCTTCCGCCGCCGGCGCCTCGGCCAGCACCTCGTCCCGATCCAGGCACGGGCGCGCCTCGTCGGGTCGGAACACGTTCACCATCGGGACCGGATGCGCGGTGGGGGCAACGTCTCCGGTGTCGAGCGCCGAGACCTGGGTGGCGTGCTCGAGGATCGTCCCGAGCTGGCCGGTCAGTTCCTCGATCTCGTCGTCGGTGAGGGCGAGCCGGGCGAGCATGGCAACGTGCTCCACGTCGGCGCGGGAGATCTGCGGGCTCATGCCGCGGAGTCTAGGAGTGACGGGTCGAAGCGCTTCTAGTGATACGGGTCGCCGGGATTGCCCGGGTGCTTCCACCAGTCGTCGGGTGCCGGCTTCCAATCCGGGTCGAGGTAGATGCAGTCGACCGGGCAGGCGGGCAGGCACTTGTCGCACCCGCTACACAGCTCGGGGACGATGATGACATCGATCCCGTGATTGAAGATGGCCCCGAACTGGTCGGGACAGTGGCGGAGACAGGCGTCGCAGTTGATGCACTCCGACATCTCGATGCGCAGCGGGTGGTTCTTCCACTTCGGGTTGCGTTCGTGCGATTCGATTCGCTCGTCACGCGTGCCGGCAGCCACAAGTTCAGAGTAGACGGGTTGGTCAAGCTGGACGGCCGCTCGAGCCGTCGCTACATTCCCGCCACCAAACCTGGGCTGGGAGCGAAGGAGATACGCGTGGCGAAGCATCCATTCCTCTCCGACGAGTGGTTCGAAACGGTGCAGAAGCTCGTCGACGAACACGGGGCTGACGCGCCGCCCCAGGCCAATGTCGTGGTCAACCTGGTGATCACCGACACGCCGTTCGGCGACGAGCGGAAGATGCACATGGGCGCCCGGGACGGCAAGGGCCACTGGGGCACCGGCCACTCGGACGACGCCGACGTCACCCTGACGACCGACTACGGCACCGCCAAGGAGGTGTTCGTCTCGAACAACCCCCAGGCGGGGATGCAGGCGTTCATGGCGGGCAAGGTGAAGGTGCAGGGCGACATGGCCAAGCTCATGGCGTCGCAGCAGCAGGGCGGCAACCCCAAGCTCCAGGAAGCGATCCAGGCCGCCACCGAGTAGCGCGTCACGCTCGCGCCGTGGCGCCTCCCGTGTCGCGACCGAGGTTGAGGGCGGCGAACAGCCCGACCGCCGAGAGCCCGGCGCCGAACAGGAAGGCGGCCGAGAAGGCCCCCGAGCCGGGATGCGCCGACGTCGCCGCGGCCGTGCTCAGCACCGCCGACATGGTGGCGATGCCCATCGCGGATCCAATCGACGCGCCCATATTGAGCGCGCCGCTGGCCGCCGACAGGTCGGCCTCGGCCGCCTCGTTGGTGACGGTCGCGGCCGACGGTGGGGCGACCAGCCCGAGCCCGAAGCCCGACAGCACCAGCCCCGGGAGGATGTAGAGGTACGGCGACCCGTCGGTCACGACGGCCAGGGCCACCATCGACGCAACGATGAGGAGCATGCCGATGGTTGCCATCCGACGGCCGCCGTAGCGGGCGGCCATGTAGCCACCGATCGGACCCATGATCCCGAGCGACGCCGCCCGCGGCGAGATGGCCAGCGCGACCTGATCGGTGCGGTACCCGAACAACTGGGTGTCGTGGAGCATGACCGAGGTGATGAAGAAGCCGCCCATATAGGCGAAGTTGGCGGCGAAGTTCGCGCCGACCGCGGCGGCGAAGCGGCGGCGCCGGAAGTAGTTCACCGGCAGCACCGGCGCCGGTGAGCGCAGCTCGACGCGCACGAACGCCACCAGGGCGGTCACGGCAATCACGGTGGTGGTGACGAGCGGGAGCGAGGTCCAAGCCCAGTCGCCGGCGATACCGCGGTTGAAGACGAGCAACAGCGCGCCCAGCCCGACGATCGAGAGAACCGACCCGGTGAAGTCGAACTGCTCCTCCGTGTCGCCCTTCGACTCGTGCAGAACGATCAACCCCAGACCGAGGGCGACCACGCTGAACGGGAACTGACCGAAGAAGATCCAGCGCCAGCCGAACGCCTCCACCACGAACCCGCCGATGATGACGCCGAGCAGCGGGGCCACCGCGATCGTGGCCGACCACCAGCCCAGCGCCTTGACCCGCTCTTCGGGGTCGAACTCCACCGCGATCAGCGCGAGCGCGCTGGGGATGACCGCGGCGCTGCCGATGGCGGACAGGGCGCGGAACAGGATCAGCACCCCGACGTTGGGGGCGAAACCGCAGAACAGCGAAGCAGTGGCTGACACCGCGAACCCCAGCAGCCACGTCCGGCGGCGGCCGAGACGATCCCCGGTCTTGCCGAAGACCGGTACGAAGATCGACCGGAACAGGAACGGCGCCCCCACGACCCACGACAGCGAAGGGAGCGAGGCGCCGAAGTCCTCGCGTATGACTGGCACCGCGGTGGTCAGCACCGTGATGGTGAGCCCGGTGGCGAACATGCCCGACAGGACGGTGACGAGGACCCACCAGCGGTACGACTCCCGCTCGTGGACCTGGCGCAGTCCCGCGGGCGCGCGCCGGATCCACCAGGGTGCCGCCTCGTAGAGCTCGCCCTCGACGAGGAGGGAAGGGCGTTCCCGCGTATCCGTCACGCGGCGTGGGCTACGCGCAGCTCAGTGCCGCGCGCGCTCGAGCGGACGAACCCGGCCGCCACGACCGCCGGCACCGCCACCGCCAGGCCGATCAGGTAGGCGAGCGCGAACCGTCCGTCACCCCCGCCGCCGGCCTGGATCGTCGCCAGAACCTGCATGCCGGCCACCGCACCGATGAGCGTCACCATCTGCTGGGCGGCGTTGGCCACGCCCAGGTGCTCGGGCTCGACTGCGTTGGCCGCCGACGTGATCAGCGACGGCGACGACGCCCCGAGGCCCAGCCCCGAGAGGAGGAGCGCCAGCACGACCAGCGGCACCGACTCCTGTGCGGCGGCGAGCGCGAAGCACGCCATCGAGACGACGACCAGCACGGTGCCGGTGATCGCGGCCCGCCGCTCGCCGACCCGGACGGTGACGTACCCCGACACCGGCGACGACAGGCTGAACGACAACGGCCGGCACAGCATGATGAGCGACGTCCCCGCCACCGTGTACCCGAACCGGTTCTGCATGAGCAGCGGGCTCACGATGAACCCGCCCATGTAGGCGAACTGCGAGAGGCTCTGGGCCAGCAGCGACGCGGTGAAGTTGCGGCGGCGGAAGAAGTCCAGCGGCAGCAGGGGTTCGCGGGCCCGCCGTTCGACCCGCACGAACACGACCAGGAACACCGCGCCCAGCGCGAGGAGGGCAACCGGCACGGGACCGGTCCAGCCCTGGCTGCGGCCGAGCTGGAGCGCCAGGAGCGGGAGCACCGTCGCGCCCGCCAGCGCGGCCGCGCCCCGCACGTCGATCGACACCCGCGGCGTCCGGGGCGTCTCGTGCAGCAACACCGCCGCCGCGACGAGGGCACTGAGCGCGAGGGGCACCTGGGCGACGAACAGCCACCGCCATCCGAACGCGTCGACGATCGGTCCTCCGGCCACCAGCCCGATCACCGGGGCGCCCGCGCCCACGAGCGCCCACCATCCCATCGCCTTCACCCGGTCTTCGGCCGGAAAGGCGTGCATGATCAGCGCCATAGACGCCGGTCCGGTGGCGGCGCCTTCGAGCGCGCCGATGGTGCGCACGACGATCAGCGACGGGGCGTTCCAGGCCAGCGCGGTCAGTCCGGTGAACACGGTGAAGAGCCCGAAGCCGACCAGGTACACCCGCCGGTGGCCGTAGACGTCGCCGACCTTCCCCAGCAACGGCATGCCCAGCGCGTGGGCGAGGAAGGGGCCGGTGACGATCCAGGTCAGGGTGGTGGGATCGGCGTGCAGGTCACGGGCGATGGTGGGCAGCGAGACCGCCAGCACGGTGATCGTGAACCCGGCCGCGAACAGGCCCGCCAGCACCGTCCACAGCACCCACCAGCGGTAGCGGTCGCTCTCCCGCATCCGGCGCCGCAGGCGCTCGCGCAGGAGGAGGGGCCAGGCGACTGCCGGGACCTCTTCGACGCCGGAGTAGTCGGCGAGGACGGTCGGGACGTCGCTGCCGGCGGCGTTTGGAGGGGTGGCCCGACCCGGCGCGGTCCGGCCGGTCGTCGAGGGTCCCACCGTGCTGCGCTCCTGGCGACGCGGCCGCGAGGGGTGCGCCGCGCCGGTCCGGGCAGGCTACTTGGCGGGTCGGTTGACCAGCCCGGGCTTTGCGACGCCGGTGGCGGGCGTGCCCGCGAACAGCACCGCGCCCACGAGGTCGGTCGAGAGCTCCCACCAGGCCCGGTGCTCCCCGGCGGAGGCTGAGGCGCGTGCGCCGGGGCCGGGGCGACCGGGCGGCCGGCCGTACCCGCTGCCGGGACGGACTAGTCCAGGTCGAAGGGTGCCGCCGTGGGGAGGTCGTCGCATGTCGGGAGGGTACGGAGCGACTCCCGAATCACCAATGGCCCAGCAGGGCGGTGACATGTGCA
>JBQTGU010000131.1:0-1549 GCA_052390575.1 Actinomycetota bacterium | reverse complement strand
TTTCGTGGAGGTCGGGCACACGTCCCGGCCCGGTAGCTCAAGGGGTCGACCGTGGGGACTTCGATGTGGCTGGACCTGACGCTCAAGTTGAAGAAGGAGTGCCAGGTCGACGTCGACGTACTGCCGGACAGCACCGTAGAGCTGTCCTTCCCGTTGGGCGGCGGCTCGAGGGCGACGATCCTCGTTCCGCCTGACACCGCGAAGCGGATGAACGCGGAGCTGGGCGGGCTGCTCATGCTTATTCCCAGCTCGCCCCGAGCCGCCTAGCCGCCAGAGCCGGCCGACCCGTCATCACGACGGCCGCCGGCTCTCTCCGGGGAGGCGTGTCCGCTGGCTGGCAGACAGGCTGCCCGCTCGACACGGCGCGGGGCCGCCGTCGGCTCGTCGATGACGACCGCCTGCACGACACGCGGGCGGTACTTCTGGTCGGCGCCGAGGGTTCTCTCGGTGCGTGCTTCGGACGAAACCGATCACCCGTTTCGGTCCAATCCGACCAGCCGTTTCGGAGTTTTCGATCACCCGCCTGAGGGAGGTCGCGGCGGCCTGACGTGAGGGCACGCCGGCCCGGCATCGTGGCTCGGACGATCCATTCGTTCGAGGAGCCAGCTGCCGGTGTCACGCCCCCGTTCCGCCATGCGCAAGATCCGCGAGGTCCTCCGCCTCAGCCTCGGAGACGGTCTCAGCCGCCGCCGGGTCGGCGCCGCCACCGGGTTGCCGTACACGACCGTGGCCGACTACCTCGTCCGGGCGCGGTTGGCCGGTCTCGGCTGGCCGCTGCCCGACGAGATCGACGACGCCGCGCTCGAGGCCCGGCTGTTCCCGTCGGTCGCGGGCGCGCCGGCCCGGAGCCGGCCGCTGCCCGACTGGGCGACCGTCCACCGCGAGCTGCGCCGCACCGGGGTCACCCTCCAGCTGCTCTGGATCGAGTACCGCGAGCGCCATCCCGACGGGTACGGCTACACCCAGTTCGTCGAGCACTACCGGCGCTGGGCGCGCCACCTCGACGTGGTCATGCGCCACGACCACCGCGCCGGCGAGAAGCTGTTCGTCGACTACCCGGGCGCGACGATCCCGATCGTCGATCCTGAGACCGGCGAGGTCCGGCCGGCCCAGCTGTTCGTGGCGACCCTGGGCGCGTCGTCGTACACGTACGCCGAGGCGACCCGGAGTCAGGCGCTGCCCGACTGGATATCCGCCCACGTCAACGCGTTCGAGTTCCTGGGTGGCGTGCCCGCGATCCTCGTCCCCGACAACCTCAAGGCCGGCGTGACCGAGGCCGACCGCTACGAGCCCACGATCAACCGGACGTACGCCGAGCTCGCCGCCCACTACGGCTGCGCGATCATCCCGGCCCGGCCCCACAAGCCGCGCGACAAGGCGAAGGTCGAGGCGGCCGTGCTCGTCGCCACCCGCTGGATCATCGCCGCCCTGCGGGACCGGACGTTCTTCTCGCTCGCCGAGGCGAACGGCGCGATCCGCGAGCGGCTGGCCTGGCTCAACGAGCGACCGTTCAAGCGGCTGCCTGGTTCGCGGGCGAGCCTGTTCGCCG
>JBQTGU010000130.1:0-2396 GCA_052390575.1 Actinomycetota bacterium | reverse complement strand
GGGGCGCCGCCCCGGGCCGTTCTGGCCCGTCGGCTGGGGGCACGCGGGGGGCGTCGACGCCGACACCCGCCCCCGCGCCCGGGTGCCCGCCCGATCCGGCGCTCACCCCGCGGGCGGCGCCGGCGCCGCCCGAGTTGGTGGCCGCGGTCGACCGGTTCGCCGCCGGCCCCGCGATCGCGGCCGGCCCGTACGGGGTGTCGATCTGGATCGATGGGTACGGCGAGCTCGCCCGCCAGCCCGACCTCCCGCTGCTTCCCGCATCGAACCAGAAGCTCCTGACCGCCATGGGCGCGCTGTCCGTCCTCGAGCCCGAGCTGCGCCTCACGACTACGGTGTTCGCCGGCGACGACCTCACCCGGGTCGCCGGGGGCGACCCGACCCTCACCGCCCGTGGGTCGCACTCGCTCGACACGCTCGCCGCCCAGGTCCGGGCCGCCGGGATCACCCGCGTCGGCGGGTCGCTGGTCGTCGACGAGTCACGCCACGACTCGGTCCGCCGCGCTCCCGGCTGGCAGGACTGGCAGGTACCGGCGTACGCCGGTCCGCTCTCCGCGCTGATGGTCGATCGGAACCGCTACCGCGGCGATCCCGCGTTCCTCGCCGACCCCGCCGTGGCGAACGCCGAGCTGTTCCGAGAGTTCCTCGCCGCGCACGGCGTCGTCGTCGAGGGGTCGACCGTGCACGGGGAGGCACCGTCGGGCGCGACTTCGGTCGCATCGCTGTCGTCCGCTCCGCTGGCCGAGCTCGTGACCGACACACTCATGCGCAGCGACAACATGGCCGCCGAGCTCTTGCTCCGCGAGGTCGGGCACGCGGTCAGCGGGACCGGCTCGACTCCGGGCGGGGCCGCCGCCAGTCGGGACGCGCTCGCGCCGCTCTGTGTCCCCGTCACCGGGATCGACGACGACGGCTCCGGGCTGAGCCGTGCCAATGCCCGCTCGGCCCGCGAGTGGCGCGTGCTGCTCCAAGCCGCCCGCGCCCAGCCGTGGTGGCCGCTCCTGCTCGACGCGCTACCGGTCGCGGGGCGCAGCGGGACCCTCTCGGCCCGCTTCCGGGGCACGCCCGCCGAGGCCAACGTGCGGGCGAAGACGGGCACGATCATCGGCGGGATCGCGCTCTCGGGCTACGGCACCACTGTCGGCGGGCGCGCCTTCGTGTTCTCGGTCATCGCCAACGGCCCCGTCTCGAACGGCGGCGAGGCCGCACTCGATGCGCTCGTCGCCACGGTCGCCGGCCACTCGGCCTGACCCGCGCCAATCTGTCCTGAGTACGCTCGCCGCCGTGAGCGACGCGCTGGTCCTCTACGAGAAGGACCCCCACACCCACGTCGCCCGGGTCACGTTCAACCGGCCCGACAAGCTCAACGCGCTCGTCGACGAGATGTACGACCTCATGGGCGAGGCGCTCGAAGACGCCGCCCGCGACGACGACGTGAAGGCGGTGATCCTGCGGGGCGCCGGCGGCACGTTCACCAGCGGCCAGGACATGAGCGTCGCTTACGGCTGGTACGGCGCCGACGCACCGGAGCCGGGAGAGAAGGCGAAGCGACCGACGCAGCGCCGCCGCCTCACGTACGACCGCTACGCCCAGGCGATCTACCACGACCTCTACAAGCACAACAAGGTGCTGGTCGCGCAGGTCGAGGGGCATGCGCTCGGCGGCGGGCTCGAGTTCCTGCTCGCCTGCGACCTCTGCGTCGTCGCGGAGGGAACACAGGTGGGGATGCCGGCGACGCGCTTCCTCGGACCGGTCCTCGGCAACCTCCACCTCTTCTTCTACCGGCTCGGTCCGGTGCTGGCGAAGGACCTCCTGCTCACCGGCCGGGTCGCGGACGCCTCGGAGCTGGCCGAGCGGGGGGTGTTCACCCGGTTCGTGTCCCAGAGTGCGGTCGAGGCGGAGACGGAGGCCCTGGCGGCCAAGGTCGCCCGCATGCCCGCCGACGGGATCGCGATCGCCAAGGAGCTGTTCCGGCTGGTGCAGGAGACGCCGGGCATGGCCCAGGCCGACGTGACCGAGATCATCGGCCACGCCTTCGGCACCAACCTCAGCTTCCGGCCCGACGAGTTCAACTTCGTGAAGATCCGGGCCAAAGTGGGAACCAAGAAGGCGTTCGAGCTGCGCGACGCCTACTTCGACCGGGGCGAACCGGTTCCCGACCTGGACTGACTCTCCTGGTCGCGCTCGCTTCGCTCGCCGCTCCCGCACGCGGCTGGCGATCCGGGGGCCGGCAAAGCCGGCCCCCTGTCGACGATGGCAGCTTCTTCCTGCTTGGGGATCGGCCTCCACGGCGAGCTGCTGGCGGCGGAGGAGGGTCGCCGACGAGCGACTTGAGGGATCCGCCAGCTCGGTGCGGCCCGAAGGGCCGCCGCTCGCGCCAGCGGAGCCCGAACTGGAGC
>JBQTGU010000129.1:0-15840 GCA_052390575.1 Actinomycetota bacterium | reverse complement strand
TGCCGCTCGGGTCGAGGTCGCCAAAGCGCGGCAATGCCCGGTGGCCGGCGTACCACGCCTGCACACCCATGGCGGCGAGCGCGGCTGCACCTGCGGCCGGCACCCCCAGCACCGAACGGCGGAACGTTCCCGTCATCCCGTCTTTCCTGGTCGCACTCGCTTCGCTCGCCGCTCCCGCACGCAGCTGGCCATCCGGGGCCGGGGGACCCGGCCCCCTGTCCATAGATGGCAGCTTCTGCCGCAACGAAGGGTACGTGGCGGTGCGCCGAACTCGGCGGACCTACAGCTGAACCAGGATCTTGGACTGGTCGGCTGGGTCGACCCGACAGGGCACCTGCTTGCCCACCGTGACCAGCGCCATCGACATGCGGGGCACCGTCTCACGGGTGGTGATCGGGTAGGGCGGACGACCGTCCTTCGGGAACACCATGAGCTCGAGCTCCACGACCGGGTTGAAGTTCATCGTCGCCCCCGTGTCGGTCACCTTGTTGATCGTGGCGGTGGCGTCGACCCCATTGGTCGAGAGCGCCGAGGCGGTCGCACCCTTGGTCGCCATCCCCTTGATGAACTGGTTCGCCTGGGTGGCGCCCGCCGACATCTGGCTGAACCCACCGGCGATGCTGCCGCCGGGCATCTTCACGTCCTTCATGAAACTGTGCATCCACACGAACAGGACCCCCACCAGGACGAGGGAGATGCCGCCCCCGACCAAGCCGATGATCGCAGCCGGGACGACGATGCCGGCGACGATCATCACGACGCCGAGGGCAATGAAGAAGATTCCCAACGGTCGGTAGAACTTCATGGGCGGTGCGCTCCTTGATCCCCGCCCCCCGTCGGGGCGTCTGGGTGCCATCCAACCCCGAATCGCGGCCCGTGACCTGAGTAGCCGGTACTCAATTCTCTTCTGGTCGGCGGTCGGTCCCGAAAAATGAGTACCGGGTACTCAGGCGGGCGCGGCCCCAATGCCCGATGATGCACTCAACGGACGGGATCACCGCCCGATCGACGATCGCCACCCACGCGGAGGTAGGTACCAATGGGAATGTTCAAGGACCTGAAGAACACGATGCAGCAGGCCGGCGAGGCGGCGGCGAACGCACCGGCGGCCGCGGCGGCGGCGAACGCCAACGCGGCGGCGGTGCAGTCGACCGACATCGACCCCAACGACCCCGTGCTCGAGCCCATCGAGGGCGTGACCATCGAGCGCTACGCCGAGCTGTGCGCGGCGATCTCGAGCGCCGGCCTCAAGACCGAGGACGAGGTCGACGCCTGGGCCGTGAAGCAGGGCCTCCAGGCCGGCGGCTACAAGCGGGTCGCCGACGGCTGGAACGCCCGCATGGGGACACACCGCGCCCTCACCAACCGCTTCGGCGGGCTGTACACCGCCGCGGCCAAGTAGCCGACCCGAGACCGACCGACTGACCGGAGGCGAGCGGCCCGATAGGGCGCCGGCCGGGTATCCCGGCCGGGCGAGGCGAGCCGACCAATCAAGGAGGAGACCCCGATGGGGATGTTCAAGGACCTCAAGAACACGATCCAGCAGGCCAACGAGGCCGCCGCCGGCGCGGCGGACCTCCAGGCGCAGCAACAGGGAATCGCGTCGGGCGCGGTCCCCTACCCGACCGACGACCCCGCGTTCGAGCCCATCGACGGTGTCGACCTCGACACCTACGCCAGGGTGCAGGGCCTCATCGGCAAGAACATGATCATGGGCCCGGAGAACGTCGAGAACTTCGCCGCCGAGCACGGCGTCCCGAAGGGGACCTGGAATAAGGTGGTGCTCGGGTGGCAGGAGCGGATCCAGAAGTACCCGCAGGTCACGCAGCGCTTCGGCGTGATCCTGTCCCAGCACTCGATGTAGTTGGGATCTGCCGAGCCGACCGGTACGACAGGGGCGGGGCCGGGCGACGACGTCTGGGCGCCGATCGAGGGCGTCACCCTGGACGAGTACGCCCGGCTCTGCGCCGGCATCGTCGCCCTGGGCATCCGGGGTGAGCCCAACGTCCATGCCTGGGTGGAGGGGCGCGGCGTGCGCCCCGGCACCTGGGACGCGGTGACGGCCGGCTGGAACGCCCGTCTGCAGGCCGACCAGCGCGTGCGGGAGCGGTACGCCCGGGTGTTCGCCGAGGGATCGCCCCGGTAGCAACCGGCCCAAGAGCAGCTGGGTGGTGCTCCGGCACCGGGATGCTGCGCGAGCATCACACCTTGCCCAAACCTCGCCCCTCCGCCGATCTCGACGAACGCGCCAAGCGGCTCATCGAGGGGCCCCCGCGTCCCCCTCGGCCCGATCGCCGCGATGGCATTCTCGTCGTGGCGTTGGCCGCCATCGCCATCGGGTCCGGTCTCGTGTGGGGGGGAGGCGGATCCGATCCGCCACCGGCCTCGACGTGCGCGGGCGCGACGGAAGCGAGCGACGGACGGGTCTCCGACGCCGGCTTCGGCGAGGGCTCGAGCCTGCCGGCACGCACTGACACCGAGCTCGAACGAGAGCTGGCCGGGATCGCCGCCACCGGCGCCCGCTACCTGCGGCTGGACTTCGACTGGTCCTACGTCGGTCGCCGGGAGGGGGAGCTCGACTGGGCACCGGTCGATCGCGTGGTCCGCGCCGCGCGCGCGTGCGACCTCGAGGTGCTGGGGCTGCTCACCTACACGCCGGCGTGGGCCCGTGGACCCGGGGGCAGTGACCACTCGCCGCCGGCCGATGCGGACGACTTCGCCGAGTTCGCGGCCGCGGCGGTGGACCGCTTCCGGTCGCTGGGCGTGCGCACCTGGGAGGTCTGGAACGAGCCCAACCTCGCCTTCTTCTGGGAACCGGCCCCTGACCCGGCCGAGTACACCGAGCTGCTCGTCGCCGCGTACGACGCGATCAAGGACTCGGATCCGGAGGCGACCGTACTGAGCGGTGGCCTCGCCCCCGCCGCCGACGAGGCCGACGGCAGTCGCGTCGCGCCCGTCACGTTCCTCGAGGAGGTCTACGCCGCCGGCGGCGGCGACCACTTCGACGCGGTTGCCCACCACCCCTACGCGTTCCCCGCGCTGCCGCTCGATGAAACCGGGGAAAACGCCTTCGTCGACGTCACGCCCGCGCTCCACGCGGTGATGGACGAGCACGGCGACGGGAGGAAGCAGATCTGGGGGACCGAGATGGGCGCGCCGACCGGCAGCGGCGTCACCGCGGACTTCGTCGCCCAGTACGTGACCCAGGCCTACGAGGCCTGGCGCGACTGGTCGTTCACCGGTCCGCTGATCTGGTACTCGTACCGCGACGCCGGGACCGACCCCGACGACCCCGAGGACAACTTCGGTCTCGTGCGCGCCGACTACACGCCCAAAGAGCCGGCGCTGTCAGCCTTCGAAGCGGTCGTGCGCGCCTGATCCGACGTTCCCGCGTTGCCGGGCGCTACTCGTTGCGATCGGTGCACTCGGCGTAGATCGACGGGTAGGGGTTGACCGGCGGGCCGCCGTCGGGGTGGATCTCGAAGTGCAGGTGCGGCCACCCCAGGGCGTTGCCGGTGTCGCCGACGTAGCCGACGACTTCGCCCGCCAGGACGTCACGCTTCGCTCCCACCGCGGCGTCGGTGTGGGCCCACGAGTCGAAGTGGGCGTAGAAGTACTCGTTGCCGTCCTCGTCCTCGAGCCAGATCGCGTAGCCGCTCTTGGCCCCGACCGCCCACTTGATCTCGCCGTCGACCACCGCGACGCTCGGCGTCCCCCGCGGCGCCACCACGTCGGTCCCCTCGTGCAGCGTGCCCCCGGAGCGGGGTGCCTGCCAGTCGTCAGTGAAGGTCACGGTGCCGGTGACCGGGCACAGGATGTCGTAGGCGACCCCGTCGGGCGGAGGCAGCGGGACCTTCACGCACGCGGCCGCGAGCACGGCGAAAGCGGCGAGGACCAGGGGGGCGACTCTGCGGATGGGGGACATTGGGCGGGCTCTCGGGATCGTCGGTCTGGGACGGTGCCCCGGGCTCGGCGCGCTGCAACCTGGCGGCACGCTCGTGCTTCCTCCCGGGAGGTATCTCGGTCGGTCGCTCCGCGGCCTTGAGGCCGATCGGGCGCTTTGGGGTTGACCCGGGCGGGGCCGGCGGGCACTCTGAAAGGGACTCCCCCGCCCAATTCCCCCGTTCGAGCCCGGCCGCGCGGCCGGGACCTCCGGGGACGGGGCGGCGATGCGAGCAGCCCGGTCACTCCCCCGGCCGACTTCAAGTCGGGGCGGGCACCGGCCGACACAAGGGGCGATGCGTGGTTCTCGCCTGGTCCGGACGCGCCCCGTCGCGGTGGCGGCAGCGCTCGCGGTCGTGGTCGTCACGGCGGCGCTGGGGCCGTCCCGCCCGGCCGCGGCCGGCGACCCCATCGCCGAGGCCCGAGCCCAACTCGACCAGGCGCGAGCGGCCGCGCTGGAAGCAGCACGGCGGTACGACTCCACCGTCGCCGAGCGGCAGCAGACCGAGGCCCAGATCGCGTCGCTGGCCGCGACCATCCCGCTGCTCCGCGCCCGCGAGGCCGAGCTGCGCGTGGTGGTGTCCAACCGCGCCGCCGCCCTCTACCGCAACACCGACTCGGGCACGAGCTTCCAGGTCAGCGGGGACGGCGATCCCGCCGACGACGCCCGCCGTACCGAGTTGACCGAGGCGGCCACCGACGCCGACATCGACACGGCGCGTCAGCTCAGCGAGACCACCGAGCAGCTCGCCCAGGCCGAGGTCGAGATGAGGTTCCGCAAGACCCAGCTCGACGAGCTGCTCGTCCGGCTCGACCGCGAGAAGCTCGACTTCGACGCCAAGGTGGCGACGGCCGAGAAGGCGCTCTGGCGGGCCGAGATCGTCGGTGCGCTGCGGGCCAAGGGAACGACGACGATCATGGGTCCCTCCGCGCTCGCCCCCGAGGAGATCGCCGGCTGGTTCCGCGCCACCGGCGGCCGGGGCACGGTCGCCGGCATCAGCATCGAGGAGCTCGCCGCCATCTACGTCGAGGAAGGCGCCGCCGCCGGCGTGCGGGGCGACGTCGCCTTCGCCCAGTCGATCGTCGAGACCGGCTCCTTCAATGCCATCGGCCCCAACAACTTCGCCGGGCTAGGCGCGTGCGACTCCTGCACTGACATGACCCACTTCCCCACCCCGCGCGACGGCGTGCGAGCCCAGATGCAGCACCTCCGCAACTACGCCGACCCCAACTCGCGCTCCGACGGCCTCGGCCACCCGCCGTCGCCGTTCTGGTACGGCCCCGGCGACTTCGACAGCTTCTTCGCCAAGGGCTGGTGCTCGAGTTGGGAGGAGATGGGCGCGGGGAACTGGGCCACCGACCCCGGCTACGCCCCCAAGGTCCTGGGGGTCTACGACCGGATGCTCGAGTACGGGACCTGATCGCGCCTAGAGCCGAGCGGCCGCGGCCAGCAGCTCCTCGCGGTGGGCGGGGTCGGCGATCGACGCGAGTGCGCGGGCTCGCTCATCGACCGTGAGGCCGCGCAGCTCGGCGACGCCGTGCTCGGTGACGACCACGTCGAGCTGGTGTCGGGGCGTCGTCACCACCGCGCCGGAGGGAAAACCGGCGACGATGCGCGAGACCGACGCCTCGTCGACGGTCGCGGTCGACGGCAGGCACACGAGCGAGCGGTCCTCGAGCTCCTGCCCCGGCGCGGCCACGAAGTCCTCGTGGCCGCCCACGCCCGAGAACTGCTCGCCCCGGATGGTGTCGGCCATCAGCTGGCCGTACAGGTCGACCGCCACCGCGCCGTTGACCGTGACCATGCGCCGGTTGCGGGCGATGATCCCGGGCGCGTTCACCCGCTCGACCGGCAGGAAGCGAACATCGTCCCGCTCATCCAGCCACTCGTAGAGCTCGGCCGTCCCGGCCGCGAACGTCGTGACCGAGAAGCCGTCGTACACGCCCTTCCGGTTGGTGATCTTCCCGGCCTGATGGAGGTGCATGAGCCCGGTGGTGAACATCTCCGAGTGGATGCCGTAGTCGCCGCCGGGCCCGTCGGCGAGCAGCCGCGCGAACGTGCTGGGGATGCCGCCGATGCCGGTCTGGAGCGTGCAGCCGTCGCTGACGAAGGCGCGGGCGTGCTCGGCGATGGCGCGGTCGACCGGCGTCTCCTCTGCATCCGGGATCGTGACCGGCGCACGGTCCCCCTCGACGATGACGTCGGCCTCGTCGACGTGGAGTTCGTGCGGATGCTCCGGGAGCCCGAGTGTCCGCGGCAGCTGCGGGTTGACCTCGACGACGAGGACGCGATCGGGATCGGCTCCGCAACGGTGGAGCTCGCGCACCGTTCCGCCCGCGTGCAGCGAGAGGCTCATGACGCCGGCGGCGTCGGGGGGAGTCGCCGCCGTCGCCATCACGCGGGGAGACGCCAGCTCGAGGAGCGGCCCGAAGCGGCGGAAGTCGGCGGGGACGAAGGCGATGTCGTGACCGGCGTCGCGCAGCATTCGCTCCACCGGCCCGAAGAACCCGCTGCGGTAGCGCACCCCCGGTCGGGCGAAGAGCTCGTACAGGTCGCCGAGCAGCGCCCCGGAGACCGTCAGGTCGTCGAAGCGCTCACGGGCGCCGAGCGCGTGCAGGAAGGAACCGGGTTGTCCGGGGCCGAGCGGGATGCCGAGCGTGTCGATGGGCCGGACGAGGTCGGCCGCGGCCTCGAGCGGCAGGCGTTGGGGCACGGACGCTGTCCGGCCGGGTTCAGTCGGTGAGCACGTTGGGGCGGGGCAGCCCCTCCGCTTCGCACAGCGCGTAGTAGGCCGCGAGCGTGCCGGCGCCGTCGGTCACGCTCTCGACGTTGCCCTCGGCGTCGAGGTTGAGGTTGGCCCCGTACATGTGGAACCACACGAGCGTGTCGTCCTCGATGCACTGGAGCGTGTGCACGGAACCCGCGGGCTCGTACAGGAACGAGCCCGCCCGGTTGACGTACTCGTACTCCTTGTACTTCCACGCGCCTGAGACCGTGTAGCCCCAGACCGGGCCGGTGTGACGGTGCTTCTGGACCTCGTAGCCCGCCTGGAAGATGTTCGCGACGATCCAGAGGCCCTCCTGCTCCTTCACCTGGAGCACCTTGAGCTTGCTGCCGCCGCCGATGTCGGCCCACGGGAGCTCGTCCGCTCCGACGTGGACCGCCGTGGGCATCTCGCTGGTAAGCGTCATGACCGCAGACCGTAGAGTCTGCCCGTGGCCGCGGTCGACACCGACACGATCGACATCTACGAGCCCGACCGGTACGTCGAGGGCCCGCCCCACGAGGTGTTCGAGCACCTCCGGCGGACGGAGCCGGTGTACTGGCAGGACATGCCCGACGGCACCGGGTACTGGGCCGTCCTCAAGCACGCCGACGTGGTCCATGTGGCGCGGGAGCCGAACCTGTTCTCGGCGTCCGCGGGCGGCGTCGTGCTCGAGGACCTCGACCCCGAGCGGCTGGCGATGATGCGCAACATGCTCCTGGCGATGGACCCGCCCCGCCACGTCGCGTACCGCCGCCCGCTCGCCGACAGCTTCAAAGCCCGCGTCATCGGCGGGCTCGAAGCGCGCATCCGGACGATGTGCCGGGAGATCATGGAGCGGGTCGGCGAGCACGACGACGTCGAGTTCGTCCACGACGTCTGCGGCTCGCTGCCGTCCCAGGTGATCGGCGAGCTCATGGGGCTGCCGCGCGAGGACTGGAGCCGGATCCACCGCTGGGCCGAGCGCAACACCAGCGGCCAGGACCCGGATCTCGTCCGCCATGACCCGGAGCAGGACGACGGCGACCCGTCCGTGAACATGGCGATGTACGCCATCGAGTTCGCGGCGGCGCGGCGGAATGAGCCGCCGCGCGAGGACCTCACCTCGCTCATCCTGGCGTCGGAGTTCGACGGCGCCCCGATGAGCGACATCGACTTCGGCAGCTTCTTCGTGCAGCTGGTCACCGCGGGCAACGACACGACGAAGACCATGCTCTCGGCGGGGCTGCTGGCGCTGCTCGAGCATCCCGACCAGCTCACCGCGCTCCGCGCCGACCGGAGCCTCGTCCCCGGCGCGGTGGAGGAGATCCTGCGCTGGGCCAACCCGCTGCACTACTTCCGGCGCACCGCCACCGCCGACACCGAGATCCGGGGCGTGCCGGTCACCGCCGGGCAGAAGCTGGCAATGGTGTACACGTCGGCGAACCGTGACGAAGACGTGTTCGCGGACCCGCACCGCTTCGACATCCACCGCGACCCGAACCCGCACCTGTCGTTCGGAATCGCCGAGCACTTCTGCCTCGGCGTGCACCTGGCCCGGCTCGAAGGCCGAATCTTCTTCGACGAGCTGCTGGACGCGTTCGGCACGATCGAACTGACCGGCGAGCCCCGCCGCACCCGCTCCAACCTCAACAACGCATTGAAGGCGCTGCCGGTCAGGCTCGCTCCAGGATGACCAGCGGGATGTCGCGCTCCGTACGCTTCTGGTACTGCGCGTAGCCCTTGTAGGCGTCGACGACGCGGGGCCAGAGCTCGGCCTTCTCCTCCTTGGAGGCGATCCGGGCCCGCATTGGTCGGGTCTTCCCTTCCATGGTGAGCTCGACCGCGGGCTGGTCGCGCAGGTTGAGGTACCACGTCGGGTGCCGATCGTCGCCGCCCCACGACGCGACCAGCACGACCCGATCACCGTCCTGGACCGGCGACGTGAGCATGGTGGTGCGCTGCTTTCCGCTCTTCCGCCCGGTCGTGGTGAGCATCACGACCGGCATGCCGAAGCCCTTGTTGGCCAGCCGCCCCTTGCTCACGCGGAAGATCGCCTCATGCAGGCCGGTCACGACCTTGGCGGCGACGTCCTTGGGGTTGACCATCCCGCGTCAGCCTCCGCCTTCCGCCATCGCGGCGGCGCGCTTGCCCATCTCCTCGGGAGAGACGTCCTCGACGTGCGTCGAGACGCTCCACCGGTGGCCGAACGGGTCTTCGAACTGCCCCGACCGGTCGCCGTAGAACTGGTTCTCCACCGCCCGGAGCTCCTTGGCGCCCGCCTCGAGCGCGGTGGCGAAGGTCTTGTCGACGTCATCGACGTACACGCTGATGGTCACGGGGGTGCCACCGATCTTCTTGGGGCTTTCGTAACCCATGTCGGGGAACGCGTCCGCCAGCATGACGACGGAATCACCGATCTGGAGCTCGGCGTGCCCGATCTTGCCGCCCGGTGCGGGCATACGCGTGCGCTCCGTAGCGCCGAGCACCTTCGTGTAGAAGTCGATGGCCTTGGCGCCGTCGTCGACGACGAGGTATGGGCTGACCTGGGGGTAGCCGTCGGGAATGGGCTTGACCGGGCTCATGCTCGTTCTCCTTGGTCTCGGGGGGCCGGCGGCGATTCTGACCCCTGGCCGGCCGGGAGTCGAACGACGAAGCGGGCGCCGGTGCCGTGGTTGGGGTCCACCGCGATCGTGCCGCCGTGGCGGATGACGATGTCGTGGGTGATCGCGAGACCGAGGCCGCTGCCGCCCTCGGCCCGCCCGCGCGCCTCGTCGACCCGGGCGAACCGCTCGAAGATCCGGGCGGCCTGCTCGGCGGGGATGCCGGGCCCGTCGTCGGCGACCACGAGCGCGACCCCGCCGCCGTCTTCGCCCAGCGTGATGGTCACCCGTGACCGGGCGTGGCGCGCGGCGTTCTCCAGCAGGTTGCGCACCACCCGGGTGAGCTGATCGCCGTCGCCGATCACCTGGGCGCCCGACACTCCCCCGGTGTCGACCTCGATGTCCCGGCGGGAACGCACCGCGCGCGCCTCCTCCAGCACGACCTCGTCGAGGTCCACCGGGTCGCGCCGCAACCCGGCGGCGCCGGCGTCGCTGCGAGCGAGGTACAGCAGGTCGTCCACGAGCCGCTGGAGCCGCACCGTCTCCTCGAGCACGCTGCGCTCGGTCGCCACCGGGTCGCGCTGTTCGGGATGCGCGAGGTCAACCTCGAGCTCCGAGCGGATGCTGGTGAGTGGGGTACGCAACTCGTGCGAGGCGTCGGCGACGAACCGCTGCTGCCGTTGGTGCGCGGCCTCGACCCGGCGGAGCGAGCGATCGACGACGAACCAGATGATGAGGGCGACCACCGTCAGAACCCCCGGGAACGCCACCGCGAGATTGCGCCGGAGGACCGCGACACTCTCGTTGGCGTCGTCGAGCTCACCGGCGACGTACAGCACGTAGCGCTCGTCGGGCCCCTCGATCCGGCGCGAGAGCAGCCGGAACTCGGCACCGGCGTCTCCGAGGGGCAGGTTGTCGACGGTCACAAGGCGCGTCCCCCGACCGGACGGGGGTGGCTCCGCCACCGCCGGGTCCCCGGCGATGTTCGGGCTGGCGGCGACGACGTCGCCATCATCGGTTACGAGCTGAGCGAGGCCGTCGTCGTCGTACTCGCGCGCCAGGGGCTCCTCGATCGTGCCCTCCGAGACGCGTGCGGAGATGTCGTCGGTCCGCTGCTCGATGCGGTCATCGATGATGTTGGTCAGGGCCTCGCGCTGGGTCCCGACGGACCAGATCGCGGTACCCGCGAGCACGAGCGCCACCACGACCGTCGCGACCGCGGTGATGCGGAACCGGACGCTCCCGAGCACCCGACGCACGCCGCCCTCAGCCCCCATCGGCGGCGAGGCGGTAGCCCGCGCCTCGGACGGTCTCGATGGCCTTGCGCCCGAACGGCTCGTCGATCTTGCGCCGCAGGTGCCGGATGTAGACCTCCACGATGTTGGGGTCGCCGTCGAACTCGTAGTCCCATACGCCCTCGAGCAGCCGCAACTTCGGGATGATCTCCCCCGCCCGGCGCATGAGGTACTCCAGCACCCCGAACTCCCGGGCCGTCAAAGTGATCTCCCTGTCGCCGCGCCAGCAGCGGTGCCGGGCAGGGTCGACGCGCAGGTCACCGGCCTCGATCGGCGCGGGCGCGCTGCGGTTCGACCGCCGGACCAGTGCGCGTACGTGGGCGACCAGCACGACGAAGGAGAACGGCTTGGTGAGGTAGTCGTCGGCGCCGGTGTCGAGCGCCTCGGCCTCGTCGAGGTCACCGTCCTTGGCCGTCAACATGAGCACCGGCGTCCAGTTCCCCGCCTCCCGGAGCGCCGCGCACACGTCGTACCCGTTCTTGCCCGGGAGCATGATGTCGAGCACGATCGTGTCGTACTCGTGCTCGGTGGCCATCCAGAGCCCGTCGATGCCATCGCCGACGGCGTCGACCGCGAACCCCTCGCCCTCGAGACCACGCTTGACCGCCGCGGCCACCTTGGGCTCGTCCTCGACTACCAGCACTCGCATCGGGCGGGTTCCTCCGCGTTTACCCTGGTCATTGGTACCTGAACGCCGCCTGAAAAGGCGAACGTTCAGGGTGGGTTCAGCGCCGGTCCCGCATGCTCGCGAACGACCGAAGACCGACGAGTTCAGGAGGACCGATGCAAGGTCGAACGAAGATCCTCATCGCCGGGGCGGCCGCGGTGGTGGCCCTCGGGACGGGGACCGGCATCGCCATCGCCGGCGGTGGTGGCGGCGACGACGACGAGGCGCCGATCACCGGCAGTGCCCTCGAGCAGGCCAAGGCGGCCGCGCTCGCGGAGACCGGCGGCGGCACCGTCACCGAGACCGAGGTCGGCGACGAGGAGAGCCTCTACGAGGTCGAGGTCACCCTCGACGACGGCACCCAGGTCGACGTGCAGCTCGACGAGAACTTCAACGTCGTCGGCCGCGAGACCGACGGCGCCGGCGAGGACGAGGGTCCCGGCGACGACCGGTAGCGCGACGGGACTAAAGCCGGGGACGCCGGGCGTTGACCCCGACATGGCCGAAGTGAACGACTTCAACCAGCAGATCATCGACGAGTTCCGGTCCAAGGGCGGCAAGGTCGGCGGCCCGTTCGCGGGCGCGCCCCTCCTCCTGCTCCACCACACCGGCGCCAAGACCGGGCGTGAACGCGTCAATCCGCTCGCCTACGGCCGGGACGGGGACCGCCTGGTGGTGTTCGGGTCGAAGGCCGGCGCGCCGACCAACCCCGACTGGTACCACAACCTGCTCGCCAACCCGCGCGCCAAGGTCGAGGTGGGCGGCGACACGATCGACGTCGTGGCCCGGGTCGCCGAGGGCGAGGAGCGGGAGCGGATCTGGGAGCGCCAGAAGCAGGACATGCCCGGGTTCGCCGAGTACGAGCAGAAGACGAGCCGCCGGATCCCGGTCGTGATCCTCGAGCGCGCCGCCTGACCGGACGGGACGAGCTCGTCGTTCGCGGTGCGGAGATCTACCTGAAATACCCGAATGGAGCCGTTGCAGGAGCTCACGGGCCCTAGGTGAGTTCACCGATGACGCCGGAGGGGGGTTCGTCGTACCCTCCGAGGCGATGGCTTCGACCACGCGCGTGTCGGTACGGCAAGCCGCCGCCAAGCTCGCGGAGCACGGGGTGGAGGCAGCCGAGGCCTACGGCCGCCCCGACCTCGCCGCCCGCCTCCGTGACCTGCGCCGTCTGGCGGCCGAGCCGACGGTACGGGTGCTCGTCGCGGGCGAGTTCAAGCAGGGCAAGAGCAGCCTGGTCAACGCGCTGGCGGGCACGGACGTGTGCCCGATCGACGACGACGTGGCCACGTCGGTCGCCACCGCGGTGCGCTACGCCGAGGCGCCGGAGGCGTTCGCGGTGTTCGCGGGGGCAGAGGGTGCTCCCGAACGACGGCCCATCGACGCCGCCGCGCTGCCGTCCTGGGTCACCGAGACCGGCGAGGACGCCGCTTCCGACGGCCTCCAGCTGGTCGAGGTGGGCGTTCCCGCCGACCCGCTGCGGGGCGGCCTGGTGTTGGTCGACCTCCCCGGCGCGGGCGGGCTGGGCTCGTTCCACGGGGCGGCCACGCTCGCCGCGCTGCGCCACGCTCACGGCGTCCTCTTCGTCTCCGACGCGGTCCAGGAGCTGACCGCGACCGAGCGCGACTTCCTCGCCGCCGTCTCGGCTCGCTGTCCCACGGTCGCCCTGGTCAAGTCGAAGGTCGACATCCACCCGGCGTGGCGCCGCATCCTCGAACGGGACCGCGAGCACGCCGCCGAGCTCGCCGCGCTGGTGACGGGCGTCTCGAGCGAGCTCGCGGCCAAGGGCCGCGAGAGCGACGACGCCGAGCTCGTGGCCGAGTCGAGCGTGCCCGAGCTGGTTGCGTGGCTACGCGACGACGTGCTGGCGCGAGCCGGGAACCGGCTCGGCACCACCGTTGCCGTCGAGGTAGGCGGCGTGTGCGAGCAGCTGCGCGCCCCCTTCGACGCCGAACGGGCCGCACTCGAGGACGGTGCCAACCGCGCGGAGCTCGAGCACCAGCTGGAGGCCGCCCGGGTCGACGCCGACCGGCTGCGCGCCGCCGCCAGCCGCTGGCAACAGGTTCTCTCCGACGCGTTCACCGACATCGGCAGCGACGTCGATCATGAGCTCCGAGCCAGGGTCCGGGACCTCGTGCGGCGCAACGAGGAGGCGATCGACGGCTTCGACCCCGCCAGCGCGTGGGAGCAGTACGAGCCCGTGCTCCGACGCGAGATGGCGTCGCTGATCGCCGATCACTACGCCGGGTTGCACGATCGGGTCACCGATGCGGCCCAGCGCGCCACCGAGGTGTTCGAAGAGGACGCCGCCGCGATCGACCAGGTCATGCAGGGGTTGTCGTCGCCGCCGACCGATCCGACTGCCGCCGCGTCCGCACCCGATCTCTCGTCTCCGACCGAGCTCTCCACCGTCAAGCGGATGCGCCTGGGCGGCCAGGCACTGGCCCTGGCCCGGGGCGCCTACGGCCCCGCCCTGATGCTCGGCTTCATCGGCGGCATCGCCGGCCTGACGATCGCCGCCCCCGCGCTCCTGGCGGTGGGCCTGGTGGCCGGCGGCAAGGGGCTGCGGACGGAGAAGCAGCGTCGCCTGGCGGCGCGTCAGGCCCAGGCCAAGGCGGCCGCGCGCAAGTTCGTGGACGACGTCGTCTTCCAGGTCGGCAAGGACTCACGCGACGAGGTCCGCCGGGCCCAGCGGACCCTGAGAGACCACTTCACCGCCCGGGCCGACGAGCTGGTTCGCTCGGCCAACGCCTCGCTGAAGGCCGCCCAGGACGCCACCGGCGGGGACGCGCAGGCCCGGGCTCGGCGCCGCCACGACATCGACGCCGAGCTGGAGCGCATCGCCTGGCTCACCAAGACGGCCGCGAGCATGCACGCGGCCGTGGAGGCCACGGGCGCGTGACCGACGTGCGCGCCGCGCTCGCTCCCCTGACCGCCCGGGTCCGGGCACTGGTCGACCAGGCTCACCGCACGTACCAGGGCCATGCCGAGCACGAGGCCGCGCTCGCTGCGCTCCGGGCGCGCCTCGACGAGCCGCTGCGGGTCGCGATCGCGGGCCGGGTGAAGTCGGGGAAGTCGACGTTGCTCAACGCGCTCGTCGGCCAACCGCTGGCCGCTACCGACGCCGCCGAGTGCACCCGGACGATCACGTGGTACCGCCACGGCCGCCAGTACAAGGCATACGTCCAGCCACGGGACGCCGACCTGGAGCAGGTCCGGCTCGAGCGGACCGCCGCCGCGGTCGAGGTCGACCTGGGCGGGCGCGACATCGACTCGCTCGAGCGCATCGTGATCGAGTGGCCGGCGTCGCTGCTCGAGTCGATGACGCTCGTCGACACCCCCGGGCTCGGGTCGCTCTCGACCGAGGTCTCGGAGCGCGCCACCGAGTTCCTCGCGCCCGAGGACAGCGCCTCGTCGGCGGACGCGGTCGTCTACCTCGCCCGCCACCTCCACGGCCACGACGTGCGCTTCCTCGAGGCGTTCCACGACGAGGACGCCGGTAAGCCGAACCCCGTGAACGCCATCGGTGTGCTGGCACGGGCGGACGAGATCGGTGGCTGCCGGCTCGACGCGCTCGACGCCGCCGCCCGGGTGACCGATCGGTACCGGACCGACCAGCACGTGCGCCGGCTGTGCCAGACGGTCGTGCCCGTGGCCGGGCTCCTCGCCGAGGGCTCCACCCTGCTCACCGAGGCCGAGTTCCGCGCCCTGGGCCGCCTGGCCGAGGTCGACGACGCCACTGCCGAGGAGGTCCTGGTGTCGACCGACCGGTTCGCGGGGCGGCCGGCCCAGGTCGACCTGGCAACCGAGGAACGGGAGCACCTGCTCGAGCTGCTCGGCCTGTTCGGTGTTCGCCTCGCCCGCGACCTCCTGCGCCGGGGCGAGGTGCGCAACGCGCCGGACCTCGCCACCGCGCTCACACGACGCAGCGGTCTCGACGAGCTCCGGCGGGTGCTCGCGACCCAGTTCGCCAGCCGGGCCGAGCTGCTGAAGGCGCGGGCGGCGCTCGGCGTGCTCGACCGCGTCCTGCGGGCCGAGCCCCCGAGCGACGGGGGCGTGCTCGCCGGAGCGGTCGAAGAGGTCGAGGCGAACGCCCACGAGCTGGCCGAGCTCCGCCTGCTGGTCGCATTGCGCAGCGGCGCGGTCGAGCTGCCCGAGGACGAGGCGGGCGAGGTCGAGCGCCTCATCGAGCGAACCGCCCTGCCCACCACCCAACGTCTCGAGCTCGCGCCCGAGGCGGACCGGACCGAGGTGGAGCACGCGGTCATGGTCGCGATCGAGCGCTGGCGGCGCCGGGCCGAGCACCCGCTCGCCCCGCCCGAGGTCGTCGCGGCCGCGCAGGTAGTGCAGCGCAGCTACGAGGGAATGCTGCTCGAGTCGTGAGTCGCGGGCTCAGCCCGGTGCGTCGGCGTCGACGTCGGGCAGGTCCGGCGGCGCGTCCACCGGCGTGAAGTCGCCGGGCGGCAGGTACGACCCGCCCCCGTCGTCGCTCTCACCCTCGGTCTCGTCGACGGCGGTGTCGTCGGCGGGCATCCCCACGACCGGCTCGGTGTTCGGCATGACGACCCCCGGGTTCTCGGTGCGCT
>JBQTGU010000128.1:0-10188 GCA_052390575.1 Actinomycetota bacterium | reverse complement strand
CGAGCTCGACTCGTCGTGGGCCGGAGTCTTCGTCGCGCTCGCGGTCCTGGCCGTCTACCAGGGCGCGTTGGTATGGGTCGCTCGCGCCGACGCACAATGACCCCGTGAGCGACGACCAGCGGCGGGGCCCGATCGACCGCGTGCTCGGCATGATGCCGGTCGACGCGGTCGTCCGCCAGGTCGACGCCCAGGCGCTCCTCGACCGCATCGACGTCGATGCTGTCCTCGATCGGGTCGACATCAACCGCGTGTTGTCCCGGGTCGATCTCGACGCGCTGCTCGCGCGCATCGACGTCAACGAGGTGATCGACCGCATCGACGTCAATGCCGTCGCCGCCCGCATCGATGTCGAAGAGCTGGTGGCCCGCACTGAGCTCGGCGACCTCCTCGTGCAGTCGACCACCGGGCTCGCGACCAAGGCGCTCGACACCCTGCGGGCCCAGGGTGTCGGCCTCGACCAGTGGATGAACCGTTGGGTCAACCGCATCCTCCGCCGCCGGCCGGGGTCGATACCCGACGGCCCGCCGCTCCTCGTGTCGACGCCTGCCAGAGCGGCACCCTCATGAGCCCGAAGCGCCGAGAGCTCGAGCCCAGCCTGGTCGGCCATTACGCCGGTCCGATGACCCGCCTGCTCGCCTACGCCGCCGACGCCGCCCTCGGCACCGCGCTGTTCTCGTTCGGTGCCGGCGCGCTGGTCTGGGTGACGCAGCTGCTGTCGGGCGACCGCTTCGACGTTCGCCACGCCGGGCCCTGGATCGGGTTCCCGCTGCTGGTGGTGTGGGGGTTCCTCTACTTCTTCGTTCCGTTGGCGATGTCGGGCCGGACACCCGGGATGGCGCTGGTCGGCCTCGAGGTCGTGCGGCGCGACGGCTCGAACCTCGACGGCGGCCACGCCGCGCTGCGGGTGCTCACGCTGCCGCTCTCGTTCCTGCCCCTCGGTCTCGGCCTCGCCGGCGTCGTCGTCGGGCGCGAGCACCGCGCCCTCCACGACGTCCTCGCCGACACGACCGTCGTCTACGGCTGGGACGCACGCGCGGCGCGCCTGCGCTTCCTCGCCCTCGGCGGCCGCGGTTGACGTCTCGCGGAGGCGGCAGGAATCGAACCCACCGGACGGGGATCACCCGTCCCACTCGTTTTGAAGACGAGGGGGGCCACCAGACCCCGTTCACCTCCGGGCGTGGTCTAGCACGGGCCCTTCGGACTACGATCCGTCGGCCGGCTCGCCCGGCACGAAGGGAGACCCCGTCTTGAAGAAGCTGTTGATCCTGCTCATCCTGGTCGCGATCGGCATCGCGGTGGCCCGAAAGGTCCGCGAGGTCTGATCGAACGAACGTTGCGTTCCGCGTGCCCGGGGTCCGCCCTGGGCACGGTGCGCGTCAGGGCGAGAACACGTCGGCGTACTGCTTGGCGAACAGTGCGACCGCGCCGCCGGTGTGCCAGAACACCACCGTGTCGTCGGCGGTCATTTTTCCCTCACGCACCCAGCCGATGAGGCCCGCCATCGCCTTGCCGGTGTAGACGGGATCGAGGATCTGCCCCTCGCAGCGGGCGGTCTGGCGGATGGCCTCCAGCGCCTCGTCGGTGACGCGGCCGTAGCCCTCGCCGAAGTGGGTGTGGTCGACGATCGGCTCCGTCGTGGGCGTCTCGCGACCGGCGTAGGCAGCCGCTTCCGCGGCCAGGCGGGGGATGACGGTGTCGAGATCGGGCCGAGTCCCGACATCGACTCCGAGCACGCGCGTGTCGGGTTCGAGCCCGGCGAGCAGGCCCGCGTGGGTGCCGCCGGAGCCGTTGGCGACGACCACCCAGTCGACGCGGCCGTCGCCATCAGCCGCGAGCTGGGAGCGCAGCTCGTCGGCGGCGGCGACGTACGAAGCCGCGCCCGTGACCGACGCGCCCCCGATGGGCATGGCGAACGGGCGCCGACCCTCCTTTGCCAACTTCGCCGCCAGCTCCTCGATCGCCGACTCGGTCTCGTAGTACGCCTGCGCGCCGGTGTAATGAAGCGTGGCGCCGAGCACGACGTCGAGGAGCAGGTTGCCCGACAGCACGCTCGGCTCGTGTCCGCCCACCGCGAGGTGGCAGTCGAGGCCGAGGCGGTTGGCAGCCGCCGCGGTCATGCGCACGTGGTTGCTCTGGTGGCCGCCGCCAGTCACGAGCGTGTCGCAGCCCTGGGCCAGCGCCTCGGCGCAGAGGTATTCGAGCTTGCGCGCCTTGTTGCCGCCGAGGGCGAGGCCGGTGAGGTCGTCCCGCTTCACCAGGAGGCGCGGTCCGCCCAGCCACTCGGCCAGTCGGTCCATGGGCTCGAGCGGGGTGGGGAGGTGGGCGAGCGGGACGCGATCGGCCTCCGTTAGGCGATTGGTCGTCACGCGGCGTGCTCGCGCTTGCGCAGCCACCACCACACCGCCAGGCCGGCGCCGGCGGCCGCGAGCACGCTGCTCACCGCGATGGTGGGCCCGGCGGGCGGGACGGGCACACGGTCGCGCAGCCGGACGGGCCGGGCGAACTCACGGATGTCCCAATCGCGCTCGCGCGCGACTCGAGCGAGGTCCTTGTCGGGATTGACCGCCACCGGGTGGCCCACGGTCTCGAGCATCGGGATGTCGGTAACCGAGTCGCTGTACGCGTACGAGGCATCGAGGTCGATGCCGTCACGGGCGGCGAGCTCCCGGATGGCATTCGCCTTGCCCTCGCCGTAGGCGTAGAACTCGAGCTCGCCGGTGTAGTTGCCGTCGGCGTCGACCTCGGGGCGGGTGGCGATCGACCGGTCGGCGCCCATGAACTCGGCCAGCGGCTCGACGACCTCCGTCGGCGACGACGACACGATCACGACCTCGCGCCCGGCGGCGTGGTGGTCGTCGAACAGCTCGAGCGCCTCGGCGTAGATGATCGGCTCGATGACCTCGGTGAGGGTTTCGCGCACGATGGACGCGACATGGTCGCGGTTCCAGCCGCGGGTCATCGCCGCCATCGCCCCCCGGAGCTTCTCCATTTTCTCCTCGTCGGCGCCGACGAGCATGAAGACGACCTGGGCGTAGATGCTCTTGACGATCGTGCGCCGCGACAGCAGGCCCTCGCGGTACAAGGGCTTGCCGAACGCCAGCACCGAGCTCTTGGCGATGATCGTCTTGTCGAGATCGAAAAAGGCCGCCTCCATCGCGTCTACAACCCTACGCGCGACCCCTTGACACTGGACCCGGCCCGCCGTACCGTGTCGATAGCTCCCCGCTCGGGGAGCGTTGCGCGTCCCTCTTCCCTTCAGCACTCCTCCGTCTTGGTTCAACGCGCCCGGAGGAGGGCAGATGCTGTTCGCGCTCTGGTCCCCCAAGGGCGGCTCCGGCACGTCGGTGCTCGCGGCCGCCTGCTCGGTCGTGCTCGCGCGTCATTCCGACGGCGTGCGGCTCGCCGATCTCGACGGCGATCAGCCCGCGATCTTCGGGCTCGGCGCCGATCCACCGACCGGCCTCGCCGACTGGCTGGCCGCCGGACCGGAAGCGCCGACGGAGGCGCTCGACCGCCTCGCGGTCGAAGCCACGCGTGAGGTCGCGCTGCTGCCCCGTGGCAGCGCGGAACGGTCGCTGGCGCCGGTGGCGGCGGCGGAGGCCGGGGCCGCGCTGGGCGTCGCGCTCCGCGACGGGCCCGTCCCGACCGTCGTCGACGCCGGTTCGGCGGTCGCTCCCGCGGCCCGGGCGCTCCTCGAGATCGCCGACGCGTCGGCGGTGGTGGTGCGGGGCTGCTACCTGGCGTTGCGCCGGGCGGTGCACTCGCCCGGCCTCGCTCGTAGCGCGGGCGTGGTCCTCGTCGACGAGCCCGGCCGGTCGCTCGGCGCCCGCGAGGTCGCCGAAGTGCTCGATCGCCGGGTGCTGGCACGCGTCCCGGTCCGCGCCGCGACCGCCCGCGCCGTCGACGCCGGCGTGCTCGCCGCCCGCCTCCCCGACTCCCTGGCGCGCTCGGCCACCGAGATGCTCGATGGTCTCGGGCTGCTGCCGGCGCGGGGCAAGGCCGCGTGACAGTCAACGGCGTCGACGACCGCGCCCTCAAGGAGCGCGTGCACCGTCGGCTGGTCGCGGCCGGCGGGGTCGTCGAGCTCGACGGTCCCGGGCGCGATCTCGCGGTACGCGCCCATCTGGCCGAGCTGCTGCGGGACGAGGCTCCGCTCCTCGCGGGCGCGCGCCACGATCGGCTGTTGTCGGAGCTGACCCACGAGGTCTCCGGGCTCGGCCCGCTCGAGCCGCTGCTCGCCGATCCCGAGGTCACCGAGGTCATGCTCAACGGCCCCGGGCGCGCATTCGTGGAGCGGGCCGGGCGACTCGAAGCGGTCGCGCTCGAGCTCGACGATGCCGCCATCGTCCGCCTGGTCGAACGGGTGGTCGCGCCGTTGGGGCTGCGCATCGACCGCTCGTCGCCCATGGTCGACGCCCGCCTGGCCGACGGCTCCCGCCTTCACGCGGTCATCCCACCGCTCGCCGTCGACGGCCCCGCGGTCACCCTCCGGCAGTTCGGTGCCCGGGCCGTCCCCCTCGAAGCGTTCGGGCTCGACGGCGCCGCGGGCACGTTCCTGCGCGACGCCGTCGCCGCCGGGTGGAACCTGCTCGTCGCCGGGGGCACGAGCGCGGGCAAGACGACGCTGCTCAACGCACTCTCCGCCGCCATCCCTACGGGCGAGCGGGTCGTGACCATCGAGGAGACGGCCGAGCTCCGCCTGCGCCAACCCCACGTCGTGCGGCTCGAGGCCCGGCCCGCCAACGCCGAGGGCGCCGGGGCCGTGTCGGTCCGCGACCTCGTGCGCGCCGCGCTGCGCATGCGGCCCGACCGCATCGTCGTGGGCGAGGTCCGCGGGGGTGAGGCCCTCGACATGCTCCAGGCGCTCAACACCGGCCACGACGGGTCGCTCTCGACCGTGCACGCCAACGGACTCGACGACGCGCTGCCGCGGGTCGAAACGTTGGTGCTGATGGCCGGCGTCGGCCTGCCCCTCGAGGCGGTGCGGGCCCAGCTCGCCGCCGCCGTCGACGCGGTCGTGTTCGTCGCCCGCCACGCCGGACAGGCCGGCCGCCGGGTCGAGGGCATCGGCGAAGTCGTGCGCGGCGAGGGGCAACCCGGGCTGCGCGCCCTCTTCGCCCGCTCCAGTGACGCGCTCGAGGCGGTCGCGGCACCATCACGCCGGTCGCGCCGTCCCGACGCGCGGCCCGTCTCGGGGTCGCGATGCTGAGCCTCGCCGTCGCCGTGATCGGGCCGGTGGGCGTGGCCGCCCTCGTCTCGGCCGCGCAGCGCGCCAACGCCGTCGAACGGGCCCAGCACCTCGGCGCCCGGGGGAAGTGGCGTCTCCCCGGTCGCGTGCGCGCCGTCGTCGCCCGGTCGCTGCTCGAGGCGGACGTCGCGCTCGCGCCCGAGCAGGCGATCGAGCTCTGGGCCGCCGGTACCGCCGGTGTCGGCCTCCTTGCTGCCACCCTCGCGCCCGGCGTCGTCCCGGCTGCGCTCCTGGCCGCGCTCATGGGCGGGCCCACCGGCTTGCGGCTGGCGCGCCACCGGCGCCGGCGCCGGTTGACCGCCGCCCTTCCCGGCGCGGTCGAACAGATCGCGGCCGAGCTCCGGGGCGGCGGTACCGTCGGCGACGGCGTCCGCCACCTCGCCACCGGCGACGGGCCACTCGCGCCGGAGCTCCGCCGCGTGGCTGCCCGCACCGACCTCGGCCTCGGGCTCGGCGACGCGCTGGCGGCCTGGCCCGACGAGTCGGGGGTACCCGACGTGCGCGCCGTCGCCGGCGCGCTGGCGGTCGCCGCCACCGTCGGCGGGCGATCGGCCGCCGCCCTCGACGGTCTGGCGGCGTCGCTGCGCGACCGTCTCGGCGCCACCGCCGAGGCCCGCTCGCTCTCGGCCCAGGCCCGGCTGTCGGCGGTGGTCGTAGGCGCGGCCCCGCTCGTGTACCTCCTCTTCTCCGCGCTGGTCGACCCTGCCACCCTCGCCCTGCTCCTCGGCACCGGCGTCGGGCGCGTCTGCCTGCTCGTTGGCCTCGCGTTGGAGGCGCTCGCCGCGCTCTGGATGCGCCACATCGTCGGAGGCGGGCGGTGACTGTCTGGCTCGTCGCCGCCGGTTGGGGCCTGGTGATCGCCGCGCCCCTCGCGTTGCGGGCGCGCCGCCGCCGGGTCGCGGCCCGTGCCGCCTGGTTGCGGATCGAACCGGCGGCGCGGATCCTGCGGCCGTCGCGGGCGCGACGGTTCGCGGCCGGGCTACCGCTCGGCGCGCCGGGACGCGTGCTGCGCAGTCTCTGGGCGCGGTCGCGACTGCGGCGCGACGAGGCTGCCCTCGCCGCCGAGCTTCCGGTCGCGCTCGACCTGCTCGGTGTTGCCGTCGGGGCCGGGTGCACGCCGTACCTCGCAGTCGACGTGGCGGCCCGCTGGACACCGACCGCAATCGGCGGGCGGCTCGGCGCGGTGCCGCGGGCGTGTTCCCTCGGCGCCTCGTTCACGCAGGCACTCGACGACATCGCGTCCGAGACCCCGCGCCTGCGTGCCCTGGCCGACGCCCTGCTCGCCTCCGACCGCCTCGGCGCGCCGGTCGGCCCCGCGCTCGCCCGCCTCGCGGCCGAGGAGCGGGCCGGCCTGCGGCGCCGGGCGGAAGCCGACGCCCGCCGGGTCCCGGTGCGGCTGCTGTTCCCCCTCGTCTTCCTCGTGCTGCCCGCGTTCGGGCTGCTGACGGTGGTCCCCACCCTCGTCGGTGGCCTCACGCGCCCATAGAGAGGAGAAGCAGATGTCCGTCTCGACACTCCGGCGCCGTCTCGGCGAGGCCGGCCAGACCACCGCCGAGTACGCGCTCGTCATCCTGGGTGCGGCCGCCGTCGCCACCCTGCTCATCACCTGGGCCACCAAGAGCCACGCCATCGGGAAGCTGTTCGACGAGGTCATCGGCAAGGTGCTGCCCGGGTGAGGAGACGGGACGGCGGTCAATCGACGGTGGAGTTCGCGCTCCTGTTGCCGTTGGTCGTGTTCGCAGCCCTGGTCGTGCTCCAGGTCGGGCTGATCGTGCGCGATCACGTGGCGCTCGTGCATGCGGCGCGGGAAGCGGCCCGGGCGGCCAGCGTCGACCCCGACCCGGGCCGCGCGGTCAAGGCGGCCCGGCGGACGCTGCCCGACGCCGACGTCAGCGTGGGTGATCGCCCCGCGGTGGGCGAGCCGGTGGCGGTCGAGGTGACGTACCAATCGGTCACCGACCTCCCGCTCGTCGGCGCGTTGTTCCCCGACCCGACCCTGCGCGCCCGCTCGGTCATGCGGGTCGAGCGGTGAGATCGGAGCGGGGCTCGATGACGATCGTGGTCATCGGCGTGGTCGTGCTCGGTCTCGCCCTCGGCACCGGCGCGGCTCGGCTCGGGAGCGCGCTGGTGGCCCGGGCCCGGGCGGACGCGGCCGCCGACGCGGCCGCGTTGGCGGCGGCCGACATGCTCGCCCTCGGTCGGGGCGAAGCCGCGGCGGCCGCGGCAGCGGCCGAGACCGCTACCGCCAACGGCGCGACGCTCGTCAGCTGCGACTGCGCGGGCCGTGCTGCCGAAGTCACCGTGACCGTGCCGGCGGCAGGTCTCCTGGCGGCGCCCGCCCAGGGTCGAGCCCGCGCCGAGGTCCGCCTCGAGTGAGTCGGGCTAGTGCGTCTGTAGCACCGCGTCGTCGCGGAAGTCGGCGAACAGCTCCTGCGCGCCCGCGCCCAATGAGAGGTCCGAGCCGCTACCCCCGCCGGTCGGGGTCACGACGTTGCGGATCTTGGCCGGGTCGATGGCGAGCCCGAGGCGGGCGAACCGGTAGAGGTCGACCAGGCTCATGCCCTTGAGCTCCACGTGGCGGCCGAGGATGCCGAGCAATCCGAGGGTGCCGGTCGCGCTGGTTCCCTTGGTCTGGAGGTACCTGAGGGTCTCGATCATCAGGTAGCCCTGGTTCTCGGAGCGGGCGATGTCGCCGCTCCCGAACGACTTGCGGTCGCGCGAGAAGGCCAGTGCCCCGGGTCCGTCGAGGTGCAGGGGACCAGGGTTGAAGTTGGTGCCGGCGTCGCTGTCGTGCATGGGCGCGGGAATGTTGACGTCGATCCCGCCCAGCTCGGAGACCATGTTGATAAAGCCCTCGAAGCCGGTAGCGATCGCGTACTGGATATCGATGCCCAGGAGCTGCGCGACCGTCTGAGCCTGGAGCTCGAGGCCTCCGAAGGCGAGGGCGGCGTTGATCTTGTTGTTCCCGGAGCCCGGGATCGGGACCGACAGGTCGCGCGGGAAGCCGAGGATCGTCGCCGCGCCCTGAGCCGGATTGACGCCCACGACGTGCAGGGAGTCACCCCGGCTGCCGCTGGCCGGCCCGGAACGCGAGTCGCCCCCGACCACGAGGAAGAAGACCGGTTGCTCGGGCGAGCCGTTGTAGTGGGCCTGCGACACCACCTGCTCCACCCGGAACCAGATCTCGCCCTGCGCCGGAGCCGGCCGCCCCATCACCAGCCACGCCGACGCGACCAGCATCGCCACGAGGACCCCGCAGAGCGGCGGGCCGAGCAGGGTGGCGAGGAGCGCGCGTCGCCGGCTCATGCCGCGGCCGTCGTGGTCGTGGACGTGATGCCGCGCCCATCGCGCACGAGGATGATGTCGTAGCCCGTGATCTTCCACAGCCCCTCCACGGGGGCCAGCGTCAGCTCCATCTGGCGGGTGACCTTCACGTCGCCGTCCTCGGTCTCGGCGGTGGCCTCGTAGTTGACCGCCGCGGTCGCGAGCACGAAGGCGCCGGTGCCGTCGGACAGCGCGGTGATGATGACCGGCTGCGCCAGCGGAGTGAACGCGCCATCGAGCTCGGGCAGGTCCTCGTCGAAGAGGACGGCCCGGTCGGGCCCGCTGAGTCGGGCGCTCGTGCCGGCGTCGAAGTACTGCGCCAGCTCCTCGGGGACCTCGCCCTCGGTGATCGGGTTGATCAGGCCTCCCTGCACGTACGCGCCGATCGTCTCCATGACGGCGGTCTGGCCTTCGGGCGGGAACGCCACCGCGGGGCCGGCGTTGGCGTTGTACACGCCGCCGACCGTGAGCTCGAGGTCGCTGATCGTGATCTTCTTCGTCTGCTTCGTGGCGTCCTCGCCGTCGCCGCTGCTGCGGAAGAAGAAGAACGCCGCCGCGACCAGGAGCGCGAGCATCGATCCGGCCGCGATGATCTGCATCGGGCGGGACCGGTTCGCTGCCGCGGCGCGTCGGTCGACCCGGCTGGGCCCGGTCGGCGGACGGGGATGCTGCGGGCCCCGGCCGGGCGGCGGGCGACGGGGAGGCGGTGGCGCGGGGCCCCGGGGCGTTTCGGGCACGGCGGAAGAGACTATGCGACTCGTTCGCGAGCGAGCGCCCGCGGCGCCGGTATCCTGCGTCCTGTGCCACTGAAGAAGGTGGTCGACCGCCTGACCAAGCCGGTCGAGGAGCTCGACCGCCAGAAGCTGGAAGCGTTCTGCACCGAGCTGGGAGTGACCGCGCTCAGTGACGTGGTGCCACGGACCCAGGTGCGCGTGGCCGGCGAGGTGCGGTCGGTCCTCATCGTTCCCCGGGCCGGTGCGCCCGCGCTGGAGGTGACCGTCAGCGACGGGCGGGGCGCGGTCACGGCGGTGTTCCTCGGCCGCCGCAAGATCGCGGGGATGTCGCCAGGGCGGAAGGTCGTGCTCGACGGCATGACCCGCGCCGACGGCGCCCGCCTCCTCGTCTACAACCCGCGCTACCAGCTGCTGGGTTAGCGCGGAACCCGGTATACGGAGGCGCCGGTCCCGGCCGGGTCCTCGGTCGTCGTGATCAGGGCATCGCCGTCGGACGTGTACGCGATCGCCTCGCCCTGCGGCGTTGGCGGCAGCGGGATGACGGTCGGCTCGGCGGTAATCGCGCCGCCGAGGTCCCCGTGGCGGACGCGCCACTCGAACGCCTCGGTGTAGTTGCGCAGCACCAGCCGCTTGCCATTCGGTGAGAGGTCGCCGGCGGTGACGAGTCCGATCCGGGCGTCGATCGGCGCGACCAGCTCGAGCACGTTCACCTCGTCGGCCTCAGACGCTTCGGCGCGGCGTAGAGCATCGTGTTCGCACCCTTTCGTAACGACGAACACGCGACCGGTAAGCACGGTGCGGCGCTCCGAGCCGGTAGCGCTCGGCGGACAGCGCCGGGGCCCGGCCCGAGCCCCTGCTCGCCGCTGCTCCGCAGCGGCTCGG
>JBQTGU010000127.1:0-11204 GCA_052390575.1 Actinomycetota bacterium | reverse complement strand
GTCGGGGCGGAGGTGCGCGCCGAATTCGCCCTCCCGCCCGAGCAGGTCGTGCGCGTCTACCCCGGGCTACGCCCGACCGAGGGCGGCGACCCCGCCGCCGGTCGGCGGCTCGCCCGCGCCGACCGGTACGTGCTCGCGCTCGGCACGGTCGAGCCCCGCAAGAACCTCCCCGCGCTCGTGCGCGCCTTCGACGTCGCGGCCGAGACGTCGGCCGATCTCTACCTGGTCGTCGCCGGGCCCGACGGGTGGGACCTCGACGCGTTCACCGCCGCCGTCGCTGCCGCCCGGCACGGTGACCGCATCCACCGCCTCGGCTACGTCTCCGAAGCCGACCGGCGTGACCTCGTCGCGGGAGCGGCGCTGTTCGCGTACCCGTCGCACTACGAAGGGTTCGGGCATCCCCCGCTCGAGGCGATGGCCGCGGGCATCCCCGTGGTCGCCGGCGACGCCGGCGCGCTCCCGGAGGTGCTGGGCGACGCGGCCATGCTCATCGACCCGGACGACGAAGCCGCGCTCGCCGACGCCCTCGTCGCCGGGCTGGACGACGAGACCCTGCGAGCTGAGCTCGCCGCTCGGGGCCGCGAGCGCGTCACGCGCTACTCGTGGGAACGTGCCGCCGACGAGCTCGCCCGCCTCTACCACCGGCTGCAGACACCGGTCGCGCCATGAGCGCGCCCCGATGAGAGCGCTGGTCACCGGCGCCGCCGGGTTTGTCGGCCGGCACCTCGTCCGCCATCTCGAGGCGGGCGACGACGACGTCACCGCTCTGGATCGGCACGGCGCGCCCGGCGTCGACATCACCGACGCCGAGGGCATCCGGGACGCGATCGGAGCGGCACGGCCCGAAGTCGTCTACCACCTGGCCGCGGTCAGCCATGTCGGTGACGCGTGGGCCGACCCCGGGCGGGTGTTCCGGGTCAACGCCGAGGGGACGCTCGCCGTCCTGCGGGCGTGCCGGGACGCCGGCGTCGATCGGGTGGTGGTCGTCGGCAGCGCCGACGTGTACGGGGCGGTGGCCGAGCGGGACCTCCCCCTCGGCGAGGACGCGCCGCTGCGGCCGATCACGCCGTACGGCGCGAGCAAGGCCGCCGCCGACGTGCTCGCCCTCCAGGCGCATCTGGGCGAGGGGCTCGCGACCGTCCGGGTCCGGGCGTTCAACCACACCGGGCCGGGCCAGGATCGCGGCTTCCTCGTGCCCGGGCTCGCCGGCCGCATCGCCGACGCCGAGCGCGACCGGCGGGACGAGATCGCGGTGGGCGGACTCGATCCGGTGCGGGTCCACCGCGAACTTCCCGACAGCGTGCGGGCCTACCGGCTCCTCGCCGACCGGGGCGAGCCCGGCGAGGCCTACAACGTTTGCACCGGTCGGGGCGTCAGCGTCGCCGAGGTCGCGCAGCGGCTGCTCGGGCTGTCGCGGCGCGAGCTCCGTCTTACGGTCGATCCGTCACTCGTCCGACCCGTCGACGTACCCCGCCTCGTTGGTGATCCGGCCAAGCTGCGCGCCGCCACCGGGTGGGAGCCAGAGATCCCGCTCGACGACACACTGGCGGCCGTGCTCGACGACGCCCGCGCCTCGTAGCGGGCGGCCTGCGTCACCGCCGCGAGCGACGGAGGCGGGCGTAGGCGCGCCGGAACGGATCGAGGGCACGGTGCGACTTGGTCGACCGCAGTGCATGCAGCTCGGCGCGCAGTGCCGCCGCCTCCCGGGGGTCGGCCACCATCGGCACATGGGGCGGCAGCGGACGACGGACGGGATCGCGACAGAACGCGTCGAGTGGGTCGATGGTGCGTTCCCAGTTGAGGCGCTCGCGCGCGAGCCGTTGCGCGTTGGCGCTCCGGCGCTTCACGTCGCCGGGATCGCGGAGGATCTCCCGCAGCGTTTCGGCGAGTGCGTCGGCGTCCTCGGGTGAGAGCACCCAACCGGCCTCGTACTCGCGGATGAGCGGCGCCAGCTCGCCGTAGTCGCCGTAGATGACGGGCAGTCCGCACCAGAGGTACTCGACGGTGCGGGTCGTGAACGCGAGGTCCCGTTCATTGTTGCGGCGCATGAGGTCGAGCGCCACGTGGGCGTGCCGGTAGCGCTCGAGCAACTCGTCCCGAGGCCGGAGGCCGTGGACGGTGACCCGGTCGGACGTGCGCATGCGCTCCTCGAGCTGCGCCAGCACGCCGACGTCCATGTCGAACATCGGGTGGCGCGCACCGAAGAAGTCGAGGTGGCCGGTGCGCTCGGTCTCGAGAACTTTCACGAGGGTCGTCAGCCCGACGGACGGATCCTGCCAGGGGAGGAACATCCCGCCGTACACGAACGTCATCTCGTCCGACGACCACACGTGCTCCGGTGCTTCGGGTGGGAACGACACCGGGATCACCGCCACCGACTCGCTCGTCACGTCGCGGCCGGAGAGCATGAGCCAGGGGAGGAAGTAGCGCCGCTGGTGCTCGCCGGCGCAACTGATGAAGTCGGCCCGCCGGAACGCCTCGAGCTTGATCCGGGCCATCTCGGCGAAGTCGGCGTCGGCGCGCTGCTGGAACGCGGTCTCGACCATCAGCGGCCCGTGCAGGTCGAGCGCGATCGGGAGATCGAGCTCGGCGGCGCCGCCCACGCGGGGCCAGTGCTGGAACACGAGCACGTCGGCGCCGGCATGTCGCACAACGTCGGGGAAGTCGGGCCCCTCGAACTGGAGCGGCGCGTCCGCACCTTCCAGCGCGGTCCCGTCGGGCACGCTGTCGGCTGGCACCGCGTAGCGAATGTCGTGGCCGCGGGACCGCAGTCCCTCACCGAGTCCCCAGGCCCGCAGGCCCGAGCCCGAGACCGGCAGGCCGGGGTACGGGACCGCGTCGTTGGCGATCACCAGAACCGACCGACTCGCTCCCGCGGTCAGTGCACGAGCCCCTTGCGCTCGAGCTCGGCCGCTGCCTCGCGGGTGCGGTTCTCGGCGGACTGGGTCCGCATCCACTCGCCGAGCTCGGTCAGACCGCTCTCCAGCTCGACCGCAGGGTGGTAGCCGAGCACTGCGCCGATGCGGAAGATGTCGGCGTAACAGTTCCGGATGTCGCCGGTTCGAAACCGGCCGGGGATCTGCGGTGCGATGCCGGGAACGTCGAGCGCCTTCTCGAGCAGCTCGTAGAGCTCGATCAGGTTGGTGGGGCGGCCGGTTCCGACGTTGAGGATCTGCCCGGCCACCGCGCCGGGGTCGGCATCCAGCGCGAGCATGTTCGCCGCCACGATGTCGCTCACATGGATGAAGTCGCGCGTCTGGAGCCCGTCCTCGTAGATCGTCGGCGGCTCGCCATTGAGGAGGCATGAGCCGAAGATCGCCGCGACGCCCGTGTACGGGTTCGACAGCGCCTGGCGCGGCCCGTAGATATTGAAGTACCGGAGCGCGACGGTGGGGAATCCGTACGCGGCCCCGACCATGAGGCAGTACTCCTCCTGGTCGCGCTTGGAGAGCGCGTACACCGAGGTGGGTTGGAGGGGCTTGTCCTCGGTGGTCGGCACCGGGACTGCGTCGACCCCGCCGTCGCCGTACACCTCCCAGCGCTGGTCGGCGAGCTGCGAGTCGGGACGCGGCCGGGGAGCGATGCTCGTGCCGTCGGCGACCTGATACTCGCCCTCGCCGTAGATGCTCATCGACGACGCGACGATGAGGCGCTCGAGGGGCTGGTCGCGGTCGATGATGGCCTGAAGCAGCGTGGCGGTCGCCTGGGTGTTGCGGGCGACGTAGCGCTCGACCTCGTACATGCTCTGCCCGACGCCGACCGCGGCGGCATGGTGGGACACCACGTCGATCCCCTCGAGGGCACGGTCGAGCGTCGCCCGATCGCCGACGTCGCCGGCGACGAGCTCGGCGTCGGAGTGCAGGTAGTCGGGCCGGAAGCCGGGTCGCTCGGCGTCGGGCCCGTGCACCTGGGGCTCGAGCCGGTCGAGGACGCGCACGGAATGGCCCTGAGCGACGAGCTCGTCGACCAGGTGCGATCCGACGAAGCCGGCGCCGCCGGTGACGAGAACTCTCTTGGCCATCTCCTCTGCCTCCCTCGCTGCGGCGCAGGATACCTGCGCCGCGGGCGCTCGCTCGGCGCCAAGTTCTCTACTCCTGCGTGGGTGGTGCCCTCCGCCTAGGTGCTCTGGCGGTCGAGCCAGCCGATCAGGAGGGCGATCGCGCGCGGGTCGTGGCGCAACCGGTGACCCGCGGAGTGCACGATGCGCAGCTCCGCGCCCGGCCCAGCCGCGTCGCACAGCGCGCGTGCGTCGTCGCCCGGGATCGTGTCGTCGGCCGAACCGTGCACGACCAGCAATGGTCGCGGGCGCAGCCGTCGAGCCGCTGCGACCGCGTCGAGCGTCGCGAGCTCGCGTCCCCACGCGGCCGGGTCCGCCGGGAACCCGGCGGTGCGGACCATTCCGACCCGGCGGGTGTGGGCGAGGAACCGCGCCGGCTCACGGGCCCAGTCGTGCAACGACGCCGGCGCGCCCAGCGTCGCCACCCCGCTGACGCGCGCATCCCCGGCGGCGGTACAGACCGCGAACGTGCCCCCCTCACCGATGCCGGCGATCCACACACCGCTGACGTCGTTGCGTTCGGCGAGCACGCCCACGGCGGCGCCGACGTCTCGGAGCCACCCGTCGACCGAGAAATCACCCTCGGACGTCCCCGCACCCCGCAGGTTGAACGCCAGCGCCGTCCACCCTGCGTCCCGGGCGATCCGGTCGGCGAGCTCCGGATACGTCGCGGCAGATGTCGCCGCGCCCCGGGGGCCGCTCGGGAAGCCGTGACAGAGCACGACGGCCGGGGACGGTCCCGAGCCGTTCGGGCGAGCAACGTGCGCGCCGAGCCGCAGCCCGTCCGACTCGAACGTCTCATCCACGGCCTCATTATCCTGAACGCCGTGAGCACACCGGCATTCAAGGAGTGGGCCGTCATCGTGCGGGCGTTGCTCGAGGGCGAGCAGATCCTCGACGTGCGCAAAGGCGGCCTGCACGAGGACGGCCGCCACTTCGACGTCCAGGCGCCGCGCTGCTGGCTCTACCCCACCGCCGAGCACCAGCGCCCTGAGCTGCTCAAGCCCGCCTACCGGCACACGATCGACCTCAGCCCGGGGTCGAAGGTGGGGGAACCGATCCGCATCGACGGCTGGGCCGACATCGTCGGCGTCGCCCGTCTCACCGAGCCCGACGACCTCGGCAAGCTCGACTCGAAGCTGATCTGGTCGCACGACTACGCCGAGTCGCGCCTGAAATGGAAGCGCCGCGACCCGCTCTGGGTGCTCGCGCTCCGGGCCTACCGACTCGCCGACCCCGTCGAAGTCCCGTGGCAGGAGCAGTACGGCGGTTGCACGTCCTGGGTCGACCTCGAAGGTCTGCCGGACGATCCCACCACGCGGTCGAGCGAACCGGCGCTGTCCGACGTCGCGTTCGAGGCCAAGCTCAAGGGCGTCGTGGCCGAGCTCCCGGGCGGGCTCGCCGATCCGGGCACCGCGCGATGAAACTGCCATCGCCGGCCCGGGGGCGGGGTTTCCCCGCCCCCGTATCGCCAGGATTGCGCGGGAGCGGCGAGCGCAGCGAGCGCGACCAGGAGAGCTGGTGAGCCGCCCGGGCCGGTTCGAGAGCTTCCGCTTCCTCGGGGACAAGCGCACCCAGACGGTCTACGACCTCGACCTGGTCGAGGAGGCCGGGCTGAGCGACGCCATCGACGAACTGATGGCGTCGGAGCAGTTCGCCGCGTTCGGGCCCGACACGCTCGCCGAGGCCCGCAACCGGGGGTACCGGCCCCACCCTTCGATTCAGAAAGCACCGTGACGCGAAGAGGGGGCGCTCTCGGCGCCCCCTCCCCGCACATTGGCTGATTGGATCGTCGGCTCGGGAACTCACGGGTGGGACCAACCCCCGCCCGAGCGGCAACGGTGCGGCGGTGGAACTCCGCCAGACCGTCAAGCCTTCCGGCCTAGCGGCCGCGCACCTCCAGGGTCCCGTATCGATCATGCATCTATGGACCACCTCCTTCCTCTGGTACCGCTCTTGTAGCACGCCATCCGTTGGAATGGGAGACGGATTCAGGAGGGCGGCTCGGTGTCGTCGGGACCGGGGCCCGTGGGCGGTCCGATGGCGCCGATGGCGCGCAGGTAGCTGAGCTGGGTTTCGATCACGGCGTGCACCTGCTCGGGGAGGTACTCCTCACCGGTGGCGGCGGCACGCTCGATGATGTAGTCGACCGTTTCCGCGCCCCCGATCACCACCGAGCTCGAAGGATGCGCGGTCTTCCCGTTGCCGGAGACGCCTTTGCGCTTGAAGAACTCCACCTGGAGATCGAGGATGCGCCGCACGTCGTCGGGGGTGAGCGTCGCGGCGACATCGTCGGGCACATGCGCGACGACCCACTCGTAGGCTTCGTCGAGATCGAAGAGCGCCGGCGGCGGCTCCTTCGCCAGTCGCCCGGCTTCACGGACCACGACGACGGCGGCGATCGCGATCACCAGCCCGACCACGACCATCCCGACGACGAGCGCCACCGTTCAGGAACCCAGGGCAGGAGCGAGGGCACCACCCAGGCTCGTCCACGGCGACCAGCCGCCCGAGAACTCCCGGAACCAGAGCGCGCCGTCGCTCGCCGCCACGAAGGCGTAGGAGTTGTTCGGCCCCGTCGAGGCTCCGATCGGATCGGCCACCACCCCGCCGCTGAGCGCGGTCCACGCCGACCAACTCCCCGAGAGCTGTCGGTACCACAACCCGTTGTCCGGCCCTCGCACGAGGGCGAGCAGCCCGGACGAGTTCGACACCCCGGCCGGATCTGACGTCAGGGCGCCGTCGAGCCAGTTCCAGGCCGTCCAGCCCGACCCCGTGAACTGCCGGTACCACAACGCGTTGTCCGAGGCGCGCACGAACACGAAGAAGTCGGACGCGTGCGCCACCGCCGACGGAGCCGACGTGACCGCACCCCCGAGGTTGACCCACGCCGTCCAACCCGATCCGGTCAGCTGGCGATACCACAACCCGTTGTCGACCGCCCGCACGAACACGAACAGACCCGACGAGTGCGACACCGCCGACGGAGCCGACGTGACCGCACCCCCGAAGTTGGTCCACGCCGTCCAACCCGACCCGGTGAGCTGGCGCAACCACAGCCCGCCGTCGACCGCCCGCACGAACACGAACAGACCCGACGAGTGCGAGACGACGGCAGGGTCGGACGCCAGGCCACCGCCGAGGTCCCACCACTGCCCCCAGCTCCCGGAGGAAAACTCGCGGTACCAGAGCGCGTTGTCGGGCCCCCGCACGAAGACGTAGACGCGGCCCCCGTGGACGGCGGCGCCGATTCCCGACGTCAGTGCGCCTCCGAGTGAGCTCCAGGCGGACCACGAGCCGGACGCGAGCGACGTGTACCAGAGCGCGCCGTCGACCGCCCGCACGAACACCATGAGCTGCCCCGGGCCCGGGCTGATGACGGCGCCGCTCGACGGGAGGACGGCGGTCACCGCCGGCGGCGGCGGGGGCGCCGGAGGCCCGGTGAAGAGGCAGTCGGCGACGTGATCGGCGGTGGTCTGATCGGTCGCGTTCGCCGGGCTGCAGGCGGCGTCGAGCTCCCACGGCGGCACGCACGTGCTCACCCGGCAGGCGATCGGTCCGACCGCGGCGACCTCCTGGTGGCACTGCCCGTAGCGGAAGTAGTTGCAGTACACCTTGCGGTGGTTGCAGGTCGGACCGCAGGTGCACTCCACGCACCCGGCGCAGAACGCGCCCTGGCGCGGCCCGCAGCACTCCTGGTTGCAGTCGATGTAGTACCGCGTGCCGCCGCAGAGCACGTTCGAGCTCGCCCGCCACCATCCGGCGGGGATGGTGCCGGGCGGGCAGGAGTTGTAGCCGCCGTTGATCGAGCAGCAGAACTCGGTGTAACCGTCGCGGCACAGCGCGCCGGGCCCGCACTCGCTGATCCGCTGGTAGGCCGACCCGGGTCGGCCGGCGAAGGCGCATCCCGCGACCGCGACCGCCGAGCCCGTCATCGCGCTGCGCACCAGGAACCCGCGCCGGGTCGTGCGGGAGGAGAGGAAGCCGCTGGCCGCGTTGACCAGCCAGTTGCTGAGCGCGACGCCCTTGCTCGGGCGAGGCGGAGCCGGAGCGGGAGTGAGAGTGGGAGCGGGCTCGGTCAGCTCGTCGGGCATCCGCTACCGCCCCACCGTGTGGGCGGCCAGGGCCCTGGGCAGGACGGTGAGCGCGACGAAGCTGAGGTACACGCCGACCGTCGCCAGCAGGAGGAATGGCAGACCGAGCCAGGGCTGCTCGGCGAGCACGTCGGGCAGCCCGACGCCGGGATCGAGCGCGACCGCGCCCGCGACCACCACCGCGCCCGCGTTCACGGCAACGTGGATGGCGCTCGGTGGGGTGTCGGCCTTCCCGAAGCATCCGCACGAGCTCAAGGGCGCGTGACGTACGAGCGCGACCACGACGAAGGCGAGGAAACCGAGGTACGACAGTCCGACGAGGACCGCGAAGGCGCGGTTGCCGAAGGCGAGAGCGCCGGCGCCGATCAAGAGCTCGACCGCGCCGCCGCCCCGGACGAGCACGCGCGAGCTCGGGAGTCGCATCACGCCGAGCGCGCGGGCGGTGTCGCCCGGGTCCACTGCCTTCGACGCGCCCCCCCGCCCCAGCAGCGCCGCGGCGACCACGAACGGGCCCGCCAGCGCGCTCACGCCGGCAGCCTACGAGGACGGCGGCGGGCCACTGGGCACCTCGGGACCGGCCGTCGGAGGAGTGCTGGTGCTGGTGGTCGCGGACGAGTCGCCGGGCGGCATCGTGGTCGTGGTCGTCGGGGCGGGCATGGGCTCGGAGCTGTCCGCCGGCATGAGCGGCTCGATGCGGATCGTCTTCAGAACGGAGTTGACCCGCGGGACGACGTCGTGGCGCCGCTGGTGGCTCCCGATGACCACGTAGAGGGAGAACGCCCGGCCCTGCTCCGAGAAGAAGAGCTGCGCGCCGGCCTGGTTGGGAAGCGTGCGCTGGAGCAGGTTGGGGCTGAACGCGTCGGGGTCGAGCGCGCGCGGGAGGCCCGGGGCGGCAAAGAGCGCAGTGCCGGAGCTGGCGGGGTCGTACTCGAACAGCACGATGAGCGCGTCGTCGGGACCGAGACGCTCGACCGCGTCGCTCCCGAAGTCAGCCACGCCCTCGGTCAGCGGGACATTGGAGATGTGGGTGACCGAATGGGTGCGCGCGCCGGGCGGCCCGTCGGCGTCGGACGCGCTCACCTCTCCGTGCTCGGGCCGCCGGAAGATCCGTCCGTCCCAGCCGGAGGGGACGTCGACCGCGACCCCGTGTGCGTTCAGCTCACCCAAAACCCGTTCCTCTCAGCTCACGACTGCCACGACGCCCACGGTACCGGCCGCCAACAGCGACGCCACGGCTGCCCGCTGCGCGATCGGCGCCCACGCCTGTGCCCGCCGCACGGTGCGCCGGAGCTCGGCCGGCTCGCGCACCCGGGTCACGAGCACCATGGGCAGGGCACGCACCAGACCGAAGACGGTGCCGATCACGATCCCGAATGGCAACGAGCCGGTGAGGAACGCGAACACGAACGTGACGTAGACCGTCGCGGTCGTCACGATCGTGACGACACCCATCCCGAGCTGGAAGCCGAAGCCCAGCCCGTAGACCCAGCCGCGGTACTCGGTGAGCCAGTCCTCGTTGACCTGGCGCCGCACCGTCGGCGGTCGCAGGCCGACCAGCCGCAGGTCGAGGACGAGCGCGACCACGCACACGACGACGACCGCGATCGCGGTGGCGCCCCGACTCCACGGCGCCACCGCCCGCACCGCCGCGCCGGCGCCGCCGGCGACGGCGCCGAACAGCGCGCCACCCGCGAGCGACCCGATCACGAAGGCGGTGAACGTGATCGCGAATCGGCTGTTCTTGCTCCGCTCCACGAGCGGATTGATGCTCGCCAGCATCGACTCCCCTCAGGGCGACCAGCTCGAGCGGAGCCCGGCGACCGTCGCGACCAGGACGGCGACGACAGTCACCGCGCCTGCGGTCACGTGTCCTCGGCCTCGGACTGCCCTTCGGACTGGCGCAGGTCGTCTTCGCGGCGCGGGTAGAGGCTCGGATGACCGGGATGGATGCCGGCGGCGAGCAGGTCGCGGTCGGCCCGTGCCTCCCGGGCGGCGTCGCCGCGCGGCCGGGGGCGCCGGTGCCGTCGCGAGCGGCCGCCGCCGTCGAGGCCGGCGTCCTCGAGCGCCTGCGACAGCAACGACACGACCTGCTCCCAGTTGCTGGCGGCGCCTTCGCCGACGACTTCACCCGACGGGCCGTCGACGTACACGAAGTACGGCGCCACCGGCACGTCGTAGGCCTCCCACGCCTCCGTCGACATCACCACCGGCACCGTGGCGGGCGCGAGCGTGCGCAGCTTCGAGACGCTCTCGTTGCCGCCCGACTTCGTAACTACGACCAAGCGGGCGTCGCCGGGGACGGTCAACTCGTCGGGGTCGCCGAACGCCTCCCAGAAGCCCGCGCAGGTGAGGCAGCCGCTCGTGAGGAAAGCGAGCAGCGTCGGCTCGGCGCTGCCGGCGACACCGACGCTGACCGCGTCGCCGCGGGGACTCTGGCCGGCGACGTCGGCGGCGGCGCGACCACTCTCCGCGCGAGCGGTCGGTAGGACCGACAAGGTCGCCGACGCAGCGCGCGCGTCAGGGTCGAGGTCGACGCCGAGCTCGTGGAGCCCGCGGATGATCTCGGCGTGCGTGCGGAGCAGACCCGCCACGAGCAGCGCCAGCAGCGCCACCACGACCGCGAGCAGCGTGACCAGGACGACCATGCGTCCCGAGTCTGCCACTCCCCGCGCGGGCAGCCGCGCGGGCGTCGGTCAGATGCCGATCTGCCTAGATCCCGATCCTCTGGGCCAGCAGCTCGCGGTGGTAGGTGGCGTCGCCGAGCAGGATCTCGGAGCTCTTGGCCCGCTTGAAGTACAGGTGGGCGTCGTGCTCCCAGGTGAAGCCGATTCCTCCATGAATCTGGATGTTCTCGGCGGCGGCATAGAAGTAGGCCTCCGAGCAGTAAGCCTTGGCCAGGCTGGCCACCGCAGGAAGCTCGGAAGGCTCATGGCTGCTCGCAGCGTCTGCGCTGAGCGCCTCCTGGGTAGCGGTCCACCCGGCGTAGTAAGCCGCAGAGCGGGCGGACTCCACCTGGAGAAGCATCTCGGCGCACTTGTGCTTGATGGCCTGGA